>NZ_JACVUW010000044.1:0-208 GCF_016625265.1 Bacillus sp. S71 | reverse complement strand
TCGGCTGTTAACCGATCGGTCGTAGGTTCGATTCCTACCTGCGGAGCCATTGGAGAGCTGTCCGAGTTGGCCGAAGGAGCACGATTGGAAATCGTGTATACGTCACAAGCGTATCAAGGGTTCGAATCCCTTGCTCTCCGCCATAGGATTTATAATATTTGGCCCGTTGGTCAAGTGGTTAAGACACCGCCCTTTCACGGCGGTAACA
>NZ_JACVUW010000043.1:0-208 GCF_016625265.1 Bacillus sp. S71 | reverse complement strand
AACCTTGCCAAGGTTGGGGTCGCGGGTTCGAATCCCGTCTTCCGCTCCAATTTTCAATATGACATGCCGGGGTGGCGGAACAGGCAGACGCACAGGACTTAAAATCCTGCGGTGGGTGACCACCGTGCGGGTTCGACCCCCGCCCTCGGCACCATATGCGCCCGTAGCTCAATTGGATAGAGCGTTTGACTACGGATCAAGAGGTTAG
>NZ_JACVUW010000042.1:0-223 GCF_016625265.1 Bacillus sp. S71 | reverse complement strand
TATGGTGGGCCTAAATGGACTCGAACCATCGACCTCACGCTTATCAGGCGTGCGCTCTAACCAGCTGAGCTATAGGCCCATATACTTTACAGGGGCAGTAGGAATCGAACCCACACTGGAGGTTTTGGAGACCTCAGTTCTACCTTTAAACTATGCCCCTAAATGATGCCGGCTAGAGGACTTGAACCCCCAACCTACTGATTACAAGTCAGTTGCTCTACCA
>NZ_JACVUW010000041.1:0-269 GCF_016625265.1 Bacillus sp. S71 | reverse complement strand
ATCTTTTATTTAAAACTTCCTCTCTCTTTCACTCTATGTTCACACAGAGGTCACATCCACCTTTTATAGTATATATATCGAAGCTGTTCCTCCCTAATTTATAAGACATTCCCCAGTGTCTTTGAATAGCTTCCATCCCTAATTAAATTGACATAAATTGTCCCCTTCCCTTGACCATCTTATATGTGATGGTCTTATTTTTTTGTCTTTCTATCTTTTATTTAAAACTTCCTCTCTCTTTCACTCTATGTTCACACAGAGGTCACATC
>NZ_JACVUW010000040.1:0-277 GCF_016625265.1 Bacillus sp. S71 | reverse complement strand
ATCCATAATTGGCATCATATTCGGTGGTTGGTTGTTATCCATAATTGGCATTATATTCGGTGGCTGGTTGTTATCCATAATTGGCATTTGAATATTTGGCATTTGAATATTTGGCGGTATGACTTGTGGAATAACTACATTTTCTTTCGATACATTTGGCGATACTATATTCCCTACGTTTTCTTTCTTCACTTGCGGCGATATTATATTCCCTACATTTTCTTTCTTCACTTGCGGTGACACTATATTCCCTACATTTTCTTTTTTCACTTGCGGT
>NZ_JACVUW010000003.1:0-673721 GCF_016625265.1 Bacillus sp. S71 | reverse complement strand
TTGAGGTCCAGTAGCGCCGGTAGCACCAGTAGCACCTGTGTTACCTTGAACACCCTGAGGTCCAGTAGCGCCGGTAGCACCAGCAGGTCCTTGAGCACCTTGAGGTCCAGTAGCACCTGTGTTACCTTGAGGTCCCTGAGGTCCAGTAGGTCCCTGAGGCCCGCCAGAAGGTCCGGTAGGTCCGGTAACTCCTATACCAGTAGCGCCCGTGGCACCGGTAGCACCTGTGTTACCTTGAACACCTTGAGGTCCAGTAGCACCAGTAGCGCCGGTAGCACCCGTGTTACCTTGAGCACCTTGAGGTCCAGTGGCACCGGTAGCACCTGTGTTACCTTGAACACCTTGAGGTCCAGTGGCACCGGTAGCGCCAGTAGCACCCGTGTTACCTTGAGGTCCAGTAGCGCCGGTAGCGCCCGTGTTACCTCGAGGTCCAGTGGCACCGGTAGCGCCAGTAGCGCCCGTGTTACCTTGAGGTCCGGTAGCGCCAGTAGCGCCCGTGTTACCTCGAGGTCCGGTAGCACCAGTAGCGCCTGCTGGTCCAGTAGGTCCGGTAGGTCCTTGAATGAACGAAGCAGAATTAACTAGAGCAGTTTGTAATGCTGCTATTAATTTAAGAAGCTCTTGAAGTGTGCAAGGGTCAATTCGGAATAATTTTGTAATGTATAGTAAATAGTTAATGAGATTTTGAAGCTCAATAAATACAGCGCTTGCTACAAAGGTTGGATTTCTTAATATAGTTATTAAGTTTTTAATAATAGCTAACCCTTGTGCTTTCAGGGAGGAAGTAGCGTCTAGTGAACAAATAAATTTACTTAGTAGGTTCAATGTATCGATTAGATCTTCAATATTTTGGGGAGATGGATTTGCAAAAAGTGTTGGGATTATTTTTGTTAAATCAATAATAATCGCACGAAATGTTCTAAGTTGAGCTTTAGTAATTGGGATTGATGGAGTATTTGGGATTCGTCCAGCGCTACTTGGAAAGCATGGTTTGGAGAATTTGTTTTGATTGTCGTTATAACGAGACATTAAATCTCTCCTTTCTCACGAAAATGTGAACGAAACTCATCATAGTAGATGCAGAAATTAGTTAAATGGTCATAGTAAAATCGTTTGTTTAAAGAAAAAATAGAAAAAACGCCTTACAATAAGGCGTTTTTTCTATTTTCTGCGTATTGATAATATCGCTTTAATGAAATTTTTGATTTGAATCCAGCGAGCTTTATAATTTCTGATTCAGGAGTTTCTTTTTTTATTAAGTTTAAAATATAGGTGTTACGAAAATGTTGTCCTGAAATTCCTTTACGTAAATTGGCTCTAGCCACTTCGAGGCGAATCATTTTTTGTATAGCAATTTCCGTTAATGCCTTTGGTGCATCATTTTCATATACCCACCTGTATGTTCCGCGGTTAAAATCAAATGCGACAAACAATGAATCATCACTATGATACTTAGGACGAACTGGTTCTGGGATACTTTTGTAATAATTATATAGTTGTTTTTTGTCTTCTTTTGCTAATGTAATTGTTCTTTCTACACCTGCGGTTGCTGGGATTGACAATGTGTTAGTTTCAAAGTGAACGTGATGCATTGTTAATGCTGTAAGTTCCTGTAAGGATAAACCGTAGTCGATCAATAGATTTAAAATAGCAATATTGCGATCCATTAATAAAGGGCGCACAGGAAGTTGTTTTTCTGAAAGTCCTTCTAATGAAGTGACTATATACTTTAATCTTTTTTCTTCATCAGGTGAAATGAAATCTTCGTTACGAAGTGTACGGTCTGGTTGAATAGATATTTCCATATTCTTCAATGGATTGGGAATGTTTAGAAAGTGATGCATTCTATTTAATACAGTAAATACACGATGCATCGTTTTTTCTGAGTAATGTCGATTCGTTTTTAAATCGGAAAAGTAATCTTCGTAGTCTTTTGTACAAAGTGTAGCCCATATATTACTGGAAGGGAGCTTTTTGTTTTTTTCTAACCAATGTCCGAAGTCTTCAACGTCATAAACATAACGTTTAATAGTTGAGGGTTTTCGGCCTTTATTCAATAAAAAAATAGAAAAGGCTTGTATTGTATCATGGAATTCCGTTGTCTCCATAGTCCCACCACCTTAATTATTTCTTATATTATAGCAAACTTTTCTGAAAATAGGCATTTACAAGGGGGACAGGAATAATAATATTTGGTGAGTGGATAAAGTGAAACTATAATCAGTGGGGATTTTGTTCATCCTCTGCGATTATTAGTTGAACCAATCGGGCATTTACGGGCGGTTATCTCCCGCTTAAATACCAAACGTTTGCTGAATGTCGAGGTGGGAGTCTTACTGCTCGCAAATAGCGGGATAAAATGAGGTGATTGTATGGAACAATCGATGCGAAAGAAAAACAACAATCAAATTAATATTGTGTTAAACCATCGAAAGAAAATTTCTTTGCCAGCCGCAGAAAATAAAACGGTAATTTCAAATGAAACTACAATTAAACATGAAATGCTGCAGAGAATTGAAGAAGAGATGGGGAAGCTTGTTGGGATGGATGATATAAAAAAGATAATAAAAGAAATATATGCTTGGATTTATGTGAATAAAAAAAGACAAGAGAAGGGATTGAAGTCTGAGAAGCAAGTGCTTCATATGCTGTTTAAAGGGAATCCGGGTACAGGGAAGACGACTGTTGCTAGAATGATAGGAAAATTGCTGTTTGAGATGAATATTCTATCGAAAGGCCACTTGGTTGAAGCTGAACGTGCTGATCTTGTAGGAGAGTACATCGGCCATACAGCTCAAAAAACAAGAGACTTAATAAAAAAAGCAATGGGAGGTATTTTGTTTATTGATGAGGCGTATTCTTTAGCTCGAGGAGGAGAGAAGGACTTTGGAAAAGAAGCAATTGATACGCTTGTAAAACATATGGAAGATAAACAACATGGTTTTGTATTGATTTTAGCTGGATATTCAAGAGAGATGAATCACTTTCTTTCATTAAATCCAGGGCTGCAATCTCGTTTTCCATTTATTATTGAATTTGCGGATTACTCGGTAAATCAGCTATTGGAAATTGGAAAGAGAATGTATGAAGATCGTGAATATCAGTTATCAAAAGAAGCTGAATGGAAATTTAGGGATCATTTACATGCGGTGAAGTATTCGTCGCAAATTACATCGTTTAGTAATGGGCGGTATGTACGGAATATTGTTGAAAAATCAATTCGTACACAGGCGATGCGGTTGTTGCAAGAAGATACGTATGATAAAAATGATTTAATTGGAATATCGAGTATGGATTTGATGCTCGAAGAGGAGACGCACAGTACATAAACTGTGCGTCTATTTTTGTGTATAAGTTCGTTTACTCTTTTTTTGCTTTTTCTTGGTGCGCTTTATGGAAGCGTTCCATTTTAGCGCTCTTTTCGTGTGCTGAATTAGGGTCGTGTCCAAATTGGTTTACTGAACTTTTTTGAGCTCCTTTATTAACGTGGTTTGTCATTTGTATTCACCTCACTTTAAAAATTAGTATAAACATTATATAAAGAAAAAATCGTTAGAAAAGAAAAACCTCTTTACGATATGTAAAGAGGTTAGATTGCTATTTATGCATTGAACGTTCTTTCGTTTCGATACGTCTGTGCGGTAAATGCCATTTGTAATGAATAGAAACCATGCGGAAGCAAACAATTAAAATGAATAAAATGTAAAGGGCCCAATCGCTAACAATAATTTGAGCGCCAATTAAGAAACCTGCTAAAATTGTCCAAAAGGCATATACTTCAGCTCGAAGAACGAGAGGTTTTCTGCGGGCTAAAAGGTCGCGAATGATACCGCCGCCGATACCAGTTAAAACAGCTGCCACGATTGTGGCGCTAATTGGTAAATTTAATTTTTGAGCATATAATGCTCCTTGTACAGCAAATGCTGATAAGCCGATAGCGTCAGTGATATTTTCCCACTTTTTCCAATGTCTAATTAACTTATTTGGAAAAAGAAAAATAATAGTCATTGATAAAAGTGCGATTTGGAATAACATGTCTTGTTGCCAAAACGCGACAATCGGATAACCGATTAATAAATTACGAAGGGCACCTCCCCCAAATGCGGTTGCCATTCCTAAAATATACACCCCGAAAATATCATAATCCTCTTCCATTGCAACAATGGCTCCGCTTAGTGCGAAAGCGATTGTGCCTATGATGCTAAAAATCTCCCATGCCATGAATTTTCTCCCCCGCTAACTAGATGAAATGTGCTTCCTCTGCTATTATATTAGAAGGTTTAAATTTCGAAAAGGATGAGTGAACATATTTGATGGAAGAAAAAGAAAAAGTCATATTAGTAGGCTGTCAATTGCCGCAAGATGATGATGAAAAATTTATGCATTCCATGAAAGAGCTTGCATCACTAGCTAAGACTGCGAGAGCGGAAGTGTTAGTTTCAACAACGCAAAAACGACCGAAGTTTCATCCGGCAACTTACATAGGTAAAGGGAAATTAGAAGAGCTTACAATGCTAACTGAAGAATTAGAGCCGGATGTTATTATATTTAATAATGAATTAACGCCGAGTCAAATTCGGAATTTATCCTCAGTATTAGATGCGAGAGTAATTGATCGAACGCAACTAATACTAGATATTTTTGCGCAACGTGCGAAGTCGAGGGAAGGTAAGCTTCAAGTAGAATTAGCTCAGTTGCAATATACAATGCCACGTCTTATGGGGCAAGGGTTGTCCTTATCACGTCTTGGTGGTGGTATTGGAACGAGAGGACCGGGTGAGACGAAACTTGAGACGGATCGTCGTCATATTCGATCGCGTATTGATGAAATAAAGAAACAACTTGCAGTTGTTGTGGAACACCGAAAAAGATATCGTGAGAGAAGAAAAGACAATAAAGTATTTCAAATTTCATTAATAGGCTATACAAATGCAGGGAAATCGACACTGTTTAATAGATTAACGGAAGCTAATACGTTTGAAGAAAACCTTCTGTTTGCAACACTAGACCCAACGACGAGGAAGATGCCCTTACCTTCTGGTTATACAGTATTACTAACTGATACTGTTGGTTTTATACAAGATTTACCCACTTCATTAATTGCTGCTTTTCGTTCAACACTGGAAGAAGCGGGGGAAGCAGATGTTATTTTACATGTAGTTGATTCTGCGGATCCTAACTACATAGGGCATGAAAAAACAGTAAAACGATTATTATCAGAACTTGAAATTAATCATATTCCTATTATTACGTTATATAATAAAAAAGATGAATTACATCAAAACTTTATTCCGTTTCCGAAAAGTGATTTCTTAATGACTAGCGCTTTTGAAGAAAGTGATGTATTGCGTATAAAAGAAGCGATAGAAATGAAAATGAAGAAAGAAATGGATCGTTATCGAGTAGAAATCCCTCCGAGTGAAGGTAAGTTATTAACGCTTTTAAAGACGGAAACGCTATTAGCAAAGATGGAGTTTCTGGAAGATAAATTTGTATATGATTGTGCAGGGTATATTTTTACTCATTCATCGCTTAATGTGCAATTAAAGAGATTTTTAGTGGAAGAAGGAGAAAATAAAAATGTTTGATCGTTTGAAAAATGGAGAAAAAATTGCTCCAATCGTAAAAGAAGTAGAGAGTCAGATTACAGAAGTGCATAAACGTGCGGATGAAGTAATTGAAAGTAATCAGTTTCGTGTATTAGAAAGTTTTCGTAAACATAAAATTAGTGACTCGCATTTTATCCCGACGACAGGTTATGGTTATGATGATATTGGCCGTGATACGTTAGAAAAAGTGTATGCTGATGTATTTGGGGCGGAAGCTGGACTTGTTCGTCCGCAAATTATTTCAGGTACTCACGCTATTTCTACAGCGTTATTCGGTATTTTACGTCCAGGAGATGAGTTATTGTACATTACTGGGAAACCGTATGATACGTTAGAGGAAATCGTTGGTGTGCGTGGGAAAGGTGTAGGTTCATTTAAAGAATATAATATTGGTTACAATGCAGTTCCGCTAACTGAAGGTGGGCTTGTTGATTTTGAAGCTGTTGCAGCAGCGATTCATAGTAATACGAAAATGATCGGTATTCAGCGCTCGAAAGGTTATGCTACTCGTCCATCGTTTACTATTTCTCAAATTAAAGAGATGATCGCGTTTGTTAAAGAAATTAAACCTGATGTTGTTGTGTTTGTAGATAATTGTTATGGGGAGTTTATTGAAGAGCAAGAGCCGTGTCATGTTGGTGCAGATTTAATGGCGGGTTCGCTTATTAAAAACCCAGGCGGGGGAATTGTAAAAACTGGTGGTTACATTGTCGGTAAAGAACAGTATGTTGAAGCGTGTGCATATCGTTTAACATCTCCGGGAATTGGTGCGGAAGCTGGAGCGTCTTTATACAGTCTGCAAGAAATGTATCAAGGGTTCTTCTTAGCGCCACATGTTGCAGGACAAGCGCTGAAAGGTGCAATTTTTACAGCTGCGTTTTTAGAAAAGTTAGGAATGAACACGTCACCAGCGTGGAATGCACCAAGAACAGACTTAATTCAATCTGTTCAATTTGATGATAAAGACCGTATGGTTGCCTTCTGTCAAGCGATTCAATATGCATCTCCAATTAATTCGCATTTTACTCCGTATGCAAACTATATGCCAGGTTATGAAGATGATGTAATTATGGCGGCGGGAACATTTATTCAAGGTGCAAGTATTGAATTATCTGCTGATGGTCCGATTAGACCACCGTATGTTGCATATGTGCAAGGTGGATTAACGTATTCGCATGTTAAAATTGCGATTTGTTCTGCGATTGATGAATTGATTGAAAAGAATTTATTAACAATTTCTTAAAGGGGAGCTGTCGATATCGGCAGCTTTTTTCGTATAAAAGTAACGATTTATGCGATTAGAAAAAAGAATGAAAAAATTTATAAAAAAATCATGTAAGAAAAGCTAACATCTATTGACACTAAACATAACATGTTATAAAATGAGAAGCAGTTAAGGCGAAGGAGGAACTGAAAAATGAAAGAAGATAGACGTTCTGCCCCGCTGTTTCCAATTGGTATTGTTATGGATTTAACACAATTGTCTGCACGTCAAATTCGCTACTATGAAGAGCATAATCTTGTTTCTCCAACCCGTACAAAGGGGAATCGTAGATTATTTTCATTTAACGATGTAGATAAGTTGTTAGAGATTAAAGATTTGTTAGATCAAGGCTTGAATATGGCTGGTATTAAGCAAGTGTTACTAATGAAAGAAAATCAAACAGAAGCAGTGAAAGTAAAAGAAGAAACGAAAGAAATTTCAAAAACTGAGCTTCGCAAAATACTTCGAGATGAACTACAACATACAGGTAGATTCAATCGAACTTCATTGCGACAAGGTGACATTTCAAGATTTTTTCACTAAAGATAACTGATTCTGAAGGCGATTAGAGGGACTAAGGAGGAATTTATAATGTCTAGATACACAAAAGAAGATATTTTCCGTTTGGCGAAAGAAGAGAATGTAAAGTATATCCGTTTACAATTTACGGACCTTTTAGGGGTAATTAAAAACGTAGAGATTCCAGTGAGACAATTAACGAAAGCTCTTGATAACAAAATGATGTTTGATGGATCTTCGATTGAAGGTTTCGTACGTATTGAAGAATCTGATATGTATTTATATCCTGATTTAGACACTTGGGTAATTTTCCCTTGGACAGCTGAAAAAGGTAAAGTAGCTCGACTAATCTGTGATATTTACAATGCAGATGGCACTCCATTTGATGGAGACCCACGTAACAATTTAAAACGTGTGTTAAAAGAAATGGAAGCTTTAGGGTTTTCAGACTTCAATCTTGGACCAGAGCCAGAATTCTTCCTATTTAAGGTTGATGAAAAAGGAAATCCAACATTAGAACTAAACGATAACGGTGGATACTTCGACCTTGCGCCGATGGATCTAGGGGAAAACTGTCGTCGTGATATCGTTCTTGAACTTGAAGAAATGGGATTTGAAATTGAAGCATCTCACCATGAGGTTGCTCCAGGGCAGCACGAAATTGACTTTAAATATGCAAATGCAATTCGCTCATGTGATGACATTCAAACATTCAAACTTGTTGTAAAAACAATTGCTCGTAAACATGGTTTACACGCAACGTTTATGCCAAAACCACTATACGGTGTGAACGGTTCAGGTATGCACTGTAACTTATCATTATTTAAAAATGGTGAGAACGTATTCTTTGATGCAAACGGTGACTTACAATTAAGTGATGATGCTCGTCACTTCATCGCAGGTATTTTAAAACATGCACCAGCATTTACAGCGATAGCAAATCCAACTGTAAACTCATATAAACGTCTAGTACCTGGATATGAAGCGCCTTGTTACGTAGCATGGTCTGCACAAAACCGTAGCCCGTTAGTACGTATCCCTGCATCTCGTGGTATTAGTACACGCGTAGAAGTACGTAGTGTTGACCCAGCTGCAAACCCATATTTAGTAATGGCTACATTATTAGCTGCAGGTCTTGATGGAATTAAAAACAAATTAACTCCACCAGCTGCAGTAGACCGTAACATCTATGTAATGACAAAAGAAGAGCGCGAAGAAGCAGGTATCGTTGACTTACCAGCAACATTAGCGCAAGCATTAGTTACATTACAATCTAATGAAGTAGTATGCGGTGCACTAGGAGAACACTTACTTGAGCACTTCATCGAAGCGAAAGAGATTGAGTGGGATATCTTTAGAACACAAGTTCACCAATGGGAACGCGATCAATATATGTCTCTTTACTAAGAGGCTTGAACCCTTGATACAACTCGTATCAAGGGTTTTTTAATTCCCTATTATTACAATTTTATATGGTTGCAAAATGAAAAACAGCCACATAAAAGCCTTGATACTACGGTATCAGGGCTTTTTTAGTGAAGTTATTGGATATGTTAACTACTAGATAATGGATTGTTTTTGGTTATTTTGAATCATGTTACTAAGAAAATCTTTTCAAAAGAATTGATCTTATCTTTTTTAATCACTTGTGCTAAAACTTAATAATTCTTTACTGCCTTGTACAACGCGAGCGATGATTTTTATGTCCTCATCTGCAAGGCTATAAGTTTGTGGCTTGTGAATCAGATTATTACTCAATGATATTAACGTAATGATGCTCAGTTATAACACAGTCTTATTCAGAATTTCGTTAGTTCATTTTCTAAATTTAGGGAATAAATATAGCTTAGTACCTTGCAATAAATAATACTAAGTGGTATATTATGGATAAAACAGGTACCGTGTATTGAACAGTACTAAGATAGGAAAGGAGGATAACACTTGAACGTTCAGTTTAAAAAAGGTGTGCTTGAACTTTGTGTATTAGCACTTGTAAAACGTAAAGATAGTTACGGTTATGAACTTGTTCAGCAAATTTCTAATAAATTTTTAATATCGGAAGGGTCAGTATATCCTTTGTTACGTCGTTTGACGAAAGAAGGGTATTTTCAAACGTATTTAAAGGAATCTACAGAAGGGCCACCTCGTAAATATTATCAATTAACAGAGCAAGGGGAGACGCAATTTCATTTGTTGGTAACAGAATGGCGTGATTTTGCGAAAGGGGTACAAGAAATTATTGAAGGGGTGGAATGGGATGAGTAAAGAAGGGTTTCTTAAAGAATTATCAAGTTATCTTAGAAAGTTACCAGAGGAAGAGAGGCAAGATATTTTATTGGATTATGAAGAGCACTTTCAGTTTGGACTAGAAGAGGGGAAAACTGAATCAGAAATAATTCAGGGCCTTGGTTCTCCGAAAGTAATCGCAAAAGAGTTACTTGCGATGTATCGCTTCGATGAAATGAAAAAAAATCCATCGACTTCAAATGTGACAAGAGCTGTTATGGCAGCGATTGGACTTAGTTTGTTTAATTTTATTATTGTGTTAGGCCCGTTAGTCGCAATTGTTGCTTTTATATTTTCTTTTTGGATTGGTGGTATTGCTAGTGTAGTAACACCATTTTTCGTTATTGGAAAAGTATTTATGGGTACTTTTATATGGTTGGATCTTTTCGTTAGTATAACGTTTGTTGGAGTAGGTTTATTGTTGTGTATTATCGCTTTTTATAGTACAAAGTGGTTTAAGAGATTGTGTGTACGATATGTAATATGGAACTTCAAAATGATAAAAGGAGAGTAAATGATGAAAAAACTATTTTTAATCGCTATCGCTTGTATCATTATTGGAGTAATAGGAATTTCCCAAACATATGAAAAAGCAGTACAAACTGCTGAAAAAGGCGATAAAGAAGATGTAATTAAAAACGAAACATTAAAAAATATAGAAGTTAAGTTAGATGCCGGAGATATTGTTATCCAAAAATCTCCTGATTCTTCTTTTTATGTAAAGCAATCAGGAGATGTACGTAAACAAGAGATTCGTATTGCAGAAGATGGTGACACATTAAAAATTATTGGGGAAAGAGAAAAAGGTGCTTCATTTGATTTTTCTTTTTATGATTTTAGGTTTCAAACGTCTAAATTGACTCTCCTTGTGCCCGAACGCTCTTATCAAGATGTAAAAGTAAATTCATCTGCTGGACAAATCGAAATGAGTGATGTGAAAAGTGATAGCGTAAGTGTTAGAACACTTGCTGGAGAAGTAGAGTTGAAACAAGTAACGGCTAAGAATGTGGAGGGATCGACAAAAGCTGGTGAGGTGAACTTTAAGAAGGTATTAGGGAAAGTGACCGCAAAAACAACAAGTGGGGAAATAAATATTCAAGATCATGATTCCAAGTATAATCTAGAAGCAAGTTCAACTGCGGGAGATATAGATATTACTTTATCGGAAAAACCACAAGATGCGGTAATTACTGGGCAAAGTGCTGCCGGAGATGTAACAATTTTTAATGAAGAAAATAATAACGTAACAATTGGCAATGGTAGTAAAAAGATTAGCGGTAAAACGGCTGCGGGAGATGTGACGATTGAAACTCGTTAATAAGAAATAGAATGTATGGAAATCTATCAAAATACAAAAAAGAAGATAATTACCGTATATAAATAAGGTAATTATCTTCTTTTTATTATTTTTAATGTAAATCACGATATACGCCAATTACTTTCCCGATAACTGACACTTGTTTTAAAATGATAGGTTCTAATGAAGAGTTTTCTGGTTGTAGACGGAAATGGTCTTTTTCTTTATAGAAACGTTTAACAGTTGCTTCGTTATCTTCTGTTAAAGCGACTACAATTTCACCATTATATGCAGATTGTTGTTGGCGAACAACAACTAAATCTCCATCGAAAATACCAGCTTCAATCATACTATCTCCAGAAATACGTAACATGAACACTTGGTCTGCTCCAGCAACAATACTAGCTGGAAGTGGGAAATGTTCCTCTACGCTTTCGACCGCTGTAATTGGTAAACCGGCAGTAACTTTTCCGACAATTGGAACTTGAATAACAGATTGTGTTTCCGTATCCATTCGGTCTTCACCTAAAATTTCAATGGCACGTGGTTTTGTTGGATCGCGTCGAATGTATCCTTTTTCTTCTAATCGTGATAAATGTCCGTGCACTGTAGAACTAGAAGCGAGGCCGACTGCTTGACCAATTTCACGTACGGAAGGTGGATATCCTTTTTCTTGTACTTTTAGCTTAATAAAGTCGAGAATGTCTTGCTGGCGTTTCGTTAACTTTTCCATGTTTTCTAACACCTCGTTTTCTTTCATTTTTCTTATTAATAAGTATAACATGTGAAAAAACATTCTACAAACATAAGTTCGAACAAATGGCGGATTTATGTTACACTATAGGGAAATAATAGGGAGAAAGAGGGGTTCAAAATGAATGCAATTATTTATGCACGTGTGAGTACAACGAAAGAAGCGCAAGAAACATCATTATTACGTCAAAAAGATGAATTATTGCATTTAGCTGAGCGCTATCAAATGAATGTTACTAAGGTGATTGAAGAGCAGGCTAGTGGATATACAATTGAACGTGACGGTATATTAGAGGTGCTGGATACAATTCGAGACGAACAAATTGATGTGTTACTTATACAAGATGAAACGCGCCTTGGTAGAGGAAATGCGAAGATCGCATTAATGCATTGTTTACATAAAGAAGGCATAAAAGTATATACGCATACACATAATGGTGAATTACAATTGTCGGATTCTGATTCTATGGTATTAGATATTATTGGTATTGTTGAAGAATATCAAAGAAAGATTCATAATTTGAAAATTAAACGAGGTATGCAACGTGCAGTAGAAAAAGGTTATCGTCCAGAAAATAATTTAAAAAATCGTCATTTAAGTGTAGGAAGAGAGAAAAAAGAAGTGCCAATTGAGGAAATTGTACGTTTGCGAAAAAGTGAACTCACGTTTGAAGAAATTGCAGCAACATTACGTGGATTTGGTCATAATGTTTCAAAGGCGACTGTACATCGTAGATATGTAGAGTATACGAAGCAATTGCTTGATAAAGAAGAGTAACTATTGTATGATAATAATCAGTTTTGATTAGAAGGGGGATTCGAGATGATTAATCACGAACTCGTTGAACGCATTAACTTCTTAGCGAAAAAAGCAAAAGCTGAAGGTTTAACTGAAGAAGAGCAACGTGAGCGTCAATCGCTACGTGAACAATATTTAAAAGGATTTCGTCAAAATATGTTAAACGAACTTAAAGGAATTAAAGTTGTTAACGAAGAAGGTACAGATGTTACACCGACGAAATTAAAAGCTTTAAAAAAGCAAGATAATGCAAAATTAAATTAAAAGATGGGCGAAGCCCATCTTTTTTTATTTGTAAAAATCGTTATTTAATAACTTTCCAGTTGTTATTAACTGTTGCTTCTATCGTTTTATGTTCCAATATATAATTAGCGATAAGTTCAGACATATCTTTGGGTATATCTTTTACTACCGGTTTGTTTTGAAACATAAAGAAATTTCCCCCGCCACTTGCACGATAATTATTCATTACAACTTCATATTCTTCATTCGTATTAAGAGGAGCACTGTTATGCTGTAAAGATTCTACTCTTTCACCAATTGGTTTTGAAATGTTTAATACATATGAAATCCCTTCCCACATATCATAATTATAATGTTGTGGTTTTGGTTCTATGTAGGTAGGACTTACGATGATGGATCCATCTGTTTTTAATGTGAAATAAGAAGCAGAGAGTTCAAGAGCGGCTTTTATATCAGCTCCAGTTATTCTAATTACTTTTAATGTGTTTGGATAAATATAATTAGAAACGATGTCACGCATTGTTACATGTTCCGGGAAACCTGGAGATGTATTATGGAACAAACTTGTACAAGAAATTGATACCTTAGCTATATCCATCTGTATTTTATTTATGAATTCGATAAAAGGATGATCGTGCAAACGAGTTTGCATAGCATCTGAAATTTGCATGTCCCCCTGAATGATTCCAATAGGTTGATCAAGCCACTTTTGTGTTTTCTCTTCGTAATCGGCTACCAATGAAAGTACATCTTGGTCCGCTTCAATTCCTTGTACAGATAATAATTCAGAAGAGCTCTCTTTTTTTACCCATTTACGTTTCGTTTTTTCGAATGTTACTTTTACTTTTCCGACTGAGTGTCCATTGCATCCGGTCTGTAAAATTGTTACACCGTTAGCCATTGTGTGAGAAATTTCTCGGTGTTGATGACCTGTTAGTAAAAGATCTATGCCTTCAATTTCATGGCACATTGCATATCCTTGGTTTTCACCTGTTAACACTTCAGTAGGTTCCCCGGTTTGTAAATCTTTTTCAAATCCACCGTGATAGGCTACGACTAATAAATCGGGTTTCTCATGTTCGCGAATATAAGAAACCCATTTTTTTGTAGTCTTTAATGCATCTTCAAATAGTAAATCTTTAATGTGATGAGCCTGTTCCCAATTTGGGATGTAATGTGTTGTTACCCCTAAAATAGCGATTTTTATATTGGATTCAATCTGTTTGATTAAATAAGGTTTTCCGAAATAGGGTTTGTTTATGTTTTTATCTAATATGTTTGCTGATAGGTACGGGAAGTTCGCAGTAGTCACAGCATTATTTAATATATTCATCCCGTAATTAAATTCATGATTGCCGATAATTGCAGCGTCATATTGTAAGTAATTCGCTAATAAGGACATTGGATTTTTTTTGTTTTTTTCGTATGTAACGTAATGATAAGTAAATGGTGTTCCTTGAATAAAGTCGCCATTATCAATTAAAAGAACGTTTGTATTTTGGGAACGTTCTTTTTTTATAAGAGTAGAAATTTTAGCTAAACCAAGTTCTGCTGGGGAGTTATCTTGGTAGTGAATAGGATAAACAGTGCCATGTATATCGCTTGTTAATAAGATGTTTAAAGTTACAGTTTGATTTTGTTCCAATATGACTCACCTTTTCTATTGTTATCTTCCAATTAATCATATCAAATATGTGAAGTGAATTTTGATGTGAATGTATAGAATGTGTAAAGATTCTGTAAATAACCAATTGTGTATCAAAATATGTGATATATTTCTTCATGTTTACGGAAGGTTATTTTATAACAAGAAAAATGGAGGCATTAATATGTTGAAAAAAGTTTTTGCAATGAGTACAACAGTTGTACTAGCGGCCGGATTATTAAGTGGCTGCGGGACGAAAGAGTCCAGTGCAAGTAAAAATGAAGATACGAAAAAAGGTTATGTACCAAAGACCTTAAATGTTCAATTTGTTCCTTCTCAAAATGCGGATACGTTAGAGGCAAAGGCAAAACCATTGGAAAAGCTATTAAGCGATAAATTAAATATTCCGGTAAAAGTTAGTATTTCAACGAACTACAATACAATTGTAGAAGCGATGGCATCTAAACAAGTAGATGTAGGATTTTTACCGCCAACAGCGTACGTATTAGCACATGAAAAGAAGGCTGCAAATGTAATTTTACAAGCACAACGTTTTGGAGTAGAGGATGAAACAGGAGCTCCTACAAAAGATTTAGTAGATTATTATAAATCTGAGTTTGTTGTTAAAAAAGACTCTAATATAAATAGTGTAAAAGATTTAAAAGGTAAAAAGATTGGTTATCAAGACGTAACATCATCAGCAGGGTATGTATGGCCTGCAGCTGTTCTATTAAAAGAGGGAATTGATCCGTTAAAAGATGTGAAACCTGTTACATTAAAAGGTCACGATCAGTCGCTTATTGCTCTTTTAAATGGTGACGTAGATGCAGCTGTTGTATTCCAAGATGCTCGTAATATTGTAAAAAAGGATTATCCGAATATATTTGATCAAACGAAAATAGTGAAATTTACTGAGAAAATTCCGAACGATACAATTTCTGTACGCTCGGATTTAGATGCAGAGTGGAGCAAGAAATTACAAGATGCTTTCATTGAAATTGGAAAAAATGAGGAAGGCCGTAAAATCATTAAAGAAGTATATTCTCATGAAGGATATATTAAATCTGATGATAGTAAATTTGATATTGTTCGTGAATATGGAAAGACAGTGAAGACGCAATAATACATAGTGAAATGGCGGCTAGCTGGAAGGTGTGAGATTTCAGTTAGTTTGCCGTTTTTTAGTTATTGATAATACATTGAAAGTAGGTAAGATGTGTGATAGAGTTTCGAAATGTTTCTAAAATGTATCCGAATGGCACAAGGGGATTGAATAATATAAATTTAAAGATTCAAAAAGGTGAGTTTATTGTAATGGTCGGATTATCCGGAGCTGGAAAATCTACACTTCTCAGATCCGTAAATCGTCTTCATGAGATTACAGAAGGAGAAATCATTATTGAAGGTGAGTCTATTACTTCTGCGAAAGGAAAAGGATTAAGGCGTATGCGCCGGGATATCGGTATGATCTTCCAGAGTTTTAACCTTGTAAAGCGATCAACAGTATTAAAAAATGTATTAGCTGGTCGTGTTGGATATCATTCCACATTACGTACAACGTTAGGTTTGTTTCCGAAAGAAGATGTGGAGCTCGCATTTCAAGCATTAAAAAGAGTGAATATTTTAGAAAAAGCATATGCGCGTGCTGATGAATTATCAGGAGGACAACAGCAACGTGTATCGATAGCTAGAGCATTGGCGCAAGAAGCAAAAATCATATTGGCAGATGAGCCTGTTGCATCGTTAGATCCACTTACGACAAAGCAAGTGCTAGATGATTTGAAAAAAATTAATGAAGATTTTGGAATCACGACAATTGTAAATTTACATTCTATTGATTTGGCTAGACAATATGCGACACGCATTATCGGATTACATGCAGGAGAAATTGTTTTTGACGGTTTAGTAGAAGAAGCAACGGATGAAAAATTTGCTGAAATTTATGGGGACGTTGCTCAGAAAAGCGAATTATTAGAGGTGGCAGTAAAATGAATGACGTGACGATATATTCAAATGAAATACCGAAGCCGCCGAGTAAATTGAAACATATGTTAACGTTTATTTTAGTTATTTTAATGCTGTGGAGTAGTAGTGTACAAGTAGATGCATCATTTTCAAAACTGGTAGACGGTTTTCCAAATATGGTAGATCTATTGAAAGAAATGGTGCCACCTGATTGGAGTTATTTTCAAGTTATTACAACAGCGATGTTAGATACAATACGTATGGCGATTATTGGGACGACCTTAGGAGCGATTTTAGCTATTCCACTTGCATTGTTTGCAGCAAGTAATGTGTTTACTAACACATTTTTATACAGTCTAGCTCGAATGATTTTAAATTTTATACGAACAATACCAGATTTATTATTGGCGGCTATTTTCGTAGCGATTTTTGGAATTGGGCCACTTCCAGGTATTTTGGCTCTTACTTTTTTTTCAATTGGACTTGTGGCGAAATTGTTGTATGAATCAATTGAATCAATTGACCCTGGCCCACTAGAAGCGATGACAGCTGTAGGGGCTACTAAGGTACAATGGATTGTTTATGGAGTCATTCCACAAGTAAAAGCACACTTTGTTTCCTATGTACTATATACATTTGAGGTGAATGTACGTGCAGCGGCTGTCCTAGGTTTAGTAGGAGCAGGTGGTATTGGACTATATTATGATCGTACACTTGGATTTTTACAATATCAACAAACTGCTTCTATAATTATCTATACCCTTATTGTTGTTTTGTTAATTGACTACATTAGTACATTGTTGCGGGAGAAACTATAATGAATAGAACGACGATGATTGTGCCAAAACCGAAGAAACCGAGTATATATCGCTGGATTATTTTAATAGCACTTACAGTTGTATATGTATGGGCCTTTTCAGGAGTACCATTAGAAGGGATAAAGGACACAGCAGGTGAAATCACGAAAGCAATTATGACAGGGATATTAAATCCAGACTGGTCGTATGTATCTTTGCCAGATGGTGAAGATTTATTACATGGATTAATTGATACGTTGGCAATTGCGATATTAGGTACATTTATTTCTGCATTTTTATCTGTTCCGTTTGCCTTTTGGGCGGCAACGAATATGAGTAGTGGAAAATTAACTTCAGGATCTGGGAAATTTGTACTTAGTTTTGTTCGTACGTTTCCTGAATTAGTTATGGCTCTTTTATTTATAAAAGCTGTTGGTCCAGGCTCTTTTGCAGGAGTATTAGCTTTAGGATTACATTCTATTGGAATGTTAGGGAAACTATATTCAGAAGGAATTGAAAACATAGATAAAGGACCGACGGAAGCGTTGCTAGCAACAGGAGCAAACCGTTTTCAAATACTTTGGTATGCAGTGTTACCACAAGTGTTACCAGATTTTCTATCGTATACGTTATACAGATTTGAAATTAATGTAAGATCCGCTGCGATTTTAGGGGTTATTGGAGCGGGAGGGATTGGTACACCTTTAATTTTTGCGCTGAGTTCACGGAATTGGTCTCGTGTTGGTATTATTTTATTAGGTATTATTTTAATGGTAATTATAATTGATTTGATTTCAAGTTCGATTCGGAAACGGATTGTTTAACTTATTTGAAAAGCATCGAAGTTAGATGCTTTTTTATGTTTTTAAAAACGTATTTAAAAAAGTAAGAATAGAAGAAATTTGTATAAATATACAGATAATTCTCTTTCTTTTTAAAATAAAAATAATGAAAAAGTATGTCATATTGAATGCCCATACATTCCCGGAAACATTGATTTTTTTATAAAAAATCAAAAAAATATCAACATATTTGTCGATACATGTTGTATAATCTTGCGTGGGAAGCTATCATATAAATGTATAAAACGTTTACTAATATAAGCGAAGGGAAGAATAGCATGTCACATTCAATCGAACAACTTTCTATCAACACGATTCGCACATTATCCATCGATGCGATTGAAAAAGCAAACTCTGGTCACCCAGGAATGCCAATGGGTGCAGCACCAATGGCTTATACATTATGGACTCAATTTATGAAACACAATCCAAATAACCCAACGTGGTTTAACCGTGATCGTTTCGTATTATCTGCAGGTCATGGTTCAATGTTATTATACAGCCTACTTCACCTATCTGGTTATGATGTAACAATGGATGACTTAAAGAACTTCCGTCAATGGGGAAGCAAAACTCCAGGACATCCTGAGTACGGTCATACAGCTGGTGTAGATGCAACGACTGGTCCACTTGGACAAGGTATTGCAACTGCTGTAGGTATGGCAATGGCTGAAAGACATTTAGCTGCTAAATATAACCGTGATGCGTATAATGTAGTAGATCATTATACATACGCTATTTGTGGTGATGGAGATTTAATGGAAGGCGTTTCTGCTGAAGCATCTTCATTAGCTGCTCATTTACAATTAGGTCGCCTTGTTGTGCTTTATGATTCAAACGATATTTCATTAGATGGCGATTTAAATCGTTCATTCTCTGAAAGTGTAGAAGATCGTTACAAAGCATACGGATGGCAAGTAATCCGTGTTGAGGATGGAAACGATATTGAAGCAATCGCGAAAGCAATTGAAGAAGCGAAAGCTGACGAAAAACGCCCAACGCTAATTGAAGTAAGAACGACAATTGGTTTCGGTTCTCCAAACAAATCAGGAAAATCAGCTTCACATGGTTCTCCACTTGGTGTAGAAGAAACAAAATTAACGAAAGAAGCATATGCTTGGACTGCTGAGCAAGATTTCCACGTAGCAGAAGAGGTATACGACAACTTCCGTAAAACAGTACAAGATGTTGGTGAAACTACGCAAGCAGAGTGGAACACTATGCTAGGTGAATATGCACAAGCATACCCAGAATTAGCAAACGAATTCCAAGCAGCAATGAACGGTCAACTTCCAGAAGGTTGGGAGCAAAACTTACCAACTTATGAATTAGGATCAAAAGCAGCAACTCGTAATTCTTCTGGTGCTGTAATTAATGCAATTGCAGAGTCTGTACCATCATTCTTCGGTGGATCTGCTGACCTTGCTGGTTCTAACAAAACATACATGAATAACGAAAAAGACTTTACAAGAGATGATTACAGCGGTAAAAACATTTGGTACGGTGTACGTGAGTTCGCAATGGGTGCAGCAATGAACGGTATTGCATTACATGGCGGTTTAAAAACTTACGGTGGTACGTTCTTCGTATTCTCTGATTACTTACGTCCAGCAATTCGCCTTGCAGCATTAATGCAATTGCCAGTAACGTATGTATTCACACATGACAGTATCGCTGTTGGTGAAGATGGTCCAACACATGAACCAGTCGAGCAATTAGCAGCGCTTCGTGCAATGCCGAACGTTTCTGTTATCCGTCCAGCTGATGGTAACGAATCTGTTGCAGCTTGGAGACTGGCTTTAGAATCTACAAACAAACCAACTGCTTTAGTATTAACTCGTCAAGACCTTCCAACATTAGAAGGTGCAAAAGATGATACGTATGAAAAAGTAGCAAAAGGTGCATATGTAGTTTCTTCAAGCAAGAAAGAAACGGCTGATGTTATCTTACTTGCAACTGGATCTGAAGTAAGCCTAGCTGTTGAAGCTCAAAAAGCATTAGCAGCAGACGGTGTTGACGCAGCTGTTGTCAGCATGCCATCTATGGATCGTTTTGAAGCTCAAACTGCAGAGTACAAAGAATCTGTATTACCAAAAGCAGTAACAAAACGTTTCGCAATCGAAATGGGTGCTACATTCGGATGGCACCGTTACGTAGGTCTTGAAGGAGATGTGTTAGGTATCGATACATTCGGTGCTTCTGCTCCTGGTGAGAAGATTATGGAAGAGTATGGATTTACTGTAGAGAACGTTGTTCGTAAAGTAAAAGAAATGCTTTAATGATTTCAGAAAAATCTCTCCGGCATGGAGAGATTTTTCTATGTAAATGAGTTTTTTCGACAGAAAAAGTTTTTTATCTCTCCGCAGTCAGACAATCATTGCAAATTTTCTTATATATAATGAAGAGAAAAGGTTGTCCAGATTGGGAGGGGAAAAATGAAAACGTATGAATTGTATTTAATTCAAGAGGATATTGCGAAATCTTATTTTGGTCGTGAATATTTGTTTTTTGATTTATTTGCTCGATTTTCAGAATCTGGGTCCCTTTCGGAGAAAAAAGTGTTATATAAACAAATGATGTATATAACAAAACCATTGCAAGTAATGAAAATTCATCATAAATTAGAACAAGCTTTGCGCGTTCTTGGTAAATATGATAGAACACATCATACACATACACTTTATACGGGAGCGGAGTACGGTGAAATAATGGTGAAACCGCACTATATTCGCATGAATACCTCTGGAAATGTCTCTATGGAAACGACTTTCTTTGAGGTGTTAAGAAAGTGTGAATTAACATTTTTAGCTATGGATTATGAAAATACAAAGTACGGATGGCTGAATCCTCTAAAACAAGTACGAACATATGTGTAAAAAATGTCGAATTGTATCTTGTCTTATTGAAAAGGTTTTAGTACACTGTAAGGTAGACAACATGAAGGAGGAAAATATATGCCAATTTGGTTAGGTATTCTAGTGGGCGTAGTAGCACTAGTAGCAGGCGTGGCGTTAGGATTTTTCATTGCCCGCAAATACATGATGAATTACTTACAAAAAAATCCACCAATTAACGAACAAATGTTAAAAATGATGATGATGCAAATGGGACAAAAACCTTCCCAAAAGAAAATCAATCAAATGATGAGCGCAATGAACAAGCAACAAATGAAATAAGCGCTAAAAGACACTCGCTAAGAGTGTCTTTCTTTTTGTTAGTTACAGTTTTTAAAACTTTTAAAAATTCTGTATTTTTGATAAACTGAAAACATCGCTCATTTTAAGGGAGGAGGAAAAAAATGAAAGTGTTTATGAATTTAGCGTGGTTTTTTAAACAAGAAAAACGAGCATACATAACCGGAATTATTTTATTATTTGGCGTTGCACTTTTAGAACTTGTAGCACCAAAAGTAATTGGAATCGTTGTAGATGAAATTAATGATGGAACATTGACGACCAATAAGTTACTAAATTGGGTTGTACTATTAGTAATTGTAGGTATTACGATGTACATATTACGTTACATATGGCGTATTATGATTTTCGGGTCTTCGTTAAAATTAGCTCGCCAATTACGAAAAAATTTATATGAACATTTTACAAAGATGAGTCCATCTTTCTATCAGTCAAATCGAACAGGTGATTTAATGGCACATGCGACCAATGATATTCAAGCGATCCAGCAAACTGCTGGAGCGGGTGTTTTAACGCTTGTTGATTCATTAGCTGTTGGGGGATGTGTACTCGTAGCGATGGGTTTTACAATTAGTTGGAAGTTAACATTGTTAAGTTTAATTCCGATGCCGATTGTAGCCATTTCGACAAATTATTATGGAACGTTATTACATAAAAGGTTTCATAAAGCACAGCAATCGTTTTCGGAAATTAATGATAAAGTGCAAGAGAGTATGAGTGGAATGAAAGTGATTCGATCGCTTGGGCAAGAGAAAGAAGATTTGCAGGCGTTTCGAAAAAAATCAGAAGATGTTGTGCATAAAAATGTGTTAGTTGCACGTATTGATTCGTTATTTGATCCGACAATCGCTCTTATCGTTGGATTTTCTTTTTTAATTGCAGTATGTTACGGATCGGTATTAGTTGTAAGAGGTGAATTAACAGTAGGTGATCTCGTTACATTTACGACATATTTAGGTACCCTTGTTTGGCCAATGTTAGCGTTTGGATGGTTGTTCAATATTATGGAGCGTGGGCGTGCTTCATATGACCGTGTAGAAAAAATTCTTTCACAAAAATCAGATGTAGTAAATAGAGAAAATGCTGTACATACAATAGCGAGCGGTAATGTTTCGTTTGCTGTTGATTCATTTTCGTATAAGAAAAATGAACTGTTACATTTAAACGATATTCACTTTGATTTGAAGAAGGGCGAAACACTAGGAGTTGTAGGACGTACAGGTGCAGGGAAAACGACTTTATTAAAATGTTTAATCCGTGAGTATGATCATTTTAATGGTGAATTAAAAGTTGGGGAGCGAGATATTCGAGATTTAACACTTCATGGTGTCCGTTCTGCTATTTCATATGTGCCGCAAGATCATTTTTTATTTTCAGCAAGTATTGGTGAGAATATTGCCTTTGGAAAGGCGGATGCTACATATAATGAAATTACCGAAGCTGCAGATATTGCTTGTATTCATAATGATATCCTCCAATTTTCAGAAGGATATGAAACAGTAGTAGGGGAAAGAGGCGTTTCGTTATCTGGTGGTCAAAAACAGCGAATCTCTATTGCTCGTGCTTTATTAACAAATGCTGAAATTTTAATTTTGGATGATTGTTTATCAGCGGTAGATGCAAAAACAGAAGAGACAATTTTAAGTGCCTTAAAGAGGGAAAGAGCAGGGAAAACGACGATTATTACTGCACACCGATTAAGTGCAATTCAGCATGCCAATCTTATTCTTGTTGTTGATGAAGGTAGAATTGTACAAAGAGGTACACATGAAGAATTAATGAAGGAAAACGGCTGGTATAAAGAAATGTATGAAAGTCAGCAATTAGAAGCTTTAGTTGAGAAAGGAGGCGTATGATGGTAGAGAAGAAGCGAAGTGATTTAAGTAGATTGCTTTCTTATATGAAGCCATATAAATGGTTGCTATCTTTAGCATTTATCTTTTTAGTTGGTGCGACAGTAACGGAAATGATGGGGCCTTTTTTAATTAAACAATTCCTCGATGAACACCTAGTACCGCGGGATTTTGAACGATCAGCACTCGTTACTTTATTTGTAATTTACATAGTTGCTCATTTATTAAAAGTATTATTTACGTATTTAAATCTATTGTACTTTCAGAACATTGCTTTTAAGATTGTTCAAGATATGCGAGTTGAAGTATATGAACATGTTCAAAAGCTATCATTAAGTTTCTTTGATCGTACGCCAATTGGTACGCTCGTATCTCGTATAACGAATGATACGGAAGCGATTAAAGATTTTTATGTCAGTGTATTATCAACATTTGTGAAAAATGTAGTCTTTTTAGTAGGTATTTTAATAGCGATGTTTTTATTAGATGTAAAATTAGCGTTATTTTCTCTCGTATTAATTCCGATAATGTTCGCGATTATGGTATTATATCGCCGGAAAAGTGCAGCTTTTTATTTAGAAGTACGTAATCAACTAAGCGTGTTAAATGCAAAATTGAACGAGTCCATACAAGGAATGAATATTGTTCAAGTGTTCAGACAAGAAAAACGTATGAGAAAAGAGTTTGAAGAAGTGAATAATAAACATTATAGTGCAGGGCGACGTACATTGAAGTTAGACGCATTACTTTTACGACCAGCTACGGATTTAGTACATATTGTAGCTATTGCTTTAGTACTAGGTTTATTTGGGATTGATGCTTTAAAGAGCCCTGTTGAAGTAGGCGTTTTATATGCTTTTGTTAACTATATACATCGTTTCTTCCAACCTGTAAATGAGATGATGATGAAATTGTCCTTTTTCCAACAGGCACTTGTTTCGTCATCACGTGTATTTCATTTAATGGACGAGAAAGATTTAGCACCGGTTCAAAAAGGCAATGAGAATCCTCAAGTTGTGGATGGAGATATTGAATTTAAAAATGTTACTTTTTCGTATGATGGAAAGCGTGACGTTTTAAAAAATGTATCATTTCACGTGAAACAAGGGCAAACGGTTGCTTTTGTTGGGCATACTGGTAGCGGAAAAAGTACGATTATGAATTTGTTAATGCGATTTTATAATCTTAAGTCAGGAAATATTGTAATAGACGGTGTAGATTTAGAAAAATTTGAAGAACGAGAAATTAGAAAGAAAATAGGACTCGTATTGCAAGATGCATTTTTATTTGCTGGAAATGTAAAGCAAAATATTCGTATGTATAATGAAGAAATTACGGATGAAGAAGTAAAAGAAGCTGCTCGATTTGTGCAAGCGAATACGTTTATTGAAAAGTTACCAGAGCAGTATGAAACAGAAGTAGTAGAAAGAGGTGCAGCATTTTCAAGCGGTCAACGACAATTAATTGCTTTTGCTAGAACGATAGCAACGAATCCGAAAGTATTAGTATTAGATGAAGCAACAGCTAATATCGATACAGAAACAGAAGAGGCTATTCAAACAGCGTTGCAACAAATGCGAAAAGGTAGAACGACGATAGCCATTGCGCATAGGTTATCTACAATTCAAGATGCAGATCAAATTTTTGTGATGCATGATGGAGAGATAGTAGAAAGAGGAACACATCAAGAATTACTAAGTGAGCAAGGTTTGTATTATAATATGTACTTGTTACAAAATAAAGGGAGTTTGCAAAAGGCCTTGTAAATACAAGGTCTTTTTTATTTTGTATACAAAATATATTTACTCTTTGTTTCTATAGCATAAATGTCGTGTCCTCTTATGAAACTTGTACATATTGTATGTATACGAAGTAAAAAAATTGATAGGAGATTTTATATGCAAAACAGATCGAGTTCAAATGTTACGTTTATTGATGTGTCTCATTGGGAAGGGAATATTGATTGGAATGCAGTGAAGGCATCTGGAATTCCAGCAGCGTATGCAAAAGCGACAGAAGGTGTAAATTACATTGATCCTACTTTTACTAAAAATGTACAAGCAGCCCGAAGTGCGAATGTATTAATTGGTGCATACCATTTTGCACGTCCAGAACAAAATGATGCAATTTCAGAGGCGAAATATTTTGTGAGTATATTACAAAGTAACCAGACAGACTTAATGCCAGTTCTGGATTTAGAATCACCAAAAGATCCGAGTAATAGTAATTTAACTGGTAGCGCTATATCGAATTGGGCAAGAAGCTTCATAAATTATGTGAAACAGGCTACTGGAAAAGATGTAATGTTATATACAGGAGTTTGGTATATTAATGAGTTCGGAATTAGCGGATTAAGTGATATTCCACTTTGGATTGCTAAATACTCGAGTACACCGCCTGCTGATGCTGGTGGATGGACAGCGTGGACAGCATGGCAGTACACAGATTCTGGACAAATTTCAGGTGTAGGAAATTGTGATGTATCAGCTGCAGTTTCACTAGAAGCTTTACAAGGGAATGGAGCAAGTGGTGGAGGGAATGTTTCTCCGCCTAATAATGCAACTCCAGTGTATGGGGTTGCTATAATTAATGGAGATAATGTGAATTTGAGAAGTGGACCATCTTTGCAGTCTAGTATAATTCGCCAATTGAATCGTGGCGAAACATATGAAGTTTGGGGAGAACAAGATGGATGGCTTTGTTTAGGGACAAATCAGTGGGTATATAATGATCCGAGTTATATTCAGTATAAACATTATGTGGCGACTATTACTGGTGATAATGTAAATTTACGTGACGCTCCATCATTAAAAGGAAATGTTATAAGACAGTTACATCATGGTGAATCGTATCGAGTATGGAGTAAGCAAGATGGATGGCTTTGCTTAGGGACAAATCAATGGATATACTACGATCCAAGTTATATTCAGTATGGTGTACAATAGAGTGAAAATAAAAGGTGCCCCGTCAGAGGTGCCTTTTATTAAAAATATACAACTTTTACAAAGTCTATATCGAAACCATAGTATACTATAGTAGATATATTTTAAAAAAATAATAGAAAATGAAATAAAGGGGTAAAAATATGAATTATGTGCTAATAGGTGCGGTTTTAATATTATTAGCTGTAGTATTTGTGCTGTTTTATAAAAATAAACAGTTAGAATCAGAGAGTCAGCAAGTAGAATTTGAAAAGAAACAAGCAATTGAAACGTATGAAAACGAAATTGCAGCTACGGTGATAGAGCATAAAGAACAACAAAATAATTTAAAAAATATGGAACAGAAAAAATACAATGATTTACAAGTAAGTGCAAATAGAGAAATTGAAAATATGCGTATGATGAAAAATCAATTAGCTATGCAACATAGTAAAGAACGTAGTGAAATACAAAATAAACATAATAACGAAATACATATGTTTCAAAAATTAATTGCAAATTTACGAGAATATACTAAAAACGGCGCTGAAATGAATATGTACGAAACATTACATTATATGAAGCGAGGATTCATAGAGCAAGGCATCATATTAGATGCTGAAATTGAAATCATGCCGAATGTTTTTATTAAAAATAATAGTGAAATAAACGATAATCGAATCCATCATCTCATCTTGTGCAAAACTGGTATTTATCTACTTGAGACGAAAGAATGGGAAGAGAAATTAATTCATGGTTTAACGAAAGAAAATGCTGGTATATATTCATTTATGATTGATGAAATGGGTAAGTATCAACAAGAACTTGAAAAAGAAGAGACATTTGAATATATAGTAGGTAAAGATTCGTCAACTATACAAGTGAAAAATGAAGGGAATCCAGTATATAAGGCGAAGAAACTATCTCAAATTTTATACAATTGTTTGAAAGAAATGCAGGCTAATAGTATAAAAGAAAAGGTAAAACCAGTTGTATATTTTTATAATGAAAATGGAAAAGAAATAATAGATCTTTCTAGTGAGGAAACACCTAGATTAAAAGATCGGGAGCAAATTGTAACGTTCTTCAGAAATGAAATCTTAGCAGGGAAAGTAGTATATACAGTGCAAGAATTAGAACAGATTCGAGAAATGATTAGCCGGATGAATTATATAGTGAGTTAAAAGGGGAGATCTTTCTGAACGCTATGCTACGTGGCATTTTGTATGTATATTTTTGTTTGTATATAGTAATGTACATTGTATTTATATTCGTCATTGATATGGTCCATATACCCTTAAGTGTAAGGAGCATTTTTGTAGTATTCATACCATTTGTTTTATTAGTCATGATTCAAAGGGCTATTTTATATGTTTCTAAAAATCGTAATGAAGAAAAGAAGCAAATGTTGGGGGTTTTAATAGTAGCACTCATACCATTAATAGTGTGCACTGTACAACTAAGTGTAAATGAATATACATCAAAGTTTAATCAAAATAGATGGTTAAATCATGCAGATAAGCGGGTACATATGGTAGATGATCTATTACAAAAATATAAATTAATAGGGAAATCAAATGAAGAAATTATCCAATTGTTAGGAGCTCCAACGGAAACGAGAAGTGGGGAAGAAGGAGTTACCACTTTGTATTATCTTGGGACTGAACGTGGCTTTATTCCAATAGATAGCGAACAGCTTGTTTTCCAATTTGATAGAGATGGAAAAGTCATGGAATATACGGTGCATAAAGATTAAAGAAACGTAGAGGGAAGCTATATGTTATAGCTTCTTTTTTATTTTTCAATATGTCACGGAAGGGGGAGAAGGTTTTTGAGTGGAATAAGGAATGAAAGCGGAGGTGATGCATATATATAGATGCATTGGGTGATTATTAGTCCGATTGGTGAGGGGTAATAATTAATAAGTACGAACAAAAACCCCACTCATTAAAGTTTCACTTTATCATATTGTATAAATGAAAAGGAGGTAAGACGGTGAAAGCAATCCCGACTGATGTCCTGAGTAAAGAATTGATGGAAAGAGAAGGAGTTATCTCTATTACAGTAAAGGAATTTGAAAAGATAGAAGTAGCTGGAGTGGTGGTCGCTGGTCCAGCAGTTATTTTGATTAATCAAGATTAAGTACATATCATTGAAATAAAAAGCATCCATCTAGGATGCTTTTTATTTGTATGTAAGCATAAATATGATGGATAATTGTGTTACTGGAGGGAAAGTCTGTGGCAATAATTATAACAATGTTAGTAATGGGTATTTTATTAGGATTTGTTGGAGCTGGAGGAGCTGGGTTTATTATCGCGATACTCACTTTAGTATTCCAAATTCCTATTCATGTTGCTCTTGCAACATCTTTAACTGCAATGGCATTTACGACATTATCAGGTGTTGTAAGTCATTACCGTGAAGGCAATGTTGCACTTATTATAGGCGGGATTGTTGGGGGATTTGGCGCAATTGGCTCTTATATTGGTTCTAAATTTGGTTCACTTATACCAGCACATCTTCTTCATTGGTTTACAGCTGGGATGTTATTTTTATCGGCAATTTTTATGTTTATTAAATTAATTATGTTCCAAAACAAAGAGAAGTCGTCTTTATATAAACATAAAGAGTTTTCCGTGAACTACTTGTTGAAATGTGTATGCCTTGGATTAGTTACTGGAATGATGGCTGGTTCATTTGGGATTGGTTCTGCACCGTTTATTCAACTTGGATTAATGGTTCTATTGGGACTTACGATTCAGCAATCTGTAGGGACAACAATGCTTGTTATATTACCGATTGCAATTGGAGGCGGGATAGGATATAGTTCGGAAGGATATTTAGATTATATATTGTTATTGCAAGTATTGATTGGGACCATGTTAGGGGCATACATTGGCGCGAAGTTTACAAATTATGCACCGCGAACGCTTTTGAGGTTTTCGATGATTATGACACCGGTTTTAGCTGGGTGTATGCTATTGATGGAATAAAGTGAAATTATAATCAGCAGGGGGTTACTGCTTACAAATAGCGGGATAAAATTAATATAGCAAACTATTAATATATTTTACGAATGAATTATATAGGTAATTCATATTTCCCATATAAAAGGATTTGTTTTAATATTATGAGTGTAAAGTTCGAGTATTCGAAGTACTACTTGAATTATATCCCTATCCCTTTTCTAAAAATGCGAACAAGTTTTGCCCTATTCTATTCAATAGTTAATTGCATAGAAATATATTGTTCGATGACCATTATGGAACGTACATAATGGGAAAATCCCGATCCTTAAAGAGGATGCCCCTAATCTTCATGTGAAAATATGATCGGATATGAAAGCTGCCCAATTTATGGTCAGCTTTCTTTTTGTTCGAAAATTATTTCTTCTTTAATTTCTGTTTGCAATAATACAGTTTTTCCGAAGCGACGTTTGCATTCCGCGCGCACTTTTTCAAGGGCTAGTAGCTGAGTAGTGGCGGGAACTGTGACAATAGCTTGGCGAGGTTTTCGATTTTCTTCACAAAAGACACATTCCACAACATAATTAGAAATCATATTTTCATCCTTCCATTTTTAATTTCTAAGAAGGGATTGTCTATGAAGTTGATGTAACTTTTCGTCATTGTTTTATTATTTTCCTCTTTTTTCAAGGGGAAAATAATAAAGAAGGCGAATTTTAGTAGGGGAGGGATGTTTATGGAGAGATGGATAGGTAGTGCAGCGGTATGTGTAAATGAAAAAAATGAAGTTTTAATGGTACTGCAGGGAAAAGAGGGAGAAGAAAAAAGGTGGTCTGTCCCAAGTGGAGGACTTGAAAAGGGAGAGACACTAGAAGAATGTTGTATTAGGGAAGTTTGGGAAGAAACAGGTTACAATGTGGAAGTTGTAAATAAAATATATGAAAAAGAGGGTATTACATACGGTGTTCCAGTGTATGTCCATTATTATTTTGTTAAACAAATAGGCGGTAATATGAAAATCCAAGATCCTGATGAGTTAATACATGAAATTGCTTGGAAAGGGATACATGAAGTTGAACAATTGTGTTTAGCTTTTCCAGAGGATTATGAATTGCTGTACCAATATATAAATAAAGAAGCAAGTATGTAAATACTTGCTTCTTTAATGTATCCAAGACAAGAAAAGCGGAACGATAACTAAACTAGCGCCTGCTGTTAAAAGCATGGATAAACTTGCAATTGTTCCTTCCACAGGACCGATTTCGAATGCTTTTGATGTACCGGTTCCATTTGCGCTCGTTCCTAACATAATACCTTTTGCGATTGCTGTTTTAATACGGCAAATACGTATGAGAGAAGGACCGAGCAATGCTCCTGTTAAGGCAGTTAAAACGACAAATACAGCAGTTAATTGTGACATACCACCAATCATTTCTGAAATAGCCATTGCGATTGGTGTTGTTACGATATGTGGCGCTAAACTATGTTCTAGTGATGAATCAATTTGAAAATAATTTGCTAGTAGTGCTGAAGTAATGACTGATAAAAACGAACCGACAATGACATTAAGTAAGATAGCCATTCCATGTTTCTTTAATAAATCAAAGTATTTATAGATTGGCCATGCAAAAGCAACTGTTGCGGGTTTTAATAATTCAGTTAACCAGTGACCACCAGATTCATATGTTTCATAAGGTGTATCTAATCCGAGCAATAAAGAAATTAAAATAATGGGACAGACGAGAAGAGGAGAAAGTAGACTCCAATTCCAGCGTTGATACATTTTTTTTGATATCCAATATGTGAATAGTGTTAATAGTAAACAAAGAAATCCGATCATTGCGTTGATCCTTTCCGCTTTAGTAGCAATTCTGTTAAAAGTCCTGTAACTAAGGTAACGCAAAGAGTGCTAATCATAATAATTAAAATGAGATCGATTCCATATTGTGTTAGTGTATCTCTGTAACGTATGACAGCGACTGCAGAAGGGATGAAAAATAAAATAAGTTCTTTTAATAAAAAATCTGCTCCGTCCTGTATCCATTCTTTTTTAACTAGGTTAAATTTTAATGAAATTAATAATAAAAAAATACCGATTATACTTCCTGGAACTGGGAGGTGTGCCTGTTTTGCAATCCATTCACCTGTCCAAGCGAAACAAAATAGTAATAAAATTTGTCCGCTTAACTTCCACCATTTCATACAGTAACCACCTCTTTCTTTTTTTACATAAAAATTGTAAAAAAGAATTAACAATTTCTACTATACGTTCATTCAAAATATTTGTCTAATATATAAATTATATGTTATTAATATATTAGACATATTAATCGAAAGTGAAAAGGGTGTCCAAAAATGGAATTACGGCATTTGCAATATTTTGTTGTTGTGGCAGAAGAGTTACACTTTGGACGGGCGGCTGCTCGTTTACAAATGACACAACCACCACTTAGTCAACAAATACAGCAATTAGAAAAAGAAATGGGAGTTACATTATTTTCAAGAACGAAAAGAAAGGTTGAACTAACAGAAGCAGGAGAAATGTTTTTAAAAGAAGTAAAAAAGGCGTTTGAACAAATTGAAAAAGCAGTAGAAGTTGCACAAAGTGCGCAAAGGGGAGAAGTAGGATCACTTTCAATTGGTTTTGTAGGTGCGGCGATATATGATATTTTACCATCAATTGTTAGGGAATATAGAAAAAAATTTCCGAGAGTGTCTGTTGCATTACATGAATTGTCAACACCAGATCAAGTTCATGCACTTCATGATAACCGTATCGATATTGGCTTTTTACGTCCACCAATTCCAACACAATTATTAGAATTAGAGCCAATTCAAAGGTTATCTTGCACCTTATGTTTACCAAAGGCACATCCACTTGCAGAGAAAGATGAAATACATATAGAAGATTTACGAGATGAGCCGTTTGTATTTATTACGAGACCAGTATGGCCAGCTTTGTATGATACAATTTTATCTCTTTGCAGAGAAGTTGGATTTAGTCCGCGTATTGTACAAGAAGCAACAGAGTATCAAACAGTTATGGGGCTTGTAGCAGCAGGGATTGGAATTACAGTAATACCCGTGTCGGCAAATAAGTTATATAAAACAGAAGTTGTATATAAAGAGTTATATGATTCTAATTTTGTTGCAGAAATGTCAGTGGCTTACAAAAAAATGAATAGTAATCCAGAGCTGCTAGAGTTTTTAAAAATTGCAAGAGAGAAGAAAAGAATAGAAGTAGAAGATGAGCAATAGTAGTAACAGAATATGGATTTAATTCAAATCCATAAAAGTACACCTTATTAAACAATAAAGCGGAAATGCAACTTAAGTTGCATTTCCGCTTTATTGTTCTTTTTTTAGCTCGATACTAAATAGATAAACGTGTTCATTTTCTTTTAAGAGTAGATCAATATCTGTTTCTTCATCAATGGTAGGAACGCTTACAGTTTCTTTACTGGTTTGGATTACAGCAGCTAAAGTTGTTTTTTGATTGTATTTTAAATTTTTTATAGATTGGATTGTAGTAGTTGCAGAGCTATTTACGCTTGGTGGCGCTTCTTCAGGAACAAGTGTTGAACCACCTTCAATATTCAGATACCACTGCCTTTTTTCTTGTATATCTTTATCGAATTGGAAATGTGGTGGTAAAAAAGAAAGCTTTACTTTCTTTTTTGAAAAATGTGAGGTAGCTATATTAGCAATTTCTTTTGTTTTTTTACCATTGTTATAATAATCAATTGTAGCATTTATTTCATCTTTATCATTTTTAAGAGTAACGTTATAAAACATGCTATTTCCTTCTTGAAAAGGAGTCATTTGTAAAATAGAAGCTTGCTCTTTTGTTAATTTGTATGGCTCAACAATGGCAACTTCATTGTTTTTTATTTGGCTACAACTTGTGAGTAATAATAAACACAAGATTGATAGTAATTTTATACGCATGCAATCTCCTCCTTTTTACAATTATATTCTAAATGTGATTTTTTATCATTTCGTTTTCTAGGACTAAAGACTTAGAAGAAATTCCGATTGTAGTGCGATGTTTAAAATGTCATATTTTTATACACTAGTAGTATAGAATGCGTATGTAATAAGGTAGGGGAAGAATTTTATGTCTTTATGTCGGTTAGCGAGAAAAAATATTAGAACATTTGCTACCAAAAGGATGAAGCAATTTATGTGGATTGCTATGAGTACTATGATTTTGTTTTTTATGATATCGTTACAATTTAATGAAGGAGCTATTTTGAAAGTAGGGGATGCATTTGTATTTCAAATGTATTTTTACACACTGTTTATTGCACTAATTTTCATATGTATTTTTACTACATATAAAATGATGTACTCCCTTTTGCTAGTGAGGAGAGAGGAGTTTACATCTTATGTAGCAGAAAATATAAAAAGAAAAGAAGTACTATGTTTATTATGTCAGGAGCAATTATTCATTTATGGAGCAGCGTTTGTTTTTGGATTAGTTAATGGGATGTTATTTTTAAAATTATTTACGGTTATCTTTATGAAAATAGCAGGGATACAAGGAGTAAATAGTGCGCCAATTACAATATATGCAGTTGTAATTATTAGTGTAATTATGATGACTGTCGTTTTAATATCGATGATGCAATGTTATCGATTTGTTCGAAGTTTAAAAGATGAAAATTCGTTGCGGTTTAAAGAAAGGGCATGAGAAATCATGCTTTTTTCTATTTTACACGTAAAAATAATCGTGTTACAGTGAAAAGACCTGACAAAGAATGGGAAGGAAAGGTTGTATAGAATGACAAATGAACAATCAATTGTAAAAGTCGATCGGTTAACGAAGCGAATCGGCTCAAAGACACTTGTACAAAATATTAGTTTTGAAGTGAAAAAAGGCGAGGTTGTCGGTTTACTCGGACCAAACGGTGCTGGAAAAACGACTTTAATGAGAATGATGGTTGGTATGATCCGTATGACAGAAGGTGAAGTATGGATTGATGGTCAATCTGTGAAACAGCAATTTGAAAAAACCGCTGCGAAAATTGGGGCGGTAATTGAGACACCCGAATTTTATCCTTTTTTGAGCGGGTATGAAAATTTAACATATTTCGGACGAATGAATGGTAATGTGACCGAAGAGCGTATCGATGAAGTAGTGAAATTGTTAGGAATGGGACAAGTAATTAATCGTAAAGTAAAGGCATATTCACTCGGCATGAGACAACGTTTAGGAATCGCTCAGGCGCTTATTCACGATCCGGATGTGTTGGTACTAGATGAACCGACGAATGGATTAGACCCTAGTGGAATACATGAAATGAGAATGTACATAAAAAAAATTGCACACGAACAAGGAAAAGCTGTACTTGTATCGAGTCACTTACTTTCAGAAGTTGAATTAATGTGTGACAGAGTTATCATTATTCAGCACGGGGAATATGTGGCTACGCAAAATATTCAGCATAGCCAAAGCGAAGAGATGGAGACGATCCGTATACGTGTAGATGATGCGAATAAAGCAGCGGAAATATTAGGGCATGATGTTTTAGTAAAAGATAATGAATTACTTATTAATGTAAAAGATGAAGAAATCCCAAATGTTATTCGTACATTGCTTGAGAAAAATATTCAAGTGTATCGTGTATATGAAGAAAGAAAAACGTTAGAAGAGCAATTTTTAGAATTAACAGGGGGAAAAGATATTGTTTAATTTAGTATATAACGAACTGTATAAAATATTTAAGCGGAAGCGAACGATTATTCCATTTGCGGTTATTGCAGTATTAATAATCGGATTAGGGTGGGTTACGGTAAAGTATTTTGAACCGGAAACAAAAGGATGGAAAGTAGATTATACAGAACGTACTGTAGAAATTGAGAAAAAGCTTGGCATGAAAAAAGAAGCTATTTTAGCAGAAAAATCAGGGGATGAGCTTGTAAAAGAATACCAGCTTAAGATGAAGCATTTAGATACGGATACAGCACCGGCAAGCAGTTCTCCACTTTCTTTCATGAGAGATACAGGTTTTATCGTATTTCCAATTTTGCTCCCATTTATCCTCGTGTATGCAAGTACAATTTTTGCGAATGAATATAGCTGGGGAACATATAAATTTTTAACAATCCGTCCGGCGAGTCGATTTAAAATTTTAACAGCAAAGTTTTTAGCAATCATTATATTTGCAGCTTTATTGTTTATATTTAATATGATTTTCTCTGCTTTATGTGGACTTGTTATTTATAAATTCCAACAGCCTGCATGGAGTGAGTTTATTTTCCAAGATGTAAATATAATAAAACAAAATATTTTTGTGGAAGCAAGTAAATATTATGTTTTATCGTGGTTACCAACGGTTGTGTATGCATCGTTTGCATTTATGATTTCTGTGTTAACGAGATCTAGTGGAGGTGCAATTGGTATTTCACTATTCCTTGCTTTATCAGGCAATATTGCGTTATTAGCAGCCACTAGATATAACTGGGCGAAATATTTATTGCCAGCAAACACAGATTTATATAGTATTTCAAAGAATGGAAGTTTTATTGATGGAGTAACATTCCCGTTTGCATCATGTATGTTACTACTTTATTTGTTCGTATTTTTATGTATTTCATATACTGTGTTTTTAAAACGTGATTTAACTTAATAAGAAAAGCCGTTCAGGGTGCTGAGATGCACTTTGAACGGCTTTTTTTATGAGAATTGTTTAAGTGCTCTTTCGGCTAGTAAAGCAAAGTATTCGGCACTTATAGGCAGTGCCTCTTCATTAATTGTAAAAGCAGGATGATGCCATTCATGTGTACCGCTCGTTCCCATAAAGACGAATGAACCTGGTATTTCCTGTTGGTAAAATGAAAAATCTTCTCCAGCCATTGACGGACTAGGCGAGATGATATTAAGGTTCATCTTTGTGGCAACTTGAGTAGATAAGTCTGTAAGAGCTTTATCGTTGTGAACAGCAGGAGGACCTGAAAAAAAACGGAATTCCGTTTTTACACCTAATGCATCAGATACACCTTTAATAATACGCTCCATGAGTGCTGGGATCTTTTCACGTGTTTCAGCTTGGAACGTGCGAATAGTTCCTTCTAACGTAGCTTTTGCAGGAATCACGTTCCACGTATTTCCTGCATGAATATTTGTAACACTAACAACCGCATTATGAGATGAACTTATATTTCGGCTTACAATTGTTTGCAGTGCCATCACAAGTTGAGAGGATGCGACAATAGGATCTACGCCAGCATCTGGTACAGCCGCGTGTGTACCAACTCCGTGAATTTCAATTTCAAATCGATCAACTCCGGCCATCAGTGGACCATCTTTAATGCCAATTGTACCTACTGGTAAATCAGGTTTATTATGCATGCCGAAAATCGCTTGCACATTACGTAAATGTCCAGCATTAATAACTTTGCAAGCGCCATTACTACTTTCTTCAGCTGGTTGGAATATGAAGCGAATCGTTCCATTTAGGGAAGATTCTCTTTCTTTTAATAAGAAAGCAGTACCTAAAATAGCAGCTGTATGAAAATCGTGTCCACAAGCATGCATTTTCCCTCGTACTTTAGATGCATAGGACAAATGTGTTTCTTCTTGAATAGGAAGGGCATCAATATCAGCACGAACTGCTACAATTGGCCCGTTTTTATTACCAGACACTTCAGCGATAATTCCTGTTTCTAAATTGGAATCAATGATAGTAATGTTTTTCTCTTCTAACCAATTTTTTATTGCTTTTGTTGTTTCGAACTCTTCATATGATAGTTCTGGATACTCATGTAAATGTCGACGGATGGAAATAAGTTTTTCTTTTAGTTGATTTGAAATAGATACCATGTAGTATGCCTTCTTTCTTCAGCAAAATATTTACCATAAGTATACAACAATAAAAGAGAGGATTCTCAAATGAAAATCCTCTCTCGTTTATCCCATAAAAGCCCGATTGGTTCAACTAATTAAAGTTTCACTTTATGCTGCGACTTTTTTATGCGTATGATGTTTACGATAACGTCCACGCATTGCGTATGCAATTTGCGGGATTGCAATCCCAATTAATATAAGTGATACACCGAACCATTGTGAAGATAGTACAGCCTCTTTTAAAACGAATACGGACATAATTGTTGTAACTGGTAGTTCCGCTGCACCAAGAATAGTCGCTAAGCCAGAACCGATTTTTGGAATCCCGATTGTAAAGGCAATAGATGGAATGACGATACTAAATGTTCCTAATCCTAAACCGTATTTCCAAAGACCTTGAGAAATGGCACCATTAAAAATAAATGTTGGTGGGAATACAATCATGACTAAAGTTAAAGCACCAGTCATTAAGAGAACACCGCGCGGTAATGAAGGTACTTCAACAGCAACTTTTCCGCTCACGAAAATGTATGTTGCGAATGTAACAGCAGATAATAAACCTAAAATGATTCCAGTCGTATCGAAAGCACCTGCTGATTGTTCTAGTAAACCACTTGATAAAAATGTCCCTACAAGTAAGAAAATAACAGAAATAACTTTTTCTCTTGAAGGTAATGTTTTTGTTGCGACTGCTTCAATGATAATTCCGACCCAAACGAATTGGAATAAAAGAATAATTGCAATAGAAGCTGGTACAGTTTTTAATGAGGCATAATAAAAAATTCCGGTAAAACTTGCAGATGTTCCTGCAACGAATAAAAGTAATGCTTGCTTTAAAGGAACGCGATGTCTAGAAAATAGAAGTGTAATAGCAAGCAGAATAATCCAACCGAACAAATATTGGCTGCCAATTACCTCTCCAAGTGAAAATCCTTCTGCATATGCAAGCTTAACAAAAATAGCTAAAATTCCATAACTACACGCTCCTAATAAAACTAAAAGAGAATAACGAAGCATGAAAAATTCCTCCCATCTATATGAAGTTGTTCCGTATCGAAAATATATAACTAGAGGGAAGTATACAAAATTAGAAATAAAGGGTCAAATGAAAGAAAAGTATGACATTTTATAGAATAATAATAAAAGTATGATATTTATGCATAATCTTGAAATTATTAATAGTAGAAGTATTATAAAATCAACTTTGCATTGTATAGAGACAGCATTTGAAAAAAATATTTTTTAAACAAATATGTAAATAGGCGTACTAGTAGCGTGCTAATTATTTGAGAAACTATGTTACCTTTGTTATGTTAATAACAATTAAAGGAGTTTCATAATGCATTTGAGTTTTTTCTATATAATAGAAGGAAATGAAAACGTTTTATTAGAAACTGTGAGGAAATATGTTTTTTCTTATTGCCACGTTGTAAAAGTGATTTCACGAATTGTTCATAGTATTTTTATGTGTTTTTGTTACAATATTTAGGGAGAGGAGTGGAATGATGCAAGATATTAGTATTTTTTTAGCGTTTGGCGCCGGGTTCTTATCATTTATTTCCCCATGTTGCTTACCGCTTTATCCGGCATTTTTATCGTACATAACAGGTATGTCGGTTTCTGAATTGAAAGAAGAAAATGCAATGCTTCGCAAAAGAAGTATGATACATACAGCGTTTTTCTTACTTGGATTTTCAATTATATTTATTGCAATTGGATTTGGTACAAGTTTTATTGGAGGAATCTTTACTGACTATAAAGATTTAATCAGACAGTTAGGTGGTATCTTTATCATCGTGTTCGGTTTAATTATTGTCGGGGTGTTTAAGCCGAAATTTTTAATGCAAGACCGTAAATTTACATTTAAAAATCGTCCAAGTGGCTATTTTGGATCAGTACTAATTGGATTAGCCTTTGCAGCAGGGTGGACGCCATGTACCGGACCAATTCTAGTGTCCGTAATTGGATTAGCAGCAACAAACCCAGAATCAGCAATGATTTACATGATTGCTTACATACTTGGATTTGCTATCCCGTTTTTCGTACTGTCATTTTTTATTACGAAAATGTCTTGGATTAAAAGAAATAGTATGGCCTTCATGAAAGTCGGAGGATACATTATGATTGTTATGGGTGTCTTCCTATACTTTAACTGGATGACGAAAATTATCGTATATTTCTCAAGTTTATTTGGTGGTTTTACCGGTTTTTAGTATTATTCTGCGAAAATGTTGGAAATACTAACGGAAAAGCATATAATGAAAGTATATTTTGCATATAGCCACAAAAAAGGATGAGAAAATATGAACATAGTTGTTTTATCCAGTATCGTTGCTGTTTGTATGGCTGTCGGTGCGATGTTTATTCGTTTAAAAGCAGCTAAGAAACCTGCAACATTGAAAAAAATTATACTTCCGCCATTTTTTATGAGTACGGGCGCATTGATGTATGTTTTTCCTGAATTTCGATTAACTCCAGCAGAAATGTTAGAAGCAATTGGTGTCGGTTTGATTTTCTCTATTTTTCTTATTAAAACATCTAAGTTTGAAATTAGAGGACAAGAGATTTATTTGAAGCGTTCAAAAGCCTTTGTTTTTATATTAATTGGATTACTTGTCGTGCGGATTGTATTTAAAACATACTTAAGCCAATCTCTTGATTTAGGACAACTTAGTGGCATGTTCTTCTTACTTGCGTTTGCGATGATTGTGTCATGGAGAATTGCAATGTATCGTTCCTTTACGAAATTACAGAAGGAAATGGAAAAAGAAGATGGTTTTTATAATGAAAAAGATATGAAGCTAACTTAAAAACTGTATATGTACTAAATAAAAAGACAGCGTTAAAGGCGCTGTCTTTTTTATCGAAAATAATATGGAGTTACTTTGCGAGTAAAGATTGATAGTTAGAATAATCAATCTTTTTTTCTTGTAGTTTTTTAATTAAAAATTTATGATCACGCTTTGGTGTGGCAATGATATATCCTTTAATAATTAAGTCTTGTGTAATTCGAGAGGCATTTTCTTGTAATGCAAGTTCCCCGATTTTTCCAGCGATCTTTGATTTTGCAACATCGCGAAATAGTTCTGGAACAGGGCTTACAAGCTCTTCTAACAATTGTTTTTGTTCGTCAGCCCATAAATGTCTCGTTTTATTTATGTAGTGTTCTTCCCAATCCAAAATGGACATGCCGTCTTCTTTTGGTAATCGTTTTAAAAATTTTCTGAACATAAAGTATCCACCGATAGACATAAGCCCTAATAAAATAACCGTCCATAATACAATGAACCAACTGAACCATCCTTCGAGCAAGCATATCCCCCCTTAATGATAGCGGTTTTCTTTTATTCATATTATATACAGTGAGATTCATAGAAAGCAAGAACGCTTGGTCATTTTGACCAAGCGTTATAGTTTAAACGAAGTATAGTTGTTCAACACATAAATTATTATTATCGTCTTCAACATACTCAATAATAAGTGTGCCAACTTTACGATCTTTATCTTCAGTTGTGAAAATAGAGTAAGAAGTAAAACGTGTTTTTGATAGGCCGCTTATATGTGTAGGTAAAGAAATGTAGTCGTTATCGCGGAAGAATTCCATCAGTTCAATATCCTCAAATTCTTTTCGGTCAACTTGTTTGTTTGTATAGCGGCGTTGAAGTTGTTTTAAAGACTCATTCCAAGAAATTGCTTTTGTGTCGTATACCATTGTTCTATCTCCTTACTGTATGTAATCATTAAGAACATACGTTCTAATCTAGTATACTCTTTTTATTCGAAAAGGGAAAGCAAAAAATAATGTAAGCTTGGATTTCCAAGCTTACATTATTGATGCGTCCGTCATAATCTCTATTTTTTATTATAAGTTAGATAGGAATAAGAAACAAGATGATATATATAATGTTGAGAGTTTTAAAAATTCTGTATATTATAGGTGTACTAAAGTGTAAGGGAATGAGAGGTATGGTATACGTAATTTCACTGCAAGGGCCGATGGCTAGCGGAAAAACAACATTGGCTAAAAGGTTAGAGAGATGTGGGCTTTCGGTTATATATGAAAATCCTTATCCAATTGTAGAAAAGCGAAAGCGATTAAATTTGGATATGAATTCAAAAGAAGGGTTTATCATAAATCAAAAAATGTTTATTGAAGCAAAAATTAAGGAGTTTCAAAATGTGAAAGATTCAGTCGTAATTTTTGATCGCGGACCAGAAGATATTGAGTTTTTTACACTCTTTTATCCAACGATTATAGGGGAAGAGTGGGATATAGAAGCTGAATTGAAAGATGAATTATATGAATTAAGAGAATGCCGTTCGGATGCGATTTTTTACTTAGATGTTACGAAGAAGAATGTATATGATAGAAAAAATAATGATAGAACAAGAAACAGAAGTACGTTTGAGGAGCAATTTAAATTAGTAGAAACTGAAAAAGACTGGTATAAACAATTTCCTGTAACTTATGTGGACACGAATAGATTAACAGTGGACGATTTAGAGGTATATTTTATGGACTGGTTAAAGGAGAGAGAGCTATGAAAAAAATACTTTTACTTGTATACCCAACATTTGCAGAGTTTGAAATAACAGTAGCAACGGCATTGCTGAAGAATAAATTTGAAATCATTACAGCGGGCTTAACAAAAGAATTGATTATAAGTGAAACAGGTTTGCAAGTGCAACCACATATAGAATTAAGGGAAGTGCATGTAGAAGAATATGAGGGAATTATTATTCCAGGCGGGGATGCGATACATATGAAGGATGCAGAAGGACTCTTTTCAGTCATTCGCCAATTTCACGAACAAGAAAAATTAGTAGCTGCTATTTGCGCTGGACCGTATGCGCTAGCAAAAGCAGGCTTATTCAAAGAAATCTCGTATACAGTGACCATAGATTATCAAAAACTTGATTGTTTTCCAGTAGAAAATTTTGTGTATAAAGAAGTTGTGCAACACTCAAATATTATTACAGCACAAGGACATGCATTTGTACCATTCGGAATAGCGATTGCCTCTTACTTTGGGATAGCGAACGAACATAATACAAATTTTTATGGCGGTAAGGGTAATGTGATGATGGAGAAACTTTTATCTGAAAATGTATAAAAGCTAGCGAATGCTAGCTTTTTTCTTTTTTACACCGATAAATAACTAAAGTTTTCGGATCGCGCCATATACCGTTATGAAGTGATAATTCATTTTCTACTTCTTCTTTTAGCCATACCTTCATTTCCGCGTGAAGAAGTGTATTATCAGGTATATTTAGCGACGGAAACATGCTAGAAATATAGTTTACTATTGGGGTAGAATGATGAAAAACGAGCGCATTATGAATAACTGTTTCTTCAACCGTTGGAAAAACGGATTGTAATATCTCTTTACCATTTTCTAAACAAAATGGAGTGACTGATGATGTTGTTTTCGGTAAATCAAATGCGTCTAACATGCGGTTACACATTTCAACTATACGAGGTAATGTAACACTAGAATTTGTTGTAGCTAAAAGTGAGCCGCCGGGACGAATTACTTTATGGAATCCTTGAATTGTTTTTTCAACATCTTTCATGTGATATAACATATGTCTTGCGATTATTAGGTCATAATAATTTGTTTTGAAAGGGAGTTTACTAGCATCCCCTCGTTTCCATTCTATTAAGTTATTCGTCTTAGCAGCTTCAGCAAGCATAGCTTCGGATTGATCCAACCCGGTTAATAGGCCTTTATGACCATTTGTTTGTAAAAGGGAAAGGAATTTTCCGCTAGCGCACCCAACCTCTAATATGCTTTCTTCCCCTTGAAGTTGTAAATGTTCAATAACGATTTCATCTAAATTCACTTGTTTTTCTTCGTAATGTTTATGCGTATCGATACGTGTTTGTAAATTGTTACTGACGCTATATTGCCTTTTTACATCATTCATTTTTTCATATTCCACTTTCGTACAAAATTGTTGGATCGCATGTGTTAATACATCCGTTTTCTTTAAACCTTCGTAATGGAGTGCAGCTTCAAACCTTGCAAGTAATTTTTCTTCAATTCGAAAATGAATATCTTTTCGCTTCGTCATTGAAATCTCGCCCCTTTGCATCTGTTAGTGAGACTATAGCATGCTTGGAAAAATTGTGTAAATAATTTGTGTACACAAATGGAGGGGATGAAAAAAATGTTTGAATGTGAGTTTAAACTATTGACGATTTAACCGTTTTCATATATTCTTAAATTAAGTAATATTCAAATAATTCAAAAGAAATGAGAGAGTCACATGCTTCTTCAAGGAACACATCGAATTGGTCGTATGGCCATGCTGTTGGCACTTGCGGATGAAAATGAAAGTCCTGTATTATCCATTCCGAAAGGTTGGAAGTATTGTACGGGGAAAGTGGGTTCGATGAATTCGCAAAAGGTTGTCGCAGCAATGGAAACAGCGGCTAAGAGCAACCAAGTTATTGAAACAGATGTTTACAGAGAAACACATGCACTTTATCATGCAATTATGGAAGCTTTGTACGGAGTGACGAGAGGTCAAATTCAGTTAGCAGACGTTCTTCGTACAGTAGGACTTCGGTTTGCGATTGTGCGCGGTACACCATACGACGGAAAAAAAGAAGGCGAATGGGTTGCTGTTGCATTATATGGAACGATTGGTGCACCTGTAAAAGGATCTGAGCATGAGGCGATTGGTTTAGGAATTAATCACATATGATTTGCCCATAGTCTATTAGTTAGAAGGGGGCCTTACTTTTTTAGGACAGAAGTCTGTCTTAAAAAGATAAGGTCCCCTTTTGCCTTTTTAAGGAGGAAAAATGATGATTACGTTAACAGGACATACATTGACAGTTGAAGAAATGAAGAGGTTATTACTTGAAGGAGAAGGTGTAACAGCTTGTCCAACTAGTATGCAAAAGGTAGCAGAATGCCGCGAAGTAGTTGAGAAAATCGTAGAAGACGGAAAAGTCGTTTACGGTATTACAACTGGATTTGGAAAGTTTAGTGATGTGCTAATTCAAAAAGAAGATGTGAAGGCACTTCAGCATAATTTAATTCAGTCACATGCATGTGGGATAGGCGATCCATTCCCAGAAGAAGTATCACGCGGTATGTTAATTTTACGAGCGAACACGATGCTTAAAGGAGTATCTGGTGTTAGACCGCTCGTTGTAAATATGCTTCTTGAGTTTGTAAACCGTAAGATTCACCCAGTCGTTCCGCAACAAGGTTCACTTGGTGCGAGTGGAGATTTGGCACCTTTATCTCATCTTGCGCTCGTATTATTAGGCGAAGGTGAAGTGTTCTATAAGGGGAAACGCGTTCATGCAATGGTTGCTCTTACAGAAGAAGGGCTTGAGCCAATTGAACTTGAAGCGAAAGAAGGTCTTGCATTAATTAATGGTACGCAGGCGATGACAGCGCAAGGAGTTCTTTCTTATATAGAAGCAGAAGCAACGGCGTATCAAGCTGAACTAATTGCTTCGATGACAATTGAAGGGTTACAAGGCATTATTGATGCATTTGATGAAAATGTTCATAAAGCACGTGGTTATAAAGAGCAAGTGGATGTAGCAAGCAGAATTCGTGACATTCTTCATGATAGTAAGTTAACAACAAAACAAGGAGAACTACGTGTACAGGATGCCTATTCACTTCGTTGTATCCCGCAAGTACACGGTGCTTCTTGGCAAGTTTTGAATTATGTGAAAGAAAAATTAGAAATTGAAATGAATGCCGCAACAGATAATCCGCTAATCTTTGATGGCGGGGAAAAAGTAATTTCAGGTGGTAATTTCCATGGTCAACCGATTGCGTTTGCGATGGACTTCTTAAAAGTAGGAATGGCGGAACTTGCAAATATTTCGGAGCGCCGTATTGAGCGTTTAGTAAATCCGCAATTAAATGATTTACCACCATTTTTAAGTCCAGAACCAGGACTGCAGTCAGGTGCAATGATTATGCAGTATGCTGCAGCGTCACTTGTTTCTGAAAATAAAACGTTAGCACATCCGGCGAGTGTAGATTCAATTCCGTCTTCTGCTAACCAAGAAGATCATGTAAGTATGGGAACAATCGCTTCACGCCATGCTCATCAGATCATTCAAAATGCAAGACGTGTTCTTTCAATTGAGATGATTTGTGCAATGCAAGCAGCAGAATATCGTGGTATTGAAAATATGAGTACAGTGACGAAGAGCTTCTACCATCAAGGTCGTCAGCAAGTGCCATCTATTAAAAATGACCGTATATTCTCAACGGATATTGAAAATATTGCGCATTGGTTAAAAACGAATTATTCAATAAAAGAAAGATTAGATGTAAACGCAGCACTATAAAATGAGAAAAGGGAGAGATTGAAATGGAAAAAGTACAACAAACAATTCGCGCGCCAAGAGGTACAGAGTTACAAACGAAAGGTTGGGTGCAAGAAGCAGCACTTCGAATGTTAATGAACAATTTAGATCCTGAGGTAGCTGAAAAACCAGAAGAATTAGTTGTATATGGTGGAATTGGCCGTGCAGCTCGTAACTGGGAAAGCTACAATGCAATCGTAGATTCATTAAAAACGTTAGAAAGCGATGAAACGTTACTTGTTCAATCAGGAAAACCAGTTGCCATTTTTAAATCACATGAAGACGCGCCGCGTGTTCTGTTAGCGAATTCAAACTTAGTACCAAAATGGGCGAATTGGGATCACTTCCGAGAACTAGAGAAAAAAGGACTTATGATGTACGGACAAATGACAGCTGGTAGCTGGATTTACATTGGAACACAAGGGATTCTACAAGGAACATATGAAACATTTGGTGAAGCAGCTCGTCAACATTTCGATGGTTCATTAAAAGGTACATTAACACTTACTGCTGGCTTAGGTGGTATGGGTGGTGCACAACCTCTTGCTGTAACGATGAATGGCGGTGTTGTCATTGCTATTGATGTAGATAAGCGTAGTATCGATCGTCGTATTGAAAAGAGATATTGTGATAAGTATACAGAATCATTAGAAGAAGCATTGGCTATTGCAAACGAGTATAAAGAGAAGAAAGAGCCTATTTCAATTGGATTATTAGGCAATGCAGCAGAAATTTTACCTGAGTTAGTAGATCGTAATATTATCCCTGACTTAGTTACGGATCAAACATCTGCTCATGACCCATTAAACGGTTATATTCCAGTAGGTTATACGTTAGAAGAGGCAGCGAAACTTCGTGAAGAAGACCCAGAACGTTACGTACAATTATCAAAAGAAAGCATGACAAAACATGTAGAAGCAATGCTTGCAATGCAAGAAAAAGGCGCAATTACATTTGATTATGGAAATAACATTCGTCAAGTTGCTTTCGATGAAGGCTTGAAAAATGCATTCGATTTCCCAGGATTCGTTCCAGCGTTTATTCGTCCATTATTCTGTGAAGGAAAAGGACCGTTCCGCTGGGTAGCACTTTCTGGTGATCCAGAAGATATTTATAAAACAGACGAAGTAATTTTACGCGAATTCGCTGACAATGAGCATTTATGTAACTGGATTCGTATGGCACGTCAACAAGTGGAGTTTCAAGGGCTTCCATCACGTATTTGTTGGTTAGGTTACGGTGAGCGTGCGAAGTTTGGCCGCATCATTAATGAAATGGTGGCAAATGGTGAATTATCAGCACCAATCGTAATCGGTCGTGACCATTTAGATTGCGGATCAGTAGCATCTCCAAACCGTGAAACAGAAGCGATGAAAGACGGTAGTGATGCAGTAGCAGACTGGCCAATTTTAAATGCATTAATTAACAGTGTAAACGGTGCAAGCTGGGTGTCTGTTCACCACGGTGGCGGCGTTGGTATGGGTTATTCACTTCACGCTGGAATGGTTATCGTTGCAGATGGAACAGAAGCAGCAGCAAAACGTATTGAGCGCGTATTAACTTCTGACCCTGGTATGGGTGTTGTTCGTCACGTGGATGCTGGATATGACTTAGCTGTGGAAACTGCGAAAGAAAAAGGCGTTAACATTCCAATGATGAAATAAGGAGGAGAAAACATGCTGGACACTTTACTAATAAATATTGGTCAATTACTAACAATGGATCAAGAAGATGGCTTGTTAAGACGGGAAGCGATGAACACGCTTCCTGTTATCGAAAACGGTGCGGTTGGAATTGAAAACGATGTAATTACTTTCGTTGGAACAGTGGAAGAAGCGAAAGGACTTCAGGCGAAAGAAGTTATTGATTGCGGCGGGAAAATGGTTTCTCCTGGTCTTGTCGACCCGCATACTCATCTTGTATTTGGTGGATCTCGCGAAAATGAAATCGCACTAAAATTACAAGGAGTTCCGTACTTAGAAATTTTAGAACAAGGCGGAGGCATTCTTTCGACTGTAAATGCAACGAAACAAGCATCGAAAGAAGAACTTGTTCAAAAAGCGAAATTCCATTTAGACCGTATGTTATCTTTCGGAGTTACAACTGTAGAAGCGAAGAGTGGTTACGGATTAGATGATGAGACGGAATGGAAACAATTAGAGGCAACTGCACAATTACAAAAAGAGCATCCGATCGATTTAGTTTCCACATTTTTAGGTGCTCATGCAGTTCCGAAAGAATATAAAGGTAGATCGAAAGAATTTTTACAATGGATGTTAGACCTACTACCAGAAATGAAAGAGAAGCAATTAGCGGAATTCGTTGATATTTTCTGTGAAACAGGTGTGTTCTCTGTCGAAGAGTCAAAAGAGTTTTTATTAAAAGCGAAAGAGCTTGGCTTTGATGTGAAAATTCATGCAGATGAAATCGACCCTCTTGGTGGTGCGGAAGCAGCGGCAGAAATCGGTGCAGCATCAGCAGACCATTTAGTTGGCGCTTCTGATAAAGGAATTGAAATGCTTGCAAACTCTAATACAGTAGCCACTTTATTACCAGGAACAACTTTCTATTTAAATAAAGAAAGTTTTGCTCGCGGTCGTAAAATGATTGATGAAGGTGTTGCAGTTGCGTTAGCTACAGACTTTAACCCAGGTAGCTGTCCAACTGAAAATATTCAGCTTATTATGAGCATTGCGATGCTAAAACTGAAAATGACACCAGAAGAAGTTTGGAATGCTGTAACGGTTAACTCATCATATGCCATTAACCGTGGTGATGTAGCTGGGAAAATTAGAGTTGGTCGTAAGGCAGATTTAGTTTTATGGGATGCTTACAATTATGCTTACGTACCGTATCATTACGGCGTAAGTCATGTGAATACAGTATGGAAGAATGGTAATATTGCATATACAAGAGGTGAACAATCGTGGAGCACGGCCACTATTTAAAGAAAAATGCAAAGTTTATTGATCGTGAAGTGACAAAATGGAGTGAGATGATTAAAGATTGGGAGGAAGGCGTAGAAATATTCGGTGCTGCTTTAATTGGAGCACCCCTTTCTAAACCATCTATTAGTCATTCAGGAGCAAGTTTTGCTCCAAAAACAATTCGAGCGATGTTAGATGCATACAGCACATATGCAATTACAGAAGAACACGATATGAAAGAAAGTGTCTTATATGATTGCGGCGATATTACGATGCATGTGACGGATATAAAAGAAAGTCATAACCGAATTGCGAAAACAGTTGGTCATGTAACGAAAGTAAATCCGAACATGATACCAATCGTTCTTGGTGGTGACCACTCGATTAGTTTTCCGAGTATAACAGGCTTTGCAAACAGTAAAGGAAAGGTCGGGATTATTCAATTTGATGCTCATCATGATTTACGTAATTTAGATGATGGAGGCCCGTCAAATGGTACACCATTCCGTAGTTTACTAGAAAATGATGTCATTACAGGGAAACAACTTGTTCAAATTGGAATTCGTAATTTTGCTAACGCACGTACGTACCATGAATATGCAATAGAGCATGGCGTAACAGTGTATACAATGAAAGACGTACGAGAGCGAGAAATAAAAGATATTATCACGGAAAGTATTGAAGTGTTAAGAAAACAAGGTGTGACTTCTATTTATATTTCTCTTGATATGGATGTACTAGACCAAGCGTTTGCACCAGGTTGTCCAGCAATTGGGCCAGGTGGAATGGATAGTACGACTTTACTAGATGCGATTGAATTCCTTGGTAAAGAACCGCTCGTTCAAGGGATGGATATAGTAGAGATTGATCCAACTCTTGATTTCAGGGATATGACGAGTAGAGTAGCAGCGCAAGTGATTATGAGTTTTCTTTTAGCGAGGGAAATAGTTAGTAAGCAGGTTAGTATATAGACGGAAAAGTAGATCTTTATCTATGCCTTATCAAAAACACATTACTACTCAAATGTAGTAATGTGTTTTTATGTTAAAAGAGAATGAATGTGGGTGCAACCGTTAATAAAATTGCGGGTTTTTATAGTGTGTTATGTAAATTTAATTTCTTGCTTTTGAAGTATTGACGCGTAAAATAATTTTATGATAAAATAAAAATTTTGCTAAAAAACTAAAAGTGTGTTAAGCTTGAGAAGGTTACCATATATGGAGGTGGATTATTTGTTTCAAATTGGCGATAACATTGTTTATCCAATGCAGGGAGCAGGTATAATTAAAGCCATAGAAGAGAAGGAAGTCTCAGGAGAAAAACAACAGTATTATGTTATAAAAATGTCGGCTAGTAATATGGAACTAATGATTCCAGCAGGGAGAATATTGAATTCGAATATACGACCAGTGACGGATATAACCGCATTAGCACACATAATGGATATTTTTCAACATGGGGAATCAGATAGATTACTTACGTGGAAACAAAGGTATAAATTGAACACTGATAAAATAAAGACGGGTAAAATGCAAGAAGGTGCTGAAGTTGTGCGCGATTTAATGCGTATACAGAAAGAAAAAGCACTTAATGCAAGCGAAAAGAAGATGTTAGATAACGCATATGAATTTTTGATTAGTGAACTGGGATTAATTGAAGGTATCACAGAAAATCAGATAAAAAGCTTTTGTTAAGGTTCATTACAAATAATGTATTATATCCCAAAAAAGATCTTGAATTTTTTGGGAACATAATTATAGAAAATTTATCATTTCAAAGACATTCAACTCTTTCAAACCACTTTTAGAGCATTACCTCTATTGTTATTACTACAATCAAATCCATTTTTATTTTTTAATTTCATTTATGAATGTTCGAAGTTTAATTGAATACTTCGATAAAATAGTTACTTGATTTTTGCAATCCTGATTCACACTGGCACGGACGAGGAGCCGTAAGGATGAAAGAGAGGTAGGGCTTTCATTGTTTTAGGTATATAAGTTATTATTTTTAGAAGAATACTGAACCATATTCACTTCTATTGATAAGGTATTTTTTATATTAAAGAGATAAACGAATTGACAGCCATATATGGTCAACAAAAAAGGTTTCCTTCTAAGGAAACCTTTTTTAATATTATTTATAGTATTTTATTTTTTTGATATTCGAATTTTTTATTGTAAAGTCGTAAAAATTGACGTTACTATCTAAAAGTAAGTATGATGCGATTATAGTAAGATTTTTTAGGGGGAAGAAAAATGACAAGTTCAAGTAATAAAGCAGCGAGTATTTATGAAGGAACAAATGTAAATGCTGGGGGATTTTTTGAAAACGTTGAAGAAACAAAGTTGTTTGATCCAATTCAAATTGGAGCTTGGTCTCTTCGTAATCGTATAGCGATGGCACCGATGACAAGATGCTTTGCAGATAATGAAACTGGAGTAGTTGGTGCGGATGTAGTGGAGTACTACAGAAAACGTGCTGCGGATGGAATTGGACTAATTATTACAGAAGGAATTGTCATTAGTCCGAGAGCAAAAGGAAACCCAGGAGTACCAGGTATTTATACACAAGAACAAATCGATTCTTGGAAACCTGTTACAGAGGCAGTACATAAAGAAGGCGGGACGATTATTGCTCAAATATGGCATGTTGGGCGTATGAGTCATCATGAAATAATTGGTGGTCAAATGCCACAAGCACCGTCGGCTATCGCTGCAGAGGGAAATGTTCCACGCTTTCGTAAACCGTTTGATACGCCAGAAGCAATGACGTTAGAAGAAATACAAGAAGTGATCGGTCAATACGCACAAGCTGCGAAAAATGCGATCGAAGCTGGATTTGATGGAGTAGAAATTCACGGTGCACACGGATATTTAATCGATCAATTTACGTATGAGTTTGCGAATAAGCGAACAGATAAATATGGCGGTAATTTAAAACAAAGGTTAACGTTTATGAAAGAAGTAACGGCGGCTGTAATAGAAGCTGTTGGAGCTAATAAAACACTTCTTCGTTTCTCTGCTTTCAAAGGTGATAATCCTACTTATATGTGGGAAAACCCTGAGTTTGCAATTGAAACGTTCATAAATATGTTTACAGAGGTTGGATTAACGATGATCCATCCTTCAACGATGAATTATACCCAAGAGATTGCTGACGGAAAGAATTTTCATCAACTAGTAAGAAAATATTGGGATGGTACGATTGTTGGGGTTGGTAATTTAAATCCGAAAGAGGCCGAAGAAGCGTTGCAAGAAGGAACGATTGATGTAGCGGCATTCGGAAGACCGTTAATTGCTAATCCAGACTTTGTTCATCGAATTAAACACGCTGAAAGTTTAGTTGAATATGACGCGAAAGAGCATCTTGCTACGTTAGTATGAATAAAGATAAAAGGAGAACACATCTAGTGTTCTCCTTTTATTATGGAATTTCATAGGGGGAAGCGGGATGAGTGAAACGCTACTCGTTATTATTAGTATATTACTATTTTTAATGTTGCTTTTAATCGTCTTTTTTATCATTACATTTTTTATAAAAAAACGAACACATCATTCTATTTTAAAATTACATCCGTACTTAGGAAGAATGCGCTACTTACTGGAAAAAATAGGGCCTGAATTTCGACAATATTGGTTTGATCATGATACGGATGGAAAGCCTTTCTCACGTTATGATTTTCAAAGTGTTATGTTTTTAGCGAAATATCGCTCTGAAATACTTGGTTTTGGATCAAAACGAGATTTTGAAGCTTCTGGATATTATATTGCTAATACATTATTTCCGATATTAACGGAGGAATTAAGTGTGAATCTCACGCAAGAGCGAGAGGGTAAAAAGTACGTGATTCATAAAGAAGGGTTATTTTCAAGAAGAGAAAAATTGACAGCAGATACAACGAATCTTTGGCTGTACGAAGAAGATGATGCAATTATAGTCGGTGAGAACCGTAAATATCCGTGGAAGCTACATGGCATGTTTGGTGCATCTGCGACTTCTTATGGTGCGATTGGAGAAAATTATATTTTAGCGAGTGGTCTTGGAGCAAAAATGGCAGGCGGATCGTGGATTAATACGGGTGAAGGTGGCGTTATTCCAGAACATTTACATACAGGAGCGAATATCGTTGCGCAAATTGGTCCAGGGTTATTTGGATACCGTGATGAAGACGGTAATTTTTCAATGGGAAAATTCATGGAGAAAGTGAAAGAAAGTAATATTAGAGCATTCGAATTGAAATTTGGGCAAGGTGCTAAAATACGTGGTGGTCATTTAGAGGGGCAAAAAGTAAATGAGAAAATTGCGTTTGTTCGCAACGTCCGAAAGGGAGAGACGATTAATTCACCGAATCGATTTCCATTTTTAAAGAATGCAGCGGATACACTTTATTTTATTCAACAGTTGCAAGAAAGCGGCGGTAAACCAGTTGGAATGAAAATTGTAATTGGTCAGCAGAAGCCTTTGGAAGATTTAATAAAAACAATGAAAGAACTAAACATTTATCCAGATTTTATTACAATAGACGGTTCAGAAGGCGGATCAGGGGCAACGTATAAATCGATGGCAGATTGTATGGGACTGCCGCTTATTCCAGCATTACTTACATTTATCGATACAGCAAACCATTATGGTGTCCGTAACAAGTTTAAAGTATTTGCATCGGGTAAATTAATCACACCAGATAAAGTGGCGATTGCTTTAGCGATTGGGGCGGATGCTGTAAGTTCAGCCCGCGGATTTATGATGGCAAGCGGCTGTATTATGGCCCTTCAATGTAATTCTGGCCAATGTCCATCTGGTGTAGCCACGACGAATCCGCATTATCAAAAAGCGTTAGATCCGTATGAGAAGAAGTGGCGAGTCATGAATTATATTATTAGTATGAGATATAGTTTATTTTCATTAGCAGCGGCAGCGGGAGTGAAGAGCCCGCGCCATTTAACTAGAGAGCATATTGTGTTTAAAGACGAGGTGGGGAGAGTAGTTCCTCTTTCGGAATTGTTTCCTATAGTAAATCAAACCTAAAAGTATATTTGATATGTAAGATTTTTTAAAGGAATAATCATATTTTTGGAAAAATTAGGAGTATAATAGGGAAGTATTTTTAAAAATGACTATTTTTAGGGAGAGATTCACTTGCAGTAAGGTTCTTACAGTATTACAATTTTTTTACTCGTCATAGGGCTCGTTATATTTAGACGCATGCGCTCTATGAATCGACCAATTAATAATAAAGGAAGACGACTACTATTTCCATTATTTTTCTTATTACCAGGTTTTTCTTTATATGCTGCACCGATACAACTTGCTGATTGGCAAATTGGTATAGCTGCTGGGATCGGACTGTTATTGTCAATTCCACTTATTATTTTAAGTGGGTATGAAGTCAGAGAAGATGGTCAAATTTATGCAAAAAAAAGTATCGCTTTTATTGCTACATTTTTAGTTATCGTTCTTTTACGTGCTTATTTTAGAAGACATTTACAAGGTTTAGATCCAAAGTCAATCGGCATTCTTTTCTATACTCTTGCGGTTTGTTATATAGTACCTTGGCGTATTGGATGCTATATGAAATTTCGTAAAGTATACGTAGAGAAAGCGAAAATTGAGACGTCAATAAGCTAAAAGTCATACATTTGTATGGCTTTTTCTTTTAAAATTTATCGGGTAAACGAATAAAAATAAGGTGTGAAAAACACTGTTTAATTTTCTGAATATTATTACTTTAATTTCTTAAAAAATCATTGTAATCCACTGGGATAAAGGCGTTTATAAAGGTTTTCACATGTAATGAAAAGTGCTCGTTCACTTGAAAGAACAAAAAATGTTTGTTAAGGTAGGGAACCATAAGCGAAAACAAGAAAATAGAAAAAGTCATTTTTCGAAATTTTGAATGGCTTATGGAATAAGGGAGAGATTTCGTGAAGATTGAAATTATGGTTTCGCTTGCTATTTATATGGCAGGTATGTTGTATATCGGATATTGGTCTTATAAGAAGACATCCGATTTATCAGATTATATGTTAGGTGGAAGGGGACTCGGTCCAGCAGTTACAGCTTTATCAGCTGGTGCTTCTGACATGAGTGGTTGGATGCTAATGGGATTACCTGGTGCGATGTATGCAACAGGATTATCAAGTGTATGGATTGCGATAGGTTTATTAATAGGTGCTTATGCAAACTATTTAATCATTGCCCCACGTTTACGAACGTATACAGAAGTGGCAAATGATTCAATTACGATTCCAGACTTTTTAGAGAATCGGTTTAAAGATCGTACGAAAATAATTCGTTTTGTCTCCGCTATCGTCATTTTAGTATTTTTCACATTCTATGCGTCGGCTGGTTTAGTTTCAGGTGGACGTTTGTTTGAAAATTCTTTCAACCTAGATTATAAAATTGGTTTATTTGTAACAGTGGGTGTCGTTGTTGCGTATACACTATTCGGTGGCTTTCTAGCCGTAAGCTGGACGGACTTTGTACAAGGTTGTATTATGTTTATTGCGCTTGTACTAGTGCCAATTGTTGCTTTTACGGATGTCGGTGGTGTAACAGAAACATTTAATACGATTAAACAAGTCGATGCATCGCATTTAGATATGTTTAAAGGGACCACAATACTTGGCATTATTTCATTTTTAGCATGGGGACTTGGGTATTTTGGTCAACCGCATATTATTGTCCGTTTTATGGCAATCACCTCTATTAAAGATTTAAAGACTTCTCGTAGAATCGGTGTCGGTTGGATGACAATTTCAATTATAGGTGCAATGCTTACTGGTCTAATTGGTATCGCTTATTATGCTAAAAATAATGCGACATTACAAGACCCAGAAATGGTCTTTGTAACATTCTCCAATATTTTATTCCATCCGTACATTACAGGATTTTTATTATCAGCTATTTTGGCTTCGATTATGAGTAGTATTTCCTCACAATTACTTGTTATTTCAAGTGCAGTAACGGAAGACTTCTATAAAACATTTTTCCGTCGTAATGCAAGTGACAAAGAACTTGTATTTATCGGTAGATTGTCAGTATTAGTAGTAGCTATGATCGCAGTTGTTTTAGCGTATCATCCAAGTGATACAATTTTAACACTTGTAGGTTATGCTTGGGCTGGATTTGGTTCAGCGTTCGGACCAGTCATTTTATTAAGTTTATATTGGAAAAGGACGAATAAATGGGGCGTTCTTGCAGGTATGATTGTTGGTGCAGTAGTTGTTATAGCATGGGTACAAATTCCAAGTTTAAAAGCAATTATGTATGAAATGGTACCTGGATTCTTCTGTAGTTTATTAACTGTTATCGTTGTAAGTTTATTAACGAAAGAACCCGTTAAGGCAGTTCATCGTGAATTTAATGAGATGGAAGCAATATTGGAAGAAGAAACGAAATGATTAGCGAAGAGAGTAAACGAAACTGGCGTTTACTCTCTTTTTATTTAAAATGAAAATAAGGAACTTATTGACAACTAAAAGTAAGTAACTTATAATAAATTTGAGTTCAAGTTAATTTGTACTTTGAATAAAGCTTTCAAATGGAGTAAATATTTTTCGAAAATTATCTCGAATTTGAGATGAATTGACAAGCTGGAAGTTAATGTGTAATTTTGTAATCGATATCTCGAATTCGAGATAAAATTATAATGACGGATTTTACTTTGTAGCATGGACAAAATGAATAATGAATTTAAATGTAAAAGAATTTTTATAATGAAATAAAAAAGGAGTGGAAGAAATGGAAAAGAAAACAATGGGAATCCATCACATTACAGCGATTGTAGGGCATCCACAAGAAAATGTAGACTTTTATGCTGGTGTATTAGGGTTACGTTTAGTGAAACAAACAGTGAATTTTGATGATCCAGGTACGTACCATCTTTATTTTGGAAATGAAGGAGGAAAACCTGGAACAATTATTACGTTTTTCCCATGGGCAGGTGCTCGTCAAGGTATTATTGGGGATGGTCAAGTAGGAATTACGTCTTACGTTGTACCAAAAGGTGCAATGGAGTTTTGGGAAAATAGATTAGAAAAATTCGATGTTTCGTATACGAAAATGACTCGTTTTGGAGAGCAGTATTTAGAATTTGATGATCCGCATGGTTTGCATATAGAATTAGTTGAAAGAGAAGCAGGCGAATTAAATAATTGGAGTTTTGGAGAAGTTACACCAGAAGTAGCAATTAAAGGGTTTGGAGGTGCTGTTCTTTTATCTGCACAGCCTCAAAAAACAGCTGAATTGTTAGAACATATTATGGGTCTTGAGAAAATTGGAGAAGAGGGTGAATTTGTTCGATTCCGTTCTTCTGCTGATATTGGAAATATTATTGATTTGAAATTATCAACAATCGGTCGTGGCCAAATGGGCGTTGGTACAGTTCATCATATAGCTTGGAGAGCGATTGACGATGCTGATCAGCTAGACTGGAAAGAGCATGTGTCGCGTTTTGGATATCACGTAACTCCTGTACAAGATCGAAATTATTTTAACGCGATTTATTTTAGAGAACATGGTGAAATCTTATTTGAAATTGCAACAGATCCTCCTGGTTTCGCTCATGATGAATCGTTAGAGACGATGGGTGAGGAATTAAAGTTACCGGAACAATATGAACAACATAGAAAACAGATTGAACAAACGCTTTTACCATTTGAAGTGAGAAATTTAGATTAAAGTGATTGAAGGGGGAACAGGATTATGATGAAACATGTTTTTCAAAAAGGAAAAGATACGTCAAAACCAGTGTTGTTATTACTTCATGGCACAGGTGGTAATGAATTAGATTTACTACCACTTGCAGAAATAATTGATCCGGAAGCGTCGGTATTAAGCGTTAGGGGAAATGTGTTAGAGAATGGGATGCCGCGTTTCTTCCGCCGATTAGCAGAGGGCATTTTTGATGAAGAGGATTTAATTTTCCGTACGAAGGAATTAAATGAATTTTTAGATGAAGCGGCTAAAGAATATAAATTCGATAGAAATAACATTGTAGCTATCGGTTATTCGAATGGGGCAAATATCGCAGCAAGCTTATTATTCCATTACGAAAATGCATTAAAAGGTGCTGTGCTTCATCACCCAATGGTACCTAGAAGAGGAATGCAATTAGCAAATTTAGCAGGGAAATCTGTGTTTATTGCTGCTGGGACAAATGACCCAATTTGTTCATCAGCAGAGTCAGAGGAATTGAAGGTACTATTAGAAAATGCAAATGCGAATGTAACAATGCATTGGGAAAATCGAGGGCATCAATTAACGATGGGTGAAGTAGAAAAAGCAAAAGAGTGGTATGACAAAGCATTTTAAAAAAAGAAGCATCTGCTAACGATTAGCAGATGCTTCTTTTTTATTTAAGACTGGATTGCAAGATGAGATGAAGAAAGTGGTAGCTCAATATCAACAATCGTACCTTTATTTAATTCGCTTGAAATGTGTAATCTACCATGATGTTCTTCAATTATTTTGTAACACATCATTAATCCTAGTCCTGTGCCTTTTTCTTTTAAACTATAAAAAGGTTCGCCTAGACGGGAGATACGATCTTCAGGAATGCCACAACCTTCATCGATAATTCGTATTAAGATGAAATTATCCTCTAATGGTTTTGTTTGGATGAAAATATTTCCGCCATTTGGCATTGCTTCTATCGCATTTTTTAATATGTTTATAAACACTTGTTTTAATTGGTTACCGTCACATTGAATATCATATACGTAATCAAAATGATCCATGATGATATGAACGCTATGCATAATTGCAGTCGGTAAAATAAATGTAACTACCTCTTCAATTAAAGTTTGTATGTTACAAGTTTGGATAGATAATACTTGTGGCTTAGACATCGCCATAAATTGACTCGTGATGGATTCCATTTGTGAAATCTCACTTAACATAACATCGATATACCATTTCTGCTCTTCACTTATTTCAGGGAGGAGCAACGTTAGAAAACCTTTTAGAGAAGTGAGTGGATTTCGAATTTCATGGGCAATTCCAGCTGTCAGTTGTCCGACTACTGCGAGCTTCTCTGATTTTCGTAGTAACTTTTCAGTTTCTTTTAGCTCAGTAACATCTCGCCCCATCACGATAAGACCTTTGCGAGAACCATCAGGATGATAAAGCGGAACTTTTGATATACTTAAGATTAGATCGAAATCATCTCTATGTATAATAAATTCCTCGCCATGAAGAATTTGTCTTTGTTGCCATGCTAGTTCATCGATTTCTTCACAATGTAAAAAAGCTTCTCGGTATGCTTCATTATATTGAATGAGTTCGCTATCTTTTTTCCCGTGGTAAGGTACATGATGGAAATTGAAGCAAGAAAGTGCGTAATCATTTGCCTCAAGCCAGCGCCCTTCATGATCTTTAAATATAACAAACGCAGGCATGGAGTTTACTAATGTACGTAATCTCTTCTCACTTTCTTTTAGCATATTCTCAATTCTTTCTGATTTTTCAAGCGGCTTCATAATAGCGTATACGCCAGTAAGACGATTTTGAACAAAAATAGGAACTAGTTTTGTCACAACATCTAATAAGAATCCATTTTTATGATAAATAGATAAGATATACTCTTGTTGATTATCCGCTTCAGTATTCTTTATATTTTGTAATACTTGCTCAGAAATATGGGCTTCTAAAATAGAGGTAATATTTTTCTGTTCTAATTCTAAAGAAGTGTAACCTAATATTCTTTCGGCAGAAGGATTTATATGTAGAATAACTCCTTCTAAATTTAATGAAATAATACTATCAGGATTGTGTTCGAACAGAGATGCGTACATTTCTGTTAATGAACGATCTTGTATATGGTTTCGCAAACGTCTAGAAATGTTCGGATGACGTTTTTTTTGAGTTGGTGAATATTTTTTACGACTCATAATAGTTCCTCCGTACAAATAGCATCTAAAAAGATTTGTCTATTCATAACTATAATATAGATGTAATGTGTATTTCTATAAAAAATGGAAGTTATAGAATAAATTTTGTTTTTTTTATTTTTTGCAAGGTGAATGCAGGATGGTAATAAGGGGAGCTTATATTGTTTTATAAACCTTTTGTAAGTTACAGACGGCTGTTTTCCGTATAACATTAGGGTAGAGGAGGGGGAGAGAAAATGAAAAATTATATTCAAGGGATTGATCACGTGCAAGTAGCTGCACCTGTAGGGTGTGAAGAAGAGGCGCGTGATTTTTATGGGAATACGATTGGTATGGAAGAAATTCCAAAGCCAGAAGAGTTGAAAAAACGAGGTGGATGTTGGTTTAAATGCGGAAATCAAGAAATCCATATTGGTGTCGAGCGGAACTTTACACCAGCTAAAAAGGCTCATCCAGCTTTTTATGTGAATGAAATTAATGAATTTAAGCAAACACTTATAGAGCAAGGTGTTAAAGTGATTGATGATTATGCACGGCCAGATGTAATTCGATTTTACGTGTCAGATCCATTTGGAAACCGAATTGAATTTATGCAAAATAAAGACTAGGTGGATTCCCACCTAGTCTTTAACTTCTTCTGAAAAGTCCTAACACTTCTACAGTTTCTGTAATATTAACGAAAGCATTCGGGTCGATTTCAGAAATTGTTAGTTTCATACTTGCTAATTCTTCACGAGAAACGACGGTCATAAGTACACGCTTTTTCTCGCTTGAATAAGCACCTTCGCCATCAAGTAACGTTATTCCACGTACAACAGTTGAAAGAAGTTGTTTTTTCATTTTTTCTGCTTCATTTGTTACAATCATAAGTGTAACTTTACGATGTTTTGTATGAACAGCATCAATTACTTTACCAGTTACATAAATTGAAAGTAAGCTTGTAAGTGCAACATCCCAGGTGAAGAAGAATCCTGCGATTATTACAACGACTGCATTTAAAATAATAAGGAATCCGCCAAGTTTAATGTCTCGCTTGCGGGATAAAAGCATACCGATAATATCAAATCCACCAGTGGATCCATTACAGTTAAAAACAAGACCAATACCAGCTCCGGCGATTACACCTCCGAAGATAGAAGATAACAATGGATCTGTTGCTACGACTTTTACTGGAACGTAGTATAATGCAACAGATAATACAACTACAGAGACAACTGTGTTAAAAATTACTTTTTTTCCAAGACCTATGTACCCTAAAATAAGGATAGGTAAGTTTAATACAAAGTTAATAATGCCTGTGTTTACAGGGGTTACAATCCCTAAAATAATAGCAATTCCGCCAATTCCACTACTTAAAATTTTGTGGGGGATAAGGAAAAGATTAAAGGCAACCGCAATAATAATAGAACCGATAATAACACCAAGGAATCTGACCATTTCTTTCCCGTCCTTCACTGAAAAATTCATATTATTTCAAGATTATATATGATATTGAAAGTTTTGGGTAAAAACAGTTTATTTAGGTAAATTAGATTAATCAAAAGAATTTGAGTATTTTATCATTTGAAAGGGGATACAGTTGTGAAGATAAAAACATATCAACAGAAAAGCCCGTTGAAGCAAGAATGTGAGGATTCTTATTTTTGTAATAAAGAAAAAAAGATTTATGGTGTATGTGACGGTGCAACACCACTTGTCCCGTTTCGTGATGAAAAGGGACATAATGGAGCATACATCGCTTCGTATTTATTTGCAAGTTATTTTACTGCATTACGAGAGAATCATAGTTTACAATTTGCAGTTGCCAAAGCAAATGAAGCATTGCAAAGCAAAATGTTAGAATATGAAGTAGACACGAGAAAAAAAGAGCATTTGTGGTGCACATGTATCGCAGCAGTCCAAATAGTTGGTGAGAAAATTGAATATGCGCAGCTTGGGGACTGTATGATTGTCGCAACTTTTCAAAATGGAACGATGCAAGTATTAACGAAAGACACAGTTGAAGGAATTAGTAAAAGAGCAAAAAAGAAGAGGGAAGAAGATCGTAAAAAAGGGTTATCTGTACCAGAAGAATATGTTTTTCAAGATGTTCGAGAACAGTTAAAATACAATCGTTATCTTGCAAATATGCCAAATGGTTATTCAGTTGCAAATGGAATGAAAGAAGCGATACATTATTTACAACATGGTGAATTACATACAGATGAAGTGAGTGGGATTTTTATTTGTTCAGACGGGTTATTTCACCCAGATTGGTCATTAGAACAAACTGTTGCATATATAAGAAAGAATAGTATAAACGAATATATAGCAATTATTGAAGAGCTAGAAGCGGAAAAGAGAATAAGGCCAGATGATAAAACGATTATTATGATTGATTTTTAAGAGGAGGCAGTTCAAATGGAAATTAAACGTGTCAATCTAACATTTCAAGATGAATTAGTTCCTTTAGAAAAAGTAAACAAACTGATTATTCACCATACAGCTGAAGATGGATGGGACGTGTATAAAACGCATGAATTTCATCAAACTGTAAGAGGGTGGAGCGGAATTGGTTACAACTATTTTATCGAAAAGGATGGAACTGTAGTGGAAGGACGAGGTTTACATATTGGAGCGCACGCGAAAGACCATAACCGCCATACAATTGGAATATGTATGACGGGAAATTTCGATAAATACGATCCAACTCCTGCACAAGTGAATGCATTATATTCTTTATGTAAACTGTTTATGAAGCAATTTGCTATAAAGAAAGAAAATATACTCGGTCATAGAGAGTTAGAAGGAGTTACAAAAAGCTGTCCTGGTAATCGTTTTTCTATGGTAGAGTTAAGGAAGATATTATCTTAAATATAGAGGAGTAACAACGATGATGAATATAAAAATACCAAATGATAAAAAAGAAGAGCTTGTAGCACAAATTCAGCAATTTTTTATGGAAGAAGATTTAGATGAAATTGGACGTTTCCAAGCAGAGCGTTTAATAGAAGAAATGATTAAATTAGTTGGACCGTTTGCATATAATCAAGCAATTGGAGATGCAAGAAAGCTTGTAAGTGAGAAGTTAACGAATATGGAAGAAGATTTATACGTGCTAGAGAAGAATGAAGGAAAATAAAAAAAGAGCCGATGGGCTCTTTTTTTATTTTTCTTTCTTGTGTTCTTTATATTCATGTACTTTTTCTTTTACATTACCAACTGTATCTTTAGCAGTGCCTTTCACCTTATCCCATTTTCCTTCAGCTTGTAATTTCTTATTGTCAGTTACTTTCCCAACAACTTCTTTTACTTCACCTTTTACCTTATCAATGGTACCTTCTACTTTTTCTTTTAAACCATGATCATGTTTAGTCATACATTTCTCCTCCTTGTAGTTTGATTAGAATTCTCTTTTCATATTGCAAGTTGAATGATGTATCTAGTAATATCGTAACAAATCTAGTTTGAATATTCAAATGATTAATAGGATAGAAAAGGATTTGTCATAAAATGTTTAAAAATGTAACGGAAGGAGAAATAAAGTAAATTATATGTCTTTTGCGGTCCATATTGATTTTGTATAAGCAATTTTCATGTGGGCACGTTCCATGTTATTTTGACTGCCGCTACCGAACCTTGCTTGTCCAACTATTAAATTACAATTGGATTCAATAGCTGTTTCAATTCGCTTTTGAATTAATGCAGTATGACAGCCTTTACGCTGAAATTCTGGCAAAGTAGCAGAAGCAGCTAATGAAGCAATCCCATTATTTATGTACAGGACACCAATGCCTGCAGGAGTATTTTGAACTTCGGCTATGAAAAAATGCCATCCTGGTTTATCGTAAAGAATTTCGTTATTTTGGCGCACTCCATCTTTTGTAAAGGATGGCATATTAAATCCACGTACATATATGTCTGCAAAAATATGAAATTCATTTTCTTTCAGTTGGCGTACTGAAATGTTAGCAGGAAGCAGGGATGGATCTTCTCTCGGTATACTATATAAAGCGGTATGGAAGCTGGATTGGTAAAATCCTTTTTGAGACAAGTATTGAAATAATTCAGCTGTCCCTTGAGCTGGTGTAATTTCAAAACGGCAAGGAATTTGTAGTGATTCATAATAAGAAATGATTGCATCAATCGCATCTGCATTTGTAATACCTTTTACCGTATTAAAAGCAGGACCGGCAATTATTTTTGATGAAAAGGTAGTGGCACTACCGAACTTTTTCATTTGCACTTGCATTGGATTTCCACTCATTGCTTGTAGTCCCTCTAATCTAGAAGAGAGCATATCAATTTCTGCATTTTCAATTTCTGTTGCTATATCGAGTGTCATAACAGTAGTCATAAAATTCCTCCGTTAATAAATATATTTCATAGTATATATACGATTTTTGTTTTGAGATTCCTGTTGTAATGTAGGAGAATAAGAAGTTTTTTGGAAGGGAAATGGAATTGAACTGTCGAAGGGAGTAGAAACAGATTAAAGGTGGTGCTCTCATGAAACAAAAAGCCGTGCAGACATGCTCTAATTGTGGTTCTCAAAACATAGGAGAAGGTGAGTTTGTCGGATATGCACAAATACGGAAAAAGGAAACGATGTTCACATCTTCACCGGTGGATGCTTATATTTGTACAGACTGCGGAAATATCCTTTCATTAAAAGTACGACATTATGAAAAGTTTAAGCAGAAGCCGTTATGATTATTGAGTAGTGGTTTTATTAGGGTAGTTAATAAGAGTAATATTTTACATATATATGAGTATGCCTCAGATAAAGAGATGAAAACATATACAGTACATAGTTCGTTATATGACACATAAAAATATATAGAAGAAATTGTGAGGTAGTAGGAGGAAGAAAAAACAGCTCCTCTTGGAATATTTCATATTTAAAACTCCTTTAAATGAATAAAGGAGTTTTTTGATTTTTTATAACAATAATTACCTTTAATTGTTATAATTGGTTATTAAGAAAGGGTGGTTTATTAACGCCATAATCATAGAAGAATAATAGCTAAATCGTATACAAAACCACTATATAACACAATCGCAACCGTAAGTTGACAAGGTGCAACCGCAGGAAGATAGAGGTAAGAGCAATGTTTACATACAATTTAGTTAAGAAAACGAAGGGGGACACACATATGGGATTTGGTGAGAAGCTTTTTAAATTAAGAAAAGAAAAGGGTCTTTCTCAAGAAGCATTAGCCGAGAAATTAAACACAACAAGGCAAGCGGTTAGTAAATGGGAAAACGGTCAAGGTTTTCCTGAAACTGAAAAGTTAATAATGATTGGAAATGTATTTGAAGTATCACTTGACTATTTATTAAAAGAAACTGCTGAGCAAAGTAACGAAAAGGAAAATGGTTATTATGTAAGTAAGGAAATGGCAGAAGGGTATATAGTGTATGGACAAAAAATTTCTAAATATATTGCATTAGGATTTAGCTTGCTTATTTTATCTACAATACCGTACTTATTATTTAAAGAAAATGCAACAATGTCTACGTTTCTTGTCATTATCATTGCAGTGCTTGGGATCGGAGTAATGATGGCACCTGTAACGATAGAAGAGAGTCGATACAATGTATTGAAAAAAGAAGAACTACTATTTGATCAAAACTTTCTAAAAGAATTGACAAAAAGATATGCGATTATTAAGAAGAAGTATGCCGCAGTGATGATTGTTGGATTTTGTTTTATTGCAGCAGGAGCGATACCGTTTTTATTTGAGAAAAAACGAATCACTTCGGGAGAACTCGTACAGTATTATCCTTATTGTGTTGTACTTATTGCTATCGGAGTTTATCTTTTTGTACGTGTGTTAGGAGTGTTAGAGACGTATCGGATTTTAGTAGAAAATAAGGAATACAGTAATCGTTTTATTTTTAAACTGAAAAAGAAAGTAAGGAAAAAGGTAGATAGTTTATAAAAAATAAAAAACATGTTTCGAATCAATGTATTCAAAACATGTTTTTTATCGTTCTGAATTATTTCCAAAGAAATAATTCAGAAAATACAGAAAAATATCGTAATCATTTGTAGAAGTCTGTTATAATAAACGGAAAATGAAAACGTTTTAAAGGGGGACATAACCAATATGATGATGAATGTACCGCTAACAATTAGTTCTATGATGGAAAGAGCAGAGAAACTGTTTTCGAAGAAAGAAATTGTTTCACGGACGCATGATACAGTTACAACGTTAACGTATAAGCAGTTAGGGGAAAGGACGAGAAGACTTTCCAGTGCGTTGAAAAAGCTTGGAATTAAAGAAGGTGAACGTGTAGGAACATTAGCGTGGAACCATCATCGGCATGTGGAAGCGTATTTTGCTATTCCAGGTATTGCTTCTGTTTTGCACACAATTAACATTCGTTTATCTCCTCAACATATTTCATACATTATTCAGCACGCAGAAGACCGAATTCTACTTATAGATGAAGATCTCATACCGCTTGTTGAAAATATTCAATCACAATTATCAACTGTACAAGCTTACATTATTATGACTGATAAAGATGAACTCCCAAATACTACGCTGAAGCCTGTATATCATTATGAAAAGCTATTAGAAGAAGGCGATCCAACTTTCCAATTTGTAAAAGATATTGATGAAAATACACCTGCTGGTATGTGTTATACGTCAGCGACTACAGGAAATCCGAAAGGTGTTGTATATACGCATCGTAGTACTGTACTGCATTGCATGGCACTCGGTTTAGCGGATACAGCTGCTTTATCGGAAAGTGACGCGGCGATGGCAATTGTACCGATGTTCCATGTGAATGCTTGGGGACTTCCTTTCGCTGCTACTTGGTTTGGATCAAAACAAGTTCTTCCAGGACCGATGTTTACGCCGAAAATTTTATTAGAAATGATCCAATCTGAAAAAGTGACGTTAGCTGCCGGTGTGCCGACAATTTGGCTCGGTGTATTACAAGAGTTAGAAAATAATAGTTATGATTTATCTAGTATGACGAGAATACTATGTGGTGGTGCAGCCGCACCGAAAAGTGTTATTAAAGCATTTGAACAGAAACACAATGTTCCTTTCATCCATGCATATGGTATGACCGAAACAAGCCCACTCGTAACACTTGCACGTTTAAAAAGTTATGAAACAGAATTATCGTATGAAGAGCAATTAGAAATTAGATCAAAGCAAGGGTATCTTGTCCCTGGTGTAGAGATGAAAGTAGTCGGTACAAATGGTGAAGTGAAGTGGGACGGTACGGAGATGGGAGAACTATGTTTACGAGCACCTTGGATCGCTGAAAGCTATTATAACGATGATCGTACTGTCGAAGGGTTTCGCGATGGATGGTTATATACTGGTGATGTTGTCACAGTGGATGAGGAAGGTTGCGTGAAAATTGTTGACCGTACGAAGGATGTTATTAAAAGCGGGGGAGAATGGATTTCTTCGGTCGATCTTGAAAATGCTTTAATGGCACATGATGCTATATTTGAAGCGGCTGTCGTTGCAGTTCCTCACCCTCAGTGGCAAGAGCGACCAATTGCCTGCGTTGTTCAAAAGAAAAATAGTACGGTTACAAAAGAAGAAATATATGAGTTTTTAAAACCACAGTTTGCGAAGTGGTGGTTGCCAGACGATATTGTCTTTATGGAAGAAATACCGAAAACATCTGTTGGGAAGTTTTTAAAACAGGCGCTTCGGAAAGAACTGGAGCATTTGCATAGAGAGAAATAAGTGAACTTCTATTTGTAAACTCTAATACATTAATGGTTGACAAAAGAGGGGTGGAAAGATAATATAATTTTTGTGATATGTTATCTAAAATAAATTTTAAGTTTACAAATAGGAGAAGCAAATATGAATACAAAAAACTTAGTTTTTGTCGCTTTATTTAGTTCTATTATGGGAGTGTTAGGGTTAATACCTCCGATTGCTCTTTCTATTACACCAGTTCCAATTACATTGCAATCACTCGGTGTTATGCTTGCGGGTGGGTTGTTAGGATCACGTCTAGGTGCGCTAAGTCAGCTTATTTTCTTACTTATTGTAGGAGTTGGAGCACCATTGCTTGCTGGTGGACGCGGTGGCCTTGGTGTATTTGTTGGACCAAGTGCAGGATATTTACTTGGTTACATCATTGGGGCGTTTGTTATTGGTTATTTAATTGAGCGTTTACGTGAAGTTTCTATTATAAAAGTATTATGTATTAATATAATTGGTGGTATTTTCGTAGTTTATGTATTTGGTATTACTGTACAAGCGTTCTTAATGGATGTTTCTGTATGGGAGACAATGAAAGTGAGTGCTGTGTTTTTACCAGGGGATTGTATAAAAGCAATTATTGCGGCAGTTCTCGTAACAAAATTACATCGTTCATTGAAACATATTATTACGCCCGCTTTAAAGAATGGAAAATATACAAATGCGGGATGATAAAGGGAAGAAACACGTTAATTGCGTGTTTCTTTTTATTATTATTGTAAAGAAAGGACGTCTCATATGGGGATTACAAAAGAATATAAAAAGCATGCCTCTTTACAACCAAATAAAATAGCGATAAAGGAAAATGATAGAGTTTTAACATATAAAGAGTGGTTTGAATCAGTTTGTAAAGTAGCAAGCTGGTTAAATGAAAAAAAATCGAAGAATAAAACGATAGCAATCCTATTAGAAAATCGTATAGAGTTTTTACAACTATTTTCTGGTGCCGCTATGGCCGGGTGGGTTTGTGTTCCGTTAGATATAAAGTGGAAACAAGATGAGCTCAGAGAAAGAATTGAAATTAGTAATCCGGATATGATTGTGACAGAACGATATAAGGTGAATGATCTATTGGATGAAGAAGGAAGAGTAATTGAAATTGATGAGTGGAAAAGAAGGATAGAGAAATATCTTCCTACATATTCCACTGTAGAAAGTGTACAACATGCTCCTTTTTATATGGGATTTACATCAGGATCAACAGGAACAGCAAAAGCATTTTTACGTGCACAACAATCGTGGGTTCATAGTTTTGATTGTAATGTACATGACTTTCATATGAAAAGGGAGGATTCGATTTTAATAGCTGGGACGCTCGTTCATTCTCTTTTCTTATACGGGGCAATAAGTGCATTATATGTAGGACAAACAGTGCACATTATGAGAAAGTTCTTTCCAAATCAAGTATTAGATAAGTTAGAAACTGAAAATATATCAGTTATGTATACAGTTCCGACAATGCTTGAATCTTTATATAAAGAAAGTAGATTAATAGAAAATAAAGTGAAAATTATTTCGTCAGGAGCGAAATGGGAAGCTGAAGCGAAAGAAAAAATAAAGAATATATTTCCTTATGCGAAAAGATATGAATTTTATGGTGCATCAGAGTTAAGTTTTGTAACAGCACTAGTCGATGCAGAAAGCGAAAGAAGGCCAAATTCAGTAGGAAAACCGTGTCATAATGTGCAAGTTCGAATATGTAATGAAGCAGGCGAAGAAGTACAAAAAGGTGAAATAGGAACTGTTTATGTGAAAAGTGATCAGTTTTTTATGGGATACATAATAGATGGGGTTTTAACACGGGAGTTGAATGCAGAAGGTTGGATGACAGTGCGAGATGTAGGCTATGAAGATGAAGAAGGCTTTATATATATTGTTGGTAGAGAGAAGAATATGATTTTATTTGGAGGAATCAATATTTATCCAGAAGAAATAGAAAGTGTATTACATGAACACCCAGCTGTTGATGAAATAGTTGTAATTGGTGTGAAAGATAGTTACTGGGGTGAAAAGCCCGTCGCGATCGTAAAAGGAAGTGCTACGAAACAACAATTAAAGAGTTTTTGCTTACAGAGATTATCCTCTTTTAAAATACCGAAAGAATGGCATTTTGTAGATGGAATACCTTATACAAATAGTGGGAAAATCGCTCGTATGGAAGCAAAAAGTATGATTGAAAACCGGGAGAAAATATATGAATAGAGCAGTCATTGTAGAGGCGAAAAGAACACCTATTGGTAAGAAGAATGGGATGTTAAAAGAGTATGAAGTTCAGCAATTAACAACGCCGCTTCTTACGTTTTTAAGTAAAGGGATTGAGAGGGAAATAGATGATGTCATATTAGGTAATGTTGTTGGGCCAGGAGGGAATGTTGCGAGACTATCTGCTTTAGAGGCGGGACTTGGCTATCATATTCCTGGTGTAACGATTGATCGGCAATGTGGTGCTGGTTTAGAAGCAATTCGAACTGCGTGTCATCTCATTCAAGGCGGGGCAGGTAAGTGTTATATCGCCGGGGGAGTAGAGAGTACAAGTACGTCACCTTTTCAAAAAAGAGCACGATTTTCACCTGAAACAATTGGTGATCCTGACATGGGAGTAGCGGCTGAATATGTTGCGGAGCGTTATAATATAACGAGAGAAATGCAAGACGAGTATGCTTGTCTTAGTTATAAGCGGACACTGCAAGCGTTAGAAAAAGGATATATACATGATGAAATATTTTCTTTTAATGGATTATTAGATGAATCTATAAAGCCAGAAATGAATTATGAACGAATCATTAAAAGAACAAAGCCCGCATTTTTACAAAATGGAACAGTGACGGCAGGTAATTCATGTGGTGTAAATGATGGGGCATGTGCTGTTCTTGTAATGGAAGAGGGACAAGCCCGTAAGTTAGGTTATAAACCTGTCCTTCGTTTCGTTCGTAGTGCTGTAGTGGGAGTAGATCCCAAGCTTCCAGGGACTGGTCCGATATTTGCGGTGAACAAATTATTAAACGAAATGAATGTAAAAGTAGAGGACATCGATTATTTTGAAATAAATGAAGCATTCGCCTCAAAAGTTGTTGCTTGCGCAAAAGAGTTACAAATTCCGTACGAAAAAGTAAATGTAAATGGTGGAGCAATTGCGCTCGGTCATCCGTACGGTGCATCTGGGGCTATGCTTGTAACACGTTTGTTTTATCAGGCACAAAGAGAGTCTATGAAATATGGGATTGCTACATTAGGAATTGGAGGCGGGATAGGGATTGCGCTATTATTTGAGAAAGTAGAAGACTAGCGAGGTAACTAGTTTTCTACTTTTTGAGGAACATAAATATTGCTACCAGGCTTCGCTTTCATTTCGTTCCAAGCAGCAATCGCATCAGCTTTTGCTTTCCCTTTATTATTTGGATCTTCGAAAAAGTCGCGAGTAAAGCGATTGTATTCAAACTGCGAGCTGATAGTTGTTTTATAAGTAGGATCTTTTTTTCGTTCGTTCTCTTCATACCAAAACGTTATCGCGTCTTCATATGTTTTTCCAACATTCTCTTTGAAAAATTTTTGAAGAGCTACTGTAAAGCGGAAGTTTGTTCCGATTTTTTCTTTGAAAAAAGCACGAACATCTTCGCTACAGCGGTGATTGTTAGTAATAATCGTTTGAAGAGAAAGGTCTTTATAGGATAGGGAAGCTTTACTCACCTTTTGAACAGAGCTGTTTTTTAATATTTTACCAGTAGTTAAATAATGTGAGATACGCTCGGTTATTTCGATCTTAGAGCCACTAGCTGGCAAATCATGTTCACGACAAAATGTTTGGAGTTCTGCTTTTAACCAATAATAGTTTTGGAAATCTTCAAGTGATATAGACTTTGTTAAAGTTGGACGCATGAATGTAACAACTACTTTCTTCCATAATTTTCTTCAATTATAAAACGTATGTTCTTTTTATGGAAGGGTTAATTTGTAAATATAATGGGAAGAGGAGATTGCATATGGAAAATGTAATGCAAGTTCGTGTTACAGGAATTTTAATTGAAGATGAAAAGGTATTGCTAGTAAAGCAAAAAGTGGCTAATCGAAATTGGTCTTTACCTGGAGGAAGAGCAGAGAATGGCGAAACGCTAGAGGAAGCAATGATTCGAGAAATGAGAGAAGAGACAGGATTAGAAGTTAACATTCAGAAGCTACTCTATGTTTGTGATAAACCAGATGCTCGCCCGTCTTTATTACATATAACGTTTTTGCTTAAAAGGATTGAAGGTGAAATTATGCTACCTTCTAACGAGTTTGATCATAATCCAATTCATGATGTGAAAATGGTGCCGATTAAAGATTTAAGTCATTATGGTTTTTCGGAAACTTTTATCAATCTTATAAGTGAAGGTTTTGTAAATGCAGGGAGTTATCAAGGTTTGAAACAAAATATAGGTCTGTAAATATAGGGGAAGGATAGCCGTTCGCTATCCTTCATAACATGTTTTAAACTGCTGACTGTAAAGAAGAAACAAGCTGATTTAAAAATTCATCTCCGCTCATAATTGCTTTCCCGCCACCGCGAGCACTCTTCTTATTTCCGCCACCTTTTCCTTCGATTGTAGGAAGAGCGTCTTTTAAAAGAGCATTCATATCGAGTGATACTGATTTTCCGCAAGCGAGAATACATTGTAGTTTGTCATCATTTTCGATGACGAAATACGTAATTGCATGCTCTTGTTGTTCTGTAATAATAGCGGAAAGCTTTGCGATTTCTTGCATAGAACGATTTATAAATACTTTAGAAATAAGTATGTCAGCATGAATTTTTATAGGCTGTAGAAGTAGTTCATTTGCCTCTGCAAATAATAATTTTTCATTCATTGTTTGTATTGCTTTTTCGTTTTCTTTTTGAGAAGTAAGCAGTTGCGCCACTTTTGCTGGAATATCAGTTTCGCTACTGTTTAATTGTTTAGAAACATCTTTCATAATTTGTTGCTGTTGTCCCATTAATTTAAGTGTACGCCAACCAGCGATAAACGTTAAGCGTATACCGCCTTTATTGCGCTCCCATCCTAGTACTTGAATAGGACCAACTTCACCAGTTCGTTTCGGATGCGTTCCACCACAGCCGTTGTAGTCAAAGTTTTCGATAATAACAATCCGTATATTTTCTGTCATAGTCGGTTCTTTACGAAGGGGCAACGTTTTCGCTTCTTCTAAGTTCATCCACTGGATGCGGATTGGATGGTTTTCAAAAACAATTTTGTTTGCAATTTGTATTGCTTTTTCAACCGTTTCTGCATGAAGATTTTCTGTTTCTAAATCAATTGTTACTGTTTCTTTACCAAGATGGAATCCAATTGTAGGCATGTTAAAATGGTCCCAAAAAGCAGCAGATAAAATGTGCTGAGCTGCATGTTGTTGCATATGATCAAAACGGCGCTCCCAATTGATTTTACCTTCTACGTCTTCTGTATGTAATTGTTCTGCGATGTAGTGACGAATTTCTCCGTTTATCTCTTCTACATTGATTACATTGACATCATTTAATGTACCAGTATCATATGGTTGTCCGCCACCTGTCGGATAAAATGCTGTTTCATTCAAAACAACGTATAAGTTACCGTCTTTATCATAATCTTGCTTTATAATTTTAGTAGTAAAGTCTTGCTTATAAGCGTCAGTGTAATATAATTTGTGCTCCAATTTTCTTTCTCCTCTCGCATTAACTAGTTTCATTGTAATGCAATTGAAATTAGTTTCCTAATATTTCAGAAGAAAGAAACTATTTTTAGAATTTTCTTGCTATAATAAGGGAAAGAAAATGCGGGGGTGGAATAAATATGTTATATGAAAACGGTGTAGATAAACTGCTTAGTTTAAGTAGAAATATTTCCGAATTATATCGAGAATTAAACGAAATGACCCGGATTTTAACGGATTGTAATCGAGAAAGTGTGAAGTTTGATCGATTATATGTAAAAGAGTTACTTTGGAAGAAAGAAGATGTAATAGAGAAATATGACCAGCTACTTGTACAACTTTGTATTAACGAATGCTTTGATCTAAAAAGTGTCATTACAGGGGAATATAAGTATACATATGAAGAAGTAGAAAACATAGTTTTACAATTTAATGAAAAGTATAATGTCGCAATCTTAATTAAAGATGTGTGTAAAGAATTACAGTTCACATATGGAATTGATATGGACATAACGAGAACAACTCGGGTATCAACAGCTCAAGTATAGAAAAAGGAAAAGAAAGCAGATCCTTTGCTTTCTTTTTTTTGTGAAAATAGAGAGAGTAGGTTTAACGATGAAGGGGAAGTTACAGCATATTCATCCGCTTGGAATGAGTATTATTTTAGGGACATTGTTTGCTAGGTTTGCAACTTCAATGAGTATCCCCTTTTTAGCGATTTATTTAACGACTGTTAAAGGTGTATCAGCTGGAATGACTGGTGCTATTATCGGAACGAGTGCACTTGTTGGTGTTTTTGCTAGTTTTATCGGAGGGAATTTATCAGATCGATTTGGCCGGAAAACGATTATGCTCTGGTCCATGATCGTTTGGATTTTTGTGTTTATAGGTTTTTCACTTGCGGATCATGTTTTAAGTTTCTTTTTATTAAACGCTTTAAATGGATTATGTAGGTCGTTTTTTGAGCCAACATCAAGAGCATTATTATCAGATTTAACAAAGCCTGAGTATCGGTTACTCGTCTATAACTTACGATACGGTGCAATAAATGTTGGAGTTGCAATTGGACCAATTGTTGGATTACAGATTGGAAGTGCAAAATCAACAATTCCTTTTTTAGTAGCAGCTGGGGTATATATTCTATATACAGCTATATTAGCGTTCCAATTTAAGAAGTATCCAATGGAAAAAAAGAAAGTGAGTACAGAAAAAACGGTTACAATGCTAAATGCGATACGTATATTGCGAAAAGATATAGTATTTTTAGTTGCTTTAGTCGGTATTATTTTGAGTAATTGCGGTTTTTCACATTTAACGACGACAGTATCTCAATATTTTGCAAATGCACATATATTTGAGGATGGGGTGAAGCTATTCTCATATATGCTCGCTTTAAATGCAATTGTTGTAGTGATTATCCAATACCCTGTTATTCAAATGTGCAAAAAGTATACACCGTTAACATCAATTATGGTTGGGACTTTATTTGTGAGCGGGGGATTATTTGGCTTTGGAATAGTAGAATCTATGCTAGGTGCTGCCGTTTGTACAATTATTTTTACAATTGGAGAAGTCTTAATGTTTTCGATGACGGATGTATTTATTGATGATATTGCTGTTGCGCATCTAAAAGGAACATACTTCGGTGCGATGGGCTTTTCGGGAATTGGAGTAGTAATAGGTCCGTGGTTCGGAGGAGTACTTCTCGATTACTACGGGTACCAAAATGGGTTTGCGGTATTTTCAGCACTAGCTATATTTTCAACTGTGGCATTTCCTGTGCTTTTAGTTACAAAAGGTTTATCGAAAAAAAGATATGATAGAAATTCTAATATAGAAATGCATGCGAAATAACATAAGCCCCAGTAACCAACTGGGGCTTAGTTTGAATTATATTAACTCTTAATTTGAAAAAAGAACTTTTTTTTCATGCTTATCAGCAACTTCATTTTTGGAAATATGAATGGCTAAAAATCCGTTTTCTAAGCAGGCTAGCATCTTTTTATAAATGATAGTAGTAGGTAAAGGGATTGTTCGTTGTAAGGAAATGTTTTTATGAAGTATGCATATAGCTAGGCCTGTCTCTAACTTTTTAATGAGTACATTTTGTTCCGTGACATTTTGTACATCTGTTTCCAAAATATATTCTTCTTCGGTTTCGCAAAGATCGATGTGAATTTGATTTGGAAAGCTAAAGTTACTATAAGAATCGGAACAAAATTGATCCATCCATTCTTCGAAACCATCAACATGAAAAAGACAATTCTTCTTTTTCTTGCCCATGTAAGACACCCTCCGTAAAATATCAATTCATATCATGTTATGCATGAATGAAACAGAGGTGAAGAATAAATGATGAAATACAAACATTTTATGTTGAATGTGCACGGTATGTGAATGTTTTTATTACATATCATGATGTGAATGTTTTTTTTGGCGTGAATGGTTACGGTTTTTTACTTTATGAGATCCGCTTAATGGTTCAGGTTGTCCTTGTTTTTCTTTGGATTCACGGTTGTTTTTACCCATTGTATATGACACCTCCTCTTTCTTTTTAGAATGAGAGAAGTTGGTGATTTTATACGAGAATGTTTTTAGAAAAAAAGGTAAAGATAAAGGGGACTAACAATTATAGAAAGGGGATTATATAATGCCATATCATAAAGATAAGCAACAAGCCTTTCAAGCGGCACAGCAAGGAGTTACACAAGCAGAAAATGCATTTAATAATATTGTGAAAAATGACCCTAACTACGGTCATGATTTAAAAGAGTTACGCCAAGAGGTTCAGGAAGCATATGAACAAATTCAAAATGCACTAGAGGTAGCTTCAGAAACACAACGTCCACAACTTGAGCAATATGAAAATAATCTCCAAAATATAATGCGAAATGTAGATCAATTAGAAAAGTAAATGAGGTTGTTGTCTATTCGACAACCTTGCTGCTTTAGTAAACGTTATGCTAAAACAGAAAATTTTTCTATTAGTTTTTTCTTTGCTATGTGCAGTACATATATTTCAAGTGGAAAAAGTGGAAGCGAAAATGTTGCTCAGAAAAGAGCTAGAACCAACTGGTTATGTAACATGGGAAGTACCTAATAATGAAAAAATTATTGCAATTACATTTGATGATGGGCCAGATCCAACGTATACACCACAAGTTTTAGATTTATTACGTCAATATAAGGCGGAAGCGACATTTTTTATGATTGGATTTCGAGTTCAGCGTAATCCATATTTAGTGAAGCAAGTGTTAAAAGAGGGACATGAAATTGGAAATCATACGATGAATCATTTGTACGCAAGTAATTCGTCAGATGAAAAATTAGAAAATGATATTTTAGATGGAAAGAAATTTTTTGAAAAATGGGTGAAAGAACCTTTGCTATTCCGTCCTCCTGGCGGATATATTAACGATGCTGTATTTAAAACAGCGAAAGAGGCTGGCTATCAAACCGTTCTATGGTCGTGGCATCAAGACCCGCGTGATTGGGCAAATCCAGGGGTTGAATCCATTGTAAATCATGTAGTGAAAAATGCTAAAAGTGGCGATATTGTATTGTTACATGATGGAGGGAATGATCGTAGTCAAACGGTAGCAGCGCTAGCAAAAATTTTACCTGAGCTGAAAAAACAGGGCTATCGATTTGTAACGGTTTCGGAATTACTACGTTATAAACATTAGAAGAAATCCCAAAAGGAAAATAGACCTTTTGGGATTTTTCTTTACTGGTTCTTTTTACGTTTCTTATTATTTTGTCGCTCTGCTGGAGTTAAAGGCTCGTTTGCAAATTCTTCATTGTAACCAGTTCCTTGTCCTTGTGCAGATGCAGCATTCATTCCTGAAATAGTATGATTTGCTTTTCTTTTACCCATTTTATTTCACCTCTATAACATTTTTTGTATGTTGAATGATGAGCAGTTCATAGTATGTATGAACTGTAAGTAAACCGCTGATAGAGCACTTTACTTTATGATAATAGTATTCATAAGGAGCATGAAAGCTATTCAAATTTAGAAACATAAAGAAAACTTATGATAATCTATAAGTTTCTTATTATTTACTTATTTAGAAAGTTGTAATAAGATATTATCGTAAGGTATTGAAAAGTTTGTCTACATTTTATATTCAGACAACTTAGTCACGTTTAACAGGGGGGAAACATAATGGTCAAACATAATCCATTTCAATCACGTGCAACTTTTGAAGTAGATGGAAAAACGTATCATTATTATGATTTGAAAGCGCTTGAAAATGCAGGGGTTGGCAACGTATCTCAATTACCATATTCCGTGAAAGTTTTACTTGAATCAGTACTTCGTCAAGTAGACGGACGTGTAATCACAGAAGAGCATGTTACAAATTTAGCGAAATGGGGAACGAAAGATGTGCAAGATATCGATGTTCCATTTAAACCATCTCGTGTAATTTTACAAGATTTCACTGGTGTTCCAGCTGTTGTTGATTTGGCTTCGCTTCGTAAAGCAATGGCAGACATGGGTGGGGATCCTGACAAAATTAATCCTGAAATTACTGTAGACCTTGTAATTGACCACTCTGTACAGGTTGATAGAGCGGGTACGGCAGACGCGCTTGCATTCAACATGGACTTAGAGTTTAAACGTAATGAAGAACGTTATAAATTTTTAAGCTGGGCACAAAAATCATTTGATAACTACCGTGCAGTTCCACCAGCTACAGGCATTGTACACCAAGTAAACCTTGAATATTTAGCACCAGTTGTTCATGCTGTGAAAAATGCTGAAGGTGACTTAGTTGCATACCCAGATTCATTAGTTGGAACAGACTCACATACAACAATGATTAACGGTATCGGCGTTCTTGGATGGGGCGTTGGTGGTATTGAAGCAGAAGCAGGAATGCTTGGACAGCCTTCATACTTCCCAGTACCTGAAGTAATCGGTGTGAAATTAACTGGCACACTTCCAAGTGGTACTACAGCAACAGACGTTGCATTAAAAGTAACACAAGTATTACGTCAAAAAGGTGTAGTTGGTAAATTTGTTGAGTTCTTCGGTAATGGACTAAAGAGCATGCCTTTAGCTGACCGTGCAACAATTTCAAATATGGCACCAGAATACGGCGCAACTTGTGGATTCTTCCCAATCGATGATATTTCATTAGAATACTTACGTTTAACAGGTAGAGATGAAGAGCAAATTCGTATTGTTGAAGAATACTGTAAAGCGAACGGTTTATTCTATACAGCAGACAGTAAAGATCCAATCTACACTGATCTGGTTGAAATTGATTTAAATACAATTGAATCTAACCTTTCTGGACCGAAACGCCCACAAGATTTAATTCCACTTTCAGATATGAAAGATGCGTTCCACAAAGCTGTTGTAGCACCAGTTGGAACACAAGGACTTGGATTTAATGAGCAAGAGTTCGATAAAGAAGTGAAGGTTACATTAGAAGATAAAGAAGTAACGATGAAAACAGGTGCAATTGCAATCGCTGCAATTACAAGCTGTACAAATACATCAAACCCATATGTATTAATTGGGGCAGGTCTAGTTGCGAAGAAAGCAATTGAAAAAGGACTTGTAGTACCTGAGTACGTAAAAACATCATTAGCACCAGGATCTAAAGTTGTTACAGAGTACTTAGATAAGTCTGGTTTAACAACATATTTAGATCAATTAGGTTTCCAAACAGTTGGTTACGGCTGTACGACTTGTATCGGTAACTCTGGTCCATTAGCGCCAGAATTAGAAGAAGCAATCGCAGCAAACGACTTATTAGTAACATCTGTTTTATCTGGTAACCGTAACTTTGAAGGTCGTATTCATCCACTTGTAAAAGCAAACTACTTAGCATCACCACCACTTGTTGTGGCATATGCACTTGCAGGTACTGTTGATATTGACCTGAAAAATGATGAAATCGGTAAGGATGCAAATGGCAATGCTGTTTACTTCAACGATATTTGGCCATCAGCTAAAGAAATTGAAGATGTAGTTCAAAGCGTTGTTACATCTGAACTATTCAAGAAAGAATATGCACAAGTATTTAATAGCAATGAGCGTTGGAATGAAATCCAAACTTCAAACGAAGCTTTATATACTTGGGATAATGATTCAACATACATTCAAAACCCACCATTCTTTGAAGGGTTATCTAAAGAGCCAGGTGAAGTTGAAACGTTATCAGGTTTACGCATAGTTGGTAAATTTGGTGATTCTGTAACGACAGACCACATTTCACCAGCAGGTTCAATTGGTAAGCACACACCAGCTGGACGCTACTTATTAGAAAACGGCGTACAACCAGTTGACTTTAATTCTTACGGTTCTCGTCGTGGTAACCATGAAGTTATGATGCGTGGTACATTTGCAAACATCCGTATTAAAAACCAAATCGCACCAGGAACAGAGGGCGGATATACAACATATTGGCCAACTGGTGAAGTAACATCAATCTATGATGCTGCTATGAAATATAAAGAAGATGGAACAGGTCTTCTAGTTGTTGCTGGTAAAGATTACGGTATGGGAAGTTCACGTGACTGGGCTGCGAAAGGTACTAACTTATTAGGTATTAAAGCAGTAATCGCAGAAAGCTTCGAACGTATTCACCGCAGTAACTTAGTGTTAATGGGCGTATTACCACTTCAATTTAAAGATGGCGAAAGCGCTGAAACATTAGGTCTTGTTGGTAACGAGTCATTTGAAATTCAAATCGACAAAACAGTTAGACCACGCGATCTTGTAAAAGTAGTTGCAACCGATTTAGATGGCAACGAAAAACAATTTGAAGTAGTAGCTCGTTTCGATAGTGAAGTAGAAATTGACTACTACCGTCACGGTGGTATTCTGCAAATGGTTCTTCGTGAGAAAATCGAAGAGTCTAAAGTGTCAAACTAAATAATTGAAATGAACGATAAGGAAGCTGGCAATTGTTAGCTTCCTTATTTTATGGAAAGGGATGAAACCATATGGTTTCATCCCTTTCTTTTTATTATAAAAAATGGGGGGAACGTCATGAAAGAATATAAAAGAATATTGTTACCGTTACAGAAAGAAAAATTATTAGTAATAGCAGCTGTATGCAGTGGACTCTTTGCGGCTATTTTAAACTTATCCCGTCCACTATTCATGGGATTAATTGTAGATAATCTTATTCAACGAGAGCTAAAGGGAGCGTATCTTTACATTACTTTGTTTGCAGCAAGTCGCTTGTTGATGTGGATAAATAATCTTTCATTTGATTATGTAAGCTCCAAAGCAAGTCAGCGAATATTACGAGAGAAGCGTATAGATGTATTACGTCATTTTTTCTTATTACCGTTTGAAGAGAGTGAGAAAATTAAACAAGGAGAGTTAGAGACGTTAGTTGTGTCTGATATTCCGAACTGGGTCAGATTATATGGCTCTATATTAATAGAGTATATACACGCTATTGCCCAATTTATTGGAGCTTTCATAGCACTACAACATATAGATTTGCAGTTTATATTGTGGGTAACTCCGTTTTTATTTTTAAGTGCAATTGTTCCAATACTGATGGGAGGAAAGGTAAGGGATATTGCAAGCATTGCTCAAAAAAATCAATCGAGTGTTGTAGAGATGGTGTCACAGTTTGTAAAGGGTATACAAGATTTACGTAGTTTACAAAAAGAAAAATGGGCCATTCGCTTATTTAAAGGAGTAACGGCACAATCTTATAAATCGGAAGTAAAGAAGACGATGATGCAACATTGCATTGGAGTAGTTGAAACAGTGATTGAAACAGGAGCATATATCGTTGTTCTCATTGTAGGTGCACAAAAAATAATGAAAGGGGAAATGGAAGTTGGTTCACTTGTTGCAGTGTTAGCTACAATTGAAATGCTCTTTTTCCCAGTCCGTTACGTGGGCGATTTATTAATAATGACACAAGTTGCAGTCGCTTCGGCAAATAGAGTTTTTTCCTTTTTAGATAAAAGAGTGGCAGATAGTAATGTAGAAAGAGCGATGGGGATGATAATAACAAATGTTTCATTTCAGGAGAGTGAAGAAGAGAAATGTAGAATTAATAATATTGATTTGCAAATTAATCCTGGTGAATTCGTTATCATTGTCGGAGAAAGTGGTGCAGGAAAAACAACGCTTTTAAAATTAATGACAGGTTTGTATAAACCATCTAACGGTAGTGTTGTTTATTATGGTCAAAAGGCTCGAATGACTACAGTGTGGCAAGAACCACGTTTTTTCCGAACGACGGTAACAGAGAATATGTATTTCGGGGAAGAGGGTTTAGAAAATCAGTTAGAAAAAAATAGTGAACTTATAAATGCAACGCCGATTATTAGAGGGTTACCTGAAGGGAGTCAAACTGTGCTACATAAAAGCGGTGAAGAGTTTTCAGGAGGCGAAAGAAAACGTCTTGCATTATTACGAGCAATTGGTTCAAATCCGAATCTTATTATTTTAGATGAACCGACTGCGGGGTTAGATCCGAGTAATCAAGAAACTGTTTGGAATATGATTGAAGGACTAGGAAGAGATGTAACGAGAATTGTGGCAACACATGATGTAGAGAAAGTGATACTAGCGGATCGTGTTGTCATAATGAGAGAAGGAAGTATTGTTGCATGTGGAAGTCCTGAAAAATTAATAAATAGTCATTCATTTTGAAAGAGATGTGAATAAAGATAAGAGCAGTGACCTTATCTTTATTCAACATCATTTATTTGATATTGGATAGATTCTGAATGATTTAGATCTACGTTAAAAGTAGCAGTCATAAGGAAAGTTGCAATTCCAAGGATTAAGAAAAGGACGAATGAGACTAGAGAGATGTAAAGACAAATACGCCCTACTTTCTTTTTTTCAAGATTGTTACTAAAGAGTGAAATGATCCATGTAATAATACCGATTGGGTATAAAAGAAAACTAAGAATATATAATGTTATTTTTTCGAATGAATTCATAAAAAATCCCCCTTTTGTTGAAGTTTATATAACTACGAAAGTAAAAAGGTGAATGGGCCCATAAGAAGATAAACAACACTTCATCTGTTTTTCTAATTATATGATAAAAAGGAAAAAATTACACTTTAAATAAGAATATTCTAATTATTTCGACTCTGAATATTTCCAAGCTTGTCCGTATAAGCTAAAATAAGGTATATAGTATTTTGATGAATGTGTTAAAAGAAGATAATACGTTAGGGTGATATAAAATGTGGCGGAAGCTTACGATTATTGTAGTGTTACTTTGTTTAGCGGGATACGCAGCTTATGAACAGTTTGGTAATAAAGAGCAGGCGGTAAAAGTGAAGCAAGAAAAAAGTGAAGCTGCGATGAAAGAGATTATCGCAAGGAATGGTATTGAAATAGGGAAGAGTGCGCCAGACTTCGAATTAACGAAGTTAGATGGAACGAATGTAAAGCTATCAGATTTAAAAGGAAAGAAAGTGATTTTAAACTTTTGGGCAACGTGGTGTGGACCTTGCCAACAAGAAATGCCGGATATGGAGGCTTTCTATAAAGAACATAAAGAAAACGTAGAAATTTTAGCAATCAACTATACGCCTTCAGAAAAAGGTGGGAGGGAAGAAAAGGTAAGCAATTTTGCTAAAGAAAAAGGAATTACTTTTCCTATTTTATTGGACAAGAACATTGATGTGACAACAGCGTATAAAGTAATTACGATTCCAACTTCTTATTTTATAGATACAAAAGGTGTCATTCAAGATAAGTTTATTGGGCCGATGACGCAAAAAGAGATGGAGAAAAGGGTTGCTAAATTAAAATAATGGTGAAAAGGTAGAGGTGGAGAGTTCCCATTTCTGCCTTTTCTTTTTCAAGTAGTAATAACTTCATGATATGATGTAAGAAATATAATCGTTTAGAGATAAAGGAGTGTATGGAGTGGGGAATGTATCCTTACCGTTAGATTATGTTGTAATTGATTTTGAAACAACAGGATTTAACCCTTATAATGATAAAATTATTCAAGTTGCAGCGGTGAAATATCGTAATCATGAACTGGTAGATCAATTTGTTTCATACGTGAATCCAGAGCGGCCAATTCCGGACCGAATAACGAGTTTAACGGGTATTACTAATTATCGTGTTTCAGATGCGCCGACGATTGAAGAAGTGTTACCTTTATTTTTAGCATTTTTACATACAAATGTTATTGTCGCCCATAATGCTTCTTTTGATATGCGCTTTTTGAAAAGTAATGTAAATATGCTAGGGCTACCTGAACCTAAAAATAAAGTAATTGATACTGTATTTTTAGCGAAGAAATACATGAAGCATGCGCCTAATCATAAACTTGAAACGTTAAAGCGAATGCTTGGCATTCGTTTAAGTTCTCATAATGCATTTGATGATTGCATTACGTGTGCTGCTGTTTATCAAAAGTGTGCAGCTATTGAAGAAGAAGGGAACCGAAAAGTAAATAAGGCTGTGCTTGATGAAACTGCGGTATACGAAGCGGTGAAAGAAATGCTTGCACGTAATAAACGTAATGTAGAATGGCTACGTTGTATGAATGTAGGAAGTTATTTAGATATAAAAGCTTTTTATCCAGTTATGAGAGTAAAGGTAAAAGGGCGAAAGAAATATATATTAACAGAGATATTAGAAGATGATGTGAAAGAAATATGTACAAGCTTAAAATGTGAACCAGCGTTAAAAAGTGAAGTTGGTAATACGAGAATTATGCTTAATAGCTTAGAGGATGTTATGAAATTAGAAAGTTATATTTTAGAACAGTATGATTTTGTATTACAGGCGCTTCATGATTATAAAGAAAATGAAATGAATGCAGATGAAAAGTTGAAAGAGTATTTAAATATTATGGTATAAAAAACTCCGTGTGCAATATATTGTACACGGAGTTTTTTTAGGAGTACTAAAACATAAAATTTTCTTACAAATCTGATTAAAGAGTTTTTCGTTTGCTCATACTATGTAATAAGAAAGCGAAGGAGAGAGGGTGAACAACATGAGAAGAAGTCGCCGTAAATCGTTTGAAGAACTTGTAAATGAAAATAAACAACAATTATTAAGCGATCGTGATGCAATTGATCGCATTGAAGAGCGCATTGAAAAACGTTATGAAATGAAACTTTTTAAGCAAGCTGAATAATTCTTAACACTAGTACGATACTAGTGTTAAGGAGGCGATAGTAATGGGTAATCCGAAAAAAAATTCAAAAGACTTTGCACCAAATCATATTGGAACACAATCGAAAAAAGCTGGTGGAAATAAAGGAAAGCAAATGCAAGATCAAACAGGTAAACAACCGATTGTTGATAACGGTTAAAAAGGAGAATGTTATCATTCTTCTTTTTTGTGAGGAAATGAAAGATGAGTTTTTAGCAGTAATATGAAAAAAAGGGCTGACTTTTGTCAGCCTTTTTTCGTAATCGTAAAATTTTCAACGAGTAAACGCCAATTTTGCGGGAATGGTAAACCGATTTTCCAGTAACTAATACCGCCTATACCTTGTTCTTTCATTAAATTGAATTTACTTTGAACAGACCGTGAATCTTCAAACCAAACTTCGTGTTGCACGCCGTTTTCATCAAAATAATTAAAATGAGGAGCTTGGGCTGCGAAATCATAACGAATAGGAACATTATATTTACGAGCTAGTGCAACAGCTGCGACAGAGCTAATTGCTTTTGCGGGTGGATTTCCTTGTTTAAATGGAAGCTTCCAATCAAACCCGTATAAATTTTGCCCCATCATAATTTTTTGTGGAGGCATTTGAGATTTTGCATATTGAAGTACTTCTTTCACTGGACCGATAGGAGAAATCGCCATCGGTGGACCGCCTTGCCATCCCCAGTCATATGTCATAATGACGACGAAATCAACAATTTGCCCTTGCGCTTTATAATCGTGAGCTTCGAAAAATTTTCCCTTTTGATTTGAACTTGTTTTCGGTACGAGAGTTGTGCTCAATGTATATTCGCTAGGTAAGCGTGTTTTTACATTTCGTAAAAAGCGATTATACGCCTCGCGGTCTTCAGGTGCTACACTCTCGAAATCGAAATGAATGTCTCGCATGCCATATTTTTCAGCTGTTTGCAAAATGTTAGTAATAAATTTGTTTTGAATCGTTGCGTCGCGTAAAATAACTGATGTTAGATCGGCACTGAAATTACCATTTTCAATATTTGTAATAACGAGCATAGGGATTGTTTTACCTTGCGTTGCAATATTAGCGATTTTAGCTGTTTCAGTAGGTTCTTTTAATGTGCCATCTCTTTTTGCCTCAAAACTAAAATAAGCTAAGTATGTTAAGAATGGATTGATGGCACGTGTAGCATTAACTAAACTCTCTTTAATCGGTATAGTTGAAGGTTGTAAATAAGCGATGGATTCTACAGCTCGTTTTGTACCTTTTGGTACGTATAATTGTTGTCCGACATGGAGAATAGATTTTAAAGATAAATTATTAACTTTAGCTAAACTAGCGAGGGGGACATTATATGTTTGAGAAATTCGATATAGGCTGTCACCAGGCTGTACATAATAATTATTCCCTTTCGTATTAACGATAAGTGCCTGACCAACAACGAGTGTTTCAGCTGGATTTAATCCATTGTCTTTTACTATTTCGTCAGGTGTTGATCCATATTTTGATGCCAAGCTATATACGCTATCACCACTACGAACAGTTACAATTTGAATCATATGCTGGCTCCTTTCGGGAAAAGATTCACTATTTTTATTTTATTTTTGATGTCACTGTATTATGATTAAATGTATGCAAGGTAGCAGAAGTGAAAGAAGGCGAATATACATATGTTTGTAGCAGAACATGAAGTTGAAATCCGTTATGCGGAAACAGATCAAATGGGTGTTGTTTACCATTCAAACTACTTAGTGTGGCTTGAGTTAGGTCGCACGAAACTTATACAAGATTTAGGTTTTTCATATGTTGAAATGGAGAAAGAAGGAATTATTTCTCCTGTGTTAGATTTACAAATTTCATACCGTAAAGCGATGCGTTACGGAGAAAAAGCAATCGTAAAAACATGGGTAGATACTGTGAGCCCACTTCGCGTTGTATATGGATATGAAATATATAATGGTGATGGTGAACTTTGTATTACTGCAAGTACAACGAATATTTGTGCGAAAAAAGAAGGGTTCCGCCCTGTATCATTTAAAAAGTTATATCCTGAGTGGTATGCGAAATATGAGGAAATTAAGAAAAAATAAAAAAGCGTGGCAGAAGCCACGTTTTTTTATTTTTCATAATTAAATTGTGGGAAGTCGTCACCTTCGTTAAGTGTAACAGATAAATTATGTCCATCGAAGAACCATTCATCATCGCCTTCAATAAAGAAGTTAATACCTTCTTCTTGAATTTGAACAGCAGGATGTGCAGGATCATCTTTACGAATACCTAAAGAAAGTCCTTTTTGCACAGTACTACAACCACCGTATTGTACGAAAAAGCGTAGTGTTTCATTTGATTGTAAGTTTAATTCATTTTTATACCATTGTGCTGCTTCTTTTGTTACGGAAAGATTCATGTATAGTTCCTCCAAATTATGTTGCTTTTCTTTAGTATAAAAAATAACGCAAAAAGACGCTATTAATATGCTTCACGTTTTCTTTTTGCGTTATGTGGGTTACGATCTTATTTTTGCTTTTTTGAAAAGTTTGCTTTTGGTTCAGTTTTATTTATAATTCGTCCGATATTTGCACGGTGTTTATAAATAACCATACCTGCTAATAAACACATCGCAATAATGAAGATTTTATCCCCGCTAACAATGGATGCAATAACAGCAACAACTGCTGTTACCATAGAAGAAAGTGATACGTATCTTGTTGTAAATAAAAGGGTGAAAAATACAACAGCCAATATTGCAAAAACAACTGGTGAATAGCATAATAGCACCCCAGCAGAAGTTGCAACTGCTTTACCACCACGGAATTTCGCGAAGATCGGGTAGACATGTCCAAGAACAGCCGCTAACCCGAACCATAGTGGGTGAATATCTAATCCGAAAATCATTGGTAGACTTGTTGCTAATGTCCCTTTTAAAATGTCAGCAATTGTAACGGTAAAACCTGCTTTTTTCCCTAATGTACGGAATGTGTTTGTTCCGCCTAGATTACCGCTCCCGTGCTCACGAATATCGATTCCGTAGCCAATTTTTCCAACAACTAGTGCAAATGGAATCGAGCCAAGCAAGTAGGCAACGATAAATAAAAGATATGTAGTAACCATAAGTTCAGTCTCCTTTATTCAAATGTGTTGATAAAGGGTAAAAAGAGTTTTTCCCGTATATTGTACCATACATTTGTAAAGAGCACATTTCTTTTTTGTAAATGAAAAATTCATTATTTCGTGAAAAAAATTTCACAGTAATGTTACATTTCTCACAGAAACAGCAAGACTATATGTAGTAACATTTTAATCAAAAGACAACAACATATTGGTGGAGGGTTATAAATGTTACAAAATAATACACGTGGAGAAGAATTAATGAAAGTGTTCGAGACGATAGTCCACGGCAATGAACAAGATTTAATGCAAGAAAATGCAAATGTAGACGGCCGCTCTCCAATGGGTGTAATGGGAACGTTCGCATCTGAGAGTGCAAAATATTATGCTGTTGAGAATTTATTGTCAGATCAAGTGAAAAAAGCGATAAATGAAAATATATTATATCCACATGATTTAGATTTTTATGCGACAGGAACGACGACTTGTTCGCAAATTCCGTTAGCGCAAATGCTTGCTAACGGTTTTCATACTGGACATGGACATATGAGACAGCCACAAGACATTAAAAGTGCATTGGCTCTTTCGTCTATTATTTTTCAAGCGAATCAAAATATGCAGCATGGCGGTCAATCGTTTGCACTCTTTGATATTGATTTAGCACCTTATGTACGAAAAACAATTGAGAGACATAAAAAACGATTACAATCATATCCGCTTACGAAAGAACAAATAGAAGAATTCGCATGGAAAGAAACGGAAAATGATACGTATCAAGCGTGTGAGGCTTTCGTTCATAATTCGAATAGTATGCATAGTAGGGGCGGAGGACAAGTACCGTTTATTTCTATTAATTACGGAACAGATACATCAAAAGAAGGAAGAATGTTAATTAAACAACTATTAAAAGCGACACAAGCTGGACTTGGTAAAGGAGAGACACCAATTTTTCCGATTCAAATTTTCAAGATGAAAAAAGGTGTGAATTTTGAAGAAAGTGATCCGAATTACGATTTATTTGAATTAGCATTAGAGACAACTGCAGAGCGATTATTCCCTAACTTTTCATTTTTAGATGCTCCGTTTAATGCAGTGCATTATGATGGAAGACCAGAAAGTGAAGTATGTTACATGGGATGTCGTACCCGTGTTATGTCTAATATACATGGAGAAGAAACAGCGATTGGTAGAGGGAATTTATCATTTACGTCTATCAATTTAGTGAAATTAGCGTTAATTAGTGGTTCAAAAGAAGCATTTTTTGAAGCGCTAAACTACTATTTAGATTTAGGAATTAAGCAGTTATTAGAAAGATTTGCGTATCAATGTACGAAGCGAGCAAGAGATTTTCAGTTTTTATATTCACAAGGTGTATGGCGTGGTGGAGAAGCATTGCAGCCTGAAGACTCCGTAGCTTCGATTTTAAAACAAGGGACGTTAAGTGTTGGTTTTATCGGTCTTGCGGAATGTTTAGTAGCTTTAACAGGAAAGCATCATGGGGAAGATGAAGAATCATGGAAACTTGGGTACGAAATTATTTCCTTTATGAGAGATAGAATGGATAAAGCGACAGAAGAACATCAACTGAATTTCTCGATAATTGCAACTCCAGCAGAAGGATTATCAGGAAAGTTTGTGAAAAAAGATAGAGAAGAATTTGGCGAGATTAGCGGTATAACGAACCATAATTACTATACGAATTCATTCCATATTCCAGTTTATTATAACATTCAAGCGATAAATAAAATCCGTTTAGAAGGCCCGTTCCATGCTCTCTGTAATGGAGGACACATTACGTATATTGAACTGGACGGAGCAGCGATGCATAACAAAAAGGCATTAAAACAAATTGTACAAGCCATGGCAGAACATGGCGTTGGATACGGTTCAATTAATCATCCTGTTGACCGTTGTAAGTGCTGTAGTTATCACGGGGTTATTGGAAATGAATGTCCAAGTTGTGGGAATGAAGATGAGGCTAATATAGAAAGAATTCGCCGTATAACAGGCTATCTTGTAGGAGATATGTCGAAGTGGAATAGTGCGAAACGTAGTGAAGAGATAGATCGGGTGAAACATAAATGAAAGTGATGAATATTATTCATGATAGTGTAGTAGATGGAGAAGGATTGCGGACAGTCGTGTTTTTTGCGGGCTGTCCGCATCGTTGTGTCGGTTGCCATAATCCAAAATCGTGGAATATTTGCAACGGAACGGAAATGACAGTAGAAGAAATTGTGAAAGAGATTGCAAGTAATCCATTAACTGATGTAACATTTTCAGGTGGAGATCCATTTTTTCAAGCTGCTGAAGTGAAAAAGGTAGCAAAAATCGTGAAAGATTTGAAAAAAAACCTATGGATGTATACAGGTTATACGTTAGAAGAGATACAGAGTTCTCAAAATAATGATATGATAGAGTTGTTACATTATGGGGATGTTTTAGTCGATGGAAGGTTTGAAATTGAGAAAAAAGATTTAACACTTCCATTTCGCGGAAGCTCCAATCAACGTATTATTCGATTGAAAGAGTAAAAAGGCGGGATAGATTATATGAATAAAACAGTATTGCTTGTTGAAGATGAAAGAAGATTACGTGAAATTGTTAGTGATTATTTTCGTAATGAAGGCTTTGAAGTAATCGAAGCAGAAGATGGGAAAAAAGCGTTAGAGTTATTTGCAGAGCATGAAATTGATTTAATTATGTTAGATATTATGTTACCGGAAATAGATGGATGGTCTGTTTGTAGACGAATTCGAAAAGAATCAGCAGTACCAATTATTATGTTGACAGCGCGTTCGGATGAGGATGATACATTGCTAGGTTTCGAATTAGGTGCAGACGAGTATGTAACGAAACCATTTAGCCCGAAAGTGTTAGTAGCTCGTGCAAAGACGTTATTGAAACGTGCGGATGGTGCGGTAGGTGTAGCGGAAGAAAATGCTATGTCTTTAGCTGGAATTGAAGTGAATCGTCTATCTAGAACTGTTTTAGTAGATGGAGAAGAAATTATATTGACACATAAAGAATTTGAACTTCTTGTTTATTTAATGGAGAACAAAGGAATCGTTTTATCACGTCAACATTTATTAGACCAGTTATGGGGATATGACTATTACGGTGATGACCGAACGGTTGATACCCATATTAAAAAACTTCGAAATAAGTTAGGAGATAAAGCGAAGCATATCGGTACTGTTATTCGAGTTGGTTATAAATTTGAAGAATAATCTAGAACGATTTGTGTAATTTAGCCTAGGGAAATGGCGATTTTATACTCTCTTTTGAAGGTAGAATGTACAAAAAATACTTTTCTTGTCTACAATGTTAGATAGGAGTATTTTTTTAATTGGATTTCACGATGAGTTCACAAGAAGGACACAAAACGTGACTATACTGAAAATACGAATTCACCAGAGAGGGGAAATAAAACATGGGATATTACGACGGACCAAATTTAAATGAAGAGCATAGTGAAACGAGAGAAGTGAGAAAATCAGGTAGTAAAAAAGGCTATTTCTTCACAGGTTTAGTGGGAGCTGTAGTCGGAGCGGTTTCGATTAGTTTTGCAGCACCATATATGCCATGGGCTCAAAATAATGGAGCACCAGTATCATCATTTAGTTCGGATTCAAAAGTAGAAGGTACTGTAGTTCCTGTTGTAAATAAAGCGAAAAATGAAACTGATTTACCTGGTATGATTGAAGGAGCGAAAGACGTTGTTGTAGGTGTTATTAATATGCAGCAAAGTGTTGATCCATTTGCAATGCAACCGACAGGTCAAGAACAACAAGCTGGTTCAGGATCAGGTGTTATTTATAAAAAAGCAGGAAATAAAGCATATATTGTAACAAACAACCACGTAGTAGATGGTGCAAATAAACTTGCTGTAAAACTAAGTGATGGTAAAAAGGTAGATGCAAAGTTAGTAGGGAAAGATCCTTGGTTAGATTTAGCTGTTGTTGAAATTGACGGCTCTAATGTGAATAAAGTTGCAACTTTAGGTGACTCAAGTAAAATCCGTGCGGGTGAAAAAGCAATTGCAATCGGTAACCCACTAGGATTTGATGGAAGTGTAACGGAAGGCATTATTAGTAGTAAAGAACGTGAAATTCCAGTTGATATTGATGGCGATAAACGACCAGATTGGCAAGCACAAGTTATTCAAACAGATGCAGCGATTAACCCAGGTAATAGTGGTGGTGCATTATTTAACCAAAATGGTGAAATAATTGGGATTAATTCAAGTAAAATTGCACAGCAAGAAGTTGAAGGAATTGGATTTGCTATTCCAATTAATATCGCAAAGCCAGTTATTGAATCACTTGAAAAAGACGGAGTAGTAAAACGTCCAGCTCTTGGAGTAGGTGTCGTTTCGTTAGAAGATGTGCAAGCTTATGCAGTCAATCAATTGAAAGTACCGAAAGAAGTAACAAACGGTGTTGTATTAGGTAAAATTTACCCAATATCACCGGCAGAAAAAGCTGGTTTAGAGCAATATGATATTGTAGTAGCATTAGATGATCAAAAAGTAGAAAACTCACTTCAATTCCGTAAATATTTATATGAAAAGAAAAAAGTAGGCGAGAAAGTAGAAGTTACATTCTACCGTAACGGTCAAAAAATGACGAAATCGGCTACTTTAGCAGATAATTCAGCTACAAAGAATCAATAATCGAAATAAAAGAAAGTCTCTTTCATATTGAAAGAGACTTTCTTTATCGGCTATACTAAAGGAATAGGAGGGATTAATTATGACAATTGAAAACCCAACTCGTACGGAAATTGGTGAAGTGTTAAAGAGAAGCAAAACAATTGCGGTTGTTGGATTATCAGATAAGCCAGAACGTACATCGTATATGGTTTCAAAAGCAATGCAAGATGCTGGATACCGTATTATTCCAGTTAATCCAACAGTAGATGAGGTGCTTGGAGAAAAGGCAGTTTCTTCACTAAAGGATATTAAGGAACACGTTGACATAGTAAATGTATTTCGTCGCTCAGAGTTTTTAATTGATGTTGCAAAAGAATTTGTAGAGATTGATGCAGATGTTTTTTGGGCACAATTAGGAGTACAAGATGAAGATACATATAAACTTTTAAAAGAAAAAGACTATACTGTAATAATGGATCGTTGTATTAAAGTAGAACATGCGATGACAAAATAGTATAGATTTAAAAGTAGAAAGATTGATTCAGCTCTCATTATAGATAAGTAGGGCCGATGAACGAGGTGTTCATCATGAGATTTTTTAAAGGCTGTTTTTGGGGATTGTTATTTGTAATCCCATTTTGGATCTTGATCATTTGGATCATAATAAAGGTTTGGAATGTGTAATCTTGGAATACATATCCATTTCTCGTTGACAAACGATTATTTTTCTGAAATAGTAGCCTAGAGGAATCCTTGTGAGAAAACAAGGATTTTTCTATTGAAGATGGTATATAAAAGAGATAAGATAACTTGCCAAAACTATAGTCGAGGCGTTATTCTATAATAGAAACATATGTTCTGATTTTGGATTAGGAAAGGGGCAAGGAGTTTGGCGAAGCATCAGTTCCAATATAATGAAGATGCGATTCAAGTGTTAGAAGGACTTGAAGCCGTTCGAAAACGCCCGGGTATGTATATCGGGAGTACGGATAGCCGTGGATTGCATCATTTAGTATATGAAATAGTAGATAACTCCGTTGACGAAGCGTTAGCGGGATTTGGCGACGAAATTTCAGTCGTAATACATAAAGATAATAGTATTAGCGTTATAGATAAAGGGCGAGGAATGCCTACGGGAATGCATAAACTTGGGAAACCTACACCTGAAGTTATTTTAACTGTACTTCATGCAGGTGGTAAGTTTGGTCAAGGTGGCTATAAAACGAGTGGTGGTTTACACGGTGTTGGGGCATCAGTTGTAAACGCTTTGTCAGAATGGTTAGTAGTAACAATTAAACGTGATGGTAACATTTATGAACAACGCTTTGAAAATGGTGGTGTTCCTGCAACGACGTTAGAGAAAATCGGGAAAACAAAAGAGTCTGGTACGACAATGCACTTCAAACCAGATACAACGATTTTCAGCACGACAAATTATAATTATGAAACATTATGTGAGAGATTACGTGAATCTGCATTCTTATTAAAAGGAATGAAAATCTCGATAAAAGACGAACGTAATGATTTAGAGGATGTATTTCATTATGAAACAGGAATTGAAGCTTTCGTTTCATATTTAAACGAAGAAAAAGATTCAATTCACCCGGTTGTATACTTCACTGGTGAACAAAACGGGATTGAAGCAGAACTAGCATTCCAGTTTAATGATGGTTACTCAGAAAATATTCTTTCGTTTGTAAATAACGTACGTACAAAAGATGGTGGAACACACGAAGCTGGATTTAAAACAGCAATGACGCGTGTGTTCAATGAGTATGCTCGTAAAGTTTCATTATTAAAAGAAAAAGATAAAAATTTAGAAGGTACAGATATTCGTGAAGGTGTAGCGGCTATCGTTTCTGTACGTGTACCAGAAGAAGTACTTCAGTTTGAAGGACAAACGAAAGGGAAACTTGGTACAAGTGAAGCTCGTTCTTCTATTGATGCCATTGTATCAGAGCATTTAGCTTACTTTTTAGAGGAAAACCCGGATGTAGCTACACTTCTTGTGAGAAAGGCAGTTAAAGCAGCGCAAGCACGTGAGGCTGCTCGTAAAGCGAGAGAAGAAGCACGTAGTGGTAAGAAGAAGAAAAAATCAGAAGGTACGTTAAGCGGGAAGTTAACACCTGCACAATCACGTAATCCTCAGAAAAACGAATTGTATTTAGTAGAGGGTGACTCTGCTGGTGGTTCAGCGAAACAAGGACGAGACCGTCGTTTCCAGGCCGTATTACCATTACGTGGTAAAGTAATTAATACAGAGAAAGCAAAGCTTGCTGATATCTTTAAAAATGAAGAGATTAATACAATCATTTATGCGATTGGCGGCGGTGTAGGAAATGAATTTGATGTTGAAGATATTAACTACGATAAAGTTGTAATTATGACCGATGCCGATACGGATGGAGCTCATATTCAAGTATTGTTATTAACGTTCTTCTACAGATATATGAAGCCACTTATCGAAGCGGGTAAAGTGTTTATCGCACTCCCTCCTTTATATAAAGTAAGTAAAGGAAAAGGTAAGAGTGAAGTAATTGAATACGCTTGGTCAGACGAGGAATTAGACGGTGTAACGAAAAAAGTTGGAAAAGGCTATATGTTACAACGTTATAAAGGGCTTGGTGAAATGAATGCGGATCAATTATGGGAAACAACAATGAATCCTGAAACGCGTACATTAATTCGCGTGAAAATTGATGATGCAGCAAGAGCAGAGCGTCGCGTTACAACATTAATGGGCGATAAAGTAGAACCGCGCCGTAAATGGATTGAACGTAATGTACAGTTTGGTATGCAAGAAGAAGGAAATATTTTAGAAAATGAAATGATTATGGAGACGGAGGTGGAATAACATGCAAGCAGAGAAGTTTCATGACCTCCCGCTTGAAGACGTGTTAGGTGATCGCTTTGCACGTTATAGTAAATATATTATTCAAGATCGTGCACTTCCAGATGCACGTGATGGCTTAAAGCCAGTACAAAGACGTATTTTATATTCTATGTATGTAGAAGGTAATGTACATGATAAAGCGTTTCGTAAATCAGCTAAAACAGTAGGTAATGTTATCGGTAATTATCATCCACATGGAGATTCCTCTGTATATGAAGCAATGGTACGCTTAAGCCAAACTTGGAAAGTACGTAATGTTTTAGTTGAAATGCATGGTAATAACGGTAGTGTTGATGGGGACCCAGCGGCAGCAATGCGTTATACGGAAGCTCGTTTATCACCAATCGCATCTGAATTATTACGTGATCTTGATAAAGAAACAGTTGAATTCGTGTCAAACTTTGATGATACGAGTGAAGAACCAGTTGTATTACCAGCAGCGTTCCCGAATTTATTAGTGAACGGATCTACAGGGATTTCCGCTGGTTATGCAACAGAAATTCCTCCGCATCATCTTGGAGAAGTTATTGATGCTACAATGATGCGTATTGATAAGCCAAATAGTACTGTTGATGATTTATTAACAGTTATGAAAGGACCAGATTTCCCAACAGGCGGTATTATTCAAGGGATTGATGGTATTAAAAAGGCGTATGAAACAGGTAAAGGTAAAATTATTATTCGTGGAAAAGCAGAAGTTGAAACAGTGCGCGGTGGGAAACAACAAATTGTAATCACTGAAATTCCTTACGAAGTGAATAAGGCAAACCTTGTAAAGAAAATGGATGAATTACGTCTAGATAAAAAGTTAGATGGTATTGCTGAAGTGCGTGATGAGACAGATCGTACTGGTTTACGAATTGTTGTTGAATTAAAGAAAGAAGCAAACGCCGAAGGTATTTTAAATTATTTATATAAAAATACAGATTTACAAATTCCATATAACTTTAATATGGTAGCGATTAATAATCGTCGTCCAACACTTATGACATTACCAAAAATTTTGGATGCTTATATTGGACATCAAAAAGAGGTTATTACGAGACGTTCGCAATATGAATTAAGAAAAGCAGAAAATCGTCAACATATTGTAGAAGGTTTAAAGAAAGCATTATCGATTTTAGATCAAGTAATCGAGACAATTCGAGCTTCAAAAGATAAACGTAATGCGAAAGATAATTTAAGTGCAAAATTTGGCTTTACAGAAGCACAGGCGGAAGCAATTGTTTCCTTGCAATTATATCGCTTAACGAATACAGACATTACGGCGTTACAAGAAGAAGCAGATGAGCTTAATAAGAAAATTCTAGAGCTACAGTCAATTTTACAAAGTGAAAAAAGATTACTTCAAGTCATTAAAACTGATTTGAAGAGAGTTAAGAAAACATATAGTGATGATCGCCGTGCTATTATTGAAGAACAAATTGAAGAAATTAAAATAGACGTAGAAGTGATGATTCCACAAGAAGATGTCATCGTTACTGTAACGAAAGAAGGATATGTGAAACGTACTGGATGGCGCTCACATAATGCATCAAACGGCAAAGACTTCGGTATGAAAGAGGGTGACATCTTACTTGAACGATTCGATACGAATACGACTGAAACAGTTCTTTTATTCACAAGTAAAGGGAACTATATATATCTTCCAGTATACGAAATGCCAGATATTCGTTGGAAAGATTTAGGTCAGCACGTTGCAAATATCGTTTCACTCGACCGAGATGAAACGATCATTTGGGCAACGGTTGTACCGAACTTTGAGGAAGAAAAACGATTTATCGTATTTGTAACACGAAATGGTATGATAAAGAAAACAGAATTAAATCAATATAAAGTTCAGCGTTATTCAAGGGCATTCGTTGCTGTAAACTTGAAAAAAGATGATGAAGTTGTCGATATATTTGCGACAGATGGAACGAGTGATATCGTTCTTGCTACACATGGTGCATATGCACTTATTTTCCATGAAGATGAAGTAAGTCCAGTCGGTGTAAGAGCTGCTGGTGTGAAAGCAATTAATTTAAAAGAAGATGACTATGTCGCTTCTGGTAAACCGTTAAATGGTGATAAAGATCAACTTATTCTCGTAACGCAGCGTGGTGCTGTAAAACGTCTAAAAGCATCAGAAATTGAAAAATCAACGAGGGCGAAGCGAGGTCTTGTTATTTTCAAAGAGTTAAAACGTAATCCGTACCGCATTGTCGGTATTGAAATTGTTCGGGACGATGAATTAGTTTACATGAAGACAGAGAAAAACATTGTAGAAGAGATTGATCCGAAAGCGTATCGAAATAAAGACCGGTATAGTAATGGTAGCCTAGTGCTAGATGTAAATGATACTGGTGAAGTAGTAGAAACGTGGACGAAGAAAAGACCAGAATAAAGAGGGCATCTTGCTATGAATAGTAGCAAGATGCTTTTTTCTAGGCAATTTATTATGTAAATAATAATAATCTTGTTATAATAACTGAATGAAATCGTTCTCATAAAGTTCAACTAATCGGGCTTTAACAAGCAGTTGATTCCTCACCTAATTCCTTAGCTTTCACTGAATTTTGGGTTAGGAATCTTACTGCCCGTTAAAGCGGCACAAATGGAGGGGCAACATGAAAAAAATAGGTGTAGGGATTGTAGGATTTGGTTTTTCTAGTACGACATTTCATATCCCACTATTACAAACAATAGAAGAATATGATATTCGAGCTGTATTATCCTCAAAAGAAGAGGTAGTAAAAGAAACATTACCAAACGCTAATGTTGTTAGTACAATTGATGAATTGGTGAAGCGAGCTGATGTTGACTTAATTGTTATTACATCACCTAATACAACTCATTTTCCATATGTAAAAGAAGCAATTTTAAACGGTAAGCATGTTGTTGTAGAAAAACCATTTGTTGTTTCAATTGAAGAAGGGGAAGAGCTTATTACATTAGCAGAGCAGTATAATGTAATGTTAAGCGTATATCATAATCGGCGTTTTGATAATGATTTCTTAACGATTAAGAAATTGTTAGAAGAAAACAGAGTAGGGAATGTATACGCATATGAATCGAATTTTGATCGTTTCCGTCCACATGTGCGTGATCGATGGAGAGAAAAAAATCTACCAGGTTCCGGTATATTATACGATTTAGGATCGCATTTAATTGACCAAGCGTTATCAATATTCGGGAAACCAGATGCGATAAGTGCAGATGTAATAAAACAACGACCAGGTGCAGAGGTGGATGATTATTTCCACATAGTACTGCATTACGGAGTTAAACGTGTCATTTTACGTAGCAGCAGTTATGTGAAAAAAGCTGGACCGCATTTTATAGTGCATGGAGAGAAAGGTTCTATCGTGAAGTACGGTATGGATTCACAGGAAGAGCAATTAAAAAATGGAATGAAGCCAGGGGATAACGGTTATGGAGTAGACGATGAAGAGAATTTTGCTACTTTAGAAACAGAAGAAAGCTTAGAGCGTATTCCAACAGAAGTCGGTTGTTATGACAATTATTATAAAGGTGTACGAGATAGTATATTAAATGGTGAGGAACTACCTGTAACAGCAAAAGAAGGTTTAGATGTTATTAAACTGATTCAATTAGCGATTGAAAGCAGTGAAAAGGGTAGAGTCATTTCTATAAAATAAAAAGACACGAATTTCGTGTCTTTTTTATTAGGAATATGTGAATATGATTAATTAATTAGTTTAGTCGTTTATCATACATTAATTGGATTTGTATGCCATAAGGATCTTCAATAATACCATATGCTTCACTAAATATATTTTTTTCTAGCGGAGAGATTATTTTCACATGCTTATCGGAAATTAAATTATTATAAAACCTTTGTATTTCTTCTAAATTAGCGCTTTGAATGCAAAGTGACATGTTATTTCCAACGTTATAACGTTCATTAGTATTCATTGTATCTTCTGCTATCATTAGCTTTGTATTCCCAATTTGTAAAACAGAGTGAGCAATATGATCTTTATTTTCACTTGTAATTTTAAAAGAACTATCTCTTTTCGCCAGTTCTTCATACGTAACAATTATTAACTTTTTAGCTTCTAAATTACGTATATAAAAATTAATCGCCCCCTTTGCTTGCCCATTCATTGAAAGAAAAATAGCTATTTCTAATGTCATAAATATATAACTCCTTTATTAGTTGATAATTATAATATAGATTAAAAGGGTTTCAATACATGACACCTTTTTGGGAGGGAAATATGAAAAAAACGGAACGAATAAATGATATGCTTATTTTCTTAAAGAATAAAAGATATTTTAATTTAAAAGATTTAATGGCTAGATATGATATTTCTAAAAGTACCGCGTTGCGAGATATTCAATCATTGGAAGAAATAGGTGTACCCATATATTCTGAACTGGGTAGAAATGGAAGTTATAAAATTATAGAAAATAATGTGTTATCACCAATTTATTTTAGTGTGGATGAAATGTATGCGTTATACTTTTCAATTCTTACGCTAAATGGATACAAGACAAAACCATTTAATGTAGAAAGTATTGCGCTTGAAAATAAATTTAAACATGTATTACCTGATAATGTGAGTAAAAATATTTCAATCATGGAACTAACGCTTTCCTTTGAAGTAACAAATCATAGTAATTTTAGTCCGTTCTTAAAAGAAATTTTACAGGGGATTTTTGCTGAGCGAGTTTATCATTTAACATATTTAAAAAAAGGTGAGGAGAAAGCATTGGTTGTCCAATTTATTCGAATAGAATCTAAATTTGGCCAGTGGTATGCTAAAATCTTTAATTTTGAGACAAATCATGTTCAAATAATTAGATGTGATAAAATTCTCTCTATTGTGGAAACAAGCAATGTTCATCCAAAAAATCTTGAAGAATTATTAAGTTATCTTACTACTTTTCACAGGAAGCCTGATGCAATTGATTTTAGCGTCATTGTTAATCAAAAAGGAAAAGACATTTTTGATAAAGAGAATTACCCTTCCATGAGGTTGCAAAAGGAAAATGGAAATTACATTATAACAGGCTATTTTAACAAGCAAGAATCTGATTTTATTTCAAATTATTTTCTGAATTTCGGTGAAACGATTATTTCGATTCAGCCTGTTATGCTAAAAGAGTTAATCTATAATAAGGTGTTATCTATAAAGCAGCATTTAACTTCTTTAAGATAAAGTTAGTTTTAGCTATTTATTTGATATGAGAAAGCCCTTGAGATTTAAATATCCAAAGGGCTTTTTGGTGATTCTATTTGTTCTTTAGAAAAATTATTTTTTTGGGACGGACAGTCCATAAAAGAACATCGTAACGATATCTTGTATATGTTTTTCACGATCTCCTTCAAGAAGTTGTGCCCCAAAATCATCACCTAATTTAGTAAACATTTGAATGTAAAGTAACATCATTTCTTTAGTAAGGTGTGGATTAATTTCGTTTTTGCGCTGAGCTCGTTCTAATATTTCTAAATACCAGGGCAGGATTTTTTCATTTTGATAACTATAAATAAACTTACGGAGTTCTTCGTCCCTTTGCATCATTTGCAGTAACATATCAGGTTGAAATAACCCGCCAGTATTCATTTTTCTTACAATCATTTTTTGCATCATATCATGAAAAGGTAATTTTTCTTCTGCAAGCTCTTTATAATATTGAAATTCAGATATGATAAATTCTTGTATAAGCTCCCTAAATAACGCATCTTTACTTCCGAAATGATTATAAATTGTAACTTGAGAAACGTTTGCTTCTTTTGCGATATGTTCTATTTTCACTTCATTAAATCCGCGTTCTGAAAATAATACGAATGCTGCTTCTTTAATGGCACGCTTTTTCTTTTCTTTTACTCTTTCAAAGCCGTTCAATGCAATCACCTCACTTAAAATATACAAGAAAAAATAATGGAAAACAATAATTTTGAAATATGGACTAATAAATATTTCAAAAAGTTGTTGCGAATATGAAAGATGAGGAGTACAATAATTTTGAAATATCACATATTAAATATTTCAAAAATGAGGTGGAATTATGATTTCAGTTCAAGATGTCACAAAACAGTTTTCAAATGGAAAAGGTTTGTTTCATATTACATTTGATGTAAAAAAGGGAGAAGTATTTGGTTATTTAGGACCGAATGGTGCCGGGAAATCAACGACGATTCGTAATTTAATGGGATTTATAAAACCGACAGCTGGTAAAGCGACAATTTTTGGATTAGATTGTTGGAATGAAGCAGCGAAAATTCAAAGAGAAGTTGGTTATTTACCGGGTGAAATTTCTTTTATTGAAGGAATGAACGGATTAGAGTTTTTTAAATTAATGCAAGGAATGCGTGGATTAAAGGATACGAAAAGACGAGATAAACTGATAGAGCGTCTGCAATTTGATGTGAAAACACCGATTCGCAAAATGTCTAAAGGAATGAAGCAAAAAGTAGGGATAGTCGCTGCATTTATGCACGATCCAGAGGTGTTAATTTTAGATGAACCAACATCTGGACTTGATCCACTTATGCAGCAAGTGTTTATAGATTTAATATTAGAGGAAAAGCAAAGAGGAAAAACAATCCTGATGTCATCACATATTTTTACTGAAATTGAGAGAACTTGTGACAGAGTAGCTATTATTAAAGATGGTCGACTCGTAACGGTTGAAAATATTCACGATTTACAAAGTATGAGAAGACAGGTGATAGATGTAACAGTATCATCACAAGAAGAGATTGAGTCCCTTACAAAGTGTAATTTGCAATTTGAAGCGGTAAAAGGCAGAGAGGCATCTATCATTGTACAAGGAAACTATCAAACTGTTTTACAAACACTTTCAAACTATAATGTAACGGCACTTCAAACGAGAGCGATGGATTTAGAACATTTATTTATGCATTATTACGATAAGAAAGAAGGGGTAGCGCATGAATAAGCAATTGTTTTTAGCTAGTTTGAAAGAAACACAAAAAAGTATTTTGAGTTATGCGTCTGGTGCGGCTTTATATTTGTGGTTATTAATTTGGATATTCCCGTCAATGGTATCAGCGAAAGGGCTAAATGAATTAATAGCTGCCATGCCTGATAGTGTGAAAAAAATCGTTGGTATGGAAAGTCCGATTCAAAACGTAATGGATTTTTTAGCTGGTGAATACTATAGTCTATTGTTTATTATCATTTTAACAATTTTTTGCGTAACAGTTGCGACACATTTAATTGCTCGTCATGTAGATAAAGGAGCAATGGCATACTTGCTAGCAACACCTGTATCTAGAGTGCAAATTGCTATTACACAAGCTACTGTTCTCATATTGGGACTTCTGATTATTGTATCTGTTACGTATGTAGCTGGGTTAGTAGGTGCAGAATGGTTTTTACAAGATAATAACTTAAATAAAGAATTATTTTTGAAGATAAATATAGTCGGAGGGCTCATATTTTTAGTCGTTAGTGCGTATTCATTTTTCTTTTCTTGTATATGTAATGACGAAAGAAAAGCACTAAGTTATTCAGCGAGTTTAACTATCCTATTTTTCGTATTGGATATGGTAGGGAAGTTAAGTGATAAGTTAGAATGGATGAAAAACCTATCATTATTCACGCTGTTTCGTCCGAAAGAAATTGCTGAAGGAGCGTATAATATATGGCCAGTAAGTATAGGGTTAATTGCCGGAGCACTTTGTATTTTCATAGTAGCAATTGTAGTGTTTAAGAAGAGGGATTTACCGTTATAAAGTAGAAAGTCCACTAGAAAGTGGGCTTTTTTTATTTATAAATTTAAACTAGTATGTTTATCGCATAACACTTATAAAGGATATTTATCTTTTTGATTAAGAAAATATTCAAAAAAATGAACCTTTTTCTAGGTTCATACGTCTAATACATGTAAAGTTAAATTGGAAGTGATGAAGTGAGGATGAAACAGGAGGAGCAATTGTGAAAGTAATCCCTTTATATAAAATGATTATAAAAGAAGAAACGGATGTTTCTTTGGCGGAAAAAGGTGATCATGAAGCCTTTATAGCGCTTATACATACAGAAAAAGTGAAGATGTATCGAATAGCAAAGGCGATGTTACGTGATGAGACAAATATAGAGGATGCGATACAGACAACAATTTTAAAGGCCTATGAAAATATAAAAAAATTAAAAAAAGAAGAATTTTTTCAAACTTGGTTAATTCGAATACTAATAAATGAGTGTAACAATATTATTAGAGCGTATAAAAATGTAATTGTGACAGAAGAGAATGATTACAATATGAGTGCGTGTGATCAGTATGAAGATATAGATTTGTGTAATGCGATTCAATCGTTACATGAAGAATTAAGAGCTGTTACGGTGCTTTATTATTATGAAGATATGAATCAAGAGAGTATAGCAAAGCTGTTAGAAATACCGAAAGGAACAGTGAAATCAAGATTGTCACGCGCGAGGGAACAACTACAAAAACGATTAAAGATGGAATAGGGGGTGTAAAGGGTGGATAATGAAAAATTATTTGATGAGAAATTAAAAAAGAGAATAAAAGATGAAAATGTTATAGTACCTCCAGAGTTAAATGAAAAGATTAATGGCACACTACATAATCTTGAGGTAAAAAAGAAGAGTTACAAAATTCATATGATGATAATTAGTGCAGCGGTTTGTATACTTTCAGTGGTATCTATGTCTGAGTTTTCTATACAAAGTTTTGCGCAAAATGGTGGAGTATTTGAATATGTAAAGAAAAAAGCGTTTTCTGATTTTGAAAATGAAGAAGAAATAAAATCGAATGTACATTATCCAGATAAAGAAAAGATTCATCAAAAAATGCTAGATTCTATTGATTATTTTAAAAATATTTCAGGACAATTTGAGGAATATTCTAGCTCATCAAGAATTGCTACAACATATAAGTATGCGATTGATACGGAAAAACAAAGAGGTATCTCTTCGAAAGAAGATAAACTAGCGAAAAAACGAACAATTATATATAACGAGGGCAAGAAAAAAGAGTTTGATGATGAGAAGTATACCTATAAAGAGACAAAATGGAACCCGAAAGAAAGAAACAATGAACTATTAAAATTAAATCCTACGGAAAGGTTATTGAAAAAAGCAGGTGAAAAAAAGCGATATGATGATGAATATATAGGGCTAGCTAAATATAGTATTCAATCAGAATTCGCAGATTTGTTAATTCGATATAAAGATTGGAATTATAAAGAAACGAAATATCTTGGATTAGATTGTTACAAAATTGAAGGAGTCATCAACATAGAGATGCCTGTTAGCACCTCTGAAGATTTAAGAGGGAAATTCGAAATGGTTGTGGAGAAAAATACAGGGATTATGTTGAAATTTCTTAGTTTTCAAGAAGGCTTGATTCAATATTCAGTTACGACTGAATGGATACAAATAGATAAGGGATTGAAAGAAAGTATGTTTCAAAAGGATAGCGCTAAATATGAAAAAATGAAAAACATATTGGATGAATAGAAACAGGAGGAGAGTAAATGGAGAATCATTCATCTTTAAGAGAAGAGAAAAATAAGCAAAAATATAAAAAGAAAACGATAATAAGTTTACTACTGGCGGTATTACTATTTGGTGGAATTGGCTATGGAGCCTATGTATATATGAAAACTTCTAGTCTCGTACAAAAATCTAACTTGAATTTAGCACGAGGTGAAAAATCCAATTTACGTGAGAAATCTGTAAAGCCAATTGCAAATCATGTTTCACTTTTAATTATGGGAATTGATGAAAATCAAGAACGACAAAAGGAATATAATGGTGCATTTCATACAGATGCATTATTGTTAGCGACTTTTAATAAAGACGATAAAACAGTGAAATTAACGAGCATACCGCGTGATACATATACATATGTTCCAGTTGAAAAGAAAAAAGATAAAATAACCCATGCATATGGAAGTGGTTTCGTTAAAAATGGTAGAGATGGAGGACCGCAAGCTTCTGTGGAAGCGGTAGAAAAATTGTTACAGGTGCCCGTTGATTATTTTGTGAAATTTAATTTTGGTTCCTTTACTAAAATTGTTGATGGGTTAGATGGTATTGAAGTGGATGTCCCAGTTGAATTTACGGAGCAAAATAGTAAAGATGAACCTGATGCGATTCATTTGAAAAAAGGATTACAAAAATTAAATGGGGAAGAAGCACTTGCACTAGCAAGAACGCGTCATATTGATAGTGATGCAATGAGAGGTCAGCGCCAACAACTTGTTATTGAAGCGATGTTAAGTAAATTAAAAAGTGTAGGTTCGATTACGAAACTAGAAAAAATGGTTGAGGCGGTTGACGGTGATTTTAAAACAAACTTAGTAATGGATGATATTTTATCTTTTTATAAATACGGATTAAACGGTTCAGTTGAAAAGATTCAATTAGCTGGTGATGATTTATATTTACCTAACGGTCCAAATGGGCAACGTGTATATTATTATAATCCTAATAAAAAAGATCTACAGAGTTTGAGTAATACTCTTAGAACACATCTAGGGTTAAGTGAAAAGCAAATTGAGGAGAATTGAAGCAGGCGAAATGTCTGCTTTTTTATTTTTGTAGAAAAGCGGTTTGTTATAATATACATTATTTATTAACAATAATTTACAAGTATTTTATAGTGGATGGATATAAAGACTGTTAAATCAATACATAGAATTCAATGAGGTATAGTGTTTCGAAACTTTATGGAATTTTTATGAATATTACTGTAAGAAAATAATTTTTTAAAAATTTTCAATAATAGTACTTTACAAATTTTAAAAAATTAGTAGAATAAGAAGTAGTAAGAATCGTCTGATAAATATATAAAGAAAAACAGAATCATCAGAAAATTCTTTAATAGCTATCGTTTAGAATTAGGGAGGGTACAGAAAATGAAAAAGAAAAAAATGAAAAAACTAACAGCAGTTGTAGTACCGGTTTTAGCAATGAGCATGGCACTAACAGCATGTTCTACATCAGGCGGAGATAAAAAGACAAGCACAAACTCAAGTGGAGATAGCAAGTCAGAGGGAAAATTAGCGGCAAAACAAGTGTTGAATCGAACAGTAAACCAAGAGATTCCAACGATGGATTCTTCTAAATCAACAGATACAGTATCTTCACAAATGCTAGGGAATACGATGGAAGGATTATATCGTCTTGATAAAGATAATAAGCCTATTCCAGCTGCAGCAGAATCTAGCACGAAAAGTGAAGATGGTAAAAAATATACATTTAAACTACGTAAAGATGCAAAATGGTCAAATGGAGATCCAGTAACGGCGAAAGATTTCGTATATGCTTGGCAACGTCTATTAGATCCAAAAACAGCTGCTGAGTATGCATTTATCGCATTCCCAATTAAAAATGCAGAAGTGGTTAATAAAGGTGAAAAACCTGTAGCTGAATTAGGAGTGAAAGCGGTAGATGATCTTACGCTTGAAGTTGAATTAGAGCAAGCGGTACCGTACTTCTTAAACTTAGTAGCATTCCCATCGTACTACCCATTAAATGAAAAATTCGTAAAAGAAAAAGGGGAGAAGTTCGGTATAGAGTCTGATACAACAGTTTATAATGGACCGTTTGTTCTTAAAGATTGGAAGCATGAACAAGGATGGCAATTAAAGAAAAATGATCAGTATTGGGATAAAAAGACTGTAAAACTTGAAGAAGTTAACTTCAGTGTTGTTAAAGAACCAGCAACTCTTATCAATTTATATGATAGCGGTCAAGTTGACTTTGCTTTATTAACTGGAGAGTTCGTAGATAAATACAGAAATAAGAAAGATGAATTCGGAACATATTCACAAGTGAGTACGTATTTTATTCGTATGAACCAAAAACGTGATGGACAAGATACACCATTAAAGAGTAAAAAGTTACGTGAAGCAATTGCACTATCAGTTGATAAAAAGAATTTAGCAAACGTAATTTTAAATGATGGATCAAAAGAAGCTGACTTCTTAGTACCAAAAGGTTTAGCAACTGGACCAGACGGTAAAGACTTCCAAGAAACGTTTAAAAATGGTTTAAAACCAAATGCTAAAAAAGCTGCTGCAGCTTGGGAAGAAGCGAAAAAAGAGCTAGGTAAAGACCAAGTTACAATTGAATTCTTAAACTATGATACTGGTAATGCGAAAAAAGTTGGAGAATATATTAAGGACCAAATTGAGAAGAACTTAAAAGGTGTAACAGTTAACATTAAACTTCAACCATTTAAGCAAAAACTAAAATTAGAATCTGAGCAACAATATGATATTTCATACGGTGGTTGGAATCCAGATTATGCAGATCCAATGACGTTCTTAGATATGTTTGAGACTGGACATTCTCATAACCAAATGAGCTTCTCTGACCCTAAATATGACGGCATGGTGAAAAAAGCTGGAACGGAATTAATGAGCGATGCAAAGAAACGTTGGGAAGAGTTAGGAAAAGCTGAAAAAACATTACTTGAAGAAGATGTAGCGATTGTACCTTTATATCAACGTGGAGATTCTTATGTTTTACAACCAAATGTAAAAGGTGTAGTAAAACATAATATCAGTCCAGAATTTAGCTTTAAGTGGGCATATGTAACTGAGAAATAATAGAGTTGTGAAAGTACTTCAAAGCAGTCAACCTGCTTTGAAGTACTTTTTTTATTGTACAATTCAACGTGAAAAATGGAAGAGTAGAGAAAAAACGAAAGGTAGTAGATGGGGGATATCTGTAGTATGTCATAGAAAACAGACCGTCAAGTAAAATAAATTTTCTAAATATTTTAAAAATAACTTTACAAAACTAGAAAAAATAGTAGAATATTAATTAATAAGAATTTTCTGATAACTAGTTATTAGGAAATTACTCGAATTTAGTTTCGTACATATAATTGGGGAGGATACAAAAATGAAGAAAAAGATGAAAAAGTTTACGGCGGTTGTGGCGCCAGTATTAGCGATGAGTATGGCGTTGACAGCGTGTTCTGGATCTGGTGGGGAGAAGAAATCAACTACGACGTCTAGTGGTGGTGGGGAAGAGAAAAAAGCTGAAATTAAATACGCAGCGAAACAAGTATTAAATCGTACAGAAAATCAAGAAATTCCGACGATGGATGTTTCAAAATCTACTGATACATTAGGTTCTCAAATTTTAGGGAACACAATGGAAGGTTTATATCGATTAGATAAAGATAATAAGCCAATTCCAGCTGTGGCAGAATCTAGTACGAAAAGCGAGGATGGCAAAAAATATACATTTAAACTACGTAAAGATGCAAAATGGTCTAACGGTGATCCTGTAACAGCGAAAGATTTCGTATACGGATGGCAGCGCTTACTCGATAAAAATACAGCGGCAGAATATGCGTTTATCGCTTTCTATATTAAAAATGCAGAAGCAATTAATAAAGGTGAAAAACCTCTAACAGATTTAGGAGCAAAAGCGGTAGATGATTATACGCTAGAAGTAGAATTAGAAAAGCCAGTACCGTATTTCTTGAATTTAATGGCATTTCCATCGTACTATCCTTTAAATGAAAAGTTCGTAAAAGAAAAAGGAGATAAGTTCGGTTTAGAAGCAGATACAACGTTGTATAACGGACCGTTCGTTATGGCGTCATGGAAACATGAACAAGGATGGCAATTAAAGAGAAATGATCAGTATTGGGATAAAAAGACTGTGAAATTAGAAGAAATTAACTATAGTGTAGTAAAAGAAGTTGCGACGAAAGTAAACTTATATGATACAGGATCAATTGATTTTACACTATTATCAGGAGAATTCGTTGATAAATATAAATCGAACAAAGAGGAGTACGGTGAGTATTCAGAAGCAAGTACATTCTTCTTACGTTTAAATCAAAAGCGTAACGGACAAGATACACCGTTAAAGAGCAAAAAACTACGTGAAGCAATCGCATTATCAATTGATAAAAAAGGCTTAGCGAACGTTATTTTAAATAACGGTTCAAAAGCAACAGATCAATTAGTACCAAAAGGGCTTGCGACAGGGCCTGACGGTAAAGATTACCAAGATACATTTAAAAATGGTCTAAAATATGATCCGAAAAAAGGTGCAGCAGCTTGGGAAGCAGCGAAAAAAGAACTTGGAAAAGATCAAGTGACAATTGAACTACTAAGCTATGATGATGGAACTGCGAAAAAAATTGCTGACTATTTTAAAGATCAAATTGAGAAAAATTTAAAAGGTGTAACGGTTAACACGAAAATTCAGCCGTTCAAACAAAAACTGAAATTAGAGTCAGCGCAAGATTATGAAGTTTCATTTGCAGGTTGGAGCCCAGATTATTCGGATCCGATGACGTTTATTGATATGTTTGAATCGAAGAGCCCATATAACCAAATGAGTTATTCGAATCCAAAATACGATGAAATGGTAGCGAAAGCAGGTAATGAATTATTGTCTGATCCGAAGAAGCGTTGGGAAACGTTAGGGAAAGCAGAGAAATTGTTCCTTGAAGAAGATGCAGGATTAATTCCTTTATATCAAACAGGTAGAGCGTATGTAATGAAACCGAATGTTAAAGGAATTGTGAAACATAACATCAGTCCAGAATATAGCTTTAAGTGGGCTTATGTAACGGAAGGGAAATAATAAAAAAGAGCGTTTTAAAGGTAGATAATGAACTGCACCCCAATTGTTAGACACAGTCTAACAATTGGAGGTGCAGTTTTTCTATGGCTAAATTTACAGCTGATGAAAAAATACAAATCGTTCTACGTTATTTGAACGGAAATGAAAGTTATCGAGAAATGGGTAGATCGCTCGGTATAAGTGACACAATCATTTTGAATTGGGTAAACCAATATAAACAGAATGGTCTGGAAGCTTTTCTAAAACGATGTACAAATTACACACAACAATTTAAACTAGACGTACTAAACTTTATGATTGAAAACGGTATGTCCTTATTTGAGACGGCAGCTATCTTTAATATTCCTGCCCCTTCAACGATTTCTGTTTGGAAAAAACAGCTCGAAACACAAGGAATTGATGCCCTTCAATCTAAGAAAAAGGGGCGTCCATCCATGAAAAAAGATTCAAATAAACAATTAAAACAACCTTTAGCTGAAGGGTCAGTCGAAGCACTTGAAGCACGCATTAAACAGCTTGAGATGGAAAATGAGTACTTAAAAAAGTTAAATGCCTTAGTTCAAAACAAGGAAAAATCACAAAACAAGACAAAGCGCAAGTAGTCTACGAATTAAGGCATAAATATTCGGTGAAGGCACTCGTGGAGCTAGCTACTATTCCTCGAAGCACGTATTATAATTTAGTAAAGAAAATGAATCGTCCAGATGTAGATGCCGATTTGAAAGCTGAGATTAAAGCGATTTATGAGGAAAATGAAAGTCGTTATGGTTACCGTCGCATTCGTGATGAATTAACGAATCGTGGCCAGAAAGTGAACCACAAGAAGGTTCAGCGTATTATGAAAGAGCTTGGGTTAAAGTGTGTTGTGCGTATGAAGAAATATAAATCCTATAAAGGAAAAGTCGGTAGAATTGCACCTAATATTTTAGAGCGTAATTTTCATACAGATGCACCGAATCAAAAGTGGGTAACAGACATCACAGAGTTTAAATTGTTTGGAGAAAAACTGTATGTATCACCTGTATTAGATTTGTATAATGGTGAAATTATTACCTATACAATTGGTTCTAGACCGACGTATTCGCTTGTTTCAGACATGTTAGAGAAAGCATTGGAACGTTTACCTGAAACCCACCAGCTACTGATGCATTCGGATCAAGGATGGCATTATCAAATGAGACAGTACGTCCGTACACTTGAATCAAGAGCTATCGTCCAGAGTATGTCTCGAAAAGGCAACTGTTACGACAACGCAGTAATAGAAAATTTCTTTGGGATTATGAAGTCGGATTTCCTCTACATAAAAGAATTTGAAAATGTAGAGCACTTTAAAATAGAATTAGAAAAATATATAGATTATTATAATACGAAACGGATTAAGGCAAAATTAAAAATGAGCCCGGTACAATACCGGACTCACTTTTATCAAGCTGCCTAATGAAATAACCGTGTCTAACTTTTAGGGGTCACTTCATAAATGACTTTTAGAACGCTCTTTTACTATTAAATTAAATAGAGAAGAATAAGAAAAGTGGTACTTACATATAGTAGATGTGGGAGAATTCGTATAGTAGTAATAGATTGTTATTGAATTAAATAAATTAATTATTATGAATATTTTTAAAAATACTTTACAATCCGAGAAAAATTAGTAGAATAATAATTAGTAATAATTTTCTGATAATTCAAATTAGAAATCTCTCAAAGTTAGTTTCGTACATATAATTGGGGAGGGTACAAAAATGAAGAAAAAGATGAAAAAGTTTACGGCGGTTGTAGCGCCAGTATTAGCAATGAGTGTGGCGTTAACAGCATGTTCTGGATCTTCTGGTGGGGAGAAGAAAACGACTACGACGTCTAATAGTGGCGGGGAAGAGAAAAAATCCGATATTAAATATGCGGCACAGCAAGTAATGAATCGTACAGAAACGAATGAAATTCCGACGATGGATACTTCTAAAAATACAGATACGTTAGGTTCTCAAATTTTAGGAAACACAATGGAAGGTTTATATCGCCTTGATAAAGACAATAAGCCAATTCCAGCTGTAGCTGAATCTAGCACAAAAAGCGAGGATGGCAAAAAATATACATTTAAATTACGGAAAGATGCAAAATGGTCAAACGGTGATCCTGTAACAGCGAAAGATTTCGTATTTGCATGGCAACGTCTAGTAGATCCAAAAACAGCCGCTGAGTATGCATTTATTGCTTACTATCTTAAAAATGCAGAAGCGATTAATCAAGGAAAAGGAGAAGTGTCTACATTAGGTGTAAAAGCGGTAGATGATTATACGCTGGAAGTTGAACTAGAGAGACCAGTACCATATTTCTTGAACTTAATGGCATTTGCGTCATACTATCCGTTAAATGAAAAGTTCGTAAAAGAAAAAGGGAATAAATTCGGTTTAGAGTCTGATACGACAGTTTATAATGGACCGTTCATACTTACTGATTGGAAGCATGAGCAAGGCTGGAAATTAAAGAAAAATGATCAGTATTGGGACAAAAAGACTGTAAAACTAGAAGAAATCAACTATAGTGTAGTAAAAGAACCCGCTACAAGAGTAAATTTATATGATACAGGTGCGATTGACTTTGCACTTTTATCAGGAGAATTTGTTGATAAGTATAGAAATAATAAAGAAGAGTTTGGCGCATATTCGGAAACAAGTACGTTTTACTTACGTCTAAACCAAAAACGTGGTGGGCAAGATACACCGTTAAAGAGCAAAAAACTACGTGAAGCAATTGCATTATCAATCGATAAGAAAGCTTTAACGAATGTCATTTTAAATGATGGTTCAAAACCAGTGGATTATTTAGTACCAAAAGGTTTAGCAGCTGGACCAGACGGTAAAGATTTCGCAGAAACGTTTAAAAATGGTTTAAAACAAGACTCTAAAAAGGCAGCAGCAGCCTGGGAAGAAGCGAAAAAAGAACTTGGAAAAGATCAAGTAACAATAGAGCTATTAAATTATGATACTGGTAATGCGAAAAAAGTTGGGGAGTATGTAAAAGATCAAGTTGAAAAGAATCTAAAAGGTGTGACAGTAAATATTAAACTGCAACCATTTAAGCAAAAATTAAAATTAGAATCAGACCAAGATTATGATTTTTCATATGGTGGATGGAACCCAGATTATGCGGATCCGATGACATATCTTGATATGTTTGAGACAAAAAATTCACAGAACCAGATGAGCTACTCAAATTCAAAATATGATGACATTATTAATAAAAGTAAGACGGAATGGATGGCTGATGCAAAAAAACGTTGGACAGAATTAGGGAAAGCAGAAAAAGTGTTACTTGAAGAAGATGTAGCGCTCGTACCTTTATATCAAAATGGTAGATCCTATGTTATGAAACCAAATGTAAAGGGAATTGTGAAACATAATATTAGTCCGGAATATAGTTTCAAATGGGCGTATGTAGAAGAGAAATAATAAAGTGAAATTTTAACCAGTGGGGATTTTTCCTCATTCCCCTGTGAAAGAAAAGAGCATTTTCAAGTTGCGGTATCGCACTTGAAAATGCTTTTTTTCTATGCACGATTTTTTTCTGGATGAATATATGTATTATAGAAAACTTGAAGGAGAGTCCTATGAAGCGAAACACATACATCGATTTCCTAGCTTATTACGGAATAGGAAGTGCTCATCCTGGTGGTTTTACGTTAACAAAACAATTGTTAGCACAACTGCCTTTTAAATATGGAGCGAATGTCCTTGAAATAGGTTGCGGTACGGGAAAAACAGCGGCATATATGACAAGGGAATTTGGTTATAAAGTAACAACTGTTGAAAAGAATGAAATTATGATTCAAAAGGCAAAAGATAGATGGTTGTTTGAAGGGTTAGATATACAATTAATTGAAGGAAGTGTAGAGCAATTACCTTGTTTGAATAACTCATTTGAGTTCGTACTTGGAGAATCAATCATCGCTTTTACAGAGAAAGAAAGGGTTATCTCGGAGTGTTACCGTGTATTACAGCAGGACGGTAAGCTTGTTGTCATTGAAATGATTATTGATAGGCACATTGATAAGGGTGAGGAAGAAAAAATCGCCCAATTATATGGCATGAAAGAACTATTAACTGAGAATGAGTGGGTACAATTATTTCAGAAAGCAAATTTTAAAAGAATTACAATTGCTGGCGGTGGCACGATTGCAGAAACGATCTCTGGCTATGTAGAAGAGCCAGAGTGGAATGTATCCTCACATATTCCGAATGAGTTATATGAGGCGTGGGTACAGCATGAAAATGTACGGCTTATGTACCAACACATTTTAGGGCATCGTATTTTTATATGTGAAAAATAAAGAGAAAGAGTTGGCTAAAGGTAGTCAACTCTTTACTATGTTAAATGAAAAATAATGCAGCTAATGTAATTCCGAAGATGAAACCAAATCCGAGTTCAACACCCCAGCCACAACCGCCACCCCAGCCGCCGCCACCACAACTACCGCAACCACGGCCACCACATCCGCAACTGCTGAATCCACCACCGCATCCAAATCCGCAACTATCACATCTGCTAAGGCCGCCGCAAAGGTCACAACCACCGTTTGCATAAGCATCATAGTATCCGAATCCTGAATCAAAAGATGAGCGCTGTTGCACCGGTTCGATCCATACAGAGTTTTGTGTCAAATCGATTATTTTACCTAAATGTATACGGCCATCACGGTCTTCAATCCGAACAACTTTTCCGAAATAACGTCGGCATGTATCATAACATTTTTGTCTATGCATGTTCTTTCCTCCTTCCGCATTACAGTAATACGATATGTAAGGGGGACAAGTGCGGCTTGTATGAATGTCCTATCTATCATAATTGTTATAGGAAAGGGGAAATATAAGAAGAGGATATATAAGGAGGAAAAGGCATGAAATCTACAGATCAGTTTCAGACATACGAAGTACCGTGGGAAGAATTTATTGAAGCGTTGCGAGAGGAAATGAAGAAGCAAGTAGGGGCAGATATTATTGATACAGTAGTTTGCAATTTAGAAGATGGTTTTGAAGTGTATACATATGTGCAGGGGGATTTAGATTTTGAATATAAGGAAGGGCTTGAGAGAAAATACGGAAGTGATGCGAAGATACCTAATGTGTTAACGATAATGTTATTAGCTAGTATTTATAATACAAGTGAAGCGAATATACGCTTGCATGCGGATAATAAAGAGAATCCGATTGTTGAAGTGTATGTAAAGCAATGAAACACGCTGTGAAAGGCGTGTTTTTTATTTGTCCCGCTATTTGTGGGCAGTAAGACCCCCACCTCAAAATTCAGCGGAAGCAAAGAAGTTAGGTGGGGGCCCTGCGGCCCGTAAAATCCCGATTGGTGAGGGCTAATAATCAGTGGGGGATGAACAAAACTCCGACTGATTCAAGTTTCACTTTATATGATAAAATGTTAGAAAATTGAGAAAGAAGGTGAAGGATTGGGAATTAAACATCTTAATTTAACAGTTACAGATGTAACAGCATCTAGAGCGTTTTTAGAGAGGTATTTTGGTTTGATTTGTAGTGGAACAAGGGGGAATGCCTTTGCAGTTATGCGTGATAATGATGGATTTATACTAACTTTAATGAAAGGAAAAGAAGTTCAGTATCCAAAAACATTTCATATAGGATTTCCACAAGAAAGTGAAGAACAAGTAGATAAGATAAATCAAAGATTGAAGGAAGATGGATTTTTCGTGGAGCCTCCTAAGCATGTCCATGCGTATACGTTTTACGTTGAAGCACCTGGTGGATTTACAATTGAAGTGATGTGTTAAGTCAAAAATCAAACTTTTTGTTATGTGTTTTTAAAATAAAAAGTAGGAAAAGTCTGTTTTAAACGTGGAGCTTAAACAGGCTTTTTTACTTATATAATTGGATAGAGAATGCTAGAAGGAATATTACCAAGTGTATGATCTGTTTACATAATAAAGTTATGGTGGGTTAGTTGTCCTAAAATACAAGTCATATATCTTGTTTCCTCTCATAAATTTAAACATAGGAATTTGTCTACAAAGGTGGCGAAGCCTCATCATGAAAATTCGAATTTGTGCCACGTTCATGTTGTTTCTATTTATATGTTTACCTTTATCAGCTTTTGCAAAAGGAGAGGAGGCAAAGGAAAGGGTCGTTTCACTTGTATATGACGATTCGGGCAGCATGAGAAATAACGATCGCTGGAAATATGCCAATTATGCTTTGCAAAGTTTAGTTGCGCTATTAGATGAAAAAGATAAATTTTCTTACGTTCCAATGAGTAAGCCGAATGATCCATTAAACATTTCGTTAACGAAGGATAAAAGGCAAACAGAAATTGAGGGAATTGGAGCGTGGAAAACGTATTTAAATACTCCATTTAGCGCGGTAGAAACGGCGATGCAATCTATAAAAAAGGAAGCAGATATAGATGGAAAACGTGAATTTTGGCTTATTGTATTAACTGACGGGGCATTTAATGATTTAGAGAAAGATAAGGTTGGCGGAAAAGAACAAATTTTGCAGAAATTAGCCCAGTTTAAGAAAGAAATGGATGCAAAAAAGATATCGTTACACCCAGTCTTAATTACGATGGAAGAAGATTTAGGACAACAAGAAAAAGAACAATTAAACACGTTCAAAGAAATATGGAAGAAAGAGATAAATGGTGTTACTATGCCGTCAAGCGGAGAAGATGGCATTGTAAAAAGTGTAAATCAAGTGGCAGCATTAGTTGCAAATCGTGATCCATTCTCCTCTGTTGAATCGATTGTAAAAACGAAAGTAGTGGGGAAAAGAGTAGAGATTACAACACCGTTTCCATTAAAGCGTATGACGCTTGTACGACAATCGCCTTCTCTGCCCGATTATCAGGTCACACAAATTTCTAAACCATTACAATTACAATCTTCTTTTTCCATACATGCACCAGGAGAAGCAAAATTGTTCGGAAATATAGTTCATATAAGTACGGAAAATCAGGAAGTTATTAAACCAGGAACTTATACGATAGAAGTGGACCAGGACATTGAGAAAGAAGGACTACAAGTACTAGTTGAACCGGCGCTTAATTATACGGTTTCTACTTATGACAAAGATGATAGTAGTCAAAAAAATGTAGAGGAAATGTACGAAGGTGTTACTGCTGTTATTGAAGCGAAGCCTACGGAGTTGCCAGTTCAGTCTTCTTACTTTCAGGCAGAAGTAGAAATAGACGGAAAACAATATCCGATGAAGTGGGATGATAAAAGGCATGTGTTTTATTACGAAACTAAGCTTGGTAAAGGGTTAGTACGCGGGAAAGTTCATATGAATATAAAGGGGTTTTATAGACAGACGAAAGAATTTAAAATTGAAACAGCTGAGAAACCAAAATTATCACTTCAAACTGTTACAAAAGATTATGAAGAAAAAGTGACAAATTTAGAGAATAGTAAACCATTTGTTTTGCAGCCACAGTTAGATGGTAAGCCGATGACAGAAGAAGCTGTAAAAAAACTATTAAAATCTACTGGTGTCACATCTAAACAATCAATCAATTATGAAATAAAGCAACATGGAAATCAGATCTATGTTTATCCTCGTCCCTATTACTCCGACACATTTAATTTTACAGATACCGGCACCGTAGAAGCTACCATCGTAATGCAGGATTCAAAATTACAAGAAGTAAAGAAAAACATAACATTCCATATTCAAGATGCTTCGTTTTATGAAAAATATGCGCTTATTTTTAAGTTTGTCATTCCTATCACTTTATTACTGCTAGTAGTAGGAATCATTGTTTTAGGATGGATTGTTCGGCCGAGATTTCACCGGAAGGCACTACTGTATTATGAATGGGATCAAGAGGTAGCGAAAGATTGGCTATATCAATCAGAGCCAGAATTACTTCGAAATAAATGGTGGAACCATTATTTTGGTATCCCATTTAGAGCAGAAAGAAAAACAGTGCAATCCGTTACGTTTATAGCGAAGAAAGGTTCGAAATCTGTCTTTGTAGCGAAAGAATCACAAGTAGTTGGAATGATTATTGATGGGATGTTTATAACAAAAGATGAAGTAGGAATGGAACATAAGACACTATATCCAAATGAACTTTTACTAATTGATAGAGGATATGGTAAGGAGATTTACAAGTATGAATGTGAATAGTAGATAGGGATAAGACGGGGATGGAGTATTGATTCTCTTTCCCTTTTTTCAAACAAGCAAGAATAGGAAGGTGGTTCACATGACATTACAAGTTCCAACAATATTAATTGGTTTAGGTGGAATCGGTAGTACTGTGACGCATCAAATATATGAAAAATTGCCTGAAGAGCGCCGGAAAAAGGTAGCAATGCACGTATTTGATACAGATGTGAATACATTAAGTAAATTTGATCATATTCGAAAGTTTAAGACACAAACAAGTTCTAGTAAAACGCCTAGGGAGTATATTGCGGGAGATCCAACGATCCCAGAGTGGTTTCCGATGGATCCGACTATACTTGATAAGCCATTAACAGAAGGAGCAGGACAGTTACGCGTCATTTCACGTTTAGCGTTACGTGCTGCGATGAAAGAAGATAAATTGACGTCTTTTTGGCAAGAAATCGAGAAAATTTTTCCGGTTACAAGTGATCAAACGGAATATGGTGTGCGTGTCATTATAGTAACATCACTAGCAGGCGGAACAGGTTCAGGGATGTTTCTGCAAATTGCATTATATTTACGTGAAATGCTTCGGAAGAAATTGCAGCATCATAACATTTTAATACGCGGTGCGTTTTTAATGCCGGATGTTTTAGTAAAGACGAGAACGGTTAGTGCGAAAGAATTTGAAACGGTGCAAGCAAATGGCTATGCATCGTTAAAAGAATTACATGCTATTACGCTCGGTTCTACTGGAGAATTATCAAAACGCGGTGGTGTAACAATTGAATTAGAGTATCGCCCTGATCAAGTAGATGAAGACGGAAGAACGAATCATACAATTAAACAACATCATTTACCGTACAATTATTGTTTCTTATACGATTACGAAAATCTACATGGACACCATTTACACAATTTATCAGACTATATGGAACAGATGGCAAATACAATTTATTTACAGTTATTTAGCCCGATGTCTACAAGTCATTTTGCACAGGAAGACAATCAAATTCAGCAATTAGCAGAATCAAGTGGAAAAGGACGATATTGCGGGGCAGGAACGGCAAAACTCATTTATCCATATGAGCATGTGTTAAAATATTGTGCTTTAAAATGGGCGGTGCAAGGTTTAGATGAATCGTGGCTGCATTTAGATCAACTGTTTCAAGAGAAGAAGCAAAGATACGACCAAGATGTAAAACGTGGGATGCAGCGTGAAAAGCCGGAGAGAGGTAAAAGTTATTTAGAGGACTTGGAGCATCTTGCTACGCGTCCAGAGCAAGCTCATATTTTCTATAGACAAATGTACAATGAAACGCGTGAAGGAGCAGAAGGTGGTAAGCTCGGAGTTGCGAAATCAAAACTGTTTTTAGAAGCTGTAGAAAGTTATGTACAACGCACGGTGCAAAAAGATGAGGAATTAAATCGTTTGCAACATGAGTGTAAAATTTCAGCTGCGAAACTGAAAATGATGGAACAAATGAAAGGTGAAGTGGCAAGAGTGGATCATGCAGTTCGCTTATATGCATATGCGATTCCGAGCCGTGTACATGAACATGTAACGACACTTTTATATGACATGATTGAATCAGACCGCTTTTCACCAAGTGGTTCTGAAGGGCAGTCCTATCAATTAAATACATGGTTTTTAAAGAAAACAGATCCAGTTCACCCAGTAGCAGCACGTTTTATGTTATATGAAATTCGAAAGCAGTTAGTAGAAAAAATGAATCGACTACATGAAAATAATGAACAAAAGCGTAATGTAATTCAAAACTACGATAAAAAATTTAATGTGGGTAATATCGATGGAACGGTAACGGCTGTACGCCGAGTTGAAATTGCTCAACAACAAGGCTGGTTCGGAAAAATGATTAATAATCAGCAACGTTCATTCAAAAGAGAATTTGAAGACATCGTAACGCAATATGTACACAAATTAAATGAATATCGAAAAGAAATGCTATTAGAACTTGTGTATCAATCGCTATATCAGGCAGTTAATAAAATGATTCAATATTGGGAAAGATTTTTTGATAATTTACATGAAACACGTGAAAATTTATTGTTTGAAATCCAAAAGCGCAGTAAGGAATTTGAAGGGAAAACAAACCCGACGAATGTATATGTATTAGCAGAGGAACAGCTGCAAGAAAAGATATGGCAAGATATGCAGCAACATTTAAATTTAGGTGTACTACCGAAAGATATATCAGCGGAAATTTATATGAGTTTGTATGCGGAATATTGTCGTGATGCGAAAACAGAAGAGATTCAGTCGAAAAAGGTAGAGGATTTCTATCGCGAACATATACTGAGCTATTGTTATGACGAACTGCAAGTACGCTATCGTGATAAATTAGAATTGAATATTATTGAAGCGTTGCGAAAAGAAGCAGATTATAAGAAACGTGATCGCGATGAATACGTGCGTGAAAAAATTGAAGACCTGTTCCATTTAGCAAGTCCATTCATTCCGAAAGTTGCTCATCATAGGGAATTACAATATTGGGGTATACATCCTTCTTTAAAGAAAGAGCTACAAGAGGAATTAATTCAAGAAATGTTTAAAGAAAAAGATACAGTACACGAAGCCTTTTCGCCATTTGAAGTGATCTGTTATCGAGCGCATTATGGCTTATCGCTGCAAGATTTCCCCAAATTATCATCAGGACATATTTCAAACGGATTTATGAATGATAAAGGTGACTATTTCCAATCGTATTATCGCCGTGTAAACAAATTAAATAGTAAAAAATCTAGTTTAACGCCGCATTTAGATAAGTATTGGCACTTACCAGCCTTTATGCCAGATTTGAATGCGACTCAAACAAAATTAGATTATGATAAATGTAATCGTGCATTACTATACGCATATATGTATCGTTGGATTAGTTTAGTTGCTGTTGATGGACAGTTTGTGTATCAATATAACGGTGTGGGACGTAGCTTTTTAATTCAGTCGATGGGGAAAAATATTTCAAGCGAAAGTTATAAATTACACAGAGCATTGCTTCATAATCCGTTTATTTATGAAAACATCTTGTCACGATTTGAAGAAGAGCAAGAAAAGGCGATGATACAAGGTGGACATTTATATACACATCCGTTCGTATTAGGAGCCCAAGATGTAAGATGGCTTAGAAAAGAACATGTCCACAATCTTTTAGACATGATTTTAATGTATGACCGTGAAGCGAAGTATGATCCGACGTTAGAAGAAACATCAGATGAATTATTAAGACTATTCCTTGATGAAATCGAGTTGTATTTCCAGAACTATTACGGTACAGGTGCTGATATGGTTGCAAAGAAAGAGAAAGAAATGTTTATTAAACAATTGTGGGATCGCTCGCATGCGAAAGGATATGTAGATCCAAATAGCGCTCCGTATAAAAAATGGCAAAATTTATTAAGTATTCAAGATGAAGAAGAAACGCCAAAAACGAATGTATAGTGAATGAAAAGGGAATCCTTAAAAGTGGCAATACAACTTTAGAAAAGAGGGATTCTGATGCCGTTTTTAGGAAGTGTATATCAAATATTTGGGTTATATCCGGAACTTTATTATGGGATGATTTCAGCAGAGTTGCAAGAGGAAGCTCAGAAGGAGCATCTTGAAAATAGTAGTGCAGAAGCTGAAGTGGAAGAATAAAAAAAGTGCAGATGAAAATCTGCACTTTTTTGTTAGTATTAAAATGGTGAAATAACCTCAAATGAATTATTATTTTTGAATAATAATTCATTTGAGGTTATTATGATTTTCATTACATTGTATGTAATGAAAATTGTATGAAAATCAATGTAATAAAATGTATATGAATATTAAGGTGGAAAACAACAATGTTTTTGAGAAAATAATTATGTATAAAAATAACATTTGATACATAATCAACCGATTATTTTTGAGTGATTTATTATTGACAATATAATTAATTGTATGATAAATTCAATCAGCATTCTTAATGGTTTTTTTGGTATGGTTAATATTTTGAAAATTCAATACGGTGTAAAGAGATTGATTTTTCTGTTTTTATTGAGACGGGTTACTAAGTCTATAGGGGAAGTGAACTATGTATATTTTTATTTTTAAAATAGAACAGTAATAAAGAATGTAACAAGTAAGAGATAAACTTGAAAAAGAGGTTTCAAAGAATGAGTCTTTTCATAAAGAAAGCAATGGATGAAGAAAAGAAAAAAGTATTGAATCAAACTTTAGGAGCGATTGATTTAACTCTTTTAGGTATTGGAGCAATTATTGGTACAGGTATTTTCGTATTAACTGGTATTGTAGCAGCGAAACATGCTGGTCCGGCGATTGTATTATCTTTTGTATTAGCAGCAATTATATGTGCATGTGTAGCTTTCTGTTATGCTGAATTTGCATCTACAGTTCCAGTTTCGGGAAGTGTATATTCATATACATATATGACACTAGGTGAGATTTTTGCATTTATAGTTGGCTGGTGTGTTATGCTGGAGTATTTATTAGCGACTTCTGCGGTTGCAGCAGGCTGGTCAGCATATTTTCAGTCATTGCTACTAGGTTTTAATATTCACATTCCTACGGCTTTTGCTTCGGCACCAGGGACGGGGAAGGGTGGAATCATTGATTTACCAGCAGTTCTTATTATTTTAGTTGTTACATTTTTATTAAGTCGTGGTGCAAAAGAAAGTGCACGAATTAATAATATAATGGTTATTATTAAACTGGCTGTTATTGTAGGATTTATCATTGTAGGAACACAATATGTAAAACCAGAGAATTGGCAACCATTTCTACCCTTTGGTTTTCATGGTGTGGTAGGAGGTGCAGCAACCGTATTCTTTGCTTTTTTAGGATTTGATGCAGTTGCAACAGCAGCTGAGGAAGTGAAGCGTCCACAACGTAACGTGCCGATTGGGCTACTTGTTTCCTTGCTCATTTGTACCGTTTTATATGTAGGTGTTTCATTCGTGTTAACTGGAATGGTTCCGTTTACGGAATTGAATGTTGCTGACCCAGTTGCATATGCGTTGCGCACTGTAGGAGAAGATAGAATTGCTGGCTTGTTATCGGTTGGAGCAATAGCAGGGCTAACAACAGTTCTGTTAGTAGCTATGTTTGCATTTGTTCGTGTATCGTACTCGATGAGTCGAGATGGGTTGTTACCAAAAAGACTTTCAAGTGTCCATAAACGTTTACAAACTCCATTTTTTAATACGTGGATTACAGGTATACTAGCAGCTTTATTAGCGGGATTAGTGGATTTGAATTTATTAGCTAATTTAGTGAATATGGGAACGATAACAGCATTTGTGTTTGTATCTATAGCTGTCATTGTATTAAGAAAGACGCATCCTGATATGAAGAGGCCATTCCGTGCCCCTCTAGTACCTTTTTTACCTATCGTTTCAATAGTAAGTTGTATATATTTGGCTTTGAACCTTTCTAAGCTTACTTTAATTAGTTTTGTGGCATGGATTATAATAGGCGTTTTCATATATTTTGTATATGCTAAAAAACATAGTAATGTTAGAAATGGAAATAGAGTATAGTCCATTGAAATAATACTTGTAATGGAAATGAAAACACGCTACTTATTCATATAAGAACAAGTAGCGTGTTTTTTCTATTTAATAATCCCATTTTCTAAAATTTTAATAGTTGGTGCCACTTTCACATTAGCTTTTGAAAAGGAACTTGGCCAATCATCTTCAACTTGTTTCCATTCTTTATATTGAAACGCTCTCGCATAATCACCAAATCCGAATGGATCAAGCTGCTGTTTTTGAATTTTGTGGATTAAATCGTTTAAATCATTGTTTAGTTGTTTTGTAATAAGAGAAGTTAATTTTTTTCTATCATTTTCTATATCCATGTTGAATGTAAGTTCAGATACGGCAATTTTTAAATCCATTTTAATATTAAATTTGAAGCGGTTATCGCTATAGTCTGTACCGATATCATGATTCATACTAAGAACATTTATTGTTATAAAATCGTCGCCTTTTGTATCTTTTAGATGGCTATTACTTTCAACTAAATTAGAGGGGATTTTCATTGTAAGTGAAACGGGTATATTAGCTTTCTTTTGCACCATAAGAAGAAGGGCACTTTCGTAGCGATTTAAAGACATCTTATAAGTTCCACGAGAGGTTAATAGTGCCGAACCGGTAACAATAACATCTTTCTTCCCTTTTTTTATTTCTGAAATAGCAGGAGTTACGCCTTTATTAAAAGTTTGTCTATGAAATTCATGGAATGTCGTAAACACGGTCCGATTGTATAGTTTGTTCGTATTAATTAAATCTGTTAAATATTCAGGAAGAGCAGGCTTATCTTTGAAATTATTATATATAACAGAAGAAATGGGGCCATCTACTGCAACCATGCGCATATTCCCTGTATTTTTAGGGTCGCGATACCAAACATCCAGATAAGGCATAGCTCCTTCTTGTTTTAAAAAATTCGTGCTAAACAATATAAGCTGTAACTTTTCTGTGGACACTAAACCGCTGCTTGAACTGTTAAACGTATCTTTTGCTTCTCGGGGTGTATGTACTTTCGCTTCATGAATTTCGTACTTTTTCTCTACATCTTCATTGAAAATAGGATTTACGTGATACACAATTAATTTTCCTTTTGCTTTTGCGTCAAAACCGTAAATTAATGAGATGGATTGTTTTTCTAAATCAAGCCGATCTTCACAGCCAGCTAAAAAAATTATGAGAAAACAAAATATAATAAAATGAATAAAGCGTCTCATTTAAACTTTTCTCCTTTTCCAATGCTGATAAAGTGTCATGTATAAGAGAAATACAACTGGGAATAGAAAAACGATAAAATAACTAGCAGTTCCCCAAAATTCCCGCAACGAACTTATCTGATAAGAAGAAGGGATATAAAAGAATAAGATGAAAATACACCCGAATAATAAAAAATAAATAGGTAATGAACTGCCTTTTTTGTTAAGTAATTGATTAATACCATCTGAAGCAGTAAAAATATAAGGAATACAGGAATCAAAAATAATAAAGAGATAAAATGACAAAAAGATAATTTCAAACCGCTCAAGAAATGAGAAATGAAACGGTGTAACAAGAGAAAGAGTTGGCCATAAAAACTTTGTTATACCATCTGGACTAAAATAAATAAAAGAAACGAACGTGATTTGAAGATAAATAAATAACGTAATCAAATTTGCAATAACAATTCCTTTTTTTGCAGATGCTTTGTTCGTTAAATAAGGATAAAGGACAAACGCAAACTCGAATCCGAGAAACGCAATGATAGTTGATTTTACGGTGTTTATAATTGGTAGCCATCCTTCCTTGATGAGAGGAAGAAGATATATAAAATGCCCATCTTTAAGAGGAATAAATAATAATAATGGCATCCAAAGTGTAAAGATGACAGTGAAAACAGCAAAACGACTAATAATAAGTGCTCCTTTACATGCAAGCATAAGCATTGGAATAGATAGCAAAATCATAATTAAAGACATAGGAGATCTAGGTAAAATCCAAATATGAATAACGTATAAGAGGGAAAAAATTAAGGAAACAGCTGCGAGTACAGCATATAAAATCCAAAAAATCATTACTACTCTTCCTAGCCATTTTCCAAGATAGCGTATCAGCACATCAAGTAAAGTATATCCTGGATGTTTTTCCATGATTTTTACAATACATAGACTGACTAAAGTAGTAATGACACATCCGATAATAATAGACATCCAGCCATCTGTATTCGCTCCTTGTGCAACTTCACGCGGAAGTGTAAGTACGCCGAATCCGACTTGAACACCACTAATCGTTAAAATGTATTGAAATAAAGTAATCTCCCTCTTTGCACGTTTTGTCACTAATTCTCCTCCTTTTCTTCAACATCTCTTTGCCGGTTATCTTGTTTTAATTGTAGAGATAGTGGCCGTTTCTTCATAATTTTCCATGGGAAACGTATAAGGGTATCTTTTAAATCCGAAGCATATGACGGAGAAAAAGGACTACCATATGGTACACCAAGTGATTCCATAGAAAGAATATGGATGATAATGATTGCCATTCCAACCATAATTCCAATGACGCCAAATAAAGAGGCGGCTATCATCATTGGGAATCGAAGAAGCCGAATTCCTGCTGACATTTCTAAGTTAGGAATAATGAAGGAGGCAACCGCAGTAATTGATACGACGATAACCATAACGTTACTCACAATCCCAGCTTGAACCGCAGCTTGTCCAATTACAATTCCTCCTACGACGCCGATTGTTTGTCCAACAGGCCCAGGAAGCCGAATCGCTGCTTCTCGGAGCATTTCGAGAACTAATTCCATTAATAAAGCTTCTAATATGGGAGGAAAAGGAATTTTGGCTCGGGATTCTCCAATCGTTAACAACAATTTGAGCGGAATCACTTCATAATGGAAGGAAATCATAGCAATATAAAGAGCAGGAGCGAATATTGCAATAAATAGCCCAGTGAAACGAAGGAGTCGTATAAAAGATGGAATCATAGGTCTGAAGCTGTAATCATCTATCGTCTGAAAGAAGGATGAAAAGGTCATAGGTCCTATTAATACGCCTGGTGAGCGATCTACAACAACAGCAATTCGCCCATTTAAAATATGATGTGCCGTTGTGTCAGGACGTTCAGTGATAGACAATTGTGGGAAGAGAGTATAGGAATTATCTTCAACAAATCCTTCTAATTCACCGGTAGTAAGAATAGCATCTACTTTGATTGATTCAATGCGGCATGCCATATCTTGTACAACATCTTCGTTTGTAACATCTGCAAGATAAAGTAAAAAAACTTTAGAGGTTGCTCGTTCGCCAACAGTGAATTCTTTCACTTTTAATTCGCGATTTGGAATATAGCGACGAATAAGTGCGATACTATCACTTGCCACTTCATTAAATCCTTCGTGTGAGCTTTTTATGGAAGTCTCTGTTGTAGGTTCTTCAATACTCCTTTTTGGCGCCGCTTGCGTATCTAGTTCTAAAGCTGATAATTGCCCGTTTATAAATAAAATACTTTTGCCATGTAAGAGAGATTGCTCAATGTCTATCCACTTCTGAACTTTTTTAATATTCCCTATAGAAACAGAAGATTCCCAAAAATCATCTTCATTCCATTCTTTAAATAAGAGAGGACGAAGAATATCTACATTAATAACAGTTTTATCTACAAGTCCTTCCATATATATAAGAGCAGCTTCTTTTCCGTTTTTTAACGGGAAAGTGCGTGTAATTAATTCTGGAATACCACTAAATAATTTGGATAAGTGTTTAAGATTAAGCGGCATGGAGGAAGAAATTTCTTTATTTAATACAGTTTCAGATTGCTCATGTGTAGAGAAAGATTTTTCGCCCCTTATCCATTTTCGAAAAGATCCCATATATTCACCTTATTCCTCGTTGAACTTTATATGGGTTATTATGGATAGTTACATACAGACATATGCGCAGTTTAAAATTTATATTGTATATTTGTACATTTAACGCTATAATTATAGTGTTAAAGATGGAATCGTGATATGACCTGTTATGAATCTATCGTTTTATTTATGAATAAATGGATTGGTATTTTAGCAAGATGTGCTAATAAACTACTCCACCATGATGATAGCGTGCCCAAAATGTGGTGCGTATATTTTCGTGGTGGAGTTTTTTTTATTCTCAAAAAGGGGGAAAGACCATGAATGACAACATGGTTCATATTACAATTGACGGAAAAAAGTATACAGCGGAGCCTGGTTCAACGATATTGGGTGTTATTAATGAGAACGGGATTGAACATCCGCAAATTTGTTACGTGCCGGAAGTAGATCCTATTCAAACATGTGACACTTGTATTGTAGAAGTTGACGGAAAGTTAATGCGTTCTTGTTCGACGATAGCAACGGAAGGTATGGACATTGAACGTGCTTCTGTTCGTGCAAAAGAAGCACAAACAGAAGCGATGGATCGGTTACTAGAAAATCATTTATTATACTGTACAGTATGTGACAACAACAATGGGAACTGTAAACTGCATAATACAGCAGAATTAATGGAAATTGAACATCAAAAATATCCTTATGAACCGAAAGTAGATGTAAGTGAAGTTGATATGACGCATCCGTTTTATCGCTATGACCCTAATCAATGTATTGCGTGCGGTCAATGCGTTGAGGTGTGTCAAAACTTACAAGTAAATGAAACGTTATCGATAGACTGGGAAGCGGAACGCCCGCGAGTTATTTGGGATGAAGGAGTAAATATTAATGATTCTTCATGCGTTAGCTGTGGTCAATGTGTAACGATTTGCCCTTGTAACGCTTTAATGGAGAAAACGATGCTCGGTGAAGCTGGATTTATGACGGGATTAAAACCAGATATTCTTGAACCGATGGTAGATTTAATTAAAGAAGTTGAGCCTGGATATAGCGGTATTTTTGCGGTATCAGAAGTGGAAGCGGCCATGCGTGATACTCGTACGAAGAAAACGAAAACAGTATGTACATTTTGTGGTGTAGGTTGTTCGTTTGAAGTGTGGACGAAGGGGCGTAAAATCCTTAAAGTACAGCCATCTTCAGATGCACCAGTTAACGCAATTTCCACTTGTGTAAAAGGGAAATTTGGTTGGGATTTCGTAAATTCTAAAGAACGAATTACAAAACCTTTAATTCGTAAAAATGGAACGTTTGTTGAATCTACATGGGAAGAAGCACTGAATGTAGTTGCAAATAAATTAGGTACTATTAAAGAAGAGTACGGTAAAGGTTCTATCGGATTTATTTCTTCCTCTAAAATTACAAATGAAGATAATTATGTAATTCAAAAATTAGCTCGACAAGTATTTGGAACGAATAATATTGATAACTGCTCACGTTATTGCCAATCACCAGCAACGGATGGTTTGTTCCGTACAATTGGTATGGGCGGTGATGCAGGAACGATTAAAGATATTGCGCAATCTGGTCTTGTTATTATTGTAGGATGTAATCCGACAGAAGGTCATCCTGTTTTAGCTACACGTATTAAACGTGCACATAAATTACACGGACAAAAGTTAATTGTAGCTGATCTTCGTAAAACAGAAATGGCAGAGCGATCAGATGTCTTTATTAGTCCAAAACAAGGAACAGATCAAGTTTGGTTAATGGCTGTTACAAAATATATGATTGATCGAGGTTGGCATGATCAGGAATTTATTAATGAGAATGTAAACTTCTTTGAAGATTTCAAAGAAAGTCTAGAAGAATATACACTTGCATATGCAGAAGAAGTAACAGGTATTTCAAAAGAAACACTTATTCAAATGGCTGAAATGATTCGTGATGCAGATGGTACATGTATCCTTTGGGGTATGGGGGTAACGCAAAATACAGGTGGTTCTGATACTTCCGCTGCAATTTCAAACTTACTTCTTGCAACAGGGAACTATCGTCGTCCAGGAGCAGGTGCATACCCACTTCGAGGTCACAATAACGTACAAGGTGCTTGTGATATGGGTACTTTACCAGGATGGCTTCCAGGATATCAGCACGTTACTAACGAAATGGAACGTGCGAAATTTGAAACTGCTTACGGAGTGAAAATTGATAGTGAACCAGGTCTTAATAATATTGAAATGCTTCACGCAATTGACGAAGGAAAAATGAAAGCAATGTATCTTGTCGGAGAAGATATGGCTCTTGTAGATTCTAATGCAAATCATGTACATGAAGTGTTGTCGAGCCTTGATTTCTTCGTTGTGCAAGATGTTTTCCTTTCTAAAACTGCTCAATATGCAGATGTTGTATTACCAGCAGCGCCATCTCTTGAGAAAGAAGGTACTTTCACAAATACAGAGCGCCGTGTCCAAAGATTATATCAAGTTCTTCCTACGCTAGGAGATGCGAAACCAGACTGGTGGATCGTCCAGGAGGTTGCGAATAAACTAGGGGCAAACTGGAATTATAGCCACCCAAGTGAAATCTTTGCTGAAATGGCAAGTTTATCACCATTATTCTCGCAAGCGAACTATGAAGTGCTTGAAGGATGGAACAGTTTCCATTGGGGAAGTTTTGATGGAACAAATACACCACTTCTGTTCCAAGATGGATTTAACTTCCCAGATAAAAAAGCTCGTTTTGCGATTGCTGACTGGGTACGTCCAGCTGAATTTCCAGCGGAGTTCGACCTTCACATTAACAACGGTCGTATGCTTGAGCATTTCCATGAAGGGAATATGACAAATAAATCAACAGGTATTCAAACGAAAGTACCTGGTGTTTTCGTTGAAATCTCTCCAGACCTTGCAAAAGAACGTGGCGTAAAAACAGGTTCGTTAGTTCGTCTTGTCTCTCCTTTTGGAGCATTAAAATTACGTGCACTCGTTACAGATCGTGTAAAAGCGAATGAGTTATATTTACCGATGAACTCTACAGATAACGAAACGGCAATTAATTTCTTAACAGGTCCTGCTGTGGATGTACGTACGAATACACCTGCGTATAAACAAACGAAAGTGCGTATGGAAGTGTTAGAAGTTGATGGCGAAAATCCGATGCCAAAAGCGAACCCACGCAATAAAAAACGTCACCCTCAAGCTGGAATTGAGGTACATCGTAAGTGGGCACGTCCAGGGTATGTGCATTTAACGGATAAGTAGGAGGAGAAAACTATGGCTGCACCTATAAAAATGATTCAAAAACAAGAATTAACTGAGGAAGAAATAAAACAGCAAAAATTAGATGATTTAAAGGAGCTTTTAACAAATAATGAAGAAGCTCTAAATCAGATGTTTAATATAGTAGGGGAATTAAATGACATTGGAATGCTAGAAGCTGCAAATTCTATGCTGAAAGCGAAAGAACCAATTGCAAAGATTGTTCTAGGTCAAGTAACTCGTGAGCCTGTTACAAATTTAATTAATAATATGATGGGTGCTGCAGGTGCGTTAACTGAACTTGACCCAGAACTTACGAAAAAGCTTATAGGTAGTTTATTAGTCGGGCTAGAAGAAGGTAATGAACATCTAGAAAGTAATAAAAAAGTAGGGGTATTCGATCTTATGAAAGTATTGAAAGACCCAGATATTAACCGTGCTATCGGGTTTGGGCTTCATTTCTTAAAAGGAATGGGGAAAGGGTTAAAAGACGAATAAACTTCATGAAGTGAACCTTTCCGCCCAAATATTTGTACGAAATAGTTTGGGCGGAAAGCTCATTTTGGTAAAATATATAATAAAGTAAAATGAGGCTTTTGGGAGGTATAATTGTATGTCAAAAAAAGTACATGAATTTAATGATATGATACGAAAACTTCGAAAGGAACTTTTCGGAAAAGGACCAGAACGAATTCATACTGTTTTTGCGGAAAATATGGCTATAGCGACTCTTTACGGAAACTTAACACCTACTGAAAAATTTATTTCAAGTACGATGGACGGTGCGGAAATGGTTCATATGGCTAGAACGAAAATGATTCAAGAAGTGTATGCTGCGAATTCCCGTGAACATTTGGAGGAACTTGTTGGAGCGAAATTAGTAAATTTGTTTTCAGATATGAAAGTAGAAGAAGATATTGCAGTTTCTGTATTTGTTTTTGATAAAAATATAACGTGAGAGAAGGATACTAATCGTGAAACCGATACAGGTAGAAAGAGAAATCTTTCGTTATGAACAAGGAGCATTTAAGCATATAGAGGACAGCATTGTAACAGAGTTTCCTGTCACCATTAAAATGAACGGACAGGAGTTTGTTACAATGGTTAGTACTCCAGAATATATAGAAGATATGGTAATAGGCTTCTTAGCGTCTGAAGGAATCATTCGGAAGTATGAAGATATTGATAGCATATGGATGCAGGAGAAAGAAGGCTTTGTGCATGTAACAACGACAAAAGTAAATCCGTATTATGAACAAATGCAAAATAAACGCTATATTACGTCTTGTTGTGGTATGAGTAGGCAAGGGTTTGTTTTTGCAAATGATGCACTAAGTGCAAAAAAAATGAAGGGTGTCCATGTACAGGTTACGGCAGAGGATTGTTTTCGGTTAATGAAAGAAATGCAGCAATCTGCGGATACGTTTCATCGTACTGGTGGGGTTCATAATGCAGCTTTATGTGATGTTAATGGTATTATTTTAAGCCGAATGGATATTGGTAGGCATAATGCACTAGACAAAATTTACGGTTATTGTTTAAGAAACGATATTTCTATAAAAGATAAAATCATTGTTTTTAGTGGTCGTATTTCTTCGGAAATATTATTGAAAGTTGCAAAAATCGGTTGTGAAATTATACTATCAAAATCAGCTCCAACTGAGTTAGCTTTGCAACTAGCGGAAGATTTAGGTATTACGACAATAGGATTTATTCGTAATCACTCCTTAAATGTATATACCCATCCAGAACGTGTTTTAAATATAAAATAAAAGTGAGGCAATGAAGATGAAATCAGTTACATTAGACAAGTTGCAACGTCCGTTAAAGGATTTACGTATTTCAGTTACTGATCGCTGTAATTTTCGCTGCCGATATTGTATGCCAGAAGAAATATTTGGTCCTGATTACTCGTTTTTGTCTAATGATAAAATTTTATCTTTTGATGAAATTGAAAGGATAACACGTATTTTTGTTTCTTTAGGTGTAAGAAAGTTACGAATTACGGGCGGAGAACCGTTACTTCGAAGAGGTCTTCCAAAGCTTATTGAGCGCCTTAATAAAATTGATGGTGTAGAAGATATCGGTTTAACAACCAATGGATCGTTACTTAAAAAGTTTGCTCCTGATTTATATAAGGCGGGACTATCACGTGTAACAGTTAGCTTAGATTCCTTGGAAGAAGATCGGTTTTTCTATTTAAATGGTAATAGGAGCAAAGTGCAAAGGGTTCTGGAAGGAATACAGGCTGCTGCTGAAGTTGGTATGAAAATTAAAATAAATATGGTCGTTCAAAAAGGGAAAAATGAACAAGATATTTTGCAGATGGCACAATACTTTAAAGAAAATAAGCATATTCTTCGGTTTATTGAGTATATGGATGTTGGGAATTATAATGGCTGGGAGTTAGGTGAAGTTATTTCCAAACAAGAAATAGTAGATACGATTCATCAAGTTATGCCGTTAGAACGGATAGAAGCAAATTATTCTGGTGAAGTGGCTACTAGGTATCGTTATATAGGAAGCGATGAGGAAATAGGTATTATTTCATCAGTAACAGATTCTTTTTGCTCATCATGTACGAGAGCTCGTATTTCTGCAGAAGGAAAATTATATACTTGCTTATTTGCTTCTAAAGGAAATGATTTAAGAGAATTGCTTCGTTCTGAACATACAGATGAGGACATTACAGATGTAGTACGCGATATATGGAATAATAGGGAAGATCGTTATTCAGATGAACGCTTAAATCATACAAATAAGAAAACAATACCTAAAATTGAAATGTCACATATCGGTGGTTAATATATAAAGCTAGCTTCATAGTGAAAAATGGAAAATTTACAAGAGTTGTGGATTTTCTATTTTATAGTAAAAGTGATGATTGATATCTCTGTAAAAGATGTGCAGAGAAATTAAGCAGCATTCAAAAACCTTTATTTGAGGAGGTTTTTTGAAGCTGCTTTTTTATTTGGAGAAAATGGAGGAATGGGTAATGGCATTTCATAAGCCGGAACAAATTGCTGAGCTTGTCATTGAGGCCGGTGTTCAAAAAGTAAGACAGACATTGCCAGCGATGCTTATTCTCGGTTTTTTAGGAGGAGCGTTTATTGCGATAGGTTTTTTACTTAACATTCGAGTTTTAGGGAATTTACCTGAGCGCTGGGGAAGTCTAGTGAATGTTTTAGGAGGAGCAGTATTTCCTGTTGGACTCATGCTCGTAGTATTAGCAGGAGGAGAATTAATTACGGGAAATATGATGTCACTGTCTATGGCGCTTTATGCAAAGAAAATTACATTGATAAGTGTACTGAATAACTGGGTTTGGATTACTTTCATGAATTTTATTGGGGCAATTTTCGTTGCGTATTGCTTTGGGCATCTTGGCGGATTAACAGAGGGAGAGTATTTAAATAAAACGGTAGCGATAGCGGAAGGGAAGTTACATGAATCATTTGGGAGAACTTTAATTTTAGCAATTGGTTGTAATTGGCTCGTTTGTCTTGCTCTTTGGCTCGCTTACGGGACGAGTGATTTTGTCGGAAAAATCATCGGAATTTGGATTCCAATTATGGCATTTGTAGTGATTGGATTTCAGCAAGTAGTAGCAAATATGTTTGTCATTTCCGCTGTTATTTTTGCTGGTCATCTAACGTGGATGGATTTGGCTAAAAATTTTGTTCCTGTTTTTATCGGAAATGTAATTGGAGGAGCTGGGTTTGTTGGTTTTGCTTACTTTGCTTGTTATCAGAAACAACATTCTAATATGAAATAGAGTTCTTGAGAGGAAGGGTATGTAATGGCTGATCGGTATTCACGACAACAGTTGTTCAAACCAATTGGGAGTAAAGGACAAGAAAAAATTCGAAATAAACATGTGTTAATTGTAGGGGCAGGCGCATTAGGAAGTGCAAGTGCCGAAAGTTTCGTACGTGCAGGTGTTGGCAAGTTGACGATTATTGATCGTGACTACGTTGAATGGAGTAATTTACAAAGGCAACAATTGTACTCTGAACAAGATGCGAGAGAGAAAATGCCGAAAGCAATTGCTGCAAAAAATCGGTTAGAACAAATTAATTCGGAAGTACAAATACATGCTTTCGTAATGGATGCAACTTCAGAAAATATGAAAGGTCTATTAAAAAATGTAGATGTAATCATTGATGCAACAGATAATTTTGATATTCGATTTGTAATAAATGATTTATCACAAAAACATAATATTCCTTGGGTATATGGTTCTTGCGTTGGATCGTATGGTATGAGTTATACAATTATTCCGCAAGAGACACCGTGTTTACATTGTATGCTGAAAAATATTCCTGTTACAGGTGTGACATGTGATACCGCTGGAATTATTAGCCCGACTGTTCAAATCGTCGCAGCATATCAAGTGGCAGAAGCACTCAAAATTTTAGTGGGAGATTTCTCAGTAATTAGAAAAACATTTTTCATGTTTGATATATGGAGTAATCAAAATCATTTTATAAAATTAGGGAAAATAAAAACAGACACTTGTCTCTCATGCGGTTTGAATCGAACTTATCCTTATTTATCATACGAAAATCAAACGAAAGCAGCTGTTTTATGCGGAAGAAATACAGTTCAAATTAGAACAGTAGACAATAGGAAATACAATTTTGATGATATAGAAAAAGTATTACAAAAACTGGGGAAAGTAGATCGGAATCCGTATTTACTATCTTGCCAATTCGATGATTACCGCGTGGTTGTTTTTCGAGATGGTCGTGTTTTTATTCATGGTACAAATGATATTTCGAAAGCGAAACAACTATATTATCGCGTATTCGGTTAATAGAGAGGGTGTCAACAATGGAAAGAAGAGTGCCAATTACGGTTGAAGAAGCTGTTCGTAAAGTGATGGGATTTGCTGATAAAGGCTTAAAGGAGCTATTACCAATTGAATTAGCTTATGGACGTATATTAGCAGAGGATTTAGTAGCTGACCATGATGTACCGTCATTTAATCGTTCGCCGTATGACGGATTTGCTATTCGAGCAGAAGATACTAATTTAGCAAGTTATGAAACGCCAATTGTATTTGAAGTAGTGGGTGAAATTGGTGCAGGATCGCTATTCCATGAGAAAGTAGGTCCGTTTCAAGCAGTTCGAATTATGACGGGAGCACAAATTCCGAATGAGTGTGATGCGGTTGTTATGTTAGAGCTGACTCGTCAATATGAGAAGAATGGCAACAATTATATGGAAGTGAAGCGATCATTCAAAACGGGCGACAATATTTCTTTTCAAGGTGAAGATGCTCGTAAAGGAACGGTTCTTGCAAAGAAAGGATCGTACATTAATCCAGGTATTTCAGCTCTTCTTGCTACATTCGGTTATAGTGAAGTGCCAGTTGCGAGAAAGCCTGTAATTGGACTGTTAGCGACTGGGAGTGAATTGCTTGATGTCGATGATTCATTACAGCCAGGGAAAATCCGAAACAGTAATACGTACATGATATTGTCTCAAATTCGAAGAGCGGGCGGCAGAGTAAAATATTTTGGGAAGTTTAGTGATGATTTTAATACGTGTTTTACAGCTGTGAAAGAAGCGCTTGGCCAAGTAGATATGTTAATTACAACCGGCGGTGTATCTGTAGGAGATTATGATTATTTACCAGCTATTTACGAAAAGTTAGGTGCATCTGTTCTTTTTAATAAAGTTGCAATGCGACCAGGAAGTGTTACGACCGTAGCACAATTAAATGGCAAGTTATTATTTGGTTTATCAGGAAATCCATCCGCTTGTTACGTAGGGTTTGAACTATTCGTAAGACCGTGTATTCGGACGTATATGTTTAGTGAAAAAGTACATTTAAAAAGAGAAAAAGCGTTATTAGGAGAAGATTTTCTAAAACCGAATCCATTTACAAGATTTGTACGAGCAAAATTGCAATATGATGAGGGGAAATTAATCGCTTATCCATCAGGGTTTGATAAATCTAGCTCAGTTTCTTCATTGGCAGAATCAAATGCGTTTATCGTATTGCCGGGCGGGACAAGAGGATATAAAAAAGATATGTTTGTTGATGTTCTTTTATTAGAAGATAACGAAGGTAGTGAATGGCCTTGGACATTTCATAAAGTGAGAGGTGGTTCTAATGAGACAAGCGCTATTTGAAATTGTAGATAATCCGATTTTAGTTGAAGAAGTAACGAATAAAGTCGCAAGAAGGGAAGCAGGTGCGATTACAACATTTATTGGTACGGTGAGAGAATTAACAAAAGGAAAACGAACGCTACATTTAGAGTATGAAGCATATAAACCGATGGCAGTAAAACAACTTATGAGAATTGGTGAAGAGATTAGTGAAAGATGGCCGGATGCAAAAGTAGCAATTACGCACCGTGTAGGGCGGCTAGAAATAATGGATATTGCGGTAGTCATTGCAGTTTCATCACCGCATCGTAAAGTAGCTTATGAAGCGAATGAGTACGCGATTGAACGTATAAAACGAATTGTTCCAATTTGGAAAAAAGAATTTTGGGAAGATGGAACGATGTGGATTGGAGATCAACTTGAAAACACACCATATCCAGAAGGAAAACCAAAGAAGGAAGAATGAGAAAATGATTACAATTTTATTATTTGCAAATCTGCGTGAGGAAGTTGGATCGGATCGATTAGTAATTTTAGAAAAGCAAGAAATGACAGTGCAGCAATTAAAAGAATGGCTCAAAGTCAGCTATTGTTTACAATCGCTGGATAAAGTGATGGTGGCTGTTAATGAGGAGTTTGTAATGAATGAAGAGATGATAAAGGCTGGAGATATAGTCGCATTAATCCCGCCCGTTAGCGGCGGGTAATAAGCTTTTTCACCAGATGAAGCGCCAAGAAGATGTTGTATATAAATTAGAATAAGAGAAGGGATGAGTTCCATGCTTACTCAAGAACAAATAATGAATGCATTAAAACATGTAGAGGATCCAGAGTTACACAAAAGTGTTGTAGAATTAAATATGGTTAGAAATGTACAAATGAACGGAACAGAGGTTAAACTTGAAGTAGTACTAACAATCCAAGGTTGTCCGTTAAAAGCAAAAATTCAACAAGATATTGAAGAATCACTTCACGCAATTGGTGCTTCTAAAGTGGATGTAACATTTGGTTCTATGACACAAGAAGAACGTGCAGCTTTAACAGAGAAGTTAAAGAAAAATACTAGAACAGAAACTGGTATGCCGAGCATGCTTCGCCCGGATTCAGGAGTACGTTTTATTACTGTAACGAGCGGAAAAGGCGGAGTTGGAAAATCAACGGTGACAATTAATCTTGCAACTGCACTAGCTCGTATGGGCAAGAAAGTGGGGATATTAGATGCGGATATATATGGTTTTAGTATTCCAGCTATGATGGAAACGAATACGAAACCAACGATGATTGATCAAACGGCAATTCCAGTCATTAGTCACGGTGTTAAAATCATGTCGATGGGATTTTTTACAGAAGGAAATAACCCAGTTATGTGGCGCGGACCGATGCTAAATAAATGGATTCAAAATTTCCTTGCGAATACGCACTGGGGAGAATTAGATTATTTATTACTTGATTTACCACCAGGTACAGGAGATGTTGCGATTGATGTTGCAGCGATGATTCCGCAAGCGAAAGAAATAATTGTTACAACTCCGCACAATGTAGCTTCATTCGTTGCTTCAAGAGTCGGTGTAATGGCAAAACATACGAAGCATGAGATTTTAGGTATTGTGGAAAATATGGCTTATTATGAAGAGCAAGATGGATCGAAAAATTATCTCTTCGGAAAAGGCGGCGGCGAAATGCTTGCAGAACAATTGCAAGCAGAAGTAATTGCCAAGATACCTTTTGCAAAACGTGAAGAAAATAGCGGTTCATCTGTATACGATGAAGATTCTCTTGTTGGAGAAGTGTTTACATCGTTAGCTGAGGATATTATTTATAGAGGATAGAGGGGGAAGTTTAGTATGGCGTGTAACATTGATCATTCTATTGAAGATGTGATGAATAAGCTCGAAAGTCAAAAGAATTCTTTACCTGAAGGGATCTTTAAAGAGTTAAAGAGTTTTTTACAAGGTAATCATTCGCAGAAATTATTAAATGATATTTTTCACTTTCTAAAAAAGTATGATTTAGTCAGTGAGGAAGAACGAGAGACGAGAAACGCACAATTATTGCACATTTTGAATTAAGTACTCTTTGGCTTTAGAATTTTTTCAGAAGGGGTGAATGTGATGGATATGAAAAAGATGATTGAAACGATAGAAGTAACTAGAGTGACTGACGAGGAATTATCGATTTCGAATTTACATCCAAAGCTTGTGAAGTTGTATAGTCAAAAAGATAGTACAGAGTATACGAAGCTATTAAAATATATTTTATCATTATCCGTGCAGTTGAAGCTGAATCTCGTATTGAAATATTTTGGTGTGCGTCCGATTGTTGCTGCAGACGAGCGTATGCAATTTCAAGAGATATTTAAATGCTTAGCTAAGAAAGATGAGAATGGGGAATGGTTTCTAAATTTGGTTTCTTTATATGTAGGGCTAATTGTAGTTCTTCATTTTGAGGAGAAAGTGATTGAGAGCAGTTTTTTTGATGATATGGTAGTGGGTGAATGTAATGAAATATAAGATTCTGCTCATAACATTTTTCTATTTAAATGCTTTAATTGCGATTTTAGTTGGTTTTGTAAATATGAAGGTAACTAATTAAGAAAAAGGAATGAAACTAGTTTGATAAAAAGAGTTCTTCAGTTGTTTCCGGCGTTTTTTCGTGTTACCATTAAGCGAATTTTTCATAAGGAGAGAAAGCGATGAAATGGATTTATTTTCTTATTATTAACGTTATAGCTTTTAGCCTTATGGGGCTTGATAAACGAAAAGCAAAGAAGAAACAGTGGAGAACGCCAGAAAGTACGCTGTTTTTATCAGCGGCAGCTGGGGGAGCAGTTGGAGCTTGGATTGGTATGTATATGTTTCATCATAAAACTCATAAAAAGAAATTTGTTTTCGGCATACCGTTACTTGTTGTAATAACGGTATGTTTATTATTCGTTGTATGAGAAATGTCGAAAGAAATGCAGATTGATTATTGGTAAAGTGAGCATGTGAGACCGTATAATGGAGAAAAAATGAGAAGAGGAGAAAAAGGAAGATGGGGAGTCAATCAGCAGAGCAAAAAAAAGGGATACTATATGCGGCTGGTGCTTATACGATGTGGGGAATTCTACCGATTTATTGGAAATGGATTGAGGAAGTTCCAGCAGATGAAATATTAGCACACCGCATCGTTTGGGCGTTTGTTTTTATGTTACTTGTATTAGGTGTTACGAAGAGGTTTCGCCAGTTTATTGGGGAATTTGTGAATCTTTTTAAACGACCTAAATTATTAATGTCATTAACTATAGCTTCAGTCTTGATTAGCGGAAACTGGTTTGTTTACATATGGGCCGTTAATCATAATCATGTTATTGAAGCGAGTCTTGGCTATTATATTAATCCGCTTATTAGTATTTTACTTGGTACAGTCGTTTTAAAGGAAAAGTTAAACTTTTGGCAATATGTTGCAGTTGGTTTAGCAGGAGTAGGGGTTGTCATTTTAACAGTACGTTTCGGATCTATTCCGTGGGTTTCTCTTTCACTTGCCTTTTCATTTGGATTATACGGATTAACGAAAAAACTATTAAATTATGATGCTACAATTGGACTTACGATGGAAACCATGTTAGTGACGCCGTTTGCGATCATTTATCTTGTTATGACAGGAGCACATGGTTTCGGCTCATTTGGATCTATTTCAATGTTATCAACGTTACTTTTAATAGGAGCAGGTATTGTAACAGCATTACCACTATTTTATTTTGCAAAAGGAGCACAACTTATTCCGCTTTATATGGTGGGATTTTTACAATATATTGCGCCAACAATTAGCTTAATTTTAGGTGTATTTGTATTTGGTGAACATTTCACATCTACACATATGATTGCATTTTTCTGTATATGGGTTGCTTTATTTGTATTCTCGGTAGCGAAGACAAAGTTTTTAGTGCAGAAACAGCCGAAATTTATAAAAAATAAATCAGCAAAAGTATCATAATGCGTAGTATTTTCTACGCATTTTTCTTTATACTTATATTATATAGAATTTCCATTATAGTCAGTAAGGAGCTGAGAACATGGAAACAATTTTACATAATGATCCGCTTATGGCAGCTGTAATTTCATGGTTTTTAGCACAATTAACGAAAGTAGTCTTTAAATTAGTTAAAATGGGTGAATTTGATTTTGCAAAGTTTTTTGCTTCAGGTGGGATGCCAAGTTCTCATGCTTCAACAGTGACAGCGCTTGCTACAGGAGTTGGGGTAGTAGAAGGTGTGGAAAGCTCGATGTTTGCGGTTGCTACTATTTTTGCCATTATTGTTATGTATGATGCTTCAGGAGTAAGGCTTGCAGTAAGTAAACAAGCAAAAATATTGAATGACTTTTTTCACGGTAGAGAAACAGAATATAAGAAGTTAAATGAACTTGTTGGGCATACACCGTATGAAGTAGTAGTTGGTGCTTTATTAGGGATTATTGTCGGAGTAGGATATTGTTTATGAGCGGAACATTTTATATGTTCTGCTTTTCTTTGTTTTTATACATATTCAGCTACCTTTTTGAATATCGTTATACGGATTTCGAAAGGGTGGGTGAGTAACTTGTTATTATATGAAAAAGTGCATGAAGAAATAGCGAGAAGAACAACTGCACTTCAAACGATGCAACGGCAAGATGGTACGTGGCGGTTTTGTTTTGAAGGAGCGCCACTAACAGATTGTCATATGATTTTTTTATTAAAATTATTAGGTAGAGATAAAGAGATAGAACCGTTTGTAAAAAGGTTAGCATCACTTCAAACAAATGAAGGAACATGGAAATTGCATGAAGATGAAGTGGGTGGTAATTTATCTGCTACAATTCAATCTTATGCTGCCTTACTTGCATCGGAAAAATATACAAAAGAAGATGCGAATATGAAGCGAGCGGAAATGTTTATAAATGAGCGCGGGGGGGTAGCGCGTGCTCATTTTATGACGAAGTTTTTATTAGCAATTCATGGAGAATATGAATACCCTTCTCTCTTTCATTTGCCAACACCAATTATGTTTCTGCAGAATGATTCCCCTCTCAGTATATTTGAATTGAGTAGCTCAGCACGTATTCATTTAATTCCGATGATGTTGTGTTTAAATAAAAGATTTCGAGTAGAGAAAAAGTTATTGCCAAATTTAAATCATATTGCAGGCGGGGGCGGAGGATGGTTTCGGGAGGACCGATCTCCGGTTTTTCAAACCTTATTAGGTGACGTGAAGAAAATTATAACGTATCCACTTTCTTTGCATCATAAAGGATATGAGGAAGTAGAACGTTTTATGAAAGAGCGTATTGATGAAAATGGAACATTATATAGTTACGCAACTGCCTCGTTTTATATGATTTATGCTTTACTTGCATTAGGACATTCTATTCAATCACCAATTATTGAGAAGGCTATAATGGGAATTACATCTTATATATGGAAGATGGAAAGAGGGAGCCATTTGCAAAACTCTCCGTCAACTATATGGGATACAGCTTTACTCAGTTATGCTTTGCAAGAAGCTCAAGTTCCGAAAGCAAGTAAAGTGATTCAAAATGCATCAGCGTATTTACTAAGAAAACAGCAAACAAAGAAAGTAGATTGGAGTGTACATGCACCGGATCTCTTCCCAGGTGGTTGGGGCTTTTCGGATGTGAATACGACGATTCCAGATATTGATGATACAACTGCTGTGTTAAGAGCATTGGCGCGAAGTAGAGGGAACGAAAATGTAGACAATGCTTGGAAGCGAGCGGTTAATTGGGTTAAAGGATTGCAAAATAATGATGGTGGTTGGGGAGCTTTTGAAAAAGGGGTAACGAGCCGTATATTAGCAAATTTACCAATCGAAAATGCGAGTGATATGATTACAGATCCTTCTACACCAGATATTACAGGAAGAGTGCTAGAGTTTTTCGGGACGTATGGACAAAACGAATTGCCTGAGAAACAAAAACAAAGTGCGATAAATTGGTTAACGAATGCACAAGAGGAAAATGGATCATGGTATGGGAAATGGGGGATTTGTTATATATATGGTACGTGGGCAGTGTTGACGGGTTTACGGTCACTCGGAATACCATCTAGCGATCCATCATTGAAACGAGCAGCTTTATGGCTTGAACATATACAGCATGAAGATGGTGGCTGGGGAGAATCTTGCCACAGTAGTGTGGAGAAAAGGTTCGTTACTTTACCATTTAGTACACCATCCCAAACAGCATGGGCGTTAGATGCCCTCATTTCTTACTATGATAAAGAAACGCCAGTCATTCGAAAAGGTATTTCATATTTGCTCTCCAACCCTTATATAAATGAAAAATATCCTACTGGAACAGGTTTACCAGGTGGGTTTTATATTTGTTATCATAGTTATGCTCATATATATCCGTTGCTTACTTTGGCTCATTATGCAAAAAAATATAGAAAATAAACCGAGAGATGTCTCTCGGTTTATTTTGTTGGGTAGTAGGTCCCTTTTGAAAAGAATAAGGTTGTGATGTACCTTATTTTTCGGTTGATTGGCGTTTTTGACGTGCATCAGCGGCATTTGCACGTGCGTTTGCTTCTAAGTCATTGTGGTCAGCGAGTTCGCGAGAGAACTCAACATCAATGCCATCAGTTGCTTTGCTTTGTTTGAAATTCTTTTTGTTCATTCGACATAATCTCCTTGCACTTTATGCGACGTTGCAAAGTTAGTTTGACACAAATAGACTTTTTTATACAAAGAGGAATTGGAAAGTAAAAAGCCGAAATATACAGTATAAGTAATAGAAATGGGGGATAGGAATGGAGTTTTTATATGGGAAAACAGCTGTTGTAACAGGAGCTGCACAGGGAATTGGAAAAGAGATTGCAAGGGTTTATGCAAAGCTGGGGGCGAAAGTATTAATTAGCGATGTAAATGAAGAGAAGCTACAAAAAACGACACGTGAATTATCGGACGAAGGATATGAAGTATGCTCATATCGATGTGATGTGAGTAATCAAAATGAAGCGAAGTCGTTAATTGAATATGCGGTTCAAAAATTCGGTACATTACATATTTTGGTGAATAACGCCGGGATTACAAGAGATGCAATGTTACATAAAATGGAGAAGTCTGCTTGGGAACAAGTATTACAAGTGAACTTAACTGGTGTTTTTTATTGTATGCAACCAGCGCTTCTTTACATGAGACAACAAGGGTATGGACGCATTATTAATATATCTTCAATTAGTAGAGAAGGAAACATAGGTCAAGCAAATTATGCGGCTACGAAGGCAGGCGTTGTAGGTTTAACGAAAACGGCAGCGAAAGAAGTTGGAAGTTTCGGTATTACGTGTAATGCGATTTGTCCAGGGTTTATGGATACAGATATGACAAAAACGATACCAGATAAAGTGAAAGAAAAGATGGTTGGCGCGATTCCAGTTGGTAGAATTGGCACGCCAGAAGATATTGCAAACGCAGCAGCTTTTTTAGCATCAGAATACGCATCCTATATTACAGGAGAAGTATTAAATGTGAGCGGAGGACTGCAAGTTTAAAGGAATACATAATGAAAAGAACCTGACCGGATAGGTCAGGTTCTTTCTCATTAATTTAAGTTAAGCCAAACGCTCTTCACTTCTGTATAGTTATTTAATGCATAAGATCCCATTTCACGACCAAGACCGGATTGTTTAAATCCTCCAAATGGAGATGCTGCATCAAAGACGTTATAACAGTTTACCCACACTGTACCAGCACGTACTTTACTTGCAACATAGTGTGCTGTTTTAACACTTTCTGTCCACACACCAGCTGCTAAGCCGAATTGTGATTTATTTGCACGTTCAATTACTTCATCAATATCGTTAAATGGTATTGCAGAAATAACTGGACCGAAAATTTCTTCTTTTGCGATCGTCATTTCATCATTTACGTCAGCGAATACTGTAGGAGAAACGAAGTAGCCTTGATCGAATGGATTACTACCTCCGCAAAGTACTTCAGCGCCTTCTTCAATCCCTTTTTCGATGTAGCCCATTACACGTTTTTGTTGTTCTTCAGAAACGAGAGGACCAATTGTTGTTTCAGGGTTAAGACCGACACCTTGATTTAGTTTTTTAGAATAGAGGACGAGATCAGCCATGACATTATCATACATTTTCTTCGGAACAAATAAGCGTGATCCAGCAGAGCATACTTGTCCTTGGTTAAACATAACACCAGAAAGTGCACCAGGAATCGCGCGAGATAAATCAGCATCTGGCAAGATGATATTTGGTGATTTACCGCCTAATTCAAGTGTAACGCGTTTTAATGATTCGGATGCTTGTCGCATAATTTGTTTACCGACAGGAGTAGAACCGGTAAATGCAATTTTATCAACGAGTGGATGATTAACGAGAGCTTGTCCAGCTGATTCACCGAATCCAGGTACGATATTAATAACACCTTTCGGGAATCCAGCTTCTTCAATTAATTCAGCTAAGTATAGAGCAGATAGTGGAGTTTGTTCTGCAGGTTTTAAAACGATTGTACATCCTGTAGCAAGCGCTGCTCCCATTTTCCACATTGCCATAAGAAGCGGGAAGTTCCAAGGGATAATTTGACCAACGACACCAACAGCTTCATGGCGTGTATAGTTAAAGTAATCACCGGAAACAGGAATTGTTTGACCAACGATTTTCGTAGCCCATCCAGCGTAATAGCGCATATGCTCAATTGCAAGTGGTATGTCTGCTGCCATTGTTTCACGGATTGGTTTTCCGTTATCTAATGTTTCGAGCTGTGCAAGCTCTTCTTTATGTTCTTCCATTAGATCAGCTAACTTGTACATGAGACGGCTTCGCTCAGCAGTGCTCATACGAGACCAAGGACCTTCGTCAAAAGCCATACGAGCTGCGACTACAGCTTTATGAATATCTTCGCGACCAGCTTCAGAAACGACGGCAAGTGTTTCACCAGTTGCTGGGTTAGGTGTTTTAAATGTTTTGCCGGAAGCGCTTTCAATGAAAGATCCATTCACATATAACTTTTTTGTACCTTGAAGAAACTTTTCTACCTTTTCATGAAGATTTACAGCTAGTTGACTCATTGTATAACCCCCTTGAAAATATAATGTAAACGCAGTACGAGACGGCGCTTATTCCGAAATCAAGGATGTGGAAACTAGATGGAAAGCCTCTAATTAAAATCATAATTAATAAATACTGAAAATTCAAATTTCATTTGTGTTACAATTGTAAAAAATATGTAATGTAAGAGAAGCTTCTATATGATTATAAAAAATCCTGCTTGTTTTTGCTTTCTAGTAGGAAAAACTAGAAGAACAATGGTACAATAATACATCGTGAGAGGAGGGGGAAAAATGAAAGATTATCATGATGATCCACGCTTTCGAATAGCCCATAGAGAAGCGTTAATTGGTCTTGGACTTGCTATTATTAATTTTATAATATGGTACGGATTTGCTTATGGGCTTGGTAGTAAAGATCCGAGTGAATATACATATGTATTAGGTTTTCCCGCATGGTTTTTTTATAGCTGTATCGTTGGATTTATCGTTATGGTTATTTTACTTAGTTTAGTTGTTCGTTTTGTATTTCAAGATATTTCACTCGATGAGGAAGAAAAAAGTGAGGAATAATAGATGAATTGGTATGTAATCATTCCAATGATAATTTCGTTTATCGTTGTATTTTTAATTGGTGTATATGCTTCAAGACGCGTGCAAGCAACAGCACATAATAAATTTTTACAAGAATATTTTCTTGGTGGGCGTGAGTTAGGCGGTTTATTATTAGCGATGACAATGATTGCTACGTACGGTAGTGCAAGTAGCTTTATTGGTGGTCCCGGTATTGCTTACAATATGGGGCTTGGATGGGTACTATTATCTGCGATTCAAGTTGTAACAGGATATATCGTTTTAACGGTTATCGGTAAAAAGTTTGCAATTATTGCTAGGAAGATGGAAGCAATTACTCTTATCGATTATTTAAAAGGGAGATACAATAATAAAGCAGTTGTTATACTCTCTGCGTTATGTATTATTATCTTTTTATTTTCAGCGACAGTAGCCCAGTGGGTCGGCGGTGGACGATTAATCGAGTCACTAACGGGTCTATCGTATACAACAGCACTATTTTTATTTACTTTTTCTGTACTTGTGTACGTATTAATTGGTGGATTTCGTGCAGTCGCGCTATCAGATACATTATTAGGAATCATTATGTTAGTTGGAACGACAATCATTTTAATTGCTACTGTCATTGCTGGTGGTGGAATTGAAAAGATTATGCAGGAACTAGTTCAAATTAATCCAAATTTAATTACACCATTCGGAGCAGATGGCAGTTTAACGAAATCATATGTTACATCATTTTGGATTTTAATTGGAATTGGCGTTGTAGGTTTACCGCAAATTAGTGTGCGTGCCATGTCTTATAAAAATTCAAAAGCTATGCACCAAGCTTTAATAATTGGAACAGTTGTCGTTGGTACAATTATGATTGGTATGCATTTAACAGGTGTATTTGCAAGAGTAGTACTTCCAGGTATAACGGTACCAGATAAAGTAATGCCGCTACTCGCGATGGAAGTGTTGCCACCTTGGTTAGCTGGAGTTTTCTTAGCTGCACCAATGGCGGCGATTATGTCTACAGTAAACTCTTTATTATTACTTGTAAGCTCGTCAATTATTAAAGATATATACGTAAATTACATAAATAAAGATGCAGCAGACAGTACGATAAAAAAAGGAAGTTTGTGGATTACTGGTATTGTAGGGCTACTCGTTTATGCAGCGGCGATTAAACCACCAGATTTTTTAATATGGCTAAATTTATTTTCTTTCGGTGGATTAGAAGCAGCATTCATTTGGCCAATCGTATTAGGGTTATATTGGAGAAAAGGAAATGCTACAGGAGCGCTTGCTTCCATTTTCGTTGGAGTAGGTTCATATATGTGTATTCATCTTTTCTATCCAAATCCGTTCGGTATACATACAGTTGTCTTCCCAATTTGTTTTGCGTTTATCGCTTATGTTATTGGAAGTATGAGTGCTGTAAAAAAAACAGTATAGGTTAGCTGAAGAACGTAGTCCTTATAAGACTGCGTTTTTTCGTATGAATTTGTTCTTTTTTATTCTGTATATCCACGTTTATTCATAAATTAATAACAACTGAGGGGATGGAGTTGAGGTCGATGAAAAAAGTGTTATTTTTAGGAGACCCAGGCATTGATGACTCTTTAGCAATTATGTATGGATTGTTGCATCCTGATATTGATATTGTTGGAGTAGTAACGGGATATGGAAATGTAACACAAGAAAAGGCGACAAGTAATGCCGCATATTTATTGCAAATGGCAGGACGGGAAGATATACCTGTTATTAATGGTGCGAAAATTCCTTTATCCGGAGATGTTACAACGTATTATCCAGAAATTCATGGGGCAGACGGTTTAGGGCCAATTAAACCTCCAAAAACTTTTTCGCCAAATATAAAGCCTTTTTGTGCATTTTTTGATCTTCTTGAAAAATATAAAGGGGAATTAATAATAGTCGATGCTGGTAGATCAACAACACTAGCGACGGCATTTATTTTAGAAAAGCCGATGATGAAGTATGTGAAAGAATATTATATAATGGGCGGTGCTTTCTTAATGCCTGGCAATGTAACACCAGTCGCAGAGGCGAATTTTCATGGTGATCCGATTGCGTCGCAATTAGTTATGCAAAATGCTAAAAATGTGACATTAGTACCACTTAACGTTACATCTGAAGCAATTATTACGCCGGAAATGGTAAAATATATTACGAAACACTCTAAAACGAGTTTTAATAAGTTAATCGAGCCGATATTTACGTACTATTATAAAGCTTATAGAAAGTTAAATCCGAAAATAAAAGGAAGTCCAGTACATGACGTCGTTACAATGATGGTTGCGGCAAATCCATCCCTTTTAGATTATGTATATCGTCGTGTCGATGTAGATACAGCTGGAATTGCAAAAGGAGAGAGTATTGCTGATTTTCGGCCTCAACCTGATGCAAAAGCATTAAAAAATTGGGTGCGAATTGGTTGGTCGTTACATTATAAAAAGTTTCTTGAGGATTTTGTGAAATTTATGACGTAGACATAATAGGAGCATACAAGTTAAAATAATGGAGATGGTTATGTAAATGACCATCTCCATTATTTTGTTTTTAAATGATAAATAGAGAAGAGTTACACAATAGGAGAGGAATTTTACTTGAAAAAAACTATAGTATGCGCAGTAATTGTGGGTATTTTTGTTTTGCTAATATCGGGTAACTTTTTAGTGAAAAAAGTGTGGAGTTCAAATAATGATGATGCACAGTATATTGCATCTTTTATTGAAGAACATAAAGATGAAAAAAATAGTGCGCTTCTAGTAAAGAGAAATGATAAAGTTGTTTATTCTGTAAACCCAAATGTTGTATTGCCAGTTGCAAGTACGATGAAATTAATTGTGGCGCTTGAATATACGAAACAAGTTACTGAAGGGAAAATTGATTCGTCTAGTTTTGTGTCGATTAACGATGTGAATCGCTATTATGTGCCGAATACAGATGGTGGTGCACAAGATAGATGGCAAAAGTATTTGGAGAAGACGGGCAAGATAACTGAAGGAGCGGTTTCTTTAGAAGAAGTGGCAAAAGGAATGGTTAAGTTTAGTTCGAATGCAAATGCTGAATACTTAATGGAATTGTTAGGATTAGACAACATCAATCGAAATTTACAAAGTTTATCACTTCCTGCACATCAACCACTATTTCCAATCGTTTCATCTTTGTATATCCCGGGATATTTGCATAAAGAATTACATGTTCCAAAATATAAAATAGAGAAAAAGTTAAAAGAAATGTCTCAAGAGCAATATCGTGAATATTCGATGATTATTCATGAACGCTTAAAGAAGAAGGGACCATTATTACAGAAGGAAATTCCGCTTTATTTAGAGGAACGTTACGACAAAATTTGGTCAGATAGATTACCAGCAGCTTCTGCAAATGATTATATGGTATTACTTCAAAAGGCAAACCATAAAGGTGGCTTGACAGAAGCTGAAGAAAAAGTGTGGGCAAATATCGTTGAAACAGACATGAGTGCTAAGAAATATCGTAAAACATTTAGACATGCTGGGCAAAAGAATGGTTACACACCATGGACGGTTACAAAAGCGGTTTACGCTATGGATAAACGTGGAAACTGTACAGAAATTGTGTTTTTGGCGAACAATTTAAATGAAGACGATAGTGCAGAAATACGGAAACATTTAGCAAACTTACATTTCCAAGTGTTGCAAAGTGATAAGTATGATGCGACTTTTATTAAATAAACTCGGTGCAGAGAGCACCGAGTTTATTTTTATGTACAGGCACTTTTTTTCTATCAATGGGTATGATGGGTAGTAATACTTAGGTGAGAGGGGAAAAGGTGATGAAACAGAGTAAGGAAGAGTTTATAAAGAGTGAAGGCGCTGATTTCCCTGGAAAAACATATGTGGATTGTGTATTACAACATGTATTTGATTTTCAACGAAATTACTTATTGAAAGATATGTTTCAAGTGCATAAAGCACATATTACGATGCTGACTGAAGAAAGTTTAATGAAAATAGAAGAAGCTAAAGTTATATTAAACGCACTTAGAAAAGTAGAGCGAATACCAAAAGATAAATTGGTATATACAGAGCAGCATGAAGACCTCTTTTTTTTAATCGAACATTTAATTTCTCAAGAAGCGAAATGCGATTTTGTAAGTAATATGCATATTGGTAGAAGTAGAAATGATATGGGTGTAACGATGTATCGCATGAGCTTAAGGCGGTATATATTACGATTAATGGAACATTATTTGCTATTGCAAGAAAGTGTACTGCAACTTGCTGATGATCATAAGGAAACGATCATGCCAGCTTATACACATACACAACCGGCACAGCCAACAACATTTGGTCATTATACTTTAGCAATTTATGATACGATGCAAAGAGATTTAGAACGAATGAAAAAAACGTACCAGCTTTTAAATCAGTCTCCAATGGGGGCGGCTGCACTCTCTACAACAAGTTTCCCGATTAAACGAGAACGAGTTGCTCATCTACTTGGATTTACAACTGTAATTGAGAACTCATATGATGCTGTTGCCGGAGCGGATTATTTATTAGAAGTTAGCTCGCTACTTATGGTAATGATGACGAATACGAGTAGATGGATTCATGACTTTTTGTTGTTAGCAACGAAAGAATATGACGGTATTACTGTTGCAAAGCCATATGTACAAATTAGTAGTATTATGCCGCAAAAACGAAATCCGGTTTCAATTGAACACGCTCGTGCAATTACGAGTAGTGCTTTAGGAGAAGCATTTACAGTATTTCAAATGATTCATAATACACCATTTGGTGATATTGTCGATACGGAAGATGACTTGCAGCCATATTTATATAAAGGGATTGAAAAGGCGATTCGTGTTTTTTGTATGATGAATGCAGTGATCCTAACGATGAAAGTAGAAGAAGAAACGTTAAAAAGTCGTTCCTATAAACATGCAATAACGATAACGGATTTCGCTGATGTTTTAACGAAAAATTATGAAATTCCATTTCGGCATGCTCATCATGCAGCAAGTGCTATTGCAAATATGTCATTGGAGCAGAAAAAAGAACTACATGAATTACACTTCAAAGATGTAAATATGTATTTGCAAGAACATTTTAAAATAAATTTATTAGAAAAAGAGTGGAAAGAAATTATATCGCCAGAAGCTTTTATTCAAAAAAGAAATGTATACGGTGGACCGAGTAAAAAAGAAATGAAGCGTATGATTAAAAATCGAAAAGAGTCCTTTCGAAAAGAAGAAGATGTATTTGAAAAGGAAAAACAGAGAATTTTACAAGCTGAAAATGCCTTGAATACATTAGCTTTGAATATTATTGAATCGTAAAAGAGGGATTTAATGAATTAATCGCCAATACTTAATTAAAATATAAATAGAGAGAAGAGATTGTCGATGATTCAATTACATGTATATGAAGAGATTTTTCATTTTAAAGAAGATGTTACACCATTTCTAGAAAAGAATGAGCAGGAAAACAATCTCATATTAGGTGTATTACAAATGGTTCAAGAACCTATATTTATGGGGATAGCGAAACAAGGAGAAGACATTGCGGTTGTATTTCTGCAAACAGAAGAGAAGAAACAAATCATTGTTGCAAATTCTGAAATTTCGGGAGTAGCTATTGAGGAACTTGCAAAAGAGTTAACGAAAGTATATCCAGATATTCCAGGATTGATCGGTAATAAGAAAATTGTACAGAAATTAGCGGAAGAGATTGCTGTATTAGAAAATAAGAAAATGAATGTTGCAATGGAGCAAGGTGTGTATGAGCTGAACAGAGTAAAGAAGAAGTGTAATGCGAACGGACTTTTCCGGGCGGTAAATAATGATGAATTACCATTAATAGAACAGTGGATATATCAATTTTGTGAAGACGTAAAGCTTCCTACTACGAAAGAAGAAGCAAAACAAACTGCGCATACATTAATAACTACAAATCGACTGTTTGGTTTGGAAGTAGATAGGAAACTTGTTTCTGTAGCTGCAAAAACGAGACCAACTAAAAATAATATAACAGTTAATTTCGTATACACGCCGAAAGAAGCAAGGAAAAAGGGATACGCATCTAATTGTGTAGCGGCACTTAGTCAACGTATGTTAGATGAAGGGTACAAGACGACTACGTTATATACTGATTTAGCGAATCCGATATCGAATAAAATTTATCAAGAAATTGGTTATGAGCAAATTGCGGAGTCTGTGCTTATATTTTTAGAGAAGTAAAACAAAAAGGTGTGCAATTTTAGCACACCTTTTTGTTATTCATCAATTCTAATAATCTCGCCTTGAGGGAAGTCCTCAGTTTCTAGTAAGTTACGAATAGCTTTCGCAACATATTCAGGTGATAATAGTTTTCCTTCTTCTTTTAATGCAATGAAGCGGTCCAAATTTATGAAATCTTCTTTATTTGTTTCACGAATTTGTGATTGCATATTAGTATCAACAACACCAGGTGCAAAAGCGACGATTTTTACTGGATATTCTTTTTCTACTTCTTCAGTTGCTACGCACTGTGTAAACATATTTACACCAGCTTTCGTTGTACAATAAGCGCCCCAGCCAAAGTAAGGGTTTTTTCCTGCACCAGATGAAATGTTAATAACGCGTTTATCTACTTTCCAGTCTTTCGTATGTTTCATAAATGTAGATGTAAGAATCATAGGTGCAAGTAAATTAATGTGAACGTTCGTAATGAATTGTTCACTTTCAGCTTTTTCAATTGGCTTCATAGGTGCAACTGTACCCGCATTATTAATTAAATGAATAGAGGATACATTGCCTTTTTTAATAGATGAAATGATCTCTTTAAAGTTAGTTTCTAAGTTATGTACATCTTGAAGATCTAGGGAATGAAAAATGCAATTGCTGTTATATTGCTCTGCAAGTTTTGTAAGCTCTTTATTTTCTCTTCTAGAAATAGAGATGACAGTTGTATTTTTTTCTAATAATTGCGTAGCGATTGCCTCACCTAAACCTTGTGAAGTTCCTGTTATGATAACGTAGCGCATAGTTTTATAAACCCCTCTCATATGTGCGGAATTTTGTTGGACAACGTACATTGTATAGTTTGTCTACATTTTATAGTATAGAGCACTTTTTACTATAATTGAAATGAGATGATTGTGTGCCTTTTATAAATAGGTTTACGACAACAGTACCTGGTGCCGTCACGTTTACTGGGAATACGCTGGGACTTAGCCCTACATCACCTGCACCAGGTAATATTTTTGGTACACTTGCTGTGTTTACGACAGTAAATACAGCATTGCAAGTACCAGGGTTCCCAGCAGGGACAACAGATGAGTGGCAATTGAATTCTTCAAGTGCAATTTTAAATCTTCCAGCGGGGAGCAGTGTGTTATATGCAGAATTAGTTTGGGCTGGTACTTTCCGGACTGATACGGAAGATGTTTTACCATTTTTAAATGATAACATTACATTTACAACGCCAGCAGGGACGTTTTCTGTTACGCCAGATCCTGCTACCGCGCAGCAAGGTTCAGTAGGAAATCAGTTTTATTATGCTCGCTCTGCCAATGTAACAAATCTTGTTAGTGCAGGTGGAGCAGGCACATATACAACGGGTGCTGTGCCAGCTGCAAGAACTTCAGCCGACCCAACAATCAGTCGTTCAGCTGGATGGACGCTTGAGGTTGTGTATCAAAATGCAAGTTTACCACTTCGAAATTTGTCAGTATATGCAGGTCAAGAAATTATCGATGCTTCATCCCCGCCAGTTGATGCTATAATTTCAGGTTTTGCTACGCCGGCAACAGGAGCTGTTACAGGAAGAGTGCTCGTAACTGCTCAAGAAGGTGATTCTAACATTGTTGGAGATCAACTTCGCTTTGGGCCGAATGCAAATGCTACAGTTGCATTATTCGGACCGAGAAATCCTGCGAATAATTTCTTTCAGTCACAAATTTGTAATGATAGTGGAAATTTAGATACGAGCGGCACGTTTGGAGATTTGAATCAGCCGTTAGGGGTAGCTTTGGCCGTCCGAAGACAAGGTTGGGATATTACGAATGTAGATGCCTCCTCATCTTTAGTAAACAGTCAAACATCAGCAACGGTTCGATTTGTTACAAATGGAGATGGATACGCAGCAGCTGGTTTTGGTGTTCAAATTGATGCAACAGGTCCAATTATTAATCCTGTTAAATCAGTTAATAGAACAGTCGCGGGGGTAGGGGATACTCTCACTTATACAATTACGGTCCCAAATACAGGAACAGGAAGTGCAGAAAACGTTGTATTACGTGATAGTATTCCGAACGGAACGATGTTTGTTGCAGGTAGTGTTACGGTAGGGGGAGTAACACAGCCGAATGCAAACCCTGCTAATGGAATTAATTTAGGTACAATCCCAAATAACACGCAAAGAATTGTTACATTTCAAGTTCGAATAACATCATTCCCGAATCCCAATCCTATTTTAAATCGTGCAATGGTGTCATATCAATTCCGTCCCTTCGTTGGTAGTCCTCCTATTACAAGTACGTCTTCTTCAAACACAGTACAAACGACAGTGAACCAAGCAACTATTAGTATGCAAAAATCTGTAGATTTACAGACGGCAACACTTAATGATGTATTAACGTACACAGTTAATGTCACAAATAATGGAAACGTCACTGCGAACAATGTTATTTTTGTTGATAGTATCCCTGCTGGAACAACATTTGTCGCTAATAGCGTTACGGTAAATGGAGTAGCGCGTCCAGGAGCGAATCCAGCAAGTAGTATTAATCTTGGAAGTATTAATGCATCGCAAACGACTGTAGTGCGCTTTCAAGTTCGAGTAACATCGAACCCTCTTGTCAATCCAATTCCAAACCGTGCGAGTGTAACATTTAACTTTACTCCAGTGCCTGGTCAACAACCAGTTTCAGGGCAAGCGACAAGTAATACTGTAGTTACGACAATTAATATAGCTGATATAACAACGAGAAAAACAGTGGATAAAGCTTTTGCAACGGTTAACGACGTTCTTACGTACACGGTAACAATTCAAAATACAGGAAATGTACTTGCAACGAACGTTATTTTTCAAGATCCAATCCCAATTGGAACGACATTTATCGCAAATAGTGTGACTGTGGATGGGGTTTCACAACCTGGGGTAAATCCAGCGACTGGGTTTACAGTAGCTAATATATCTCCTGGCGGAAGTAGGACTGTTACATTTCAAGTACGAGTAACATCTACACCATCGGGAGGTACGATTGCGAATCGCGGAAATGTATCTGCTAATTTCGTCGTTATTCCGAATCAGCCACCGATAACAATTAATAGACAAACGAATACAGTTGTGACACAAGTTAATACAGGCGGTTTAAATGTAATAAAAGAAGTAAATACAACGCAAGCGGCGGTAGGGGATACTTTAACGTACACAATTGCCGTCCAAAATACAGGGAACGTTCCGTTAACAAATGTATTTTTCCAAGACCCTATTTCTTCTGCTGTTTCATTTGTTGCAAATTCTGTAACAATTAATGGAGTACAGCAAAGTGGACTAAATCCGAATACAGGATTCTCTCTTCCGAATATTCCTGCGGCTCAAACGGTTGTAGTCACATTTGACTTAGTAATTGTACAGAATCCAGAAAATGAAGATATTTTAAATCAAGCAAATGTAACAGCAAGCTTTCAAGTGAATCCGAATGAACCACCAGTAACAATCAATGTACCGAGTAATGTTGTGAATACGACAGTACAATCAGGAAACTTTGAAGTTGTGAAAGCAGTCAATACGGATGTTGCAACAGTAGGGGATATTTTAGTATATACAATAGAAGTCATAAATGCAGGTAGTGTACCAGCTACGAATGTATTTTTCCAAGATTCAATTCCCCAAGGGACATTATTTATTGAAAATAGTGTAGTTGTGAATGGTGTTTTACAAGAAGGGGCAGATCCAGAACTTGGATTCCCATTAAATAATTTGCCTACTGGCGCCAGTGTTATTGTTACATTTGAAGTATTAATTGATGAAATTCCCCAAGGAAATAATGTTGTAAATAATGCGAATGTAACTGGAGATTTCCTTGTAAATCCAACAGAGCCACCGATTACTGTAACAGTACCAAGTAATACTGTTATGACAATCGTGAATTCTTCAGGGTTAAATGTAATGAAAAGTGTAAACGCTGCCGAAGCAGGAGTAGGAGATACGTTAACGTATACAGTTCGTATACAAAATAGTGGAACAGTAGCAGCGACAAATGTATCATTCCTTGATCCGATTCCAGTTGGAACCACTTTTGTAGCGAATAGTGTAACAATAAACGGGACACCTCAACCAGGTTTAAACCCGACAACTGGATTTCCACTTGCTAATATTCCAGTAGGAGGGATGGTAACAGTTACTTTCCAAGTGACAATCACGAGTGTACCACCAAATAGAGTTCTTCCGAATAATGCGAATGTCACTGCTGATTTCCAAGTAAGTCCTCTTCAGCCACCAATTACAATTGTAACGATTAGTAATATTGTTGTGACGCGAGTGAATGTAGGATCACTTAATGTAATGAAGAGTGTAAATACACCACAAGCCGGTGTAGGAGATACGTTAACGTATACGATTCTTATTCAAAATACAGGAACTGTTCCTGCAACGAATATTGTTTTTCAAGATCCAATTCCGTCTGGTACTGCCTTTGTAGCAAATAGTGTGACGATAAATGGAGTCGTACAGCAAGGCGCGGATCCTATGCTAGGTTTCCCGGTACCAAATATTCCGGTCGGACAAACGGCTACGATTACGTTTCAAGTTACAGTGACGAGTGTTCCGAGCGGTGGAAATATAAGAAACCAATCGAACGTTACTGCAAGTTTTCTTATAAATCCAGCAAACCCTCCAATAACGACTGTTACAAATAGTAATTTTGTAGTGACGCAAGTAAACACAGCACAGTTAAATATACAAAAATCTTCATCTGTACAACAAGCAGCACTTGGAGAAACTTACACGTATTCTGTTGTCATTCGAAATAACGGTACAGTAACAGCAACGAATGTCTCTTTCCTTGATCCAATTGCTTTAGAAACAACTTTTGTAGCAAATAGTGTAACGATAAATGGAACGCCACAACCTGGATTTGACCCAAATGTTGGTTTCCCGCTTCCTAATATTGCAGCTGGAACATCATTGACAGTAACGTTCCAAGTTACGGTAGTTGCACCGTCTACACGTGGAGCAGTATTAAATACAGCATCTGCTACAGCCACTTTCTTATTAAATCCTTTACAGCCACCTGTAACAACAACGAATTCAAGTAATACAACGGTAGTTACAATACCGTTACCTCCTCCTGGTGAAGTAACTGCAACAAAAACAGTTGATGTTGCAACTGGGGCCGTTGGGGATGTATTAACGTATACTGTGCTCATTTCAAACGTAGGAATTATCTCTGTTACAGATGTGTTCTTCCAAGATGTCATACCAGAAGGAACGACGTTTGTTGACAATAGTGTAACGATAGGTGGAGTGCAGCAACTTGGTTTAAATCCAGAAATAGGATTTACAGTTACTCCATTATTAATCGCTGGTGGAAGTATTGAGGTCACATTCCAAGTGACGATTACAGAAATTCCAGATAATGAAGTCATATTAAATGATGCAGATGTTACATTTACTTCACAACCAAATCCGCAGGAACCACCGATTACGGAAACGATATTAACAAATTTAGTCGTTACGACAATTAATATAGCGTTTATTTTTCCATTGAAACTAGTAGATAAAGAAGTAGCGACGGTAGGAGAAATATTAACGTATGATGTATTGATTTTTAATTTCGGAACAGTGCCAGCGACGAATGTTCAATTTATCGATACTACTTCCGCGGGTGTAGCATTTGTACCAGGAAGTGTGAGCATAAACGGGGTACCAGCACCAGGATTAGATCCTTTCATTGGTTTTACAGTTCCAGATATACCTGTCGATGATTTTGTACTTGTCACATATCAGGAAGTGGTTACAAGCATACCAGAAGGTGGAACGATTGTTAATTTTGTAGACGTTACAGCTACATTTGCTGTAAGTGAAACAGAACCGCCTATTACGGAAACAACGACAAGTAATACGACATTAACAGAAATCAATGAGCCTGGTTTGAATGTTTTAAAATCAGTAAGTCAGCCGGTTGTTGCAGTAGGCGATACAATCACATATACAACAGTAGTTCAAAATACAGGAACAGTGCCAGCAACGAATGTTCAATATAGTGATGTATTACCTTCCTCTATAGCATTCGTGCCGAACAGTGTAACGATAGATGGTGTGTTACAACCTGGATTCAATCCGAATAACGGATTCCCGCTTCCAGATATAAATCCAGGTGAAAGTGTAGAAGTCATCTTCCAAGTAACCGTTGTTAGTGCGCCATCAAACGGAACAATTGCCAATACGGCAAATGTAACTGGAAGTTTTGTATTAGTACCAGGAGAACCGCCAGTTATAGTAACAGAGCCGAGCAATACAACACTTACAACTGTAAATAGAGGGCAATTTAATGTTATTAAACAAGTAAATAGGGTTGCTACTCTCGTTGGAGATATATTAACGTATACGGTTCAAATAACAAATACAGGAACAGTAACAGCTAATGCTGTTCAGTTTGTTGATACCATTTCAGCAGGAGCGTCATTTGTACCAAATAGTGTAACGATAAATGGAGCCCCGCAACCAAACTTAAATCCGATTACTGGATTTGGAGTTGGAGATATCCCAGTTGGTGAAACAGTTATAGTGACGTTTCAAGCGACAGTTACAAACATCCCGTCATCAGGAACAATTACGAACGTTGCAAATATAACAGGAAGCTTTACTTTAGTGCCAGGAGAACCACCAGTTGTAGTAACAGAGCCGAGTAATACGACGATAACTAGAGTGAATAGAGGACGATTCAGCGTTATAAAATCTGTAAATAAAGAAGCGACACGATTAGGAGATACGTTAACGTATAGTGTGCAAGTTACAAATACGGGAACGGTAACAGCAACGAATGTTCAGTTTATCGATGTTCCATCACCTAGTTTAGAATTCGTTCCTGGAAGTGTACAAATAAATGGGATTCCGCAAGTAGGTTTAGATCCATTTGTAGGCTTTGCATTGCCTGATCTTGCAGTAGGGGATAGTGTATTAATTACATTTGAAGTAAATGTAATCGCAGTTCCGCCTTCTAGTAGCATTATGAATACAGCAAGAGTAACGGGTGATTTCGAATTGATTCCAGGAGAACCTCCGTCTACAATTACAAATTCAAGTAATACGACGGTTACGCCGGTAAATAGAGGCAGCTTAGATATGCTAAAAGAAGTAGACCATTCAGTTGTTGGTGTAGGAGAAACGGTAACGTATACTGTTCGTATATTAAATACTGGTACTGCTGATGCAATGAATGTTCAATTTATCGATGTGCTATCTCAGGAAGCTGATTTCGTTCCAAATAGTGTAACGATAAATGGGGTTCCGCAACCGGGGTTAAATCCGCAGATTGGATTTACGATACCTGATATACCAGTTGGTGAGACGGCACTTGTAACATATGAAGCTACGATTACAAGTTTTCCGGATGGTGGTACAGTAGTGAACGTTGCTGGGGCGTTAGCAGAATATATTTTAGTACCAGGGGAGCCGCCAGTTACAGTGATGGATACAAGCAATACAGTTATAGTGACGGTAAATACTGCAATCTTATTTGTTGCAAAAGGAGCAAACTTTGAAGTAGCAATGATAGGGGATGTTGTCACTTACGGAATCGCTGTTATAAATGATAGTACAGTTCCTGTGACCAATATTGTGTTAACAGATATCATTGATCCGAATACGCTGTTTATAAATGGTACGGTAACGGTAAATGATGTACCTCTTCCATTTGCTAATCCGAATACTGGTATTCCGTTAGGTGATTTTCAGCCAAATGATGCTGCAATTATTAATTTCCAAGTTGTAATAATAGGAGGGCAAGTAAATAATTTAGTTACAAATACTGCTACAGCGAATGGGCTTGCAACTGTAAATCCGAATGAGCCGCCAGTAGTAGTTGAAGGTGATAGTAATACAGTTGTTATCCCGTTTATTCCTCAAAATGTCTCAACGACAGTCGTAAAAACGGCAGATTTACAGGTAGCAACAATTGGAGATGTCATTACGTTTACGACAGTCATCACAAATACGGGTGATACTGTAATGCAAAATATTCGTTTTCAAGATATGTTAGATAGTAGTGTTCGATTTGTTCCTGGAAGTGTAACGGTTGATAATACGCCAGTGCCGAATGTAAGCCCGGCAGTAGGGTTTCTTATCGGAATTTTAAATCCTGGTGAAGCAAGGACAGTTTCGTTCCAAGTAGCAGTACAGAGCGCGCCAAATGGTTCAGGAAATTATATAAATCAAGCGAGTATTCGTTTTGAACATCAAGTAGGCACAGTATTGCCACCTGTTACACAAATAGTAGAAAGTAACATAGTTGTCATTCCATTTGTTCCAACGATTGAACAAATTTGCGAAACAAACTTTAATTGCTTAGATAAGATTCCATTTCAATGTTCTCCGTGTAATCATTTGCATGGACATAAAAAATAAAAACAGAAAGAGCATCCTGAAAAATAATTGGATGCTCTTTTTGTTTTAATCATATAGATTCATTTTCGGGCGAGGTGAAAAATTCGTCGATTTTGTCGGAGAGTAGTAATGGAATGGCTCCTTTTATAACAGAAATGTCCCAGTCCCACCATGCGAGATTCTCTAGTTTGTCAATCGTTTCTTGTGGGAAACGATATCGAACAAATTTTGCAGGATTACCAGCTACAATTGCATACGGGGGTACGTCTTTTGTAACAACGCTCCTGGCGCCGATAATGGCCCCGTTACCAATTGTAACGCCAGATAAAATACAGGATTGATAACCAATCCATACATCATTGCCGACTACGATATCACCTTTTGAAGAAGGGTGACCAGTAATATGTGCTCCTTCATCAAAAAGTGCATTAAATGGATAAGTCGTTATCCAGTCTGCGCGATGTTCACCGCCAAGTATGAAAACGACTTCTTCTGCTAATGAACAAAACTTACCTATTTTTAATTTTGTTTCATCGTTCCAAGAAAAAATGGTTGGCCCTACTTTACTATAAGTATAATCACCAATATCATATTTATTATATTCAGGTTTTTGATTTAAATATAACATGCTTCTTCAGCCTCCTTTCTCAATTAAGCGATACGTATGGAATATTATATGCAAGATGTAGTAATGTGAACTGTATTAATAGGTGAAATGAACAAAAGGGAGTGGGATGTATGCGATACGAAATGGGTTTATATAATAAACCGTTTCAGTCAATTCAATCAGGGAAAAAAGTATATGAAGTACGCCTATACGATAAAAAACGTCAACTAATAAACAAAGACGATGAAATCGTATTTACGAATCTTACGACAACAGAAATGATGACGGTAAAAGTAACGGAAATAAAGCGATACGAGAGCTTTAAATCTATGTATGAACAAATTGATAAAAAATTATTGGATTGTGAAAATGATAGTTTAGAGGAAATGTTAGAAAGTACATACAAAATATATACGAAAGAACAAGAAAAAGAGTGGGGAACAGTTGCGATTCGTATTGAGGTAATAAAATGATAAGAAATCGCGGGGCGGCTATTATTGTACAGGAAGGGAAAATCGCTCTTATAAAACGTATTCGAGAAGAGGAAATATATTATGTTTTTCCTGGCGGAGGGGTTGAGGAAGGTGAAACGCCTGAAGAGGCAACGAAAAGAGAGGTATACGAAGAATTAGGGCTACATATAAAAGTGAAGCACCTTATTGCAAAGGTAAAATATAAAGGAAATGAATATTATTATGGTGCCTATATTACAGGTGGAGTGTTCGGAAGTGGAACAGCTGAGGAATTTCAGCGGGAAGGTAAAGGAAGTTATATTCCGTTATGGCTACCGATAAACGAGTTGGAAAAAGTGAATATAAAACCTTATGAAGTGGTCGGAAATATATTTAATCATTATAAAATATAACGTCTGACAACATACAAAAAAAACCATTGACATAGGCTTCTGATTTAAGTATTGTATTCGAGTATGTTTATAATCAGGAGGTTTATATGAGCAATCAAACTACTACACATCATGTGAAAATGACAACAGCGGATCCATCTGGAATTGGTCTATTTGGATTAGCGATGGTAACACTTGTAGCATCATCTCAAAAGTTAGGCTTAACAGATGGCGTTTCACTTGTATTACCATGGGCAATCTTTTTAGGAGGATTTGCACAAATCTTTGCTTGCATTCACGATGCAAAGCATAACAATACATTCGGTACGACAGCATTTGGTGCGTACGGCCTATTTTGGTTAGGTGTTGGAATGACTTGGTTAATTCAACTTGGAGTATTTGGCGAAAAATTAGCACAAGTTGCAGATTCAAAACAGCTTGGTGTAGCCTTTATCGGATATTTGATTTTCACAATCTTTATGACGATTGGTGCAATGGAAACACATAAAGTATTATTTATGATCTTCGTCCTTATTGATTTCTTATTTATTGGTCTTTCATTAAGTACTTTAGGTGTTATGCCGCACGCAATGCATAATTTAGCAGCATATTCTGAACTTCTTATTTCATTATTATCTTTCTATGGTTCAGCAGCAGCAGTGTTAAACACACACTTCGGAAAAGTTGTTTTACCAGTAGGGAAGCCTTTTGGTATTTTTAAAAAGTAATAAAAAAGCACAGATGATTGTATAGTCATCTGTGCTTTTTTTTATTTATTCCTCTATTTGTGGGCTGTCTGAAAAATCCTGATTGGTGAGGGCTCATTAAAGTTTCACTTTATTTGAAATAAGTAATGTGAAATGTAAATAAAAGTAGAAAAAAATCAATTGAAATTGATTCTCATTATTAATATAATGAGAATGAGAATCATTTATTGTTAGAGGGGGATGCCAAAGTGGCAAAAATTTTAATAGCTTATGCAAGTATGTCAGGAAATACAGAGAGTATTGCTGATTTAATTAAAGTTAGTTTAGATGCTTTTGATCATGAAGTAGTATTGCAAGAGATGGAAGGCATGGATGCTGAAGAATTATTAGCTTATGATGGAATCATTTTAGGATCTTATACGTGGGGCGATGGTGAATTACCATTTGAAGCGGAAGATTTTCATGAGGACTTAGAAAATATAGATTTAGCTGGGAAAAAGGTAGCGGTATTCGGATCAGGTGATACGGCGTATGAACTGTTTTGTGAAGCGGTAACGATATTTGAAGAACGCCTTGTAGAACGAGGTGCAGAGCTTGTACAAGAAGGGCTGAAAATTGAATTAGCTCCAGAAGATCAAGAGGATGTTGAAAAATGCAGTAATTTTGCAATTGCATTTGCTGAGAAGTTCTAAGAATGGGAGTGTCAACGTGGAGACGATGTTAAGTGCAACTGCTATTACAAAGTTAAGAGATGGAAAACTGTTGTTAGCTACTACATATAATGGCTTATTTGTTGAACAAGACGGAGAATGGAAACGAATTTTAAATGGTTTTCAAAAACGAATTAGGGATTTACATAGCGAAGATAATGTAGTTTATGGTGTAGGTGACGAAGGGATTTTTATTCGTAGTATGAATGGTGGAGAGAACTGGACAATTCAGCGTTTTCCAACAAAAGCAACAAGTTGGAATGTATGTAGCAATGTACAAGGAACTGTTGTTGCTCATGGAGAAAAAACGCTGTATCTTTCTAATAATTTCGGTTCGACATGGGAGACTATTCATCCGTTTCTTGAGTATGGCAGTGCGGCACCGTCTATTCGATCATTATTTTTATATAAACATTACTTATTTATTGGTACGAAAATACATGCTAAGTATGGTGGTGTTTGGCTCTTTGATTTGAAGACACGTAAATTAAAGAGGATTAAAATTACAATGAATCAAATGATCTCTGCGTTGACTTTACACAATTCTTATTTAGTAGCGGCAAGTGGATCGTGCAAGGGAGTTAGCGGGAATATTTCTTATTGTAAAATAGATGACAGTATTGCGAGTGAAAAAATATATTGGCATACATGTCAAAGTGAGCAGAAAGCAAGTAGTTATTTAGACTTAAGTGTAGACCAACATGTCTTATATACAACTTCAACGCAAAATAAGGCGGGTATTAGTAGTGTGTGCCGTGTACTTCTTGATGAAGGTATTGTTACAGTATGTGATTCAGTTAAAGGGCACGGATGGCGCATTGTTAATCAAAAAGATGGTTATGTAGTAGCTGGATCAGGTGAATTAAAAGCAATGCAGTGGGAACAAAAAATAATTTAAGAAAAAACTTTACTTTTATTATATTGATATGATATAGTATGTTTAAACCATTTTACTTTTAATAATATAGAGATTTAAATGAGCTGTAACTTCCGAGGAGGATAGCAATGTTAAATCTCCTCAGGGGTTGCAGTTTTTTAATATCTGGCTTATTATTGTAAGGTGGTTGAAAATGAATATGTACATATAGGTACATTGTAGGAGGATTTTTTTCATGCAAAACGGTAAAGTAAAATGGTTTAACTCAGAAAAAGGTTTCGGTTTCATCGAAGTTGAAGGCGGAGAAGACGTATTCGTTCATTTCTCAGCTATCCAAGGCGAAGGCTTCAAAACTTTAGAAGAAGGTCAAGAAGTTACTTTCGAAGTAGAACAAGGTAACCGTGGACCTCAAGCTACTAACGTAAACAAGAAGTAATTTTTGAAAAAAGAAGGGCTCGCCCTTCTTTTTTTTTGCATTTTTATAGATATCCTCCTACTTACATATCATAACAAGACTGAATTTTCATTTATTTATTCGTAGTATTTTTGTATAAAGTACATGAATAAATAAATACTGAAAATAAAGTGTTTGTGTGAAAAGGAATTTAGAAAGAGGTAAATAAATTGAAAAACGCTACACATTTCATTGTGTTTGACATTGAGAGGAATTTCAGACCGTATAAATCAGAAGATCCGTCAGAAATAGTTGATATCGGAGCTGTAAAAATAGAAATAGGTACAATGAAGATAATTGAAGAATTTTCGGAGTTAGTAAAACCAAGTGCACGATTAACTCGTCATACAACAAAATTAACCGGTATTATGAAGAAAGATTTAATGGATGTAGAAAAATTCCCTCAAATTATAGAGAAATTTATTCAGTTTATCGGAGAAGATTCTATATTTGTTTCATGGGGAAAAGAAGATTATCGCTTTCTATCTCATGATTGTACATTACATGGTGTTGAATGCCCCATTATAGAAAAAGAAAGTAGAATTGATTTGCAAAAATTTGTTTTCCAAGCATATGAGGAATTGTTTGAACATACGCCAAGTTTACAATTTGCGGTAGAACAGCTCGCTTTAACGTGGGAAGGGAAACAGCACCGTGCTTTAGCAGATGCCGAAAATACAGCAAATATACTTCTTAAAGTGTATAGCGAGAGAGATATTAATAAGCGATACAAAAGACATGGTGAACTTGAACTTGTAAAGAACGGGAAACTAACGGAAAAAGCGAAAAAAAAGATGCGAAAATGGGTGTTTAAAGAACTAAAGAAAAATACAGAACGCCCTTTTGAATGGAGTACATTTGAAAGTAGTGACACGTGGGAAAGTATAACGGAAAGATATTATATAAGTGAAAATACAGTAGAACTTCTGAAAAAACATTTTCGTACGGCAGTGAGAAAAGCGGAACGACAGATTAGGTATTTGGCTGAGATGGAGGAGAATGTAGAGGTTAAATGATATTCTCCTCTATTTCTAGCTACATAAATTTAACATCATTATACTGATGGATGAATAAAGTATTCATATTAAATAGGAATTGATTTGTTGTGATTGGGCCATTATAATTGCTTTGAAAATTAAGGGGTGGTAAGAATTTTTAAATACATTCATAAAATTAGAGCCCATAGAAATGAAAGAGGGTAGAGTTAAATGGAAGCAATCTTTAACATTGTAACAGTTTTAGTTTTGGGGATAATATTTGCCACGCTATCAGCAGTAATTATACTTCCTTTCATAGCAAAGAATAAGAATTGGAAAAAGCTTAATATATCTTTAAAGCGTGGTGTATTAAAGATTAAAATCGAAGAGTAAAATATGAGTTTTATACAAGGGAGGTGTGATAGTGATAGACTTGGATATTAAAGACGTCACCGTACAGATGGAATTAAACGGTGTCTTTTGGAATGAGGATGGGGTTGCTGAAATGACGGTGACTACAAAAGCTGAGCATTCTCTTCTTCTTCGTTTAGTAGTTGACTTAAAAAGTAAAACTATTAGGGCGACAAGTGCCGACATAGTAAATGGATTCTGCCCTCTGTGCAAACAGAAAAAGGACAAATGTAGTGAACTTAATGACCTACAAAACAAAATAGAAATTTTAGAAGAAGCCTACGATTGGGTGAGAGAGCATCCGGAATATCGTTTTCAATTATCTTTTTACGAGTATAATAAATTTGAGGTAGTGAAGTGAAGTTTTCATTTTACCAACATACATAGTGACAACTCTAATGGAAATACGCTTGTACAACAAGGAAGGAATTTACTTGATTCTGCGACAATTGATATCTTGGATCAATAATAATTTTTAAAAATAAGCATATTTTTGTTATAAATCAGGAAAAACGATTCTATTAAGAATCGTTTTTTAATATAAACATCAACTAAGCTCAAAATAAAAGAGCGCTTGTTAAAAGCGCTCAGTAAAAAATAATTATATGGAAGTATTTATTCAATACCGCTCGGATCATACGAATACTGTTGCTTATTCTCAATCCGCTCAATCACATCCTGCAGCTCATCTGGCTTCAGAAACTCAATTGGAGAGAAGCCCTTCTCAAATGTAAGTGTATCAGCCTCAATCATTAATACGTATCGATCATTTACCTTCGCAATATGTATTTGATCCCCGAAATCAGCAAGCAAAGCCTTCACAGAGATATGATCTGCTTTTAGTTTTAATTCCACTTCAGGAGCGTGCTCGACGATTTGAGCGGTAGCTTCCATTACTTCTTCGGTTGAAAATTGTTCCATAATTTCGCGTTTCGGACTGGCAGCCCATACTTCCATCGCTTGGTCGAATTGTTCGCGTTCTTCCGTACCTTCTTCAAATACATCTTCAATTTGGTCGTATACCATGTCCATTACTTGTGTTTTCATAATTTCAGGCATAGAGCGTTCATATTCGACGAATTTTAAGAAGTCTTCAAAGTAGCGGGCATGTGATGCTTGGTGTATTTTTAGTTCGCCTACTTCAACCATACCTTCTTCAGGCATGTATGGGTATTGGATAGATTTCATATTCTTTGTTGTGATGGCCATTTCAACGTTACGAATCAGTGTCGATTCATCAGAAATAGAAGCAACCTTTGGTTCGAAGTCGCATTTCATTACGAATACAAATGGATCATCAAAGTATTTGCGTAGTTTTGCCTGAGCAATTAAAAATACACCACCGCGTACAGCGCTTGTGTCAAGATATGTATAAACGAGAGGTTCGCTCATATCTTTAAAGTTGTCCTTTGTTTCTGCAAAGCGAATACGATTAAAAAGGTTGTAATGAGGGTTTGAATCAAGTTCGTGCCCTTCCTCTACAATAAAGCGACCAATTTTTGTTGGGGCTTGTTCTGTTTTTGCATGACGTTCTACTTTTCGCTTCGATATTTTTAATAACTCACCATTCAAAAATTCTTTTAAGGAGCTATCTTCATATTCTTCAGCGTCTAAAGTTTGAAAATGTTTGTAGCGTTTATCAACTGCTTCACCTTTTCCTTCTACTTGTACAACATAAAAGGAAAGATAATTTATTTCAAAATCCATATTTATCACCTTGTTTCATTTCATTAACTCTTATCAGTATAGAGATGGAAAAAACTTTCGTCAATTTATATAAGGAAGGGGGAGCCCCTTCCTTATATAATTTTTATCTTCTCGATTAAAATCCGTCTTCTAATGCTGCGAATGGAATGTTTAGTCTGTTTTCTACTGTACGTAAACGTTGGTTTAAGCGGTTTAGTCTACGTGTATGGCGCTCAACTGTATTTTCTAGTTGACGTACTCTTTGTTCAAGCTCATTTACGCGTCTTTCTAATTGACGATTTCCAGTGCCAGGAAAAGAGATTGGAAGTTGGAATTGTCTATTTTGGTCATATGGATTCGTTTGCTCTGCTTGATCTATATAAGATTGATATTGTGCTTGTAAGTCATACTGTGGTTGTTGGTACGCATATTGATTATATGGATCATATGGATTGTAGGGATACATAATAACATCCTCCATTTCTTTAAAATAGGTTGAATTCACCATAATGTATGTGCAAAAGCGGAGCGGTGGCACGGCAAATACCTATTTATGTTGACGGGATTTTTCTTTATCCCGCATTAACGGGCAGTAAGACCCCACTGATTAAAGTTTCACTTTATAAAAAATAGCTTGAGGGTTTTTGATTTGTATTTCTTTTGCTTGATGGTATATACTGGATAAAAGAGAGAGTTTACATAAAAGTTACAATTCTATCAAACTCAAACTTTTATGTAAATATGTATAGACATTTATAAAAGAAAAGAGTAATTTATATAGAGTGAAAAATAACTTGTAACATTTTATAAACATATTGTAAAATGATTGTAACAAAACATACATAAAAATGAAATAAATACATAATAGTGATGTTGGGGAAAGGGAGAGAGTATATTGTTCCGTAAAGTAAAGGGTATATTAGTTGGGGTGTTATGTGTAGCTGTAGTGAGTGGCTGTGGTGCAAAAGTAAGTGATGTTGCATTGGTAAGTGATATTGGTGGGCACACTGTAGAGGCTAAAGCAGAAGTGCAAGATACTATTAGTTTAGTTGATGGTCGAACTGGTACTGAAGTGAAAAAATTAGATTTATCTGGTTTAGGCTATTTTGAAGATGAAGCGAAATTTAAAAAGTCTGTAACAAAGGTTGTTGGTGAGGTTGGAAAAAGCGTCGACAAAAAAATGGTTCCTTCACGTATAGCACCTGATGGAAGTTGGCAAGAAGGAAAACCTTCTTATGAATTAATGGAAAAAGAATTAGTAGATAAATTGTTAAACGTTGGTATGTGGGATGCTACGTATCAGTTGCCGATTGTGGAGAAAAAACCAGTCGCAACATTAAGTGATGCGCAAGGAAATGGTACGGTAATTGGTAGATATGAAACGAACTTAGGTGGTTCAACAGGTGGCCGTATTGAGAATATTCGTTTGTCAGCAGCGAGCATAAATGGAGTTGTGTTAGCAAAAGGAGATCGTTTCTCTTTTAATTCATTAATCGGTGATACGACACCAGATAAAGGATATCAATTAGGGAAAGAAATAGTTGATGGTAAATTAGTAGATGGATATGGCGGTGGTGTTTGTCAAACATCTTCAACTTTATACAATGCAGCAGATCAAGCTGGCCTGAAAATGGTGGAGAGAACTACACATTCTAAAACGGTAGGTTATGTTCCACAAGGAAGAGATGCTACAATTGCATATCCATATTTAGATTTAGTATTTGAAAATACGAATGATGCACCTGTGAAGCTTTATATGGGCATTCAGGGTGGAAAGCTAGTTGCTGAAGTACATAAAATGAGATAAGAGTTAAAAAGCCACCTTTTCTAAAAGTTAGAAAAGGTGGCTTTTTATTATGAAAATAAAAATGCATGTAAATTCTGACTTTTCTTATTTACATAGGATGATTTTAGTTGTATCCTTCATAGTAACGGTTATATGTAATGGGAAAATATAGGGATAAGGAGATGAAGTTATTCATGGTACAAATTCATCCGAAAACACGTATTGGTCATGTTGAATTTAAAGTGAAAGATTTAGAGCGTCAAATTGCTTTTTATGAAAATGTTGTAGGCTTAGAGGTAATTAAGCAAGAGGGAAATAAAGCATATTTATCTGGAAAAGGTGGAAAGAACGCGTTACTTGTTCTTGAAAAGTTAGAGGACGGGGTACTGCAAGAACCGCGTACGACTGGTATATATCATGTAGCCTTTTTAGTTCCGACTCGTGAAGCTTTTGCTTCTGCGCTATTTGGGGTTCTTCGTAATAAGAATGTAATTGACAGCCCGGCTGAGCAAGAAGGGCGTTATACATATTCAAATGAAATTTTACCAATTTCAAGGTTTAATAGTGCAAGTGATCATACATATAGCGAAGCTTTTTATTTGCAAGATTTAGAGGGGAATGGTATTGAAATTTATGCAGACCGTCCGCGCGATCGATGGGGAGAAGGGCCAGGAGGAAGTACACCACTTGATTTAAAAGAATTGGCAACATTCGTTGATTATGAGTTTGATGGTTTGCCTGCTAATACTGTCGTTGGGCACGTACATTTAAGAATAGCTGATGTAGAGAAATCACATGAATTTTATGTGAAAACAGTAGGTTTTGAAGTACAACAGCGTGAAGAGGATTGCTTATTTATTTCAGCAGGGGGATATCATCACCATATTGGTGCAAATACGTGGAACGGAGTAAACAATCCACACCCGCCAGTACATGCAACTGGACTAAAGGTATATGCGATTGTACTACCGCATAAAGAAGCGTTAGATGAAGTGAAAGAAAGATTAATAGAAAAACAACATGAAATAAATGAAACTACAAATGGGTTTGCGGTAGTAGATCCAAGTGGTATTACAGTGCAGTTTGAAATAGAAGCAGTGTAAAATAAGCGAGAAAGTGTATAATCACTTTCTCGCTTATTTTTGATACGTAATCCAAGTAGCACAAGGGTTAAAAGGGAAGGATTTTAATAGTTCCATTGCATATATACTAGTTGAATCGAATTCACCTTGAATGAAAGAATAGCCGTGTTTGTTTGCATACATAATTTGTTCGAAAACGAGAATTTTTAGTAATGGTAAATTGTCTGTAGTGTGAGTTCCGCACCATCCTAGTTCTAACGTATCATCCTTTTCCAATGTATGGAGGAAAGAGTACCCAATAATTTCGTTCTCTTCACTTATAATTAGAAAGCTCCCATCTAGTAACACGTCATCAGCTAAGATCTTTTCTTTCCAAGTTTCGAGAGGATATAGAGCAACGGGATTTGCTAAGTGGGTTTGCTCGTAAATGCCTTTTACTAAGTAGGCTAGTTTTTCTAGTAAGTTATTATTAGATAAGATGTTTGATAAAGTTTGTAAATGATAATTTGAATTAGGAACTATATCGATAGGAACTATTTTTTGTAAGTCTAATATTGGCATATATGTTCTTCGGATTTCAATAAACTTATTTTGTTCATAATAAGTTTTTAAATGAGCTGACGTTTCCCATATAGAAGTTTGGAATGGTAAATTAAATTGTTCTCGTTTTTGAATCTCAGTAAATAAGAATTGTTCAATACGTAGCTCTGAATAGAAAGGGTTCGTGTATATTCGAAAGTATGTGCAGTATGGATGGAAGCTACTGTTCCAGGTGAGAAAGATGCCTACTACATCTTTTTTATAGCAGGCAACATACGCACATTTTGTTTTACTATCTCGTAATAAGTTAAATAGATAAGAGTCTTCATTATATAAATCAATAAGTTGTTTTACTTTTAGCTCGTTACTTCTACTATATTTCTCTATAATAAGATTATTTTCATTAGATGGCTTCTTCATAGCTCAATCCAAAATCTTCTTACTACATTTCCATCTTCCTCAGTGAAATCATCATCACGAAGTCCACCGTTATGTAAAATCGTTTTTTCAGAAGCGGTATTCACTGCGTCGCAAACGACAAGTACTTTCTCGATGTTTAATTCCTTCGTTTTTTCTAGCGATAATTTTAATAACTTTGTAGCATAACCTTTTCTTCTTTCAGAAGGGCGAATGCCATAACCAATATGACCGCCAGCGTTAAATAAATGTTCGGTTAAACTATGACGTATATTAACAGCTCCCACAATTTTATTTTCATCTGTAACAAGCCAATATGTAGAATCTGGTACCCAAGTTTCAGGGATATTTATTCCGTTATGCGCATCGAGAAGTTCTTGAACCATAGCTGGGAAGTTTGCAGGATTTTTTGTGATAACCCACGGGATCATTGTTTCACCGCTATTTTTCCATTCGTTATAGAAATCTAAGTATTCTTCTTGTAAATCAGTAGTAGGTGTAAGTAATGAGAGGTTCATTGTTAGTAAGCTCCTTTAGTTATGTAGTTTTTATAAAAAATTATGAAACAAAGTGAAAGCGTTTTCTGAAATTTCTCAACCTAATTTCATGCAATCCACCTTTGGTTTTTTAGAAAATTAGTGAAGGTTTAAAATTAGGAGTTATTTATTTTATGTTAATATTTAAAATATTAACATAAAAAAGTCGGAGTATTAAGTGTATTTTAGTGGTATTCTTTCATGTTGATAAATGGATGTTTGTGATAATTTTTGTTTTATCTATCTATAATGAATGAAAGGGGGAAGTGCCCGTGAGTGTAGATTTTGATTTTATTATACGAATCGGTGTTGCTGGCTTGTTAGGAGCAATGATTGGTATTGAAAGAGAAATTCGATCGAAAGAAGCTGGATTAAAGACTCATTTCCTCGTAGCGGTAGGAAGTGCGTTAATAATGGTTGTTTCGAAATATGCCTTTTCAGATATTGTGTTTGAAGAGCATACGTCTCTAGACCCAAGTCGTATTGCAGCACAAGTCGTTAGTGGAGTTGGTTTTTTAGGTGCAGGCACAATTATTATTCAAAAGCAGGCGGTGAAAGGATTAACGACCGCGGCTGGTTTATGGGCTACTGCCGGTATAGGATTAGCAATTGGGGCGGGAATGTATGTAGTAGGCATTGGAGCGACGATTCTCGTTTTAATTGGTTTAGAAATTGTAAGTCGTATTTTTAAGGTGCAATTTTTATTTCCACAAAATATAACAGTGCAAATGTTTGCAAATAAACATGAAGCGGTACAACAAATATTAGAAACACTACAAGTGAAAGGCATCCCAATACTCTCATATGAGGTGGAAGCTTCACAGCAAGGTACAGAAACTGTTTATAAGGTAGGGATGCAACTGAAAAATATATCGTCAGAAGAAAAGAATGAGTTTATTCAGCATATGCAAACATTACCGGAAGTTACGTTTATAAAGTTAAAATCATAGTGTTGAAAACGTGGATAGATGTAGCAGGAATTTTGCTATTATCTATCTTTTTTGATATAAAATGCACGGAAAGTCAAGCGTTAATTTTACATGAAATGAATATATGTGTGAACGTTACCTTATTTTTTCTCAATACAGGACAAAAAGTAAAAATAGTAAAATAATGGAGCGGGACACTAAAAATGTAAGGTAGGGGAGAGTATGAAAGGCTATTCAAAGAAAATGTTAGTAGGGGTAAGTTTTGCTAGTTTAATGTTAGGGAGTTTTCAAGGGGTAAGTTTGGCAGAAGATACTAAGGGAGAGCAAGTTTCTTATCGAAATGTGCTCAAAATGGAGCCAGTCGGTGTACAACTACCAGTACAAGAATTAGCTCATTCATCGAAAGTGCTCGAAAGCAAGTCTTTTGAGAAAAGGCTACAATTTGCCGATTTATCACAAAGACCGCCTGAGGTAAAAAAGGAAAGTAAGCAATTAGCTGTAGCGAAAACTTATACAATTGCTGAATTAAATCAATTAAGCAATCAGCAGTTAGTAGATTTACTTGTAACAATTGATTGGGAGCAGATTACGGGGCTATTTCAGTTTAATACAGACAGTCTAGCATTCTATCAAAATGATAGTAGAATGCAGGCGATTATTGATAAATTGAAGCAGCAAGGACAAGCCTATACGAAGGATGATTCAAAAGGGATTGAGACATTAGTAGAGGTATTACGTTCAGGATTTTATTTAGGATTTTATAATTCGGAACTTAGTAAATTAAATGAACGAAGTTATCATGATAAATGCTTACCTGCATTAAAAGCGATGGCTAACAATTCAAATTTCAAGCTGGGTACATTAGAGCAAAATAGAGTGGTATCATCATACGGAAAGTTAATAGGAAACGCTTCGAGTGATGTGGAAACGATAACATCAGCTGCAAAAATTTTTAAACAATATAATGATAATTTTTCTACATTAGTAGATAATCTTTCAGCTGGAAATGCTATTTACGATATTATGCAAGGTGTTGACTACGACATTCAATCGTATTTGTACGATACGAGGAAAGCACCGAAAGATACAGTATGGTATCAGAAAATAGATAGTTATATTAATGAATTAAGTCGTTTTGCATTAATGGGAACGATTACAGCAAAAAACGGTTGGCTTATTAATAATGGCATTTATTATACAGGTAGACTCGGTACGTTCCATAGTACAGGAACGAAAGGGTTACAAGTTGTAACAGATGCGATGAAAATTTATCCGTATTTAGGGGAGCAATATTTCGTAGCTGCTGAGCAAATCGCAACGAATTATGGCGGAAAAGATGCAAATGGTAAAGTGGTGAATTTAGATCAAATAAGAGAAGATGGAAAGAAAAAATATTTGCCAAAAACGTATACGTTTGATGATGGGGCAATTGTTTTAAAAGTTGGAGATAAAGTGACAGAAGAAAAAGTAAAACGTTTATATTGGGCGGCAAAAGAAGTGAAGGCACAATTCCATCGTACGGTTGAAAGTGATCAACCTTTAGAAAAAGGAAATCCTGATGATGTATTAACGATAGTTATTTATAATAGCCCAGCAGAATATCAATTTAATCGTCAATTGTACGGATATGAAACGAATAACGGTGGTCTTTATATAGAAGGAACAGGTACGTTCTTTACTTATGAGCGTACGCCAGAAGAAAGTATTTATAGTTTAGAAGAATTATTCCGACACGAGTTCACACATTATTTACAAGGTAGATATGAAGTACCAGGATTATGGGGACAAGGGAAAATATATGAAAATGAAAGATTATCTTGGTTTGAAGAAGGGAATGCTGAATTTTTTGCAGGGGCAACGAGAACGGATAATGTTGTACCGAGAAAGAGTATTATAGGAGGATTATCTTCAAACCCAGCGGAGCGTTATACGGCAGAGCGAACGTTAAATGCAAAGTATGGAACGTGGGATTTCTATAATTATTCCTTTGCTTTACAATCTTATATGTACAATAAGAGATATGATATGTTTGATAAAATACATGATCTTATTAGGAAAAATGATGTAACAGCATATGATGCATATCGCTCTACATTAAGTAAAGATGCGAATTTAAATAAAGAATATCAAGACTATATGCAAATGCTAGTTGATAATCGTGAGAAATATAACGTGCCATTAGTATCAGACGATTATTTAGCAAATCATGCACCGAAACCAGTTTCAGATATTGCGGCAGAAATAACGGCGGAAGCAAAATTGAAAAATGTATCAGTGAAGAAAAATAAATCACAGTTCTTTAATACATTCACACTACAAGGAACATATACAGGAACTGCAGCAAAAGGAGAATATGAAGATTGGAAAACAATTACACAAAACGTTAATGATACGTTAAAACGTTTAAGTGCAAAGGAATGGACAGGCTATAAAACAGTAACAGCATACTTCGTAAATTATCGCGTGAATGCATCAGGACAATTTGAATATGATGTTGTGTTCCACGGTATTAATACAGAAGAAGGTGCAGAGAATAAAGCACCAGTTGCAGTTATAAACGGTCCGTATAGTGGAAATGTAAATGAAGCAATTTCATTTAAAAGCGACGGATCAAAAGATGAAGACGGGAAAATTACTTCCTATAAATGGGAGTTTGGTGATGGAGCAGTAAGTAATGAGCAAAATCCAACTCACGTATATACAAAAGAAGGAACGTATACAACGAAATTAACGGTAACAGACGATAAAGGAGCAACTAATACTGCTACAGCGACTGTAACTGTTCAAAAGAAAGAAGATAACAGTGTAGAAAAAGAACCGAATAACTCATTCCAAACAGCAAACAAACTGCAGTTAAATCAAGTTTTACGTGCTAGTTTAGGAAATGGCGATACAAGTGATTTCTTTGAAATTAATGTGGAGACTGCTAAAAACCTTCAAATTAACGTAACGAATGAAAATAATATCGGAATGAACTGGGTACTTTATTCTGAAGCAGATTTAAATAATTATGTTACGTATGCTCAGCAACAAGGGAATAAACTAGTAGGTAGTTACTACACGTATCCAGGGAAGTATTATTTACATGTGTATCAGTATAGTGGTGGAACAGGGAATTATACGGTGGAAGTAAAGTAGTAAAAAGGGAGTTGTCTTTTTCAATGAATGGCATAAGGTCTATACTTTATTGGAAAAACAATTGTAGGAAATGTCTATAATGATAATAACAAATTAAGTGCCGAGAGATGTTATATTTACATTAAACAAATCTAATCAGTAAATGAGATAAAGTCGATGAACTATTCTTTCATCACGATGTAAGAATAGTTATAAATATTAAGTGCGTTTAATGTAATTAAACTAAAGGATTAGAGTGTATCTGTAACAATAGATAAGCTCTGATCCTTATTATTTTTAATTAACTAAACAGAAAATTTTTGTCGCATTAGCAAGGGATACTAATAGAAAAGCGTGTCCCTTTACCTAAGTTACTCTCTATCTCTATATCTCCGTTTAATTCTTTAATAATACTATAAGCAATCATAGTACCAAGCCCAGTTCCTTTTTCTGTTGTTGAATAGAATGGCAAAGCAATTCGTTTTATTTGTTGAGATGACATCCCAATTCCTGAATCAATAATATCAATTATGATATTTCCTTTTACTTTTTGTATATTTATTTGTAATAATCCACCATTTTTCATAGCCTCAATTCCGTTTTGGATGATGTTGTTTAGACAGAGTTTGAATTTTTCAGGGTCCCCATTTATATAAAAGGAATCTGTACTATTTTGTTTGATTTCAACTTTGTATGATAGAGCGAGTGGTGAAATAGTATCTTTCACCTGATTTAAAATGTGATTAATATCTATTTTCTCTTTTAGGGTGTTCTGTGGTTTGGTTAAAGATAAATAGTTATTAATAGTAGCTTGTATTTGCTGCATTTCAATTAACATGATTTCTAAGTATTGATCCTGAGATAGCTTAGAGGCATGTTTTTCATTTAATAATTGAGTGAATCCATGTACCGTGGTTAGTGGATTGTGGATTTCGTGTGCAATTGACGCTGCTAGTTCGCTAGCTATATAAAATTTTTCAGCTCGTTGTAGCTTTTCTTTCATTTTATATTTCTCAATCATTCCCTCTATTAAATAAACTGATAATAATACTGTGAAAATATTAATGATTATGTAATTTAATAAAAATTCTATGAGAGTAGAGTCTATTTTCCCTCCTGTATGTATTTGAGTTACAATACCGCAAATAGAAAGTGAAGTTGTACATACTAAAATAAGGAGTAAGCTTAATAATACTTTTTTTTCTTTAACATACATAGGTAATAAGTAACGAAAGAGCATTGTTATACCAAAAATAATAGTGAAGATAATAAATGATGGAAGAACGCCATTTCCGCCTAAGTAAAACCGATAAGAAAGATATAAAATTCCTATAAAAACAATGTTTTTTGTATTTCCATATAGAAAAACTAATATTATAGGAATAAAACGTAAATCATAAATAAATCCCACATGTAAATGAAAAGGAAAAGTCATACAAAAAATAATAGCAATGGAGGAAAGGATAGAAAATAATATATTATTACATGTTATTTTTTCTTTAAACTCTAGCCAAAATACGTGATAGCTAAGGATACAAATTATTATAATAAAGGTATTTAATAAAAGAGTAGAAATTCCCATAGTTTTGCATCTCCGATAGTTTGTAAGTAGAATTATGTATGAGTTGGACATAGATGTTTAGTATTAGTAGACTTTTTATTTAAAAAAGGAAGGGTAATTGAAAAACATGCTGTTATATTACTCGTATTAAAATTGATAAGGAAAATAGAAAAAGTCTATTTGAATTTATGTACATATGAAATTATAAACTATTTTTTTATAGGTAAAATTTGGATTGAGTTGCTGATAAAATAAGGTTTTTTAAGTATGAATATTCTGTGAAAATGATATGCGTGTTGACTCCTGTTTTGTAGCCTTCGTTATATTAACATGGAATATATCAAATTACAAAGTGAAATTTTAGAAAAATTTTATTAGTACATTTTATCTGAAATAGAAATGCTATTTATGTGAGTATTTTGGTACTTACTCGTATAAAACTTTGTTAGAAAAAGACTTTAAAATTTACATGTTTTTTATGAAGCGTAATATTGTAGCTTTATCTATGTAGGTTTCTTAATAACTATTAAGGTGAGAGGTTAAGATATATAGGTTTATAGATATGAATTATTACATAAAAACGCACTTAGAAAAGGGTGTATGATGGTAATGGAATACAAACATCAAGGGGGAACTTAAAATGAAGTTAAATAAACTAGTGCTTAGTTGTGGATTAGTTTCAGCATTAACACTTGGTGTGTTAGGGAATAATACTTATGCTGAAGAAGTGCACAAAACGAATAATCCAATTCATGTAGTTGAACACGTTTCTGCAGACTTATTATTAACTCAAACAATGGATTATAGTGGTGAGGCTGTAACTTCTTTCGTATATGATGGGAGTACTGACTTAAGCTTTTCTATGAAAAATAATGGTCAAAATACAATGGGATATAGTGTAAAAGGTCCAAATACAGAGCTAATTGTTGGTGGTTATATAAAACCTGGAGAACAACAAATTAATGTTACAAATGTACGGAATGCTTTATCTCCATTACCGAATGGAACATATAAAATTTATGTTTCAAATGATGATGGTTCTAAGGGGCAATTCCAAGTTTCAGTAAGATCTATGAATTAAATTTAAAACGCTTTGCTTTTAAGTTAATTTAATCTTTACTTATTGGAAAGAAGCTAAATTGAATTGAGAATTACCGATAAAAATGAAAACGAGCACCTTATCTAATTGTGAGAGGGTGTTCGTTTTTTGCTATTAAACAGAAAACAATTATAAATACATTTTGATATTTCCATTGCTAATCTACTAGTTTGTGTCAACGAGAGAATGTCTACTATAAAAGATATTAAAATAAAGATGATGTAACATTCAGCTAAATTATATGGGGAAATAGAAAAACCACTCTTATATAAGTGGTTTTTAGTAATTATTTTTAGGTTATACATTTAAAATTAGGCTAAGTTATAGAAATAATAAACATTTAATCCGTTGTTATTATTTTGGTTCTGGATAATGATTGTAGTATGAGATTCTAATAAATTCTTGGTAGACATTTGTTAATTTGGCATCTCTAAGAGCATCGTTGAATTTTTGCATACGTACACTCCCTTGAGCGTAGCCTCCACCTGGAGTATAAGGGTTTCTTGCTTCAAAGTCATCCAAAAATACTTTTAATTTTTTATAGTCTTGAGATTGATAGAAAGCCACGGCCTCTTCAGGAGTGACATCAAAGTAAGAGGATGACGTTGAGTTATAAGAAGCTGCTTGAGCAGTAGGTGCCTCTAGCATAGTTGCAGCTCCACCGAACATAGTAAGCGCCATAGAAGATACAATAATTTTTTTAAACATAATAAAACCTCCATGTAGAATATTGGATTAATAGTAATCCTGTAATCATTATAGTTACACTGAAAATGATTATCAAATGCAATATTGCATAATGTATCCCGCTATTTTTGGGCAGTAAGAATCCCGCCCAAAAATTCAATGAAAGCAAAGAAGTTAGATGGGAATCGGGCGAATTAAAGTTTCACTTTATTCTTTGAACGAGAAGTCACTTTTATATTTAAATGGAGGAGTGTAATAGATTAAAAGAGGTGTATAAATTACTCGGATTAACAAGAAAATGAAAAGGCTATTTTTAATAGGGGGAAAGCTTAATAACTGGAGTAAAGGAATTGCTATTTATATATTTAACATACATATTTGTTTTTTAAATTGTAGGCGCATTTTAGAATTTGTATATAGTAAATTCGTTAAAAAACTTGATAAATAATAAAATGTGTAAATTTTTTGACTATTTCATTAAAATTATTTAATATTTGTAATTTATTGTTTTATAATGATAATCGGGTCGGTCGTGAATGTTTTAGATATTGCGATATATACTCGGATTAATATATTCTAGGGAGGTTACAAAATTGGGTAAGAGAGTCATTATAAGAGTTTTTACATTATTATCAGTACTGGCATTATTCCTTAATGTATTTTTACCTAGGGCTAGTGCAGAGGTTATGACGCATGAGAAATATTCAATGGACTGGAGTTATAGTAATAGTCTAGGTAAGTACATTCGCACTGAAATGATTAAAAATTCAAGTGGTCAAATTGCTTATTGCTTAACTCTTGGATTAAAATCACCAAATGGTGAAGATCTTCCTGAAATGGGGAAAACAGATAATGTAGTATATAGAGTCTTATTAAATGGTTTCCCACAAAAAAGTGCTGAACAGCTGGGAGTAGCTAATAAAAATGAAGCGCATTATGCAACGCAACTTGCGGTTTGGAATGCATTAGGTCAACTCGATGTAAATGAATTAAAACATGAGAATAAAAATGTTGAAAAAGCAGCTAAGGCTATTATTAGTAATGCTAATAATAGTGAAGAGACTCAAGATATTTTTATGAATGTGATTCCTGCTGAAAAGCAAAAAGCAGAATTAAAGGGTGAATTCTTCGAAACAAATCTATATTCAGTACAAACAAATGCTAAGGGTGGTTCTTATAAGGTAGTAGCGAAAAATGCACCTAATGGAGTTAGAATTGTAAGTGAAAATGGTGAAGTGAAAGATCAGCTTTCAGTTGGAGAAAAATTTCGTATCCAAATTCCTAAGAATACAAAAACGGGTGAATTTAATTTAAGTGTTGCTGCTAATTTAACTAAAGTTCAAGCAATTGCTTACCGTGGTACGGATACTGTTCAGAATGCTACAGTACTATTAGAAAGAAATGAAGAAAAGCTTAGTAGTGATCTTGCAGTAAATTGGGAAGCAGCTGGTTCTTTAAAAATTAAAAAGGTTGGAGAAAATGGAGAAGTTTTAGCTGGTGCAGTATTTGAGGTCTTTAATGCAAATAATGAATCAGTTGGAAAAATCACGACTGGTGCTGATGGTATGGCAGAATTAAACAACTTACCAATTGGTACTTACACATTAAAAGAAATTAAAGCACCAACAGGCTATGTTTCAGATGATAAACCACAAACTATTGAAGTTAAGACAGGAGAAACAGGAGCTGTCCAAATAGTAAATAACAAAGTAAAAGGTAACATCGAAATTAAAAAGCTCAGTGATTCAGGAAAGGTTTTACCAAATGTTGAATTCACAGTCTTTACTGAAGATGGAAAAGAAGTGCAAAAAGTAGTAACAAAAGAAAATGGAATTGCAAACGTTGAAGGTCTTACGTATGGTAAGTATTATTTCTTAGAGACAAAAACACCTAATGGATATATTGGAAATAAAACAAAGTATCCTTTTGAAATTAAAGAGCACAATAAAACACTTACTTTTACAGTGGAAAATACCGAAGTGAAAGGTAGTGTAAAATTACTAAAAGTAGATAATGAAGATATTAGCAAAAAATTAGAAGGTGCAGTATTTGAATTGAAAGATGAAAGTGGAAAAGTAGTTGGGGAATATAAGACAGATAAAAATGGCGAGATTAACGTCAAAGATTTAGCGTATGGTAAATATTCATTTGTAGAAAAGGCTTCTCCACATGGTTACGTTCTTGTTAAAGAACCAATTATGTTCGGAATAAAGGAACATGGGAAGATTATTGAGTTATTGGCAGTTAATCATCATATCAAAGGTGATCTAGAAATTACAAAGGTAGATGTAGCTGATGGAAATAACAAGCTTCCAAATGCAGAATTTACGATTTATAACGAAGCAGGAAAAGAAGTAGTAAAAGGAAAAACAGACGATAAAGGAATCGCTAAATTTGAAAAATTACCATTTGGAAAATACACATATAAAGAAACTGTTGCGCCAAAAGGTTATGTATTAAATGAAGAAACGTTCTCTTTTGAAATTAAAGAGAATGGTCAAATCATTAAACACATTGTCAAAGATGAAAAGATTCCTTCAATAAAAACAACAGCTACTGATAAAACAGATGGTACAAAAGAAATGCACACGTCAAAGTCTGTAACAATCCAAGATAAAGTGGAATACAAAGACCTACAAGTAGGTAAAGAATACACTGTAAAAGGTAAATTAATGAATAAAGAGACTAATAAACCATTAGTTGTAAATGGTAAAGAAGTAACAGCTGAAACGAAGTTTACACCAAAAGAAGCAAATGGCTCTATTACATTAGACTTCACATTTGATGCAACTGGTTTAGAAGAAAAAGAGGTAGTAGTATTCGAAGAGTTATTGAAAGAAGGAAAAACTGTTACAACACATGCTGATATCAATGATAAAGGTCAAACAGTTAAGTTCGTTAAGCCATCAGTAAAAACGACAGCAACAAACAAAGCTGATGGTGGAAAAGAGATTCATTCAAAGGATTCTATCACTATCCAAGACAAAGTGGAGTATACTAACTTAGTTGTAGGTAAAGAGTACACTGTAAAAGGTAAACTAATGAACAAAGCTATTAACAAACCATTATTAATTGATGGAAAAGAAGTAACAGCTGAAACGAAGTTTACTGCAAAAGAAAAGAACGGTTTTGTAACATTAGACTTTACTTTTGTTGGTGCTGAACAGCAAGGAAGAGAAGTAGTCGTGTTTGAAGACTTATTACATGAAGGGCAAGTAATTACAACGCATGCTGACATTAATGATGTAGGTCAAACAGTTCGATTTGTAGAACCTTCTATTAAAACGACAGCAACAAACAAAGTTGATAGTTCTAAAGAGTTAGACGCTTCTAAATCTGTAACAATCCAAGATAAAGTGGAATACAAAGACTTAATCGTGGGTAAAGAGTACGTTGTAAAAGGTAAACTAATGGATAAAGCAACAAACAAGCCATTATTAGTTGATGGTAAAGAAGTAACAGTAGAATCTAAGTTTACTGCTAAAGAGAAGAATGGTTCTATCACACTAGATTTCACATTTAATGCTTCTGCATTACAAGGTAAAGAAGTAGTAGTATTTGAAGAACTGTATCAAGATAATATATTAGTAGCTATTCACGCTGAAATTGAAGATAAGGGACAAACAGTGAAATTTAAAGAGGTAAAGCCGGAACAACCTAAACCAGAACAGCCAAATTCAGATAAAAATACTCCAACACCAGAGCAGCCTAACGAGCAAGTAAAAGAACAACCACAACCTAAGCAAGAAATTCAATCTAAAATTGGATGGTTACCGCAAACAGGTACTAATCTTACAAGTTGGATCTCTATGGCTGCAGGCGCATTACTGTTAATTGTTGGTGGAGTGATTTTCTTAAAACGTAAAAATGCATAGAAATTAAAAAATAAGCACATCTGTTTTTTAACAGGATGTGCTTATTTTCTTACATATCTTTGATTTAAAATAAAATTTTTGCAGGATCAATTAAATTCATTTCTTGTTATGCAAACACATTTTCAGCGGAAATAACGTCTTCACTATTTTGCGCAGGACAGACTTTATAAAAAATGGCTACGTTTCCTGATTTTAAAATAATCCTCTCAAATTGCAATTCTGCTTTTCTAAAAGCTTTACTGCATCAACAATAGAAGTAATTGCTAAAAAATTTTTCAAATAAAATTTATAAAAACTTGATAGGCGATACCAAGTGTAAATACCGTAGCTACTATATGTGCAGTCCATTTAGGCATATTTAAATTTAATACGGTATTGTACAAGATCCCATATAAGATACAAATGATTAATACAAATGCAATGAATTGAAGAACTAATAAAAATAGCGGTTGTTCCATTTATTCTCACTTCCTTTATTTAATATATTAATATAATTTATTTGGAAGTGAAAGTTTTATTTCTATGAATTTCCAAAAATATGATATGAAAGGAATAGTGGTAATCACAAGAATTACTGCAAAATATACTGTAACTAAAAGTATTATTACGAGATCAGTAAAATAGTAAAGAAGGTCACCATTCACGGCGACCTTCTTTACTATGCGTTATACCCAAATAATTTTAAATCTTCTCCAGACCCTGAAATGATTTTCTCAAATCGTAATCCTACTTTTTCTAAAAGTTTTCCTGAGGCAATGTTATCTATAGAAGTAATTGCTACAATTCGTTTCATGCCGAGCTTTTGTACACCGTATTCGATTATCGCAGAAGCTGACTCGTAGCCATATCCTTTTGAACGGAATGTTTCTAAAAAGGCAAATCCGATATCAACGTCTTCTAATGAATCTCTTTTAATAAGGCCACACATACCAAGTGGAGTGAGATCTTCTTTTCGTTCTACTAAGTAAAGGCCAAATCCGAGTTTGTTATACATATCGATGGGACCGTTTACAATATAATTTTTTGCATCTTCTAAGTTTCTAACCCCTTTGTCACCGATAAACTGAATCCATGCAGGATCGTTTACTAATTCAAGAATAAAAGAAGCGTCTTTTATATCAAACCAACGAAGATTTAGACGTTCGGTTTCAAGAACTATCAATTATTACACCACCTTTAAAAAGTTATAACAATTAGTATGGATTGTGTAAAACAAAAGTGCAACATATTTTAATGGGGGTGTTTGTTCACATAAAGTTCGTTTGTTTTGTATAGAGAGATATTTTATAATTAGGATTGATTGTAAAGAGTGAGATACTTATACAATGACTCCTAGGTGACTAGGAGTTTTTACTATATAACTATCATTATTACTAAATATGACACACTACACATTCTACTCAAGGAGGTACATAATGAAGAAATTATATAATGCATCGTTTACGTATTTGATTATCGGTTTATTATCAGGGATTTTCGCTAGGGAGTATGGTAAGTATAAAGGGATTTTAGGATCTACTTTGTTAAATCTTTTGCATACACATACACTTGTACTTGGCTTTTTCTTCTTTTTAATTGCTTTAGGATTAGCAAAAGTATTCGCGTTTCATGAAGTGCAAGGGTTTAATAAGTGGTTTGTTTTACATAACATTGCATTAACATTAATGTTAGGTTCGCTAGCAGCGAGAGGGCTTCTTCAGTTAAATGGAGCTGACTTTAAAGGGTTAACTTATATTGTAGGGTTTTCTCATTCGTTGATGGCAGTTACTTTAATTTGGTTTATGTTGTTAATAAAGAAATCGTTTAAAATGTAGTGAAAAAGAACTTGTAGCGTGTGCTGCAGGTTCTTTTTTTATGTTCAGGTTAAATAATCTTATTTTTCTAATTATTTTGTATAAAGATGGTATACTTGTTTTAAAATTAAAAAGGAGAGTTGATTATGGAAATAACAATTGAACATGTAGTAAATGAATTAAAAGGCATACTTCCTGAAGATCGAGTAGTAATAAATATGACAGTACGAGAGTTACATAGTAAAGATGAATCTTACCACGTTAGTAGTTTACCTGATGTAGTTGTTTTTCCAAAAACGACCGAAGAAGTTAGCGCGATAATGAAAATAGCGAGTCAGCACGGAACAGCTGTCGTTCCATTTGGAGTAGGGTCCAGCTTAGAGGGACATGTAATTCCTTACGAAAAAGGAATTACAATGGACTTTTCTCTTATGAACAAAATACTTGAAATAAGAGAAAAGGATTTTCTTGTGAGAGTACAGCCAGGGGTGACGCGCTCTCAGCTTAATAAAGAATTGAAAAAGTATGGATTATTTTTTAGTGTAGACCCAGGAGCTGATGCAACGTTAGGAGGAATGGCTGCTACAAATGCGAGCGGAACGACAGCGGTAAAGTATGGTGTAATGCGTGATCAAGTTCGAGATTTAGAAGTCGTTCTTGCTGATGGAGGAGTAATACATACCGGGAATTTAGCGGCGAAGTCATCATCAGGTTATCATTTAAATGGTATTTTCGTAGGATCAGAAGGAACACTTGGATGTTTCACGGAGTTAACTTTAAAAGTATACGGTATACCAGAACATGTTATGGCTGCGAGGGCATCGTTTCCAACTATAAATGATGCAGTAGAAGCTGTAATTAACATATTACAAGCAGGTATTCCAATCGCGAGAATTGAACTCGTTGATGAATTATCTATGAAACAAGTAAATTATTACAATGAAACAAGTTACAGAGAAGAACCGACACTGTTTTTAGAGTTTCACGGCAATGAAGCAGGGTTAAAGCAAGATATTGAATTTACGAAAGAAATCGTTCTTGATCATAAATGTATAGAAATTACGTTTGAGACGGAAACAGCAGCGAGAAATAAACTGTGGGATGCAAGACATAACTTAGCGTACTCTTACGTGCATAGTTATCCTGGTAAAAAGCTAATGAGTACAGACGTATGTGTGCCAATTTCGGAATTAGCTGGAGCGATTCAACATGCGAAAGAGGTATTAGATAAAGTAGGGCTTATTGGCGGTATTCTAGGTCATGTTGGAGATGGGAATTTCCATGTACTCTTAATGATTGACACAAATGATAAAGAGGAAGTAAAGAAGGCGGACGAAATAAACGAAAGTATCGTTCTGTATGCTCTTAAACGAGGAGGAACGTGTACAGGAGAACATGGCGTTGGAATCGGAAAACGAAAGTATCAAGAAGAAGAACATGGGGCGGCATTATTTGTAATGGAGAAAATAAAGAAAGCTCTTGATCCGCAAAATATTTTGAATCCGAATAAGGTGTTTCAATTAAAAGATAGGGGCTGATTGGATGAAAGTACTAGAAGCGATAAGTAATATAGCTGGAAAGTATTTTGCGTTTTGGACCGGCTGCTGCACTCCCAAGTGTATTAGCGGCAGTATGGCATAACATTTCAGGGCCAATATTAGCAACCATCTGGTCAAAAAATGCAAAGAACACTTTCAGCGATGAAAATGTATCAATAAATATAGAAAAATAGGAATGATAAATAATGCAAAAACGTATTGTACATTTTGAAGGAATGGTTGTATTTTTAGCCACGATTTATATGTATTCAATATATGAGTTTAGTTGGATTATATTTTTTGTATTCCTTTTAGCGCCGGATTTATCCATGTTAGCGTATGGGATCAATAATCACGTTGGTGCGAAAATATATAACGTATGTCATACATATATCATATCCATATTAATTGTTCTAATAGGTGTCTATTTTAAGATAGATACCGTTATAGTGATTGGCTTAATATGGACAGCACATATTGGAATGGATCGAATGTTTGGATATGGATTGAAATATGAGACGGATTTTAAGGATACTCATATTCAAAGATTATAATTGCTTTTGAGGAGAGGGATACGTTGAAACAGAGAATTACTATCGAAGAATATAACATCAAATGGGAAAGTGAATTTAATAAGCTACAAACTCTCATTAACGATGTGATGGAAGACAGCATTTTATCCATTGAACATGTTGGGAGTACATCTGTTAAAGGGCTTGCATCAAAACCAATACTAGATATTGATGTTGTAATAGAAGAGTACGAAATTTTTCATGAGGTAGTAAAAAAACTTGAGAAGATAGGGTACTATCATCAGTTAGAATGGAGCTTTAAAGGAAGAGAGGCGTTTGGAAGAAAGGATATGTTCGTTCCATGGAACGAGGGAAATACAGTTTGGATGGAACATCATTTATATGTGTGTGATAAAAATAGTGAAGAGTTGAGAAGGCATATAGCGTTTCGAGATTACCTTCGTGAACATACTGAAGTAGCTAATGAGTATGGAAACTTGAAGGAAGAGTTAGCAAGAGAGTCGAAAAATCGATCTAGTTATATTGAGGGTAAGACCGTATTTATTACAAATATATTAGAAAAAATAAACTAAAGCAGCATGGAATACATGCTGCCTATTGTTTTGAAATAGAAAGCTGCCATTATAAAACAAATGCAAACTGGCCCTGTTGATTGATGCGGTTACTAAATATAATAGGAAATAAATTAGAAAAGATCGGAAAAGATCGGAAAAGAGGGAGCTTATGTACATACCAAAATATTTCGCAATACAAGATGAAGAGATGAAGTACGAAATAATGGAACAAAATAGCTTTGCGACATTATTTTCTCAACATAACGGAGAACTATATGCAACGCACTTGCCGTTGTTGCTAAATAGGGAGACCCTTACTTTACATGGTCACTTCGCACGACCGAATGAACAGTGGAAAGATATTGGGACTCAGCAAGTACTAGCTATATTTCAAGGACCACATAGTTACATCTCTCCGTCATGGTATGAAACAAACAATGCAGTACCAACATGGAATTACGTTGCAGTGCATGTATATGGTGAATTAGAAATTGTTGAAGATGAGAAGACATTAGTAGATTCTCTTCAAGATTTAGTAAATAAATATGAAAATCCAGAGAGCACCTACTCACTTAATGATGTAGATCCAAATTATATGGGAGGATTAAGTAAGGGAATAGTTGGATTCAAAATAAAGATAAATAAAATAGAAGGAAAAGCGAAGTTAAGTCAAAATCATTCTGTAGAGAGACGGAATTTAGTTGTGGAGAAACTTGAGAAAGTTGGTAGTGAGGAGAGTAAGAGGATTGCGGAGTTGATGAGAAAATAAAGCCTACATGAAAGGGAAATATTCTAAATAAGCGTATTTAAAAAGACCTTCTTAATTGAAGGTCTTTCATTTTTTAAAGTGCTTTTTCAGTTGTTGTTGAGTTGTAGTCTTTACTTACGTCAACGGATTGAACAAGGTCAGGTCTTTGTGGTGCAGGGGTGTCCCCAATGTTTAATGCTACATATCCTAACTGTGTTTTCGGTGTTTCTGAGGTGAAGCTTAATCCAAGAGTTGTGATGCTAATAACAGCTAAGCCAATGATGCTCAATTTAATCTTTTTCATTATATCAAAGCTCCCTTTTCTTCATGTTTTTTTCTTGCTTGATTGGCCATGTAAAAGTATTGACTAGCTTTTATATGGTCTTCTTTTTCATAAAACATATTTGCTAGAACATCAGTGTACTCTTGTATACATTCCCAAAGGTTTTCTGTTTTAAAGTAAGAAATTCCTTCCAAAATTATCATTTCTAAATCATTTATAGAAGTTTTATTATTTAGTTCTCTTAAAATCATGAAACGATATTGAAACTCTTTGTTTTCTAGTTTATTTGAGATGTTTAATCCTTTTTTTATAAGTTCTTTAGCCTGGGTATATTCTCCAAGCTTGGAGTATTCACGTGCTTCAACAAAAAGTGCTTTAAAGTGATTTGGTTGCTTAGTTGTAACCTCTGAAATATGACGCATTGCTAACTCTGAAAGGTTTTGACTTGCATATAGCCAAGCTAAATTATGTCGTACTCTTAATGATAAAGTCTCCTCTGAATACTTCTGTAGAATATTTAATGCTGAATCAAGTCTAATTTCAGCTTGTTCAAACTGTTTTAAATCAATACAAGATAAACCAAAGATGTTATCACACAAAGCAACATTAATTTCGCAGTTTATATGTTTTGAAAAAATCGCTTTAGCTTCATTTGCAGATTGGATTGCTACTAGTGGTTGATATGTTTGATAATAATAGGAAGCTAAGCGGTAGTTAAATTCAGCATTCTCTAGTTCGTCAGGTACGTGTATTAGCAGCTTTTTAGCGTTCTCGAAAAGGTGTTTTGCTGCATTGTAGTTTCCAATAATTGTATTGTGAATAGCCTTAAAAAAATGATAATAATAAGAAAATAGCCCATTCTCTGGAAGTGGGAAAGAATCAATTTTATTAAAATCATCCTTATTAATATTTAAACCATCTGTTAAAATTTTGTATCTGAAATTAAAAAGTGAATAATACAATTGTAGGTTTGTATCTTCTTCTGAATTAGAGATGATATTTTCAATATCTTTTTTTATTTTTGTTGCATGGGTAGTTTGATGTTGTAACATAGCTCTATACCAGTCATTAAATAATTTTGTAATTTGTTCATTACCTTGTAGTTGAACGTTCATGAAATCCCCTCACTTTTTGAATATTCTTATAAAATATAGTATCAAAAATAAAAATATTTAGAAATGATGTTTTATATTTCTCAATATTTGTTTAACAAGCTTACGAGTAATTCTATTGGAATAGTGTAGAATTTATTTTGGATTAAAGAAATGGCATCGGGGGGTGTGCATTTTAAAGTTTTAGTTGAGTGGGGGGATATAAAAAGGGTGCGTTCACACAATTTATATGAACGCACCTTTTTACATATTAAACAATCAAGTCCCACAAAAAGTACGATAAGGACGACTCGTAGGCGCAGGCGGAATGCAGTATTCTTCTTGATCTGTAGAATACGCATAAGGGTTTGATAAAGCTTCAAGAAGTTGCTCCATTACGCTATAGTCGTCATTTGTAACAGCTGCTTCTAGTGCTTCTTCTACACGGTGGTTCCTCGGGATGATTGATGGGTTATTATTTTTCATCATCTCGTAGGCGTTTTCTTTTGATTGTTCTTGTCTTTCTAATCGAGATTGCCAAAGTTTGTACCATTCTTTAAATTCAGGACTTTCAAATAGAGCTGTATTTTCGATAGCATCAAGAGTTAATGAACGGAATGTATTTGTGTAATCCGCTTTATATTTCTCCATCATTTTTAAAAGTTGCTCAATAAGTGATTGATCTTGTACTTCGTTGCTAAATAGTCCTAATTTCTTTTTCATTCCAAGGAACCACTGTTTTTCATACTGTACGCTAAATTTCGAAATTTCGTCTTGAGCGATTTTTAATGCTTCTTCTTCATCTTCGTGCAGAATTGGCATTAAAGATTCAGCTAGTCGTGCTAGATCCCATGCGGCCATATATGGTTGATTTCCATATGCATAACGACCTTGTGTGTCAATAGAGCTAAATACAGTTCCTTGGTCGTAATTGTCCATAAATGCACAAGGACCGTAATCAATTGTTTCGCCACTGATCGTTATATTGTCAGTGTTCATTACGCCGTGAATAAATCCAACAAGTTGCCATTTTGCGATAAGACTGGCTTGTCTTTTAATGACTTCTTGTAGTAATGCAGTATATCGGTTTTCATGAGATTCAATTTCTGGGTAATGTCTTTTTATCGTATAGTCAGCTAGCGATTTCAGGTCCTCTATTGAACCACGAGCTGCAGCATATTGAAATGTACCGACCCGTATATGACTACTAGCGACTCTAGTTAAAATTGCTCCAGGTAATTTTGTTTCACGATATGTTGGTTCCCCGGTTGTAACAACTGCTAAACTGCGAGTAGTCGGAATATCAAGTGCATACATTGCTTCACTAATAATATATTCACGTAGCATCGGACCGAGTGCAGCACGGCCATCTCCTCGGCGTGAATAGGGAGTAGGGCCAGAACCTTTCAGTTGAATATCGAAACGCTCACCTGAAGGAGTAATTTGTTCGCCAATTAAAAGAGCACGACCGTCGCCTAACATATTAAAATGTCCGAATTGATGACCAGCATATGCTTGAGCTAATGGATGAGCTCCTTCTGGAAGTCCATTGCCAGCGAAAATGGCAATTTCAGCTTCCTTTTTCAGTTCTTCAGGGGTCAAGCCAAGAGATATCGCTAATGAATGGTTTAGTTTAACTAACTCCGGTGAACTTACGGGAGTAGGGGGGATTTCTGTATAAAATGATTGTGGTAAAGTCATATAACTATTATCTAAATTCCAACCTGTTTCATTATTTTTAGTCATTGTATCTCCTCCTTTTTGTATTTTAAATTATGTATTTGTACGTATATATTCTTTGTAAAGTTAACTAAAAGTATAATATAATATTTCCCCTTGCAATCTATTGTAAGGACTTCATTGCACTATGTCTATTTAACAGCAAATACAAAACTCCATTTTTAAAAAAATGGAGTTTTTATTATTACTTAATTTTTACGATTATTTTTCCTTTTGCTCTTCCAGCCTCGGAATATTCCATTGCTTTTTGCGCATCTTCAAAAGGGAAAACTCGATCGATTACCGGTTTGATTTCACCAGCTTCAATATAGTTTGCAATAGTACGTAATTGATCCCCACTTGGCTTCATAAATAAAAATGAATATTGAGCATTATGCTTTTTTTCAAGTGCAGTAAGTTTTTTGCTGGCTAATGAAAATAAGAGAGTTTTAAAGAATCCTGAACCAAATTCTTTACCGAAGCGAGCATTCGGCATACCTGAAACTGAAACAATGTTTCCTCCGCTTTTTATAATATTGAATGATTTTTCAAGTGTTGCACCGCCGATTGTATCAAATACCGCATCATAATTTTTTAGTATATCTTCAAATTTCTCTGTTTTGTAATTAATAATTTCATCTGCGCCAAGAGACGTTACTAAATTCGCACCAGCTTCACTAGCAGTCGTTGTAACAATGGCACCCATTATTTTTGCTAGCTGAATAGCGAAAGTACCAACACCACCGGATCCGGCGTGAATTAAAATCTTTTGTCCTTTTTGTAATTGCATGATGTCATGTAATGCTTGATATGATGTTAAGCCAACGAGTGGAATCGAAGCAGCTTCCTCAAAACTTAAATTTTTCGGTTTTAAAGCTATATCATCTTCATGAATGACTATATACTCCGCGAAAGTACCAATCTTATTTTTTCTTGGACGAGCATATATTTCATCACCAACTTTAAAACGAGTTACTTTTGATCCAACCTTCGTGATGACACCGGCAAAGTCGTTACCAAGGATTAGGGGCATTTCATATTTCAGTAACATTTTTACTTTTCCGTCGCGTATTTTAAAATCAATTGGATTAATGCTAGCTGCATGAATTTCTGCGAGCACTTCATACTCATTTATTTCAGGAGTAGGTACCTCTGCCATACGCATTGGGACTTTTCCATATCTATCAATTATCATTGCTTTCATTTCTTATACCTCCAAGTTTTAATAAAAGTTTTGCAATAGCTTCTCAATATCTAATACAAGATTTTTTAATAAACCTAATTTTGTACGTATATCAATATAATAAAAATTCTTTGTACCTTCTTTTCTCATTAAAATAATGCCAGCTTCTCGTAAAATCTTAAGGTGATGTGATACTGCTGGACGGGAAAGGTGTGTTTGCTTCGTGATTTCTCCTACACGTAATCCTGTTTGACATTCCGTTTCCATTAGCACTAATAAAATAGCTTGACGCGTTTCATCACCAATTGCCAATAATACTTTTTGAGAATCAATAAAATCTTTTTTTATAATATTTAATTGTTCTTGTTTATTCATTTCAATCACTTTGCCTCCAGGTAATTAGTCGAAAGGTTTAAGATGATGAACCATTACTTCGATACGGTAATGCTACATGATTGTTGTATGAGGTGCAATATTGAGAAAGAAAATCGAGACGAATGAATTTTTTATTGTTGAAAATTATAGGGAGATAGAAAAGGGATTGGAAGGACTACATAACACAATAGATGAGGTTTTAAAAACAAAAAATGATGTAACAATAAAATAAGCGGTCGTAACCTTGTATAATCCATAAGGTTACGACCGCTTATAATGTTTGTATTATTTTTGATTTTTACGATAGAACATGGTTCAACGTAAAGTACGTTCTTTTGTTTTACACTTTCATACAGACACAATTCAGGTGGATTATAGATGTATGAAAAGGTAAAAGGGATTTTGGGGCGTAATCTATCTATATGATAATTCAAAATGAAATATAAGTCTATATTTTAATGTTTTTTTTGATTATATTTATGTCACTGAGCTCAGAACAATGATGTGGAGGGTAAATATATGAAATCGAATTATGTACCAGTTTTAATTGTTGGAGGGGGATTATCTGGGTTAGCGTCTGCTTTATTTCTTGCAAAACATAACATTGAGTACTTACTTATTGAAAGGCATCCGTCTACTGCCATTCATCCGAAAGCAGGCGGTCTTACTTTACGTACAATGGAGTTATTTCGAGAATTAGGTTTGGAAAAAAGAATTAAATTGGCAGGTAAAGCATTAGAGAACTGCCGAGGAAGAATAGCAGTTCATACAATAGCTGAGGCGAATAAAGAAGAATTGGAACAAATGAGAGCGACACAATACGGAAACGATGAAGAGTTACTTCAAAAAATAGAAAAGATTAGTCCATCAAAACAAACTGCGTGTTATCAAATTATTTTAGAAGAGGTGATGTTACAAGAAGCGAAAATGCTAGGCGGGCAACTATCTTTTTATCATGAATTAGTTTCATTTGAACAAAATGAAAACGGGGTAAAAGCAAAGATTCGAAATCGTGAAACAGAAAAAGAAAGTGTCATACATTGTGACTATGTAATTGCAGCAGATGGAGCGAAAAGTAAAATACGTGAGCAGTTAGGGATTAAAACTGAGGGGCGTGGAACCATTGGTGGCTATTATATGAATATTTATTTTGAAGCAGACTTAAGTGAGTTTATACAAGGAGACGCATTCGGTTTTTCTATGGTACTTCATCCAGAGGTTCTTGGTGCACTGATCCCAGTAGATAACGAAAAAAAATGGATTTACCATGTAGCCTACGATCCATTAAAAGGAGAGGGACCAGAGGATTTCACGATGGAACGTTGTAAACAAATTATTCAAATAGCAATTGGAAGTACAAATATTGAGTCAGAAATATTAAGTGTTTTACCGTGGGAAGCGGCCGAAAGTACAGCGGTGAAATTTCAAGGAAATCGAGTCTTTCTAGTTGGAGATTCAGCACATATTATGCCGCCAACAGGCGGATTTGGTTCAAATACAGGAATACAAGATGCGCATAACTTAGCTTGGAAATTAGCGGCTGTTATAAAAGGGAAGGCAAAACCAAAATTGTTAGAAACATATCATGAAGAGAGACACTCTGTTGCAAAATTAACGACAGCTTATGCAAGTAGTTTACTGTTTCGTGCTGCGAAGAGAGAGAAAGGCAGTTTGAATAATATGGATGGTTTAGCTGTTACAGCTGGATATCAGTATTGTTCAGAGGCGATTATAGATAATTCAGTCACTCCACATAGAATGGATAGCATAGAGTTGAACGGAAGACCTGGAACGCGAGCGCCACATGTATGGGGAACGTATGAAGGAAAGGAAGTTTCTATATTAGACTTATTCGGTAACAGTTTTGTATTACTTACAGGAGTAAAAAATAGTTCTTGGGCTGAGGCAGCACATACTGTTTCAGCTAAATTAGGAATAAATATAAAAGGGTATCGTGTTGGCTTAAGTGGAGACTTTGTTGCTCCAGAAGATATTTTTAGCAAATTATATGGTATAGGGAATGGAGGTGCTGTATTAATTAGACCAGATGGCTTTATCGGATGGCGTTCGGAAAAAACGGTAGTAAATCCAGATATAGTATTGGAAGAGGTAATGAGAAATTTATTATGTGATTTTTAAGTGAAAATAGAAGTATTGTCTTATATGGGACAATACTTCTATTTTTTTTAGCTGACAAAATAAAAATTATGAAGTGAAAAGACATTATTTTTATTATAAAAATATGTATTAATTCTCTTTCTTTTTTGTTGTTAGAATTTTTTTAGTTTTTAGTTTTAAACGTTGGTAATTACTAGATTGAATCATTTTTTTATTGTATTATATTTCCTAGAGATTACATATTACACTAGGGAGTGGGACTACTTGACTATTGAACCTCTTATTTTATCAAATAAAGAAGTATATGTATTAACTGGTATATTTGACCATGAAACGATGATCGGAATTGAGAACCCCTTTGAAAATTGGTCAGATGAGGAAATAGACAAAGAATTGGATGTAATGTACGAGAATTGGACAAACGAAGAGCTACTCATAATAAAAGAAGATGAAACATTATGTGACAAACAACTTTTAGAATATTTTCGTATTTGTTTAACTACAGGATTTGTTATTGAAGTACAGATAAGTAAAAACAGCGCTTTAGAAAAAAATATTTTCTATTTTAGTGAAAAAAAAGTTATACAAAATGTAATAACAGATGCTAACGGTGAAAAACAATGTACATTTAAAGAATGCGGGACACCAGAGGTAGCTTGGCAATTTATATATCAAGCATTACAGCCTAAAAATACTTTCTCTCGTCCAAATTATACATTTAAAATCCCTTCTTCTGCATATAAGGAAAACATTTTAAATCAATCAAACAAGCAATTAGTAGATTACTTAAAACTTTACTTAGATGATGAAGCTTCCTTAGAGTTAGCAAACATTATACATAATCGTGAAGAGTTAAATACTGTTCAAGTTCATTATTATATAAAAGACTCATGGTCTACAGACTGTATTCAGTTTTTATATAGTCAAAATCAATATTGGCTAATCCAAAAAGTTTTAGATAATGAGCAAACACAAACGAATTTTATTTGTCTTGACACCTTTACAATTACTGAAGAGATAAAGAAAATGGTACTTTATCTTAAATCATTAGGCGGTGAAACAAGGTGAGTGGCGAAATTAAGGTTACTCCTGACCATTTAAGGAAATTGTCTTCTAATATAGAACAAACAGCTCATGAGCTGTTTGAAACATATCAACGTATCAATCAGCAGTTATTTGATATTCCATTCCAGGTATCTGGAAGAGATGCTGTGTTGAATCAATCCCAATATGCAGGCTCAGTGTTAGCTACTATAACGACAGTTTTAAAAGAACAAAGTGATGCATTAAGAAAAATTGCTGATCGTTTTGAGAAGGTTGATCAACAAGAAGTTTCATTTGGGGAAGAAGCAATTGATATTAATTGGTTTGCACCAATGGGTGGCGATATTGATGATTGGAAAGATAACCCTACGGGATCTTTATTTACTTTACTTGGTACTGTAACTGAAGGTGCAGCTGCTTACAAGTTGGCAGCTTTACATAATAAAGGTTTGCGTGTAACACCTTACAAAAATAACAAAGGAAAAGAAATGGTAAGATTTCAAAATCGCACCGTACTAAAGGATAAAAATGGACTTAATGTGATAAGGCGTACAAAATTACCTTTAGCTGAAGTAAAGCAAATAGACGATGTAAAAAGACATGTTTTATCACCAAAAGAAATTCTGAAAGATTCATTGAAATTAAAAACAAATGCTTTAGGCTATGCAGCTATAGGATGGGATGTAATTAATGATACAAAGGAAAATATTGAAAATAAAGCGTCAAAAACTAAGATAGCTGGTGATATCATTGGTGATGCAGCAATTGGGGTTGGCTCTACTGCTGCTAGTGCCTGGACTGGTGCTGCAATAGGTACAGCAATTGGGGGACCAATTGGAACTGTAGTTGGAGCTGGTATTGGATTTGGTGCTTCTGTATTTTTAAGTGTGTTAACTGATGGGATTAAATTTAACAAAGGTGATTGGAATAATGATGGTAAACAAGATTCAGTAAAAGATAGAGTTAAATCAGGAATTGGAACTGTATTAGATAAAATCTTTTAATTTTTTATGAGGTGTATAATGGACAAATATAATGGCAACAGCATAGATGATTGTATACGAATATTAATACCATTTGATATAAGAAATATTGTAGGGGCTTTTGTGTGGTTTTTTATGAATTTTATGCTACTTATCATTCTATTCATATTTCCACCGTACAATATATACTCTTACATAGCTTTACCATTTTATGTGATATGTAATCTATGGGGAATTTGGGTTTCTATTTATAAGCCTAGGCAGCCGCAATTGCAACATTTACTATACTCTGGATTTGTTGCATTAAGTATATCATTTTGTAGTTTTATAGCTGTGCAAAAGTTAGCTTACGAATTCGTAGAAATAGAGTCTCCTTTATTTTTAATTTTATCACTTATTGCATATAGTTTAATTGGTTATAAATCTGTATTATTTTGGATTCAATATTTTACAGACCGCTTAAGAGGGACAACTAATCAAGAAGTAAAAATCCCTAAAATTGTACTTTTTTCAAGTTTAGGTTATATGGTTGGTCAAGTTATTATTGGTATTTTGAGTCAAAAGGCTATGGCTATCGTATTAATCATTCTCGCCTCATTGTTTTCCGTTGTTTTCTTAGCTCTAAGTACACATTTGTATTTTTACTTTGACTTCAAAAAACAATCTATTGCTTCAGGACATTTAAACAAATTACATTCTCAAAAGAAGCCTAAACTGTCAAGGAAGGAAAGGAGACAATCCACGGCTGCTTCGGGACATGTAAATACACCACATTCCCAAAAGAAACCTAAACTTACAAGAAAGGAGAAAAGACAATGAATTCACAACTGATCCCTATAGGCTCTATTGTAATTTTAAAAGAAGGTACAAAGAAACTCATGATTTTTGGACGTAAACAACAAGTGGAAACAGATGAGATAAGAAAGTTCGACTATATGGGATGTCCATATCCAGAAGGCTATATTAATCCAGATTTCACTTATTTATTTAACCATGATGATATTCAAGAAGTTGTTTCAACTGGATATGAAGATCAAGAAGAACGTACTTTCCAAGAAAATGTATTGTCTAAAATATAAATAAGAAATAATGTGAAAAACCTGTTTAAATAAGCCATATCCATCAATTGGAGAAAATGAATAAAATAACGAAATTAGAGTACGTTTTCATGCAGTACTGCATGAAAACGTTTTTTAATTTATGGTTAAAAACAATGACACACCAGTTGAGCAGCTAGGCATACTTATAAGAGAAACAAGGAAATGATCGAGTTGAAATTTTCTTATATCGTACAGATTTATCTGAAAAAATACACACCGAACTTTTGTAAGTTGATGGTTTTGTTTATATAAGGAATTTTTTTATTTGCTTTCAACTTACAAAATAAAAATATTGTAAGTTGAAAAAGGATATGTTAATCTTATAATCTAATTGAAATAGTATTTTTTTGCACTCGACTTACAAATAATAAAAAATGTAAGTTGTTATTTAAATAATATTATTATGTAAATAAAATGGACGGTGAGAAAAATGACAGATAAGGCGTTAACGAAAAATGTTGTTTTAGATGCAGCGGAAAAAGAGTTAATGAAATATGGATGGAGTAGGACGACACTTGTTAGTATTGCGAAGTCACTTGATGTTAGTCATGCGGCTTTATATTCTTATTTTCGGAGTAAGGCCACGCTACGCGATGCTATTTTAGAAAGGTGGCTGCTTAAGTACTCGGATCAGCTTGAGCAAATTGCGGGAAAAGATGGAGATACAGAAATCATTTTACAAGAGTGGTTCGTTTGTTTATTTCAGCTTAAAAAGAAAGAGTTACTTGAAAACGAAGAGTTATTTACATTGAATAGTTCGTTAGTGCAGCAAAAGAATAAGGTGATTCAAAAGCATGAAGAAAGATTAGTTGGACAACTGGAGAAAGTGATAAATCGCGGGATAGAACGCAATGAGATTAAAAAACAGGATAGTTTATTTTTAGCACATACGTTATTTGGGTTACTTTCATCGTTTTATCACCCTGCTTTTTCTGAGAGATGGAAAGAAGAGAGGGTCAACGAAGAGTTTCAAAAGTCATGGGAAATTGTTGCCTGTGGCATTTTTCAAAAGTAAAGGATTACGTATCATATAAGGCTTTCAAATAGTATGAGAAGGGGCGATTATATGAGTCATTATAAAGAAGAGCAGCAACGCGTCAATGTAGTCATTGAAAAAGTAGATGAAGAACTGAAAGAGCTTGATGGCCGAGTTGGGTCGGTGAAGTCAGAAATTGTTAGTATTAGAAAAAACTTTTGGGAAGATGTAAAAGTAAATATAGATAATATTAAAGAAGCGGTTGAAACGGCGGCGAGTATTAGGCAAGAGGCAGAAGTTCTTGCTGAAAGAGAACATACACATCGTCATACGAAAAATGAATATAACCTTTTAACGAAAATAAAAGAAACGCCGTATTTTGGGCGGATTGATTTTAAAGAAGATGCTGAAGCGGATACCGATGAAATGTATATTGGTATCGGCTCTTTTTATGATAAAGAAAATGATGAGTTTTTAGTATATGATTGGCGGGCACCTATTTCGAGTCTTTATTATGATTACACTTTAGGAAGGGCACAGTATAAAGCGCCTATTGGTACGATTTCAGGCGATTTGCTTCTAAAACGTCAATACATGATTCGAAACGGAACGATTCAAAGTATGTTTGATACAGGTGTGACGATAGGTGATGAATTATTACAAGAAGTACTTGGACGCAATGCAAGTGAACAAATGAAAAGTATTGTAGCGACAATACAAAGAGAACAAAATCAAATTATTCGAAATGATAAAAGTGATGTGTTAATTGTGCAAGGGACTGCTGGGAGTGGGAAAACTTCAGCAGCACTGCAGCGTGTTGCTTATTTGTTGTATCGTTACCGCGGGATAGTTCATGCGGATCAAATTTTACTGTTTTCTCCGAATGAGTTGTTCAATAGTTATATCGCGAATGTTTTACCAGAGCTTGGGGAAGAGAATATGCAACAAACGACTTTTCAATCGTATGTGGAACATATGATTGGAAAAAGCTTTACTGTAGAAGATTCATTCGCGCAGTTAGAATACGTTTTAACGAAAAAGCATGAAAGTACGTATGAAACTAGAGTAAAAGGAATTCAATATAAATCCTCAGTTGAATTTATGGGACTACTTGAGAAATACGCGAGAAGCTTAAGTGAAAAAGGTTTACACTTTCATGATGTTACATGTAAAGGTGAAGTGCTCATAGAGGCAAAATCCATATGTGAATATTTTTATAGTTTAGATGTTTCTATTGCTATACCGAATCGAATGCAACTTACAATGGAATGGATTCTTCAGAAGTTACATGAATTTGAAAAGATAGAAGCGAAAAAAGATTGGGTGGAACGAGAAATTCAGTATTTAAATAAAGAAGATTACAATCGCTTATATGAAAAATTAGAGAAAGATAATCAATTTGATTATTATGAGAAGGAACATGAGCTATTAACGAAATATGTAGTGAAGAAACATTTTCGTTCGTTACGTAGAAAGGTGAAAAAATATGCTTTTATAAATCATACTGCGATTTTTGAGCAGTTATTTGAAAGCATTCAGAAAGATCTTTTCGTACCAAATTGTTGGGAAGATATATGTAAGCAAACGGTGAAGCGTTTGAAGAACAAACAACTAGCAAATGAAGATGCTACGCCGTATTTGTTTTTAAAAGAATTACTGGAAGGGTTTAAAACGAATCATCTTGTGAAGTTTGTATTCGTTGATGAAATGCAAGATTATACACCTTTTCAATTAGTATTTTTAAAACGACTATTTCCGAAGGCGAAATGGACGTTACTTGGTGATCGTAATCAAAATATTTTCTCTCATGATCTTAATAGAGAGAATAATATTGTCTCCACATTATTTGCAAATCGTAAAGTAGAAACAGTCCAGCTTAACCGTAGTTATCGATCGACAAAACCGATAATTGAATTTACAAAGTGTATGATTTTAGATGGAAATGATATTGAAGCTTTTAACAGGGATGGTAAGAAGCCCGTTTATATACAAGTAAGTGATGAACGAGAGCGTGTAGAGAATATGGTGTTTAAGATGAAAGAGTTAAAAGAAAAACACCATAAAACAATTGCAATCATTTGTAAAACAAATGAAGAATGTATGAAAGTGATAGGGTTAATAGGGGATACATTACATGTCCATCTTATGCAACAAGAGAATACAACTTATGAGAAAGGCATTGTTGTTATTCCAGCTTATTTGGCGAAAGGGATAGAGTTTGATGCTGTTATTATATTTGATGCTTCTAAATCCAGCTACTATAGAGAGTCTGAACGCAATTTGTTTTACACAGCATGTACGAGGGCTATGCATGAATTATATGTATATTATGCTGGAGAACTAACGGAATTCCTGACGCATGTTCCAGAAAAATTATATATAAGGGAGAAATGTTAGATGACGAATCAATATAATATTTTTCAAAATTGTAGTAAGGAAGTTGCGTTGGTATTACCAATTCCGAAATGTGTGAAATTAGTACGAGAACATAGTGAATTACGTGACGGTGTGAATGTTACCATTCAGCGTTATCAAGCAGAGGAGCCGTTACATTACGGCGGTGCTCATATTACAATCATTACTTCTCAAAATGGTAAGCGTTTATTAAGCTATACGAATATGATGCCAGTATACGCTAATACATTACCTCATAAAGATGAGGCGGAAAAAATAGCGATGGATGTAATGGAAAAGATTGATCTACAATATGCAAGTGGTTTAACTTTACTACGCATAGAAAAACAAACGAGACAGTATAAAGAGGAAAGAGAAATTGTTACTTTCCCTGTTTTGTGGGTGAAAATGATGCATCATAACGGCAGTTTCAACTGGGTAACAATTGGCGGAGAAGGACAAGTCATTGAATTTGAGCGCGAAGTACGCTGGGATTATATGATGAGCCGCCGTCAGACAGAAATGTGGTATTACGATGATTGGGTATTGGCGCGTACGGGGAAAGGGCCACAATTAATAGCGCCAGATGCTTTAGCATAAAGACTATTTCTTAAAATAATATTCACAAATTTCAACAGGTTTGATATGATTAAATTCGACAAGTTAATCGAGGCCGGAGATATTTGAGAAAAGCCATAAATTTATTTAGGGATACAGGAGTGTAGCCTAAATAATTTATGGCTTTTTTTATTGAATGAACCGTACAAAATAGGGAGTTACATGTGAAAAGGAGGGCTATAGGAATTAAATAGGATAATACTAGTTTTTTATATTAATAATATAGAGAAAGTATATTTGTAAGAGTGGAATTTTAATATAGGTTTATAAAAATAATGAAAGTGTGTCTTCTATTTCGTGTAAATCTCATTAGCTTGTTGAAATTTGCAACGTAGGAAGGGTTAGAAGGATGAGAAAAATTATTAGCGTTTTAGTTATTTTCTTTATGACGGGAAGTATCTTTGCTGGGGGAGCTGTTCATGCAAAGACAGAAGGAAAGCATGAGGGGAATGCGAATAAGTTTTTAAATATTGCACATCGCGGAGCAAGTGGACATGCACCTGAGCATACTTTTGCTTCTTATAATCTAGTGAAAAAAATGAAAGCGGATTATTTAGAGTTAGATATCCAATTAACAAAGGATGGCCAATTAATTGCAATGCATGATACAGCAGTTGATCGCACTACAAATGGAACAGGCGAAGTACGTGATAAAACGTTAAGCGAAATAAAGAGTTTAGATGCAGGATCATGGTTTAATAAAGCGTATCCAGAAAAGGCTAAGCAAGAGTATGTTGGGCAAAAAGTTCCAACTCTTGAAGAAATTTTTCAAAAGTATGGAAGAAGTATGAAGTATTATATTGAAACAAAATCACCAGATGTGTATCCAGGAATGGAAGAGAAATTGTTGGCGTTGTTACAAAAATATAATTTAGTAGGTCAAAACATGTCTTCTAGCCGTGTTATGATTCAATCATTTAGTAAAGATAGTTTGAAAAAGATTCATAGTATGAATGAAAATATTCCGTTAGTTCAATTGCTTTGGTATTATCCAAATGAAAACAATGAAATTGTCGAATGGTCTGGCATTACACATGAACCGAAAAGTGTAACAAATGATGATTTTCAAGAAATTAAAAAGTATGCAGCTGGTATTGGACCAAACTTACGTAATGATAACGGAGAACTAATTATTGATGAGTCATATATGAAACTGGCTAGGAAAAATGGACTGTTAATTCACCCTTATACAATTAACGAGAAACCAGATATGAGACTGTTAATCAAATGGGGTGCTACAGGAATGTTTACAAATTATCCGGATCGATTACATAGTGTATTGAAGGAAAAATAAGTGGAAAAGGGTATACCAGTGTTTTAGGTATACCCTTTTTAATTTAACTCCCCGATAAACAGAATCTCTTTTTCATAGCATTCATCTTCATCATAAATAATTTCTTGAAAGCGAAGTGTTTGGAAGGAATGATAAACTGAAATTTCCCATGTCTCCCCAAAATCAATTTCATTTGAAAGAAGAATCCATTTTTGAAATTCACTATTTCTATTAAAGAAATTATGAAAGTAGTTCTCATTTTTAAATATAATGATTTGCGAATCACACAAATTATTTATAGAAATCAAAACAACAACTCGATATGTATGTGTATCGCTCGGTTTCATATTTATTAAATGATTTGCTTGATTTAATAAGGTTTGAATACATAATCGCTTTACTTTTCTAGGTGTTTTACGAGAGTCAATAAAAGCTTGCGAAACTGGCAATAGCATATTCCAATATTCATCGTTATAGAAAGTAGAAGGGAACGTTTTTGTATGTTCCTCAACTCGCTTTATCATAGTGTTTGTTTTTCGTTTCATACCACGTATTTTCTTTTCACGCATTGAGAGTCATCTCCATAAATTTTTGTAATGCAGCAGAGTGATATATATCTTTTCTAGTAATAAAAGTAGTAGGAACTTTTTTGAAGCTATTTGGCAAAGGGTTGAATGATATGTCATGTTGATGACCATTTAAAATAGACTTCATTATAATTGCTACGCCCATACCTGATTTTACACATGCGAGTATCGCTTCAATTGTTCCAAACTCTAATACTCGTTTAGGTGAAATTCCTTCTTCTTGAAGCCAATCTTCTAATAAATTTCTATAATAGCACCCGTGACTAAATGCAAGTAAATTCATGTCTCCTATGTCTTTAAAGGAAGATAAAGGCTTTTTGCTAATGAGAACTAATTCTTCTTCATGAAATATATTTGTATGAAGTTCAGCATGCTGAGTAGAGCCAGCTATAAACGCTCCATCCAGTTTTCGTTCCAATACAAGCCTAATCAATTGTTCCGTCGTATTTGATTCTAAAATCAATTCGACTTTTGGATATTCCTCATAATAGGCCGTTAATATAGATGGAAGTCTTACAGCGGTTGTAGATTCTGTACATCCAATTTTTAAAGTGCCCCTTGGTTCGATCCCATTACTTTGAACTGCTTTAACAGATTGATCCATTAAGTGGATAATTTGTTTAGCGTATGTTAATAAAATCCCACCGTTAGAAGTTAAAGTTACACCTTTTCCGTTTCGGTAAAATAAAGGCACACCTAATTCGTTTTCTAGTTGTTTCATACGCATTGTTACGCCAGACTGTACATAGTTTAAATTTTTAGCTGCGTGAGATATGTTTTTTTCTTTCGCAACTTCGTAAAATACAGTTAAATCTTTTATATCCAAGTATCATCCCTCCATAAAAGGTATCATTTTTTTTGATAGATTACATGATAAATCTTTATTTTATATGATATCAGAACTTTCATACAATGGAAGGGGATGGAGGGATTATTGTGTTAATGGAAGAAAGGATGAATAGTACTTATAAGTGGGTTATGTTAATTTTTGCGACAGTTGCTCAAACAACAGCGACACTTATAACGTATGGTGTTGGAGCATTTGCTTTATTTTGGAAAGAAGAATATGCACTTACGAATACGGAGAGTGGATTGTTAGTAAGTGTTGTAAATATAGGACCGCTATTTTGTATGCTTTTTGTTGGGCGGCTACTTGATCAATACAATGAAAAGTTGTTAATTTCGATAAGTTCATTTTTACTAGGGGGTTCGTTTTTACTGACTAATATGGTCAATGGATTTAATGGGTTACTCTTTGTACTTTTATTAGTAGGAACGTTTTATAGTGTTTCGCAGCCGGGAGGAAGTAAGGTGATAATGAAGTGGTTCTCAAAAGAAAATCGCGGGTTAGCGATGGGGATTAGACAAGCCGGTATACCGATTGGTGGTACATTAGCGGGAGTATTGATCCCGTTTCTTACAATAAAATATAATATGGCCTATGCGGTAAATAGCATTGCATGCATTTGTATAATTGGAGGGTTTTTATTTTTTATATTTTATAAGGAACCATATATTCAAGAGAAAGTTAAACAAGAACGTAGTAAACTTTCTTTTTGGATGCAGTTAAAAGAAGTGATGTGTAAAAAAGAGTTGTATGCAATTTATATAACTGGCATTTGTATGATTTCATTGCAAATGGTGTTAGTTGCACACTTTATAAAATTTTTAGTATTGGAACAATCAATCACGCCAATTTTAGCTGGAAAAGTATTTTCTGTTATGTTCTTTTCTGGAATGGTTGGTAGGGTTATATTAGCAGCTACTAGTGATTTATTTTATAAGGGGAATAGGCGTACCCCCTTATTTATAACTGTTTGTATTTCTATTTTCTTCATTCTAATATTAGTAATGAGCATACATACAATAACGAATGTATTGTATGGCGTAAGTGCATTGTTAGGGTTCTTTTCAATTGGATGGTTTAGTCTTTTTATAACTGAAGTTGCGGAATCAGCAAGTGAAGAATCGGTAGGGATGACAGTGAGTTTTGCACTTACATTAAATCAAATTGCTATTATTGTTGCGCCTGCTTTATTTGGTTATATTGTAGATAAGAAGGGATATACGTACGCGTGGTTATGCATAGTTGTATTACTAACTATTTCAGCGGTTAGCTTATATAGGAAGTATAGAAAATGAAGGAATGTTAGCAATGTAAATTTTTTATGAAGAAAGTCTAAAGAAATGTTGAATGAGCAACATTTCTTTTTTATTTGTTGTATAATCAAAATGTAAATGAGATTCGTTTTCAATTTCGTTCATTACCTCTTTTGAAATTACCTGTAATTTTAGCCATAATTAGCTGTTTTTCTTTATCGTTATTTGCATGATTTATTTTATTTAAAAATTTTTCAGCATCATTTCCTTTTAATACCATAATCTGTTTTCTGTAATATTCAATTAATACCATGTTGTTTTTTATTATCCGATAATGAAACATTTTATCATCTAAACGATTGCGTTTATCGGTATTTTTCATATTACATCTCCATTCTTTTTAGTATGTAACAAATGTTACAAAAGAATTTGAAATTATAGTTTAATGCATCCGATTGTATGTTGGAAATTTTGCAAGAAAGAAATACAATAGAGAGTAGTAAAAATTGAAAATGAGAAAAAGGAATCTAGTTTTAACAGAGTGAATATTAAATAATATTATAATATACTTGATAATTAAAAGATATAAAATAGAATGGATGTACGTTAAGTGAAACTAGATAAAAGAGGGTTCCTAGTATGTTAAAGAAATGGTTAATCGTTTTCTTTATTTTTGCTGTTTTTTGTGGAAGTGTTGTTACACTAATACATGCAAATAAAGGAAAAAAATATGATACAAAGGCATTTTCTAATGTAAATAGTAAGCAAAAAGATGTTAAGCAGGAAGTTGATGCGAATGAGAAAAAGCGTTATGAAATTGCAGCTGGAAAACTAGATCAGTACTTAAAAGATAAAGGATTTAATGGGAGTGTTCTTGTAGCAAGTAAAGATCATGTCATTTTACGAAAAGGCTACGGTTATGCGAATGTGAAAGATCAAGTATTAACAACGCCAAGAACGAAATATCGCATTGGGTCTATTACGAAAACAGTAGTTGCAATATCTATTATGCAACTAAAAGAAAAAGGGAAGTTGAACATTGAAGACAATGTAAATAAATATATCCCATCGTTTCCAGCAGATAAAAATATTACGTTACGAAACTTGTTAACACATACGTCTGGATTACCAGAACAGGGACAAGGTAGTGTTGACGCAGCATCACGGTTAAAATTAGTAACGTGGATTGGGGCACAAACGTTACAATTTCCAGCAGGGACAGGCTGGAAATATACAGATTATAATTATATGGTGCTTGCATATATTGTAGAAAAAATATCGAATAAACCACTTGCTGAATATGTGAAAGAAAATATTTTGACTCCTGTTGAAATGCATGAATCTGGAATGGGCGCAACACTCCCAGAAGATATTTTCTTAGCAGAAGGGTATACGAAAAAAGATAATAAGTTAATAGCCACGCCTCGCTTAAAAATGAACTGGCTGTATGGCTGTGGTGAAATGTATACGACTGTTGAAGATATGAAAAAGTTAGATGAAGCTATTATGGATGGTAAACTACTTTCTAAACAGAGTATATCAGATATGTTTTCTGCATCACCTGCAAGAAAATATGGATTTAGTTTCTATATTTATCCAGATTATTATCATAACCACGGTGTATTAGCTGGCTGGAACACTTTTAATAATTTTAACTGGGATAAACGAACGTTTGTCATATTATTTTCTAACGTCCAAAATGGTATGAATGATGCATTTAATCAAGAATTTAGGAAAATGGCGAATGATTTAATAGAAGGAAAGTAATTATAAAAAAATCGGTATTGATATGTAATTATCAATACCGATTTTTTTATTTTGTAAAGTTTTACTTACTGAATAAAGTGAAACTTTAATCAGCAGGGCCCCACCTAACTTCTTTGCTTTCGCTGAATTTTGAGGTGGGGGTCTTACTGCCCACAAATGGCGGGATAAATAGGTAAAAAAGGTGATTGGCATTTGAATAAATCTAAATAGGTAGTTAAATGATAAGTAATGCAAAGAACAATTGGTAATTTTTACATTGATAAAAAAGCTTGAGCTTCACACTATGTGAAGCTTTACAGTATTGGAGACAAGAACAGGAGGTTGGAAAAATGAAAAAAGCAATAAAGTTTTGTTTAATAGCTACATTATCTACAACGATTATTAGTGGATGCTCTTTTGAGGGTAACAATGAAAATGTTAAAGGGAAAGAAGGAGAAAAAGTAGAGGTACAGAAAAATGCTGGGAAATATACGATGCCAGATGAAAAAGATAAACATGAAGGTACATGGCTGCAATGGCCACATGAATACACATATGGTGAAGAGTATAAGCAGGAAGTTGAACCTATTTGGGTTAAGATGGCAAGTGCTTTAACTGAGGGTGAGAAAGTTCACATTGTTGCATATGACCAGGAAGAAAAGGAGAGAATCAATAAGCTTTTAACAGATGAAGGGTTAAATATGGAGAAGATTGATTTCTTTATCGCGCCTACTGATGATGTATGGGCAAGGGATAGTGGACCAATTTTTGTTTATGACAGCAACAAAAATCTCAAAATATTAGATCCAGCATTTAATGGTTGGGGGAAGAAGACACCTTATAAAAATGATGCTCAAATACGTAAGAATGTTAGTAAACAATCAGGAATTGAAAGAATTGATTGGGGGAAATTTGTCCTTGAAGGCGGCGCAATTGAATTAGACAGCAATGGGACTGCTTTATTAACTCGAAGTGCGGTAACGAATAAAAATAGAAATCCTGATTTATCAGAAAAGGAAATTGAAAAATATATAAGTGACCTTGGGGTATCAAACTTTATTTGGTTAGACGGAGTACCTAATTTAGATATTACGGACTTTCATATTGATGGATTTGCTAAATTCCATAATAAATCTACCATTGTAACGATGAAAGAAGATGACCTAGCTGAATGGGGTTTATCTAATAAAGATATGGATACATTGTTAGATGCCAAAAATGCTTCAGGACAGAAATATAAGTATGAATACTTGCCGCTTAGTAAAGAAAAGGTTGCTTTAGAGAATGGAAAAACTCTCGATTATAAGGGATCGTATATCAATTATTATATTGGGAATACAGTTGTATTAGTGCCTAATTATAATGATCCGAATGATAAAATCGCAAACGATACGATTCAGAAGTTATACCCAGATCGTAAAGTAGTCGGTATTGATGTGAGAGAGTTGTATAAAAACGGTGGTATGATTCATTGTGTGACACAACAACAACCAATTGCATTGAAGTAATTGATTGTAATTTCGTTGTGCTGCTTATATAGACAAAATAGGTGAAATCTTATCTTTACCTATTTTGTCGTTCCTTATTATTTGTAAAAATAAAATTTAAATATAATGATAATTGAATTGTAGTGTATGTTCGCTTTTCGTTTTATATGGTAAAGGAGAAAAATGTTTGTGTTAAAGAATTTTAAAATAGTGTTTTCGTATTTCCCTATCGTTTTACAGTACATTTTAAATGTAGCTTTAATTTGCTTAGGAGTTGTTCTAAGTGTGTTTCTTATGAAAGAAGTCATTCAGTTTATACAAGAACTGAAATTGGATGGTAATGAATCTAGTTATCATTTAATTGATAGTATCGTCGTATTCTTTTTGTACTTTGAATTCATCGTAATGATTATAAAGTATTTTCAAATGAATTTTCATTTTCCATTACGATATTTTATATATATAGGTATAACAGCTATTGTGCGTCTCATTATTATAGATCACGATAGTCCGTTAGATTTATTGTTATATGCCTGTGCAATCTTTGTATTAATTAGTGCGTTGTTCATTGCGAATTCTAAAATGATGCGTCGAGATTTAGAATAGTGAACATTTGTTGTTGAATTAAATAAGATATTTTATCTTTTTGAAAAAAGGAGTAACAGTATTGAAAGAAATAATCTTAACCAGCCTCATAATGATAGGGTTTATGATTCTATTATTTAATTGTATACTTTCATGATTTAAAAGAATAAAAGGTTAATAGAGAAAGAGGTTTTTGTAAATATGGTTCATTACAATAATCAAAATAGTTTACATCAAATATTTACATTAAAAGGGACAATTATAAGAGATATTTTCCCGCAAATCGTATTATATACGTGTATTTCAACGATAGTAGCTGTGATTAATTATTACTATACAGAAATAAATATAAATCAGACTCCTTGGGTAATCGTCGGAGGAGCTTTAGGATTACTATTAGTGTTTCGTACGAATACTGCCTATGATCGGTACTGGGAAGGTAGAAAGCTCTTTGGCACGATTGGTGCTTGTACTAGAAATTTAGCAATTAGTTTTTTATGTCATTGGGATTCTAAAGGGAAGAGTATGGAGCAGGAAAAAATAAAATTTTTACATTTATTAATTGCATTTCCAAAGTTAGCGAAAGGACACTTGAGAGAGGAAAAAAATCTATCTGAAGTGAAATCATTGCTCGCTGTCTGTTCTGAGAAGGAAAAAGCACTTTTGGTTGAGTCCAATCATTTACCGATTAGTATAGTTTTTATGTTGAAAACTATACTATCAAAAGGTTTGAAAACGGGGCAAATTCATCCAAATGCGATAATTAGTATGGAAATGGATTTGAATACGTTACTTACATCTGTGGGTGGATGTGATCGTATCAAAACAACACCTATTCCTTTTGCATATTTTGCTCATATAAAAATTTTATTGATTATATTTTGTGCGACTTTACCGATTGGTCTTGTTGATAGTCTCGGATGGTTTACAGTACTTGCGACTACGTTTATAAGTTTTGCATTCATAGGTATTGAAGCAATAGGGGTTGAAATTGAAGATCCCTTTGGTCAGGATCCAAATGATCTTCCGCTAGAAGGAATTTGTATAGGAGTAGAAGCGCATTTAGTGAATTTATATAATCAAAACGATCTATTAGAAGTAATGGGTTTGAATCTTGATACAAAAATCATTTAATCATTTATTGTTGTTTTAAAATAGGTTATTTAAAAAACTTGTCAAGAGTCAATTTAAGGCTTAACGTCAGCTTTATATTTTTTATATAAATATATAATATTTCTCCATGCTATAATCCATTCATGAAATATACGCGGTTCATGAGTTGTAATGAAAAGAGAAATGAATTGAGGAATAGTTGGCTTTGTGAAATCAGTTATGTAACTACTATTAAAAAGCGAGGTAAATAATATGGAACAAAAACATAATGGGATTATTTTTACTGCAATACCAGACGAATCGAATGAATATTATCAACCATTTTATGAAGACTTGATTTACTTTAATGAATGTTTAAATGAAAAGAAATCAATTGCGGATCAACTTATATCTTTATCTGTTGAAGAACAAGACTTTCATACGAGCTGTTTTGAGTATGATGATATTTGGCTAAGAGATGTTGCACCGGTTGTCACAAATCATCTAGTTAAATTTAAATATCGACCAAATTATTTGCCAGATGATCAAGGGCGATATTTAGATCAACAGTTTAATAAATGGTTGAAAAAGAATGACTTTGAATATGTGAAATCCCCATTAATATTAGATGGTGGTAATCTTATTTGGAATAAAAAAGATACCGTAATATTAACAGAACGTATATTTGATGACAACGATGATTGGACAGAAGAGGAAATTATTGAGCAGTTAGAATGGGATTTAGATGTGAGTCGAGTTATTATTATTCCTGCTGAAGAAGGGGATGTACTAGCACACGCAGACGGAATGGTTAAATTTATTGATGAACATACAATGTTTATTAGTGATTTTTTAGGAGATCATGAATTTAGATATAGTGTTCAAGAGATTATTCAAGAACAAATGCCAGAAGCTGAATTTATAGTTGTTCCTTCATCATATACAGAGAAAGGACAATATGATCAAGAGATAGCATCAGCAAAAGGGTTGTATATAAATATGTTAGAATCATGTGATGCTCTTTATGTTCCTAAGTTTGGACTAGCCAAAGATGAGGAAGTTTTACGATATATTCAACAGTATACGGAGAAGCAAGTTATTCAAATTCATGTAGGAGAAATATCAACAATGGGAGGTGCAATGAATTGTTTAACGTGGTATTGTCCAAGCCATTTGTTACCTTCGAAAATGAGAAGATTGAAAAATCAGAATGAAGATTTTTCAATGAAGAAGATTTTTGATTGGTTTTAATAAATAAGTAATGAAAAGAAAATATATTCAAGGAGTATTGATATGTATACCATCGCTGAGTTTTCTCGGATTTGTAAAATGAGTACGCGGATGTTAAGACATTATGACAAAGAGGAGATATTAAAACCGGCATATGTGAATCCGGTTAATGGGTATAGGTATTATGAACAAGAGCAGCTGGAAGTAGCATTGAAAATAAAAAAGTTAAGGGAGTATAAATTTCCTCTTCCAAAAATTAAAATTGTTTTGCAGTCATCGGATCAAGATTCGTTTGTTCAACATATACAATCACAAATTATCGAGTTGTCTCATGAAGTGAAGCAAAATTTACAGGTTATTTCAGAAATGAATGAAATGGTAATGGTGAATAGTAGTCTAAATATTGCTCGCCATAGAAGTTACGATATATTAATGGGAATGAGGAACGAAGTAACGATAATTACTCAAAGAGTAAAAATAGATATAGATGATATAGATGATTATTTTTATGACTTATATGAAGAGGTACAAAAAAATAACTTTCAAATAGTCGGTTCGCCATCTGCAGTCTTTTATGATGAAGAATATATTCCAAGTAACAGTGATATTGAATTAAGAATCCCGGTTATGCAGGGGAATGATGAAGATGTAGTACAAGAATATGAAATGAAAAAACTAAGTCCACATCAAATCGTTACTACTATGCATTATGGAAGTTACGACTATATAGGTTACGCTTATATAGCGTTAGAAGAATGGGTTGAAAAAAATGGGTATGTAATAGTTAATTCGCCATATGAGGTTTATATAAAGGGACCTGAATGTGATTGTTTAGCAGAAGAGTATGTGACACAAATTTGTTTTTTAGTTACGAAAATAGAATGAGAATAAGGATTGACATTAACATTATGTCAATCCTTATTCTATGTACGAAAGCAATTTATCATAATAAAAAGGTGAAATAAAGAGTCACCTTATAAAGTTGCTACAAGTAAATGAAGATATTCCTGTTGACCTTAACACGATGTCAAAGTATAGACTGTACGTACATTCATATAAGGGGTGAACACGTATGAGAAATATAGAAAATAGTTTGTTTTATATGCCTGCGGAATGGGAGAAACATGAAGGTACATGGCTCCAATGGCCACATGATAAAGCACATAGAGGTGAAGGTTATAGAGCTAAGTTAGATAATATTTGGATATCGATGGCAAAGGAGCTTCACTATGGAGAAAATGTCCATATTGTTGTATGTGATGAAGAAGAGAAAATACATGTCCAATCGAAGTTAATGGAAGCTAATGTAAATATGGATAAAATTGATTTCTTAATTCAAGAAACTGATGATATTTGGATAAGAGATAACGGACCAATCTTTGTAACGGATAAGGAAGGGAATCGCTGCCTAACGCACTGGATATTTAATGGTTGGGGAAATAAATATCCGTACGAAAAAGACGCTAATATTCCGAATAAAATAAGTGAAATGTATCGCATTCCAAAAGTTGAATCTAGTGTCTGTCTAGAGGGCGGGGGAATTGAGATAAACGGAAACGGGACCTTAATGGCGGCGAAAACGTCTATTATAAATGAAAATCGAAATCCCACACTAAGTCAGAAAGAAATTGAAATGGAATTAACGAAATATTTAGGGGTAACGAATTTTATATGGATAACTGGTATACGCGGAGAAGATAATTATGATGAAGATACGGATTATCATATTGATGGCGTGGCACGGTTTGTAAATGAAAATACGATACTGTATGAATATGATCCTTTCGGTGAAGGAGAGCCATACCTTTTGGAGGCGTACGAAAAGCATTATCAAGAATTACGACAAGCGAAAAATATAGATGGAAAGCCATTTCAGCTCATTCCAGTACCAGTAACAAGAAAAGTGGTAAAAGAAGCAGACTGTAAGGGTTCATATTTGAATTTTTATATTGGTAATGAAGTTGTATTAGTTCCTGTATATGGTGATGAACATGACAAGTTAGGGCTGCAAATTATTGAAGGTCAGTTTCCAGGAAGAAGAATTGTCGGTATTTATGTGAATGAATTGTATGCGTATGGTGGTATGATTCACTGTGTGACGCAGCAGCATATAGAATAGAGTAATTCAAATGAAAAAGCATGCAGAGCATATACTCTGCATGCTTTTTATAATGCTGAAAACTCCTCAACAAGTTGAGTGAATTGTTTCAATGCACTTTCAATCGGTTCTGGCGTAGTTAAATCAACACCAGATTTTTTCAATAGGTTTAGTGGATAATCAGAACTTCCACCTTTCAGGAATTCAATATAATTTTTCTGAGCATTCGGATCACCGCTTAATAGTTTATCAGCGATTTGAATGGCAGATGCGAATCCAGTTGCATATTTGTATACGTAAAACGGGCGGTAGAAATGAGGGATTCTAGCCCATCCGTATTTTACTTCTTCATCAAATACAAGTGAATCACCGTTATATTCTTTAAATAGTTTTTCATAAATTTCACTGAAGACTTGTGCATTTAATGGTTTACCTTGTTCCGCCATTTCATGTGTGATTTTTTCAAATTCTGCAAACATAATTTGTGTAAAGAAAGTACCTTTGAATTTTTCAATAAAATGGTTAACTAAATGGTTACGCACGTTCGTTTCTTTTGCTTCTTTTAATAAATAGTGAATTAATAACACTTCATTTACTGTAGAAGCGACTTCTGCCACAAAGATAGAATAATGTGCAGAAATTCTTGGTTGGTATCCATGTGAATAGTGCGTATGCATACCGTGCCCGCATTCATGAGTAAGAGTGAACAGGCTATTTAAATCATCGTGATGATTTAAAAGAATGAAAGGATGAACACCATATACACCAAAGTTATAAGCACCAGAACGTTTTCCTGGTGTTTCTCTTACGTCTATATATCGTTTATCTTTAAAACTTTTTAATGTCTCAATATATTCTTCTCCTAAAGGAGCTAGTGATGCAATCATAATGTCAAATGCTTCACTATATGGGATGTCTTGTTTTGCACCTTCTACTAAATCGACGCCTAAGTCGTATTGTCTTAGTTCATCTACGTTTAATTTTTCTTTTCGAATTTCATTGTATGTATGTAATGTTTGAATGTTTTTTTTCGTTGTATCAATAAGGTTTTCATATACTTCTTTCGGAACCATATCGCCAAATAATGATTTCTCTAGCGCTGATGGATAGTTTCTTAGCTTCGAAACGGTAACATTATTTTTAATAGCAGCGGATAAAGTAGATGCGATGGAATTCTTTAACTGAACATATGGTTTGTAATATGCTTTATAAGCTTCTTTACGCTTTTCACGATTCGTATCTTCTATTAACTTTGCATACATTCCGCGTGTTAAGTTCACTTTTTCTCCATCGTCAGTCGTCACTTCACCAAATAATATATCTGCATTGTTTAACATACCAAATGTGTGCTGTGGAGAAGAAAGAGCTTCACCCATCTGTGATAAAATTGCTTCTTGGTCCTTATTCAATACGTGTTTTTTATAACGATATAATTCAAATAAGTCTTCTTTATAATATTGTAAGCCTTCTGTTTCTTCTATGTAAGAATGTAATGTGCTTTCGTCTATGCTAAGTAAGAAGGGGGAAAAGAAAGATTTAGCTGCACTTACTTTTACGTGTAATTGTGATACTTTATCGACAAGAGATTGCGCGTCAGTATCGCGTGTATCAAGGTCAGATTGTAATCGTGCATAAGCGAACATTAAAGATATTATGATAGAAATTTCTTCACTCTTCGTTAAATAAGCTAATAAACTATTGCCATCGTGAATATTGCCATTAAACTCGTGTAATTCCTTCGTTAATACTTCAATTTTATGAAAATCACTTTCCCAATCTTCAATTGTATGGTAAATGTCTGTTAAATCCCATTTTTCTATATCAGCTACTTGTAATCGATCTTTAAGTTCTGTCATAATCATTTCCTTTCTAAACATGTAGTTATATTTCTATATAACTATGAAATACAACAAATTGCAAAAAATCCCTGCTGAAAATTGAAAAGCCTTGCTAAAATAACAAGGCTTACATACTTATAGTGTAATTCCAAATTTTGAATGTAAAAGGTTTGTAAATTGCATGTCTGTAACGGTTTCTTTCGTTTTTTTACCATTTTTCGCTACTGTAAGGCTATCTTTCGTTAAAGAGGCATGCCCATCTTCAGTTAGTTTTACAATAAGAGGTAGTTTATTAAAGGGTGACCCTTCATGTTCAACGATAATTTTTTGTGCTGTATTTGCTTTTTCTTCATCCACTTCTTCTATATAAAATGCATAGCCTAACGTCCAATCATCAGCAGAAGATTGATCCAAGAACTCATTGTTTTTCCGCATCTCTAAAATGTAGTTTCCCTTTTCGGTCATTTCTTTACGAATACGATAATCTCCTGTAACAGAGTGAATGACTTCACCTGAGAAAGGGACAGGGGCAAGAGGTAAGTATGATCCGAATCCTACTTCAATTAAATAAAGTTCATTATGATGTGTTAAAACGGTTGCAATATGGCCAGAATCAACAGCCCATATGGAGTTTGCAGCGTTATAAACTGTTCCTGAAACGAGATGAACATCGAATCCAAAATCTTTCAGGAAGTAATACATAGTAGGATTGAGTTCATAACAAAGACCGCCACGGTTATTTACTAAAATTTTCTCTTTCAAATTTTCTTTTGATATTTCTTTAAAATTCTTTTCGAGAATATTTAAGTTTTCAAAAGGAACAGTTTGTGCCATTGCGTACATAATGTTAGATAAATCTTCAAATGAAACTGTGTCTTTTTCTTCTATATGTAATCGTGCGAAAAATTGTTTTTGAAAGTCTGTCATAGAAATCCCTCCGTTATGTTTTTATAGGTAAATTGTAAACAATCTTGAATAGGATGTGAAATTAAAACTACGTTGAATATTTGAAGTGAGATTAAAAATAATGTGGGAGAGTGAGAGATTGCTACTTTACTAACGGTGGGACGAATATTATAATAATTCTGATAAACTATGCAAACGCTTTCTTAGAAGGGGATGGTGTACAGATGTTTAAAAAAATAACAATAGTCGGATTGTCAGTTGTTTTGTTTTTACCTAGTATATATGAGGGGAGTAAAGCATATGCAGATACAGTTAACAATGGAACGTTAATGCAGTATTTTGAGTGGTATGCTCCGAATGATGGGAATCATTGGAATCGTTTGCGTACTGATGCTGAAAATTTAGCGCAAAAGGGAATTACATCTGTTTGGATACCACCTGCATATAAAGGAACTACGCAAAATGACGTAGGATATGGAGCATATGATTTATATGATTTGGGGGAATTCAATCAAAAGGGAACAGTGCGGACGAAATATGGGACGAAAGCACAATTGAAGTCTGCAATTGACGCTTTACATAAGAAAAACATCGATGTATACGGTGATGTAGTTATGAATCATAAAGGTGGAGCTGATTATACGGAAACTGTCACAGCAGTTGAAGTAGACCCGAGCAATCGAAATGTTGAAGTATCAGGTGATTATGAAATTAGTGCGTGGACAGGGTTTAACTTTCCAGGGCGTGGAGATTCTTATTCTAATTTCAAATGGAAATGGTATCATTTTGACGGAACAGATTGGGATGAAGGAAAGAAATTAAACCGAATTTATAAATTTAGGGGCATAGGTAAAGCGTGGGACTGGGAAGTGTCTAGCGAGAATGGGAATTATGATTATTTGATGTACGCGGATCTTGATTTTGATCATCCAGATGTTGCGAATGAAATGAAAAAATGGGGAACGTGGTATGCGAAGGAATTAAATTTAGATGGCTTTCGTTTAGATGCTGTTAAACATATTGATCATGAATATTTGCGCGATTGGGTAAATCATGTTAGACAGCAAACGGGGAAAGAAATGTTTACAGTAGCTGAATATTGGCAAAATGATATCCAGACTTTAAATAATTATTTAGCGAAGGTCAATTATAATCAATCTGTGTTCGATGCACCACTTCATTATAATTTTCACTATGCTTCAACAGGAAATGGGAATTATGATATGAGAAATATTTTAAAAGGAACGGTAGTTGCGAATCATCCTACACTTGCGGTTACTCTAGTTGAAAATCATGATTCACAGCCTGGTCAGTCATTGGAATCTGTAGTGAGCCCTTGGTTCAAACCGTTGGCATATGCATTTATTTTAACGCGTGCAGAGGGATATCCTTCTGTTTTCTATGGTGATTACTATGGTACAAAAGGAAATAGTAACTATGAAATTCCAGCGTTAAAGGACAAAATTGATCCGATTTTGACGGCACGAAAAAACTTTGCATATGGTACGCAGCGGGATTATTTTGATCATCCAGATGTAATTGGCTGGACAAGAGAAGGTGATAGTGTACATGCTAATTCTGGTTTAGCAACATTAATCTCTGATGGACCAGGAGGGTCAAAGTGGATGGATGTTGGGAAGAATAACGCAGGGGAAGTATGGTACGATATTACGGGTAATCAAACAAATACTGTAACAATTAATAAGGATGGTTGGGGACAATTCCAAGTAAGTGGAGGATCAGTTTCCATATATGTTCAGCAGTAATTTGGTGATGAAAAAGAAGAGGTAGACTGAAATATAAGTCTACCTCTTCTTTTTATATTGTGCATATTTATCCCGCTATTTGTGGTCAGTCCGATTGGTGAGGGCTTATTAAAGTTTCACTTTATTTTTCCTGAATCTTTATTGTAATAAAAGAGTTAGTCGACCTTTATAACAACAAGAGAGGCATTGGAATATATAATGTCACCCGTGGCTTCTCTTATTCGTACTCGAAGAACGTCCCCTTGATTTAAAGGTAGTAAATCAGTTCTGGCGGATGTAGCTCTCACCCCAGAAGCACCACCAACTCGCGTTTCAATTGCGAATTGAATGGAATCGTTTATTGTAAGATTTAATATACTAGACGATATAGCTTGTATTACAAATACAATTGAAAAGGATACAGAGTACACGCCAGTGGTATCAATTGTAATAGAATTATTTAATGGATTTAGGGTAGTTCCACTAGCAGGTCCTGGAATGGTAAAATTAATATTTGTATTAACTACTGCTGAAAAACCGATTCCTACTTCAGAAGTTATTGCTCCAAATATGGGAAGAATCCCTAAACCGGTTGCGCCAGTAGGACCAGTTATTCCGATTCCGGTAGGACCTGTAACCCCAGTAGGACCAGTTATTCCGATTCCGGTAGGACCTGTAACCCCGGTAGGACCAGTTATTCCAATTCCGGTAAAACCTGTCGCGCCGGTAGGTCCTGTGATTCCAGTAGGTCCGGTGGGGAATGTAAATGGTGGAATTGATGGTAGTGTGGGACCGATTAAATTTGGTTCCAGAGCAGGTCCATGTAAAATATTATATTCTTCACTCATATAGTAAACCTCCTATCATTGCTTGTCATAATTATTAAATGTATTAGGGGAAGTAAATGACATTCGCAATAGCGGAGGCGCTTCTTATAATTTCTCTTCAGTGAATATAGACCTAATTTAAGCAATATTGAAATCTATAGTTACGTACTACTAAAGTATGACACCTTTACTTCTCACGTAACATATAGTATGATGATTTCAATAAATTAGATTTCAATGACTATAATATAAATTAATGAGAGGTGCTTTTTGTGAGTGCGGTAGGTATTAAATAGGAAAAATTTAATGAAATAAATCGGATAAGACCAGGGGATTTTTATGTACATCATACCCCTAATTTTGTCATGCATTTATTTCAAAACCTATGAAGATACCTACAATACTTTATAAAGCGTGTAATAAGGGACTGCCATCTATTTTTATGGCTTATTTCCTCATACGTTATTACACATGCCTTGTAAATGTAAAAGCTGCGGTATCCCCGCAGCTTTTTTGTATATATTTTTAATGTATAAAAATGGTAATTAAATAATGTAGAGCTCATTGGAATCTAATGAGTAGGTATCTTCATTTATGATAAAAATCAATCATAGTGAGGAGAAACAAAATGAATACGATGACTTTTGAAAAGTTACAATATAACGAATTAAAGGATATAGTGAAATCTTATTGTGTAAGTGGATTAGGTAAGGAATTAGTAAACAAATTAGAGCCGAGTACGAGTATAAAAGTAGTGAGAAATCGCTTGAATGAAACGACAGAAGCACGAGCTATATTAGATGCAGAAGGGCATGTTCCTTTCTTCGGCATTTCTAATATTGCTAGTACAATTCAAAAATTAGAAAAAGGGATGATTTTAGATCCAGAAGAATTAGTAAGTGTTTCAGACTTTTTACGTGGGTGTAGAAAGATTAAAAAGTTTATGTTAGATAAAGAATTTTTTGCACCAGTATTAGCTTCTTATGCAAATTCAATGACTGAATATAAAAGTATTGAAGAGGAAATTAACTTTTCAATTAAAGGAAATAGTATTGATGTAGCTGCAAGTAAAGAGTTAAAACGAATTCGAAATAATATCGATTCTGTAGATGGGAAAATAAAAGAACGTTTAACGAAGTTTTTAAATAGTAGTGCAAATAAGAAATTCATTCAGGAATTCTTTATTAGTAAAAAGGATGACCGTTATACGATTCCAATTAAATCTTCCTATAAAAATCAAGTTGCTGGAAGTATTATTGAAGCCTCGGCAAAAGGTTCTACTGTATTTATAGAACCGCATACGGTTACGAAATTGAATGCAGAATTAGCAGGTTTGAAAGCAGAAGAAGCGGTTGAAGAGTATCAGATTTTAGCGACTTTATCAGGAATGGTGTTAGAAAACATTTATAATATAAAGATTAACATGGAGCTAATTAGTCAGTATGATATGGTATTTGCGAAAGCGAAGTTTAGTAAATCGATTGATGGAATAGAACCGAAGTTAAACGATCATGGCTACATTCATTTAGTGAATTGTAAGCATCCGCTTTTAACAGGGCAAGTTGTACCGTTACATTTTAAAATTGGTCAAGAGTATCGTAGTTTAATTATTACAGGGCCGAATGCGGGCGGAAAGACAATTGTGTTAAAAACGATTGGATTGTTAACATTAGCTACAATGTCAGGTCTTCATATTGCAGGAGATAAAGGTACAGAAATCGCTATTTTCGAAAATGTATTCGTAGATATTGGTGATAATCAAAGTATTGAAAATGCACTAAGTACATTTTCGTCTCATATGAAAAATCTTTCTGAGATTATGAGGATGTCAAATAATAATACGTTACTTTTATTTGATGAAATAGGGAGCGGTACAGAACCAAATGAAGGTGCAGCACTTGCAATTTCTATTTTAGAAGAGTTGTACTTTGCGGGATGTATTACCGTTGCGAGTACGCATTACGGAGAAATTAAACGATTCTCAGAAATGCATGATGACTTTATGAATGCAGCGATGCAGTTTAATAGTGAAACGCTAGAGCCGCTTTATAAATTAGTTATCGGAAAATCAGGAGAAAGTAATGCACTTTGGATTGCGAATAAAATGAGCGTAAAAGAACATGTACTGAAAAGAGCGAAAGAGTATATGGGAAATAAAGAGTACGCTTTAGAAAAAGTGAATGAAAGTAAAATTAGAAAACCGAAATTTGTACAAGAAAAAAGAGAATCTCATTATGAGTACAAAATCGGCGATCGTGTGAATTTATTGGATCATGATGATTTTGGTATCATCTATAAGGAAAAAGATAATTTTTATAACGTTGTTGTATATTATAACGGTGAATTCGTTGAAGTAAATGTAAAACGTATTACTTTAGAAGTAGCAGCGAAGGAGTTATATCCAGAAGGATACGATTTAAATACACTATTTGTTGATTATAAAGAAAGAAAAATGCAACACGATATTGAGCGCGGATCGAAAAAAGCACTGCGTAAAATTCAAAAAGAAATAAGAAAGAATAGAGGATAAGTTAAAATGGTAACGATTAGACAAGAACAAAAAAATGATTATAGAAAAACAGAAGAAGTCATAAAAGAAGCATTTTTAAAGGAAGAATTTAGTGATAAAACAGAACATGAACTTGTAAAACGTATTAGAGAATGTGACGCGTTTGTTCCAGAGTTATCAATTGTTGCGGTAGATGAAGATATAGTTGGTCACATTATGTTATCGAAAATTACAATAGAACAAGATGGAACTTCTGTAGAATCGTTAGCACTTGCACCAGTTTCAGTTGCTAGGGGTCATCAGAAAAAAGGAATTGGTGGAAACCTGATTGTAGCTGCATTAGAAAAAGCGAAAGAACGTGGATACGGATCAGTTGTAGTATTGGGACATCCAGAGTACTACCCGAAATTTGGTTTTAAGAAAGCAAGTGAGTGGAATATAAAAGCACCGTTTGAAGTGCCTGAAGAGGTATTTATGATAATGGAATTAACAGAAAATTCTCTTCGAGGTGTAGAAGGAATTGTACAATATTCGAGTGCTTTTGCTGAGTAGGAGTAACGGTTAAGAAATGTAATCATAAAAGATGCTATCTTTTTGTATGGATATACAGAAAGATAGCTTTTTTTATTAAGCGGATCTACTGACGTATATTTTGCTCAATGAATAATTGAGGTGGTAAAATTGATATAGAAACGTAAAGGGAGAGAATGAAATGAATAAGCGAGAAACAGATAGCAATGAGAATGCAGTTACGTTATATGTTACAAGACACGGTAAAACAATATTAAATACGAATCATCGCGCGCAAGGTTGGGCTGATTCTCCATTAGTAGAAAAAGGTGTTGAAGTTGCCACAAATTTAGGAACAGGATTAAAAGATATTCATTTTATGAATGCGTATAGTAGTGATAGCGGCCGAGCGATTGAAACTGCTAATTTAGTATTAAAATATAGTGAGCAATCAAAATTAAAACTTGAGCAAAGAAAAGATTTGCGAGAATTAAATTTCGGTATTTTTGAAGGTGAAAAACTTGAGAATATGTGGGATGTGGTTGGAAAAGCTGCAGGCGTTGCATCACCAGAAGAACTTATGAAGTTTTCTATTCAAGAAGTGATTAATCTTATTAGAGTAGCAGATCCTACAAAACAGGCGGAAGATTGGGAATTATTTTCTACTCGTATAAAAGCTGAGATAGATAAAATTAGTGAAGAAGCTGCTGGAAATGGTGGCGGTAACGTTTTAGTTGTCGTTCATGGGCTTTTGATTACTACCTTAATAGAAATGTTAGACAGTAGCAAAACAAAACTTGGGGTGGAAAATGCTAGTGTGACGAAGATTGTATATCAAGATGGAACATATACAGTCGAGTCGGTTGGAGATATGAGTTATGTTGCAAAAGGGAAAGAAAGTGTGGAAATATAATTAAATCTCAAATAGAAATAAGAAAAGGAAGGTAGAGAAATCTAGCTTCCTTTTCATTTTGTGAATTATGGGATTAATAAAATCTTCCCTGTGCTTTTACGGCTCTCTAATAATTCATGAGCAAGAGCACCGTCTTGTAAAGAGAATGTAGTAGGATTTGAAATGTTTAATTTTCCAGTTGCGATCCAATCGAATAATTGAGTAGATCGTTTTTTACGTTCTTCATAAGTGGTAAGAACGTTCCAAAGGTCTCCGCCAGTTAAAGTTTTTGAAGTATCCATAAGCATACGTGGATCAACTGGAGCAGGATTACCACCAGCCATTCCGTAAAATACGACAGTACCGCCAATTTTAGTAGCGTTAAAACTTTCCTCTAATGTAGAACCTACTGATTCATATACAAGATTTACTCCAGTTCCATTAGTCATTTCAAGTACTTTCGTATGCCATTCTTCGTTATATAAAAATACGTGATCGGCACCAGCTAATGTAGCTATCTTTGCTTTTTCTTTTGATGATGTAAGACCAATTACTGTTCCGCCCTGTAGTTTAATCATTTGAATAAGAAGTTGACCGACGCCACCAGCTGCAGCGTGTACTAAAGCTATATCACCTTGTTTTAGTTGATAGCTATCGTGCGTTAAATAATGTGCAGTTAATCCTTGTAATAAGACAGAAGCGGCTGTTTCAAAAGAAATAGAATCTAGTAGTGGGATTACTTTTTCCGATGGAACGGCAACTAGTTCTGCATTTGCAAATGGGACGTCCGCAAATGCAATACGGTCTCCTAGGTTGATAGTAGTAACGTCAGCTCCTACTTTTTCAACAATTCCAGCTCCTTCATAACCTAATACATAAGGCGGATTGCCAGCAAGATGATAATCGCCGCGGCGTCTATAAATATCAGCGAAGTTTAATCCGATTGCTATCGTGCGGACAAGAATTTCATTTGGACTTATGATTGGATCGTGTATTTCTTTATAGTGTAGAACATTAGCGTCTCCGAATGTTTCGAAACAAAGTGCTTTCATATGGAATACCTCCATTTATATTGTTTATAGATGTTCTTTATCATACAATACAAATATCAATAGACAAAGAGGATTATTTCGATGGAATCAATCGGAAATATCGATTGAAAAGAGGGAGGATAAATGGAAATAAAACAGTTAATTACATTTAAAGTAGCGGCACATACTTTGAACTTTACACAAACTGCGAAGAAATTAAACTTTGCCCAATCGAGCGTTACAGCGCAAATTAAAACATTAGAGGCTGAGCTTGGTACACCGTTATTTGAAAGATTAGGAAAACGTCTTTTCTTAACTGAAGCAGGTAGGAAGTTTCAACTATATGCCGACAAGATGATTGCACTCAGTAACGAAGCGAAAATGGCTGTGAAAGATGATGAAGAAATAGCAGGTACGTTAATAATTGGTGCACAAGAAAGTCAATGTACATACAGACTGCCTTCTATATTAAAGCGGTTTAAAATACAATTCCCAAAAATAAAACTTATATTTAAACCAGCACATTCCAATAAAGATGCGAAGGAACAATTGATGGAGGGGAAAGTAGATCTTGCATTTATTTTGGACGAATGTAAAACAGAAGATGTTTTACATGTGGAACCACTTATGAAAGAAGAATTAAAAGTAGTAGCTACTCCTACGCATCGTTTACTTGAACAACCTTCAGTTTCTATAAAAGATTTAGAGAGTGAAACACTTTTACTAACAGAATTAGGCTGCTCGTATCGGACTTTATTTGAAGAGCTATTTCGCTGGGAAGATGTATATCCAGCAAATAAAATTGAGTTTGTTAGTGTTGAAGCAATTAAACAATGTGTTATTGCAGATTTAGGCATAGCCGTTTTACCAGCAATAGTAGTAGAAAAAGATATACGAGAGGGGACGATAAAAGAGTTACATTTAGAAAATACAATCTCTCCGATTTATACGCAAATCGCTTGGCATAAAGACAAATGGATGACAGTGCCACTGCGACAATTTATTGATGTAACGAGGGAGTTTTTTACAACAGATTAAGTGGAGAAATATTTATTTTATATAAAAGAAAAAATGGCAATTTTGTATAAAGAACCGATGCTTGAATATAACAAGTATCGGTTCTTTTATGTTTTAAATATAGAATGCTATAAAATGTGTATTTCTCAACTTTTTTTCTTACAAGGATAAGTAAAATTCTTCGTATATTCCAATAATCATAAGGGAATTTACAACGTTTATTCGTTTCTGTAAGATGCCTCTAGGAAGTGTGAAAGGAGGACTTACATAGCGGTATAGCTTGTCTTTAGTATACGTACTTATTGTGAGGAGGAATTTAAAATGTTTAAAAAGTTAATGAAAGTATGCGTGTTAAGTGCGGCAAGTATAGGTGTATTATTTAGTTTTCAAGGAAGTACATTTGCAGCTGCTGATTTAAGTAGTTATTATGACGGGAAAAATCCAGCAACAACGAAAGTATACGGGGGAAGTACGACGTGTGATGCAGATGGATTTAATGCAAAATCTACAGCTGTATATGAAGGTAGTAAAAAAGTAGGGACAGTGTATTTACGTTACAGTAATAAATGTCATGCAGCATGGGCTAAGTTTGTTTTAGATCAACCAGCACCAGCTGTTTCAGGAGGAGTGTACGCGTACGCTGTTGTGAATAAATATAAAAATGGTGTATTCCAAAAATCAGTTACTTCTAATCAGGGGAACGGCACAATAAAAACAGGTCAAACGAGCACTTATACAGGAATGGTATTTGATTTAACTGCTGATTTCGGATACACAGCAGATGCTGAAGCAGTTACGTTTAATAACGGTTACGGGAAAACAGCACGTTATTAATAAAGGAGTGAAATGATATGAAACTTTTAAAAAAGACGAGTGCATGTTTATTGCTATCTTTACTCGTTGTAACTAGTATGTTTAGCACGACTAATAGCTATAAAGCATACGCAGAAGACCATTCATATGATGGGAAAAGTCCTTATTATAACAGCTGTGATCAATCCGCAGTAACGAAAGAAAAGAAGTGGATTGATTCAAATTCTTATGTGGAATTAAAATTTAGCACGACGTGTAAGACAGCGTGGGCAAAAGTTACTGTAACTCGCCTGGCAGTTTATAATAACGAAGCTGATGCAAGGATTGTTAGAAAAACAGATGGAAAGGCATACACTTGTGGAAGCGCTGGAGGAAATGGTGTTGTAAATAAAGGGCAAACATCATGCTATACGCCAATGGTATATGACTTAGATCCAAGAAAGGCGCAAGCACAGGGGAAACATGCAATACCAAATAGTGATGCTTATAATTATGCGGAGACTATTTGGTATTGATGAGGATATGGAGATTGTAAGATAGAATATTTTAAGAGCATGTTTTGATTGGATTTCAAAACATGCTCGTTTTGTATTCATTCTAATTTTTTCTGTAATCATGGACCATTGAATTAACTAAGGTCTGTATCAGGAGGATTGTATCCAAGGTGACGAGCCATTGATACAATTTGTCCTTTATGATGAAACTCATGAGTCTCTGTATGAGTTAAAAGCCATAGCGGAGTTGTGCTCCAAGGTTCTCTTTGCCATTTCACTTCATTTGCTATGTTTTCAAGCCAACGATCATTGTATTCATTTAAAAAACTTTGTACAGTCTCATCTACTAATTTAAATCTAGCACGGACTTTCGCGACATCTGCATGCTCAATTTCGTAATCGCTAGCAAATGAAAAATCTGCTCTTTTTTGCTTGAATGCGAATGACCCAAGCCAGTATCGATAGCAATCGGCTACATGAATATGTGTCTTTATAATGCTACCGCTCCCAAAATTCGGAACAGTGCTATGTAATTTTTCTAATGGGATTTCTTCTAAAAATGTGAATAGAGTTTCTCTTGTAGAGCTAATAAGATTATATTGCTGTTTTAAAATATGTAACATGCAAGTACACTCCTCTTTTATTTACATAGTAAGTAATTCTATATTTACGAGGAGTGAACCTTTTTATTATTTTTAATAAGCATATTAGATGTATTTCTTATTTGTTTCTGATAGATTAAACAAGGTGAAACTTTAATAAGTTGAACATTATTAGTTCATAATAAATTGTACATCAAGAAGGGGAACGATAAAATGAACAGACTAGTGGGTTTAAAACAATTTGAAATAACGCGCGGGGCGTTACTTAAATTTATGGAAACGTTAGATGATAAAACTGCGGATACGCAGCCAGAGGGTTTTAACAATACAATTCGTTGGCATATCGGTCACGTGTTAACAGCAGCAGAAGTTTTCATGTTTGGAAAAGAATTCAAACAATTACCAACTGAATATCCAGGTATGTTTGGGTATGGATCACGACCATCTAAATGGAAAACAGAAGGACCATCGTTAGAAGTGTTAACGGCTCAATTAAAAGAACAAGCAAAACGTATTAACGAAATTCCAGCAGAAGCATTTGAAAATAAACTGCCAGAGCCATTCCTAGGATTGGAAACAGTAGGGGAGCTTTACGGTATGATGCTTTATCATGAAGCTGATCATATTGGGCAAATGAAAGCGATGGAACGTATTATTAAAGCTCTTTAGTCTTAATTGCATATAAAACAAGCAATACAGTTGTAATGTTAAATAATATATACAAAAAAGGTAGATAAATTATTATCTACCTTTTTTGTATAACTTCTTGAAGGATTAGGGATTATCATCGTGGTGCTGATGAAGAAGGATAAGAGAATTTTATAATTTTTATGGTGTGATTATTAATTATAGTATTCCTAAATATGGAATATACGTATAATAATAGAGAAGAACTAGAAATAGGGGTGAATACTATGATTACATTAGAGCAAAAGTTGGAGCAATATAAACATACATATGTACAGTTAAAGGGAGAACTAAAATGGAAAACGAGTGATTCTCGAACAGGAATGATGATTGCTGCTATGTATGCAGGTAGTGATAAATTGTTTGATCTCGGACGTTTTTTAGAAATTAGTAGTTATATTAAGAATCAGGTAGGGATGTTTTCATACTTAAAGTCTTATCATCGTTTTGTAGTGGCCGCAACATTAGATATTCACTTTACAGATTACAAGGAAGCTTTTCGGAAGTTTTTAGATTTATATGAACAATTGGTCACTGGTGGCTTTAGCCGGAGTATATTTACTTATCTCGCAGCAGCTGTGCTTTTAACAGAAGAAAATGAACAGCATGGCGCGCACATTCAGCGTTCGATGCAAGTATATAAACGCATGAAAAAGGATCACCTCTTTCTTACAAGTACAAATGATTATCCGCTCGCAGTTTTATTAGCAGGACAATCAGAGCATGTAGAAACACTTATGGACCGAGTGGAACGTCTTTATCAGAAACTAGCGACAGCTGGTTTGCGTAAAGGGAATGATCTTCAATTTTTGAGTCATATTCTTTCACTAAAGAAGGATGTCAGGGAAGAACTATTAGTTGCAAAATGTACAAATATATGGAATTTGTTAAAGCAAGAAAAGGTAAAAGTAAAACAGATGCATTACCCAGCTATCGGGCTACTAGCGTTACTCGAGGACGGAGAAAAAGAGATTCATTCTATTCGAGCATTTATTGAAAAATTGCAGGGGGATAAATTGTTCCGTTGGCATACAGATACAACTATTCTTATTGCTATTCAACTGTTCGTAAGTCAGAAAGGTGAGGAAAGTAAAGCTACTAACACAGGTTTACAAACAATGATAGAAGTCCTCATACAAGCACAACAGGCAGCCATGATGGCAACGATTGCCGCTTCATCTGTAGCAACATCTTCTGCTAGTAGCAGTTCATAATGTGTAATTGCTTATAATCTTGTAAATTATAACTCCCTTGATAAGGACGGTTTAAAAAATATTACTAAAAACAGTTAGCTCATCACTCTCTAATGAGTGATGGGCTAACTGTTTTTACATAATCAGCATTATCTTTTTGATTCCTTCAAATGTTTGAGCTGCGTGACAATCATAATGCTAATAACAACGAGTAAAAACCATGAACTAATTTTGCTTAAGTGAACGAGACTCCATGCTTCCCGTTGATTTGGATATTGCCATGCTCCGAAAAATGTTGCGATGTTCTCTGCAATCCAAATGAAAAATCCGATAAGGAAAAAGGAGAGAACGAGTGGCATTTTATATGTAACGCCTTGTAATGAAAATTGTACAAATGTGCGAGAGAAAACAATGAATAGTAGTAAAGTTAATATCCATCTAAAATCGTATGTAAAGTGGTGTGTGAAAAAATTGAAGTAAATCATAGCTCCTAACGGCACGGCAAAAATTGCTTTCGGCCAATGATGCATTTTTAAATGCAACCTTCTCCACGCTTGACATATGTAACTCGCGACACTCGCATACATAAAACCGCTGTAAAGCGGAACTCCAAAAACCTTCGAATATGCCTCTTCGGGATAACTCCATGAACCGAAATGTACTTTATATATTTCTAGTAAAAGGCCGATGAGGTGGAAGATGGTAATTACTTTTAGTTCGTCTTTTGTTTCAAGACCCGTCTTGTACATAATCCACTGCATAAGAAGGCATACGATGAGTATGAAATCATAGCGGTATAACTCTGGGATTGAAACAATTTTTGAAAGGGCTAGTGTTAAGAAAATAATGACTGGGAATAAGCAAGATAATGCTTGTTCGTAAGTGAAATGTAGTAGTTGTTTTATATAGAACATTGTGTCACCTTCGATGTTTTTTATTGGAAAAATCGAAATAATCAATAATTATACTACGATTTAAAAAATAATCCAGTAGTCTATTTTGCATGTATTTGTAAGTTTTAGAAGGGAATTGTAATGAGTATTTTAATATTGTAGAAAAGTAAAAAAATAGTTTGCTATTTAAAAAAAGTGGGGATATAATATCTAAATGAAAATGATAATTATTATCAATAATAATTACAAATAAAAAATAATTATAAAAAACAACTGAATATAAAGGATGAAATGAAACATGTTACATAAGTCTACTGTACATGCTGGTAATAACCGCTGGATACATATTAAGTTCATATGTTTCATGAGCTTAACAATTTTATGTTTAATTGGATCTATATTTTTAGCCATTTCATTTGGTGCAAAAGATATTCATTTACAAACGGTGTGGGCAGCGGTTTTGGATTACGATCCGAAATTAACACAGCACCAAATTATTTATGAATTAAGGCTCCCGAGAGTAATTGGAGCAGCAGTTGTAGGGGCAGCTTTTGCGGTTGCTGGTGCTGTTATGCAAGGTGTAACACGAAATCCTTTAGCTGATGCAGGTGTACTTGGCATAAATGCAGGAGCGATGTTTGTAGTAGCACTTAGTTTTGCTTTTTTTCCGCATATGCCGTATTCCTATTTAATGATTGTTTCCTTTATTGGAGCAGTCTTAAGTACAGTACTTATTTTTGTTATTGGATCAGCAACATCAGGCGGGTTAACACCAATGAGGTTAACGATTGCTGGAGCGGTTATGGCAGCGCTTTTACATTCATTAAGTTCAGGTGTTGCGATTTATTATGATTTAAGCCAGGATTTAGCGTTTTGGTATGCTGGTGGTGTTGCAGGGGTTAAGTGGGAACACTTGAAATTTTTAGTCCCTATTATTCTTATAACGATTATTTTTGCAATAGTGTTAGGGCGATCTATTTCACTCATATCAATGGGGGATGATGTTGCTACAAATTTAGGAGTAAAAACGAACCGAACGAGAATACTAGGGATGATTATAGTAGTCATTCTTGCAGGTGTATCTGTTTCAGCTGTTGGCTCTATTGGGTTTGTAGGACTAGTTATCCCGCATATTGCTAGAAAATTAGTTGGTGTGAATTATAGACTCATTATTCCTATGTCAGCATTATTAGGAGCTATGTTATTAGTTGTAGCTGATTTAGGGGCAAGAACAGTAAATCCTCCTAAGGAACTTGCGATAGGGATTATGGTAGCTCTTGTTGGAGTTCCGTTCTTCCTCTATATAGCACGTAAAGTTGGGAGGGAGTTGTAAGTGAAGGATCTTTTGAACACAGATAAAAAGAGAGCCATTACTGTAACTACAATTTTTGGTTGTATTAGTATCGCTGTCATTTTAATTAGTTTAAATACAGGGACACTGAGCATTGCACCGCTCAAAGTAATTCAAACGCTTTTCGGTTATGGTGATTTTGAGAGCGAGACCGTGCTATATGATTATCGTATGCCAAGAATAATAATCACAATGTTAGCCGGTATTGGCCTTGGGATTTCCGGTGCGATTTTGCAAGGGTTATCACGTAATGCACTTGCAGACCCTGGTATTTTAGGATTACATGCAGGTGCATCTTTCGGGCTAATTATATTCGTTACTTTCTTTCATTCTATTAATGAGAATGCATCGATTTTAATACCGTTATTTACATTTGGCGGGGGAGTACTAGCTGCATTTTTAATTATTATACTGGCGAGTGATCGGTCAAAAGGTTTACTTCCTATTAGACTTATTCTCGTTGGTATTGCTGTTTCAGCTGGATTTAGTGCGATTTCGTTATTTTTCTCTCTCAAGTTAAATGATGAGACGTATACATTCGCTTCTAGATGGTTAGTTGGTAACGTGTGGGGAAGGGATTGGATTCATGTCCTTGCATTATTACCTTGGATTTTCATACTAACCCCGTATACATGGATAAAATCTAAAACGTTAAATGCATTGTCACTAGGTGATAGTGTAGCAGCAGGGCTTGGTGTTTCTGTTCAAAAAGAACGGTTACTACTTTTAGCTACAGCGGTTGGATTATCTTGCGCGAGTGTATCGATGGCAGGAGGAATTGGTTTTATCGGTTTAGTTGCTCCGCATATCGCAAGGAAGTTAGTAGGTACTACATATCAACACTTTCTTCCTTTAGCTGGCATTATCGGAATGATTATTTTAGTGCTAGCAGATACGATAGGTCGTTCTATATTTGAGCCAAACTCTATTCCAGCTGGTGTAGTAGTGGCGGCATTAGGAGCACCGTATTTTCTTTATTTACTTACAAAAACAAAATAAATACTTCAAAGAGGAGAACATATGAAAAAGAAACTTATTATTTTATTTAGCATGATGTGTATTTTAGTATTAGCAGCATGTGGTCAAACTAAAGCTAATGAAGAGGCAACGAAAAAAACGGAAAAAAGTAATGATCCAAAAATCGCCTCTATGTCCATTCATTTAACAAATAATTTACTTGCATTAGGAATTACACCAGTAGGTTCTGTTATTGGCGGAGATTTAAAAGATTTCTTACCGCACGCAAAAGAGCAGTTGAAAGATACGAAGAAACTTGGTGTTGTAACAGATCCGAATATGGAAGCGTTACTTCAATTGAAGCCAACTGACATTTATGTTGATGAAAAATATGCTGGTAAAGATGTAGCGAAATACGAAAAAATTGCAAAAACACATTCTTTCAACTTAGATGAAGGCACGTGGAGAGATCAGTTAAAACAAGTTGGTAAACTTGTAAACCGTGAGAAAGAAGCGGATAAATATATTCAAGATTACGAAGAGCAATCAAAACGAGTAAAAAGTTTAATAGATAAAGAGCTAGGTAATAACGAAAAAGTAATGGCAATTCGCGTTACTGCAAAAGAATTACGTGTATTTAGTACGAAAAGACCGATGGGACCAATTTTATTCCAAGACTTAGGGTTGCAGCCTGCAAATGGTGTAGAGAAAATTGATGGAAACCGTCCTTTCGAAGTCATTTCACAAGAAGTATTACCTGACTTTGATGCAGATGCTATTTTCGTTGTCGTTAATAGAGATGATAAAGCGAAAGCTGCATTTAAACAACTTCAAGAAACACCAATTTGGAAAGACTTAAAAGCTGTTAAAGGTAAGCACGTATACATTATTAATGACCAACCATGGCTTGACTATTCTGCTTTAGGTAACAAAATGGCAATGGATGAAGCGGAGAAAATGTTTACGAAATAATATAGTTTCGCTATTAGGAAAGGCCCTCTAAATTTGGAGGGCTTTTTATTATTGTTAGAATAAACTAAAAATTATACAATGAAGTTAATTTCGTGTAGAAGAGATGTGCCAATGTCAGCGCTTATTGTAAGTATCCCGTGTATAAAGCAGTTTATAGAATAAGGGGATAAATAGGCTAATAATTATCCCTGTTATTAAAAAAGGGGGAGTTTGAAATGACAATGAATCTTTTTCAAAATAAAACGATTAAATTATCAGCTATTAGAGAAGCAGATGCTGAAGTAATGGCTATGTGGCAAGAAGATAGTGAGTATTTAAGGAATGTAGATACAGATGTAGCATTCCCGCAATCGATACAAGAAATAGCAAGTGATGGGCTATTAAAGGGACGGAGATCGAATAGTGTTTCTTTCATGTTAAGGACAGTTCAAGATGATTGCTTAATTGGTTTTGTTGCAATTCATGGCATAGAGTGGAATAACAGAACGGGTTTATTAGCCATTGGTATAGGAGATGCAAATGATAGAGGAAAGGGATATGGAAGAGAAGCAATCCATCTTATCTTAAAATATGCTTTCTATGAATTGAATTTACACCGCGTCGGTCTGGATGTGATTTCTTATAATAAAGCAGCCATTGCGTTGTATAAAAAGATAGGTTTTCAGATGGAAGGGTGTATGAGAGAAGCGGTTCAAAGAGATGGGAAGTGTTTTGATCGTATCATTATGGGGATATTGCGGGATGAATGGATAGGGTTGCAAGATTAGCGAATACATTCAATATTATATATGTAGTATGCAGGAGATATAATGATAATTGGCGAAAATTTACAGTGAACTGATTGAATTTATAAGGAGTTATGTAAAATGAATTTAGAAAAAGCAAAACCAGTAAATGAAGAGGTCGCTGAATTAAAGGAACTAATTAAAGAGTTACACGGAAGTGTACATCAACTGCAAAGCGAAGTGCAACAACTAAGGCACGAAAGACCAGTTGTTGAAGTGAGAAAAGGTGTTCAATTATCACCAACAATTGTCGGACAAATTGGTGGTATGATTTTAGGTGGGTTAGCAATTATCGGTATATTTTGGTGATGAAAAAAGGTTTGCAGCACGATGCTGCAAACCTTTTGGATTTGACGATATAATTTCATGCAATACAACTTTTACATTAAATAACGTAAATATATATAAGCATGTGATAACAAGAGTGCAACAATAGTTAATGGTAAACCAATTTTTAAGAAGTCCATATAAGAGAAAGCATGTCCTTCACGTTTTGCAATACCAGCAACGACTACGTTTGCAGATGCTCCGATTAGCGTTCCATTTCCTCCTAAGCAAGCTCCAAGAGATAACGCCCACCATAGTACTTCTATTTGCGGAGAATCGACAGATAGTCCGAGTCCTGTAGCTAAGTCTTGAATAAGAGGAATCATCGTAGCGACAAATGGGATGTTGTCGATTGTCGCAGATGCGATGCCAGATACCCATAAAATAAGTATAGCTGCGAATCCGATGTCACCGTTTGTTACGCCGATTACTTCTTTTGCAAGTGAAGAGATAAGTCCGATATCAATTAACCCGCCAACGAGAACAAATAGTCCGGCGAAGAAGAAAATGGTTACCCATTCAACGTGGGCAAATACATCTTCAATATCATGTTCTTTCACGCCGATTAACATAAGAAGTGTAGCGCCTGTCATCGCTATAACGGCAGCGTCTACATGAATAATCGAATGAAGTACGAAGCCTAAAATAGTTAGTCCTAAAATCGAAATAGATTTTAAAAGGAGGCTTTGATCTTTAATGTAATCTTTTTCGTTTAATGCCATTAGTTTTTCGATTTGTTCAGGTGTTGTTTTTAGTTTGTTACGGTACATGAAGTAAATAATGCCAAGTGTCACAATAGAAATAATAATTACGATTGGAGCTAAGTTAAGTAAAAAGGCGTTAAAGTCTAAATGCTTGTTTGCTGATCCAATCATAATATTAGGTGGATCACCGATTAATGTTGCTGTTCCGCCTATATTTGAAAACAGCACTTCTGAAATCAAATAAGGCACAGGATTTACTTTTAAAATACGTGTAATGGATAATGTAACAGGAACGATTAATAAAACAGTCGTTACATTGTCCAAAAATGCTGATCCGACAGCAGTTAATAGGGATAGTAATAATAAAATGCGAATCGGTTTTCCGCCAGCTGCTTTTGCCGCTTTAATGGCCACAAATTCAAAGACGCCTGATTGACTCGTAATATGTACGAGAATCATCATCCCAATTAAAAGGGTAATCGTTTCCCATTGAATATGTGATGTGAAAGCAGTATGTAAATCTACAACTCCAAAAATAATCATAATAGCAGCACCGAATAGTGCGATTACAGCACGATTCAATTTCTCAGAAATAATAAATCCGTACGTGATTAAAAATACGGCAATTGCAAAATAATATTGCCAATTTGCTACTTCATGTGCTGACTGTTCCAATCATGTCACCTTCTTTAAATTATGTATTCAATTGTCGAAATGTATCTCGCTGCAATAATACGGGATAAAATATATTGTAGCAAATTCAAAAAAGAAAGAAAACTATTTAACAAAGTGAAGGAAAAAATGTATTTTTTACATATCATATAAAAAATATAAAAAACACAGTGCAAATTATTAGGAAAAGTGAGCGTTGTCCTCTAATATAGAGATAGCAATTTACATTATTTTTGCGTAAAATGGTTTAAAGAGGTGAATTCCGATGGAAATAGTAAAAGATAGTTCTCTTATTCAAAATGAAATTGAACGTTTTGTAAATAAAGATGTATATATTCATTTAGAAACGACAAACGGAGCGTATGCATCACACATAAATGAAAAGATGATGACAGTTGGTGCTTTCATTCGAAATGCAATTATCCGTTTTGAACGCGGGAAGATAACTGGAACAAATCCATACCGAGTTGGTCTAAAAATGGATCATGGTTGGGTATATGCTGAAGGTATTACGCACTGGGAAGTAGATGGTCAAGAGCGTTTATTACTAGCTGGACATGATAATTTAGGTCGTCTAGCAGTTGCACTTGAGTTAAGCTTAACACCATTTAAGTAAGAAGGAGGGAAACTTATGGAGAGACATGTACTTGTTGTATTTCCGCATCCAGATGATGAAGCATATGCTGCGGGAGGAACAATTCGCTTATTAACAGATCAAGGAGTACCTGTAACATATGCATGTGGTACTCTAGGACAAATGGGACGTAACATGGGTAAGAACGTATTCGCTAACCGTGAAACGATTCCAAATATCCGTGAGAAAGAATTGAAAGATGCTTGTGAAGCGATGGGCATTAAAGATTTAAGAATGCTTGGCTTCCATGATAAAACGTTAGAATTTGAAGATGTTGATTTCGTTGCTGACAAAATTGAAGCAATCATTCAAGAAGTAAATCCATCTCGAATTATTACATTTTATCCAGAGCACGGTGTACATCCAGATCATAATGCATTTGGCCGCGCTGTCGTTCGCGCTATATCACGTATGCCAAAAGAAGAGCGCCCAGTTATCCATGCTGTTGCGATTACGAAAAATCGTGAAGCAGTATTAGGAGAACCGGATGTTGTAAATAACATTAGTGAAGTATTTGATTATAAATTAACTGCATTAGGTGCGCACCGTTCACAAACAGAAGCAATGCTGGAAGATACGCATGCAAAAATAAAAAACAAAGATGCAGCAACATTAAAATGGCTGCAACTTGAACAGTTTTGGACTTATAAATGGGAGTAGGCTAGAAGGATATCTTCTAGTTGCTCTTACATAGAAAAAGCGCCGTCACTTGTGATGGCGCTTTTTCTTGTTGAAGACTATATATTTTTTAGGGTGCTTCAAAATTTTTAAATTAACGTGCAGTGTAGCCTCCATCAACAAGAAGTGTTGTGCCGTTAACAAAACTAGCATCATCACTTGCTAAAAATAAGACAGCTTTAGCGACTTCTTCTGGTGTTCCAAGTCTGCCTTGTGGATGAAGTGAAGCTAAATATTCTTTCTGTTGAGGATTAACACTACCTAGTAAAGGGGTGTCAATATAACCAGGGCACACCGCGTTAATACGTATTCCATATTTAGCGTAGGCAGTACATAAATTTTGAGTTAATAGTTTCACACCACCTTTTGCAGAGGAGTATGCTGTTGGTGTAGGTAATGAAACAAAACTATGAATCGAACCAGCGTTAACGATGACACCACCTGTACCTTGTTTAAGAAATTGTTCAATCGAATATTTATCAGAAAGGAATACCCCAGACAAATTAATATCAATAGTTCTTTTCCACTTTTCATAGGATAATTCGTTTGCCGGTGCATCATCAGCAACGCCGGCATTGGCATACATAATATCTAATTTACCGTATGTACTTACTGTCTCATGAATTAGCTGTTTAATATCTGCCTCTTTTGTTACATCGGTTTTAATAAATAACGTATTATATCCATGTGCATTCAATTCATCTGATAGTTCTTTTCCACGTTCAGAAAAGTCAGCAATAACTACTTTTGCACCTTCTTCGATAAAAAGACGAACAGTAGATTCGCCAATTCCACTTGCACCACCAGTTATGATTGCTACTTTGTCTTTTAATTTCATATAAACCTCTCCATTCATTAATGAATTTAAGTCGAATTTTTAAATCTTGTTACTAAACTATTAACCTTAAATAGTAAGTAGATAGAAGAAAAAAGCTCGCGTTTACTTAATCGTGAGAGTGCTATTTTTTCTTTAGTGTACTTTTTGATACAGTTATGGACGAAAATATTAATTTGGTCAATTTTATCATTAGATTGAATATTTGGTAAAGAGCTCTCGAACAGAGCGAGTAAGGATGTTGAAAAAGTAAAATAAACATTCAGTATTATTTGTAGGGTAAGGAACAAAGGGGAGAGATGCATAACGAAAACTACTACTCTAGTTAAATAGGAAAAAGCCTTGCAGGGGGGCAAGGCTTTAAACAGGGTATTAAAAATGATTGATTTATTAAGAATAACTTCTTCTTGTGAATAAACTAATTTTAGCATAATAACTCATATATATGTGTTACGAATTTGTGAATAAAAACTCAATGATAAAAGTATGAGTGAAAGGAAATAATGTATATGAGAAGCGTATATTTTGAATTATTTAATAGAATAATATATATTTATATTGATTTAATGATTTTAGTTTGTTAAAAATGGGGAAATCGATATGAAGGTTAAATTTGCCGTAATAAAAGATGAGAATTTTGATTGTAGTTTATTGGAAACAAAATTATTGAAAACTTTTAAAGAAGTAGATTGTGAAGCAGATATTGTAAAGGTTGAGGATGAAATTTTTGAAAACAATGATATACAAACGTATTTATCAGAAATAACCATTCATGTTACTGGAAAAAATATTGGATATAGATCGGTTTCAGCCAGTATATTTATTGTTCTAGAGAGTTTATCAATACAGCTATTTCGTATTCATATTAGTATACTTTAAGCAGTTCAAAAAGTGGCTTCTTCAGAAAATCATACTGATTATATGGAGTTGTAAATATGAAAACAATAGAAATTATCGTAGGTGCTCCCGAATGTTGGATTGCACCTTGTTTGTTGTTAAATAAACAAGGGATTCCTTTTTTAATTTATCTTAACGCTGATTTATATAGAAGATAGGAAACATATGAATAATTCAATTAGATTGTACAAATAATTTGGTACGCGGATGTACGCAATGTATTCACAGGTAAGAGGGTTGTCTCATAATATATATAGATTTTTCTATTAAGATGAACAGAGGGTGTGAATATATGGAAGATGTTTACGCTAAAATTGACAGTCTCAAGGCGGAGCAAAAAGAAATTATGAGAGACATTCGTGCTTTAGAAACGCGTACTACTATTAATGAGAAAGATATAGCAACAATCAATAAGCAATTAGAAAAAATAAGTACAAACACAACTTGGATTTTGCGAATTATTATTAGTGCGATAATAATGTCAGTTTTAGGATTAATATTAAAAGGGATGATTTAAAAGAAAGAGGGGAGCTCCCTCTTTCTTTTATGTAAATGAGAAGCTATAAATTTTCCGTTTCCTTTTCATCTGCATACTTATCCTCTAAGGAAATTAATAGAGGAATGGATACAGTTACTAGAATGATTAAAGTAGTTATAAAAGATTTAGAAAGAGAAAAAGAACCTTCAATTAAAGGTGATAAAAACTTGAATGAAAGTATACTTGTTATTAAGGAAATTACTAAAAAGCTCAAAAGAGATATATTTTTATTCTTTATAGATGTCTCTATAAAGTCTTTAACACAGGTTATTACGACAAATATAGTTAATATGATAAGAGAAACAAAATAATGTGTTAAATTCGTCATACTAATAGTAGGATCGTCTATTATGTAAGCAAGTAACTTAGATACTAATATTCCTCCAAACAATAAAATAATAAAAGCAAGTAATCCTTCCGATATATAAGTGCTGAAATTGCCTTTCTTGTTAAAGAGTTTATAGTTTAGAGTAGATTGGGTTATTTGAATTAGGAATAGGGTAATAATCCATACATAATATACAAATGGTAATTCTCCTGAGAATAGAGAAAGTAGAAAGTTTACTACTGTCCTTAAAATTTCAATCATTACGAAAGGCCTCCAGTTTGTAAGCTTGTGACATTAAAATATGCTAGTCTATCGTTTAATAATTAAACTTACGAATTCAAACTATTTCTAATTATTCCATAAAAAGGTGAATGCATCAAGTTATCTTTTTAACAATCCTCCAAGGCCGAGCACTAGTAAAAGAAACGCAGAATGTAATATAATTGAAAAAGTATATTTAAAAATCGATGTTAATATTACCCTCCTATAAGTATTAACATACGTAATTGAGGTGTTTTCTTTGTTGTTTTATGACCGGATTTCTATAATGGCCCCTCCTGTTCCGTAGCTAAGGAAAGTCTTTTTATTTCTGAGATTTTCAAAGTTATAGGAGGGTATGAAAAATGAAAAAAGTCTCAGTACCATCACTTTTGTTAATGATTGTTCTTGTCGCATTTCCGCAAATTAGTGAAACGATTTACACACCGTCTTTACCAGACATTTCAAAGGCGTTACATGTAAGTAATAATGAGGTGCAGTTAACACTTAGTGTGTATTTTGCTGGTTTTGCGTTAGGTGTATTTTTTATTGGGTGGTTATCAGATATAATTGGTCGTCGCCGGGCGATGTTACTTGGAATTGTCGTATATGGCGCTGGGAGTTTCTTATGCTATATTGCAAATTCCATTGAAGTTTTATTGGTAAGTCGTTTTATTCAAGCGTTTGGAGCAAGTGCAGGATCAGTTGTGACGCAAACGATTCTTCGTGAAAGTGTAGAAGGGCATAAGAGGCATGTTATGTTTGCTCAAATCTCGGCAGTCATTGCTTTTACACCAGCGATAGGACCGTTAATTGGGGGCTTTCTTGATCAAATGTTTGGTTTTAAAATAGTATTTTTAAGTTTAGTAGTTATGAGTGTCGGAATTTTTCTGTATACGTTTGTTTCTCTTCCCGAAACAAAGACGGGATCAGTAACGAATAAAATAAATGTGTTTTCAGTCTTGAAGAGGCTAATTACAAATCCGAAAGTAGTAACATATGGGCTATTAATTGGAGGAGCAAATGGTGTTTTATTTAGCTATTATGCAGAAGCGCCGTTTATCTTTATTGAATACTTTCAATTATCGCCTAGTATGTATGGATTTCTAGGAATTGTTGTTGCGTCTGCTTCTATTATTGGGGCGAAAGTTTCAAAACGATTGCTTGCCACGTATAGACCAGAGAAAATTATATATATTGGTTGTCTTGTAATGACAGTGGGAGCTATCCTTTTAACTGTTATTACAGCATTGGGATCAAACCAAAACATAATATATATGATTGGATTTTTAATAGCGATGTTTATATTGCTATTAGGAATTGGAGTAGCGTTACCTAATTGTTTAAGTTTAGCGTTAGTAGATTTTCAAGATGTCATTGGTACAGCTGGAGCGTTGTTTAGCTTAGGATACTATGTAATTGTAACGATGACAATTTGGGGAATGAGTCAATTGCATACGGGCTCGTTACTGGTGATGCCACTTTATTTTCTAGTTATTGTAGTTATAATGGCAGTGTTTACTAGGATATTTATCTTTGGTAAGCAAACTTCGAAATCGATTTAAATATGAAATTGTAAAAGAGTCTCATTTTTTAATGAGACTCTTTTATATTTTGGCTGGGGTAAAGAAGTTAGTAGTTTATTAATATATTAAATTTCTCATTGGTATATAAATCGAATGTGTGGGAAATTACGTTATCAACTATAAAGGTTGAAGTATTTGACATATGAAACCGAGGAAGAAATGCTCTCCTCTGTTATTTATATTGTAATAATATACATGCCGGAATCATATTGAATAGATGTATTTTATTGTTAATTTAGTTAAAAATTAATCAGACTTATGTATAATAATTTATTGAAAAAATAATTGAATTTTTCAGATTAATGAATTAATATAAGGTAAGTAATTTTAAGATTTATAGAATATTGGAAGATGAAAGGTTTTGAGAATTTTATTAGGAGCGCAAAACGATTTTAGGATAGCTTTAAAGCTAGTGTAAAATGACGTTTGCTTCATCATTTTCAGGGCCGAAAGGAATTAGGGGAAAGCATCTTGTTTTAAATGCGGCTATGAATCATCTAAGAGGGGGAAGTGAAGTGGCAAACAAAGAATTGAAAAGAGGTTTAGAAGCACGTCATATTCAAATGATTGCTTTAGGCGGAACGATTGGTGTTGGTTTGTTTATGGGGTCAGCCAGCACAATTAAATGGACAGGTCCGTCAGTAATGCTTGCTTATGCAATTGCAGGTATTTTCATCTTCTTCATCATGCGTGCCATGGGAGAAATGTTGTATATGGAGCCAAGTACAGGCTCATTTGCGACGTTCGGTCATAAGTATATTCATCCGCTAGCTGGTTATATGACAGCTTGGAGTAACTGGTTCCAGTGGGTTATTGTTGGGATGTCAGAAATTATCGCGGTTGGAGCGTATATGCAATATTGGTTCCCGGACTTACCAGCTTGGATACCAGGTATAATCGCAATGGTCATTCTTGGCGCAGCTAACTTAATTTCTGTTAAGTCATTTGGTGAATTTGAATTTTGGTTTGCGATGATTAAAATCGTTACGATTCTATTAATGATTATTGCGGGATTTGGTCTTATTTTCTTTGGAATTGGTAACGGTGGAGAAGCGATTGGCATATCTAATCTTTGGTCAAATGGCGGTTTCTTTACAGGTGGTTTTTCAGGATTCTTCTTTGCATTATCACTTGTAGTTGGAGCGTATCAAGGTGTGGAATTAATCGGAATTACTGCTGGCGAAGCGAAAAATCCGAAGAAGACACTTACAAGAGCGATTCAAAGTACAATTTGGCGTATTTTAATATTCTATCTTGGTGCTATTTTTGTTATTGTAACTGTATATCCGTGGGATCAATTAAGTACAATTGGTAGCCCGTTCGTAGCGACTTTTGCGAAAGTTGGTATTACGGCAGCAGCTGGACTTATTAACTTCGTTGTAATTACAGCGGCAATGTCTGGTTGTAATAGTGGTATTTATAGTGCTGGACGTATGCTTTATACGTTAGGTGTAAATGGACAAGCACCGAAATATTTCACGAAACTTTCTGGAAATGGTGTACCTTTATTCGGTACAGTTGGCGTAATTATCGGTCTGGCGGTTGGTGTTGTTTTAAGTTACATCGCACCGAAAAATTTATTCGTATATGTATATAGCGCGAGTGTACTCCCTGGTATGGTACCATGGTTTGTCATTTTAATTAGTCAAATTAATTTTAGAAAAGAAAAGGGAGCAGAGATGAAAGATCATCCGTTCAAAATGCCATTTGCTCCTGTAACAAACTATTTAACAATTGCCTTTTTAATTATGGTATTAATCGGTATGTGGTTTAACGACGATACGCGCATTTCACTAGTTGTAGGTATTGTTTTCTTAGCTATCGTTACAATTAGTTTCTATGCTTTCGGAATAGGGAAGCGAGCTCCGTTAGACGTTCAAAATAATAAAGAGATTTCAAGTAAATAAAGAAAAGGCTGTTCATCTGGAACAGCCTTTTCTTATTGTTGCTATTTGTCGATAAATCGATATACCTTGACGAATCGTTGATATAATTTGATTTGTGATAGATATATTTGAAAAATCGTTGATATATTGTACGTTATGATAGATATATTCGAAAAATCGTTAATATAATTTTACATACTATCTGTCACTATCATGATTAAAATTTCTCTAATACGATTTTTCCAATGGTGTGCCCGCTTTCAAGTAGTGCATGTGCTTTCTTTAAGTTTTCAGCGTTAATCGGTGTTAATGTTTCATTTTTATGTAAGCTGTACTGATAGTCTAGAAGGAGTTTATTTCTAAAAAGAAGAATTTTTTACTGTATTACTTTATCCAAAACTAAATGTAAAGGTGGATACATAATGACAGTAAAGAAACTTTATTTCATCCCAGCAGGTCGTTGTATGTTAGATCATTCTTCTGTTAATAGTACACTCGCGCCGGGGAATTTATTGAACTTACCTGTATGGTGTTATCTTTTGGAGACAGAAGAGGGGCCTATTTTAGTAGATACAGGTATGCCAGAAAGTGCAGTTAATAATGAAGGGCTTTTTAACGGTACATTTGTTGAAGGACAGATTTTACCGAAAATGACTGAAGAAGATAGAATCGTGAATATATTAAAGCGTGTAGGGTATGAGCCGGACGACCTTTTATATATTATTAGTTCTCACTTACATTTTGATCATGCAGGAGGAAACGGTGCTTTTACAAATACACCGATTATTGTGCAACGAACGGAATATGAGGCAGCACTTCATAGAGAAGAATATATGAAAGAATGTATATTACCGCATTTGAACTATAAAATTATTGAAGGGGATTATGAAGTGGTACCAGGTGTTCAATTATTGTATACGCCAGGTCATTCTCCAGGCCATCAGTCGCTATTAATTGAGACAGAAAAATCCGGTCCTGTATTATTAACGATTGATGCATCTTATACGAAAGAAAATTTTGAAGATGAAGTGCCGTTCGCGGGATTTGATTCGGAATTAGCTTTATCTTCAATTAAACGTTTAAAAGAAGTTGTGATGAAAGAGAAGCCAATTATTTTCTTTGGTCATGATATAGAACAGGAAAAGGGATGTAAAGTGTTCCCTGAATATATATAATGCAAAAAGTCATGAGCTTACGTGCTCATGACTTTTTCGTTTAAAAAATTTTTTTAAATAAATTATAAACTTTTTTTGAACTATCTTCGTTTAACTGATAGTACGTAAGGTTTACATCATCAGGAGTATCTTGCTGAGCAATCATCACTTCGCTGCTGTGATGATCAACTACCCATATGAAATATTTTTTATAAGTTCCATCCTCGAAAGTAATCCACATATCACAATCTATTAAGTCTGATCCTTCTTCATCTAATGTTAATTTACCTTTTTTTGCGGTATTCATACTGTTAATAAACGTTTTTAATTCATCTGTTTTTGTGAGAAAGATATCCTGTTTTGTTTTAATTGATTCTACATGTATATCTTTTATTTCCTGTTTTCCTAAAAAAACAGGGGGCTCATTTGGATCTCGCGAGCTTGAAATAATAGTAGCTTTCTTTTTCGGTTTATTTGCAGTATAGAGATCTTGAATAGATTTTCCCGAGTTTATAAACCATGCAATTCCAGAAATAATTAATATGCTACCTAGCAATAAAATAATTTTTTTAATAGGATTTTCTCCTCTCTATTACTTCGTGTGAAGAGCTTTTCTATTAATATATGATAGGTAAGCGTAAAGTATTATAGTTGAACTTGGTTATGCTTCACAGTTTTTATCGGGCGATCTATGAGTAAATTGTAAGTGAGCCCAATTAATACGAAAATGCCACCGATAACTTTACCAATTGAGAGTTCATTTGTCAGGAAGAAATCAATAATAGTCCCCGCAAATAATTGTCCGATAAAGATGAGTAATGTTAAATAAAAGGCTGATATTTTAGGAGTAATATAGTTGGATAATGAAATAACGATAACTCCTACTAATCCGCCTAAGTATACGGCGATAGGAATAGATTGCAACTTATGAATAGGGATATACAATGAATCTGAACTGAAAATTAAAAATAACATAGAGAAAAATAATCCAGTAATATAATTGAAAAACGTGCCTTCCCAGTTTCCAATTTCCTTTGCTAAATTCGCGTTAATAATTCTAGCAACAACGATAGAAACACCAGCTAAAATAGCGATCGTAATATATAACATTTTCTTGCCCCCATTAATAAATTGTCATGATTATAATTCCAGAAGAGATGAAACATAATCCAACTAGTTTTTTCTTTTCAAACTTTGCAACTTTCATTCCTAATAAACCGAAATGATCAATAACGATGGAAGCAATGGATTGACCGAGTAAACTTAATGCGATCGTAATAGAGGCACCAAGGACGGAGAAACTTATATTGTTAAAAAGAACAGTGAATACTCCAATCGCTCCAGCGCTATATAAAAAAAGTGAAATACCTTTATCGAAATGAATTTTATGTTTGTTTAAGATTAAAACGAAAATAACTGCAATTAAACCGACAAGGTGAATGACAACACTGGCTGTATACTTCCCAATTAACTCGGATAAAATTCCATTCAATGGAAGCATAACGGCGATGAGCACACCAATAAAGACAGAAAGAAAGTTATACAATGTAATATCCCCTTTATATTTCATATTTGTAATGACTGTATCATGCTGAAATTGTGTATTGTTATGACATATGTCATAGTGGAAGAAGAAAATTTTGATTACAATGGGGATGAGTTGTAAAGGTGGGGGACTATGAAGAAAATATGTAATTCAATTAAATTGGCAGAGTATATAAAGCAAAATAACATTGATTCATTTTTTACTAATAATATGAAACCATATATGGAGCTTATATTTTTTAAGAAGAATGAGTTTATTTGTAGAGAAAATGAAGAGATAGATTATTTATATTTCTTTGTTGAAGGAAAAGCGAAAGCGTTTAACACATTAAGTAACGGAAAATCGGTATTATTATGTTTTTACGATAGTTTGCAGTTACTTGGAGATGTGGAGTTAATTCATTCTCAAAGAATCACTTCAAACGTACAAGTGATGGCAGATTCGTATTGTGTGGGGTTACCTTTAGGAAAAGTGAGAAATAAGCTATTTCATGATGCGAAATTTTTAAGATGTATTTGCGGATCATTAGCACATAAATTAAACCGACTTTCCAAAAACAGTACAATTAATTTATTGTATCCACTTGAAAATAGACTAGCGAGTTACATGTTAGCAGCAGGGGAACGAGCAGTTCAGCATGAAAATAGAATTGTATTTAGTGGGAATTTAACGGAAACAGCGGAATTGTTAGGAACGAGCTATCGGCATTTGTTGCGCACATTAAATGTTTTTTGTGATAAAGAGATAATAAAGAAGAATGATGGTTGTTTTGAAGTAGTAAACGTGGAAGTTTTGAGAGAATTGGCAGCAGATGTTTATAAATAGGAGGAGAGTATAAATGATAACACCTATATTTAGAATTTTTGATATTGAAAAAGCAAAACTATTTTACTTAGGTTTTTTAGGATTTAAACTGGATTGGGAACATCGGTATGAGGAAAATATGCCATTATATTTGCAAATTTCGTTACAGGATGCTGTGATACATTTATCAGAACATCATGGTGATGCCTCACCAGGTGGTGCGATTCGGATCAAAATAGATGATGTAAAGGATTATCATTCTGTAGTATTAAGTAAAGAATATGCTTATTCGAAGCCGAATATAGAAAAAACACCTTGGGGTACAATTGAATTAACTGTAATTGATCCGTTTTCAAATAGAATTACACTATACGAGGAAAAATTGTAGAAATGGAATGAAGAGTAGTTCAAAGAGCAGTGAACTGCTCTTTTTTATTTTGAGTAGATATTGAATCATATAAAAAGAAAATGTTATGATTACGGAAACGTATGAATATATGAACAAGTATTCATACGTTTAAGAAGAGGAGGGATTAGAATGAAAGATCTAATTATTATTGGGGCGGGTCAAGCTGGATTAACAATGGGATATTACTTGAAGCAAGAAGGGTATAATTTTTTATTACTTGAGGCAGGAAAACGAGTTGGTGATTCATGGAGAAATCGATATGATTCTTTGCAGCTTTTTACCCCAAGGTCTTACAGTAGCTTGCCGGGTATGGCGTTAATAGGTGAAAAAAATGAATTTCCATATAAAGATGAAATTGCAACTTATTTAGAAGAATATGCAAGACATTTTCAATTACCGGTACAATTGCAAACGGAAGTTATAAAAATAAGAAAGGAGGAAGAAATATTTGAATTGCACACTCCTACAGAAATTTTACAATCGAAAAAAGTTATTATCGCATCAGGTGGTTTTCAGCAACCGTACATCCCCTCATTTTCACAACATCTTTCATCGCATGTTTATCAAATACATTCATCACAATATAAATCACCATCACAAATTCCTAAGGGAAAAGTACTAGTAGTAGGTGGAGGGAATTCGGGAATGCAAATTGTAGTAGAACTTGCAAAGACTCATGAAGTTACAATGTCTATTAGTCATCCTTTAACGTATTTACCGTTACATCTTTTTAGAAAAAGTATTTTCAATTGGTTAGAAGAATTGGGTTTATTGTACGCCGAAGTAAATACAAAGAGGGGGAAATGGTTTCAAAAGAGAAAGGATCCTATTTTTGGATTTGAAGGTAAGGAACTCATTCGTAATGGAGCAATACAACTACAGGAAAAAGTAGTAAGTGCATCAGAAAATAAAATTATGTTTCAGAACGGTGAAACATATAGTGCAGAAAGCGTTATATGGTCAACTGGTTTTGTTCAAAATTATAATTGGATTGAAATTGAACAAGCAGTGAATGAGAAAGGATTTCCTAATCATATAAAGGGAATAAGTCCAGTAAAAGGATTGTATTATATCGGATTGCCGTGGCAGTCTCAAAGGGGTTCTGCACTTATTTGTGGTGTAGGAAAGGATGCAGCATATTTGCTTTCTGAAATCAAAAAAATAGATCAGTAGCAGCGACTACTGATCATCCATATGTACATGAATTAGGAGAGGTCAAACATTTATTAACTTTATTATAATTGATTTTCATAAGAATAAAAACTGAAAATTCTAATTTTATGTTGAGAAAGTTTTTTGTATCGAAATATATGAAAGAATAGGGGGTTTTTAGTAAAAGGAAATATGATATTTATATTTTACTAAAGTGTGATATAGTCAATATAGGATTTATTTCCTTAAATTGGTTTTTGTAGTCATTACATTTTTAAAGCAGAAAGGAGAAGTAATTATGAAGTTTGATGATCAACGCTTACTAGGAGTCCGATTAGGTTCTGTACTTGTGACAGAGGAAAATCAATATTTAGTAATTAAGAAGAAAGATCATTATGCACTGTTAAATATACATAATTTAGAATGCACTCATGTTGAAGTGCAGTTAGAACATTTGGAAGAAATGTTGCGGGAAGATTTCCAAGAAAGTATAACGGAGATTATCGCACCAGAACATATAAAAATTGTTGCGAAAAATGTTATATAGATAAAGAAGCTGGAAGGAACAGCTTTTTTATTTTCATTATAAGGGTAACGTTTTTACAACCTCACCAATGATCCCTTCCATTTGATGAACACCTAAATCGGAATTGGTCATAATAACAGCACCATTCCCGCAGTATGGATAACAAACCATCATACATTGAAATCCAACGCCCCATCCGAGTGAATAAATCTGTAATTCTTCATTAGAATCATCTAGAAAAACACCTAATCCAGTCCATTTTGAGCAACCTTGAGGAGAAATCATGTCTATTACTAATTTTTGAGAAAGTTTTAGTTTGCCCTTTCCTTGTAAGGAATGAATGATTTCAATAACTAAAGCTGATAAGTCAGTTGGTGTTGTCCAAATACCTGAAGCAGCTGCGAATGGATAAAATGGATACTTCTCATTTGTTACAGTTCTATCTTTATTATGTCCGCAAGCAAAAACATCGGTTTTATCTATGTCTTTTGGAGAAAAAAGTGTACTATTTTTCATTTGTAATGGCTGGAAGATGTGTTCTTCTAATAACTGACTAAATGATCTTCCTGTAATATCTTCTAGTAGTAGTTCGATTATACAAAAGTTTGCGTCTGAGTAGTGAAATTCACTTTCTGGTTTATAAGTTACCTCTATAGGTACGGGGCAATATAGTGTTTTACCGGAAAGGAGCTCAGACATATTAGGTAAGCCTTTTGCAGGTGTATAATGTTCAAAACTATTAGGTGGATCAATGAGTCCAGATTGATGGCTTAATAAGTTTCTCAAAGTGATGCTTTTTTGTGAAGTAAATAGATTAGTAGGAATGTTCCAAGATGTGAGTTTATCATTTACGTCTTCGTCTAAATGCAAGATTTCTTGATCTGATAACATTAGTACGAGCATTGTAGTGATGAATTTGCTGATAGAACAAGAATTAAAGAGAGAATTTGTAGTAACAGCTCTAGTTGTTCCAGCTTCAAGTGTTCCAAAGGCAGTCGCTTCATCTAGTTTGCCATTACATATAACAGCGAGGCTTAAACCTGCAACGGAATATTGGTTCATTTTCTCGTATATATTGCTACTTTTTAAGTTCATGGTGACTCCTTTCTTTAAAGACAGAGTAGTATTTTTATTATACAGTAGTAAAAAAAAGAAAACACTTCGTCATTCACCAATGAAGTGTTTTCTTTTTTAGTTAGTTTGAAGTGAACTTTTGAAAAAATTTGTCTCGGTACATGTACATAACCCATGAGATTGTTATTAAAGAAATGATGATTTGTTTGTTTTTAATTGGTGCATTGAAAACAAGCCAACCAACTATATCAAATAACAAATGTAGCACGATTGAAAGAACTACAAATTGAAGTAACGTATTTAAAAATCTTTTCATAAAGTGTCCCCCTAAAATAATAGGTTTTATTAACAGTTTGATATAGTGATATTATACATTAAATGTTTAATGTGGTAAAATTTACATAAGTTAGTGGGATAAAGCAAATGAAAGTTAGTAAGGGGGAACATTCATGGAATTCTGGATGGTTATACTGATAGTAGCCTTTGGTTTCATTTATATCGCTGAAAAATTAACTACAATTGAAAAGAAAAATGATGCGCGTTTAAAGAGAATTGAAGATAGATTACAATTAATTACGAAAGAAATGGGAATTATAGAAAGAGAACCTGAAATTAATAAAGAACTACGCCAGCTTGTAGAAGAAGGCAAAAAAATTACAGCAGTTAAGAGAGTAAGAGAAGCTTTTGGTTTTTCCTTACTAGAAGCGAAGCAATATGTTGATAAATTATAAAAAAGATCATCCATTTGGGTGATCTTTTTTACTGCACCATGCGTGTATTTACATAAGCCGCGATTATAAAGTGTCCAATTAGAGTGATAGGAATAACGATTGTGACATTAGGCGTAGTGAAGACACTACCGATTGTCGCAATGACACCAGCAATTAAATTATAAAGACCTACTATTTTTGATAGTTTCACTTTATCAGGCACGCGGCGTTCGTTGAATCCTGATAAGAGCCAAGTGTACTGCTTTACTCCAATGAAATAAGCTAGTGCAAATGAAAGGATTGCCACTATGAATAATGATGGGGAAGCGAAGAGAGTCATTGCAAACACCTCCGTTAATGGGCTATAAATAAATTATAGTCCGAATGTTATAATTTAACAAAATATAATTTTAGTTTTAAGTGTAATAGAAAAATGGAGTATTGGTAATGAGGGGAGATTAAGTATGAATATTGTGGAGTTTCAGAGGTATGTATCAAATTTCAGTAAAGAAAAAGGATTTCAAGATACAACAATTGAAGAGCGTACGATATATACGATGGCGGAATTAGGTGAATTAGCGGAAGTCATATTAAAGCGTGATACAATACAAGATGCGAAAAGAGAAATCGGTTTAGAAATGTTTGATGTAATTTGGAATGTATGTGATTTAGCAAATAAATTAAATATTGATTTAGAGAAGGCGTTTGAAGAAAAAATGAAAATTAATAAAAAGCGCGAATGGTAAGTAGAATTTTAATTTGTAAAGATGGGTGATATGAATGAAAAAGAAGCTTATTATAGGAGGAATCTTTACTTTAATTAGTGTAATAAGTGTTGTCGTTTACTTAGTTTTTCAAGGCATATTCATTCCGAATCAAATAAGTGCTGATAAGTATGAAATAAAAGGTGTAGATGTCGCATCGTATCAAGGGGATATAGATTGGAGAGAGTTGGAAAAGCAAAATATGAAGTTTGCGTTTATAAAGGCGACTGAAGGAAGTTCGTTTGTGGATGAGTACTTTTCGAAAAATTGGAGGAATGCGAATAAGACAGATATGCGCATCGGAGCGTATCATTTTTTTAGTTTCGATAGTAAGGGTAAAACACAAGCAGAGCAATTTATACGAACTGTTCCAAAATATAAACAAGCACTGCCACCCGTGATTGATGTTGAGTTTTACGCTAACAAAAAAGATAATTCGCCTAAGCGTGAAGATGTTACGAAAGAGTTGGCGGTCATGATTGAAATGCTAGAAAAACATTACGATAAGAAAGTAATATTGTATGCAACGCAAGAGGCGTATGATTTATATATAAAGGATGCGTATCCAAAATGTAATATATGGATTCGTAGTGTTCTTACAAAACCGAGTTTATCTGATGAGAGAAAATGGACGTTTTGGCAATACACGAACCGCGGGAGATTAAGCGGTTATAATGGAAAAGAAAAGTATATTGATTTGAATGTATTTTATGGGAATGAGGAAGAGTTTGAGAATTATGGAATGGAAGATTAAGTTTTAAAGCGTACAAAATTTTGTACGCTTTTTTGTTAATTACATAAAAGTATGCAAATGAAGATGGAACAAACATTTGAGATGAATTGTCTAATATAGGTAATAACTATTTAGCTTGAAAGAAAGGGTTGATAACATGAAAAAGAATACGTTGTTAAAAGTAGGATTATGTGTAAGTTTACTAGGAACAACTCAATTTGTTAGCACGATTTCTTCTGCACAAGCATCACAAAAGGTAGAGCAAATAGTAATCAAAAATGAGACGGGAACCATTTCAATATCTCAGTTAAACAAGAATGTATGGGTTCATACGGAGTTAGGTTATTTTAATGGAGAAGCAGTTCCTTCGAACGGTCTAGTTCTTAATACTTCTAAAGGGTTAGTACTTGTTGATTCTTCTTGGGATAACAAATTAACGAAGGAACTAATAGAAATGGTAGAAAAGAAATTTCAGAAGCGCGTAACAGATGTCATTATTACACATGCGCACGCTGATCGAATTGGCGGAATAACAGCGTTGAAAGAAAGAGGCATTAAAGCGCATAGTACAGGATTAACCGCAGAACTAGCAAAGAACAGTGGATATGAAGAGCCGCTTGGAGATTTACAAACAATTACGAGTTTGAAGTTTGGCAATACAAAAGTAGAAACGTTCTATCCAGGGAAAGGACATACAGAAGATAATATTGTTGTTTGGTTGCCACAATATCAAATTTTAGCTGGAGGCTGTTTAGTAAAATCTGCGGAAGCTAAAGATTTAGGAAATGTTGCGGATGCGTATGTAAATGAATGGTCTACATCGATTGAGAATGTGCTGAAGCGATATGGAAATATAAATTCGGTAGTACCTGGTCATGGAGAAGTAGGAGACAAGGGATTACTTTTACATACATTGGATTTATTAAAATAAGAAATTGTAGAAATACAAAAGAAAGGAGAAATAATTTTCTCCTCTCTTTCTTCTAACTATATTTAAATGCTGAATCTGTCGATTACGTCAGCGTATATTACTGAGATTTTAATTCCAAGTATACAAATACTAGTACTGTCATAATTGCAATAACAACGTAAGTAGCATCAAGCATTATAAGTGTTTTTAAAGTTTCAGTCATCGTAATTCACCCCTGTTATAAAAATATAACATGATCTTTTTATTGATTAGATTAGAGATCATAAAGATAAAATGTATATGAAATTTCTTAAGTAGCTTCTATATAAATATATCATATAAATAATGTAAGTAATGTTAAGATAGTGTAAATGTATTGTAAATAAAGAGGTTTACAATGAAGGCTTTAATAAAAAAATGATAGTTCCTTAAAATAAAAAATACGCTATTTTCATATGAGATGAATTGCAATTATTTGTATAAGGGATTCAAAAAAATTTTTTCGTTGTATATATTTCTCCAAATTAATTATTTAGCTATTTAAAAGTATCGAAAGATGTGTGCACACTAATGTATATTTTTTGGATGTCAATAAAAGTATTATGTCAACAATATGAACTGTCACAAATCTTTATATATTATTGTGATTGATATCACATCACTTTTTTTCAATGGGTATTATGCTTAAGGTGTAATGAATGATTGGGAGAGGGTGGGATGATATGTTTTGTTATCAATGTGAACAAACGCCAACAGGCGGATGTAAAGTAATGGGTGTTTGTGGCAAGAATGAAACGATTGCGAGTTTACAAGATACGATTGTGTTTGGGCTAAAAGGAATTGCAGCTTATCGCACACATGCTGCTCAGCTAGGGTATACGGATGCATTTGTAGATGCTACAACACAAGAAGCTTTATATATGACATTAACAAATTCTAACTTTAACGAACAAGAGCATATTGATATGGCTATGAAAGTTGGGAAATCAGCTTTACGGGTGATGGAGTTATTGGATGAGGCACATACGAATCATTTTGGTGTGCCAGAGCCTGTACAAATTACACAAAATCGTGTAGAAGGTAAAGCAATTGTAGTTACGGGCCATAATTTATTTGCATTAGAAGAACTATTAAAGCAAACAGAAGGAAAAGACATTAATATTTATACGCATTCTGAAATGCTACCAGCACACGGATACCCGCAGCTGAAAAAATATAAACATTTAAAAGGAAACATCGGTAAGGCATGGTATGATCAAAGACGCCTTTTTGAAAAATTTACTGGTGCCATATTAGCTACAACGAACTGTGTTATGCCAATTAAAGGCTCGTACTCTGATCGATTCTTTTCATATGACATTGCAGGTTTAGAAGGTGTACAAAAAATTGAAAATGATGATTTTACACCATTGATTCAAAAAGCACTAGAACTTCCAGAAGTACATATGGAGTCGGATGAACAGTTAGTGACAGGGTTTCATCATAATACAGTATTATCATTAGCTCCAGAAATTATTGATGCAGTAAAAGAGGGGAAGATAAAGCGTTTCTTTGTTATCGCCGGTTGTGATGCACCGGGAAAAGGCGGAGAATATTATCGTGAATTAGCAACGTCACTTCCGCCAGAAACGGTTATTTTAACAACTTCTTGCGGGAAATTCCGCTTTAATGATGTGGATTACGGTGTTGTACCTGGTACGGAAATTCCGCGTTACATTGATTTAGGACAGTGCAATAATTCAATTTCTACAGTGAAAATAGCGGCTGCTTTAGCTGATGCTTTTCAATGTGAAGTGAATGAATTGCCAGTAAGTATTGTACTATCATGGTTTGAACAAAAAGCGGTTGCCATTTTACTAGGGCTATTTAGTCTTGGGATTCAAGATATTCGCATCGGTCCAAAGGCTCCTGAATTTATTTCACCTGGCGTGCTTGATGTATTACAAGAAACATTTGGTTTAAAACTAATTACAAATGCAGCAGAAGATATGGCTATGATGTTATCGTAATAAAAAATGATCTGTCTTATTAATAAGAAGAGCTAGCCATATTCATTAACTTTGGTATAGTATAGCGCCCCAAAATAAAAATGTAGAATTTTTGTTTTGGGGTATTTTCTTTTCTTAGTGGGATAGGTATGGGGCAAAATAAAAAAAGAAAATAGGCTGTATCGAATAGGTAATAGTTGATTTTAGAAAAAATATTAAAAATCGAGTTGACATCCATCACTACTTAGTCATACGATGTACTTGTAATAAGCAATACTGAGTAGTGTTGCTTCTCAAAATATTTTCAGTAGACAATAGGTAATAGCGGATTTTAGAAAAAATTTAAAAATCAGTTGACATCCATAACTACTTAGTCATACAATGTAGATGTAATAAGTGATACTGAATAGTTCGGATTCACAAAAACTGTTCAGTAAAAAATTCGCCTTAGTACTCTGTGATACTGAATATAAGTCAGACAGAATAGGGGGTAAAGGAGGATCAGGACATGGAAAATTTAACTGAAATGCTGAAAGGTTCACTGGAAGGGTGTGTACTGGAAATCATTAGTCGCCGTGAAACGTATGGCTATGAGATTACCCGCCACCTGAATGATCTTGGGTTTACCGAAGTTGTGGAAGGTACGGTGTATACCATCCTCGTACGATTAGAGAAGAAAAAGCTTGTGAATATTGAAAAGAAACCATCAGATATGGGACCGCCTCGTAAGTTTTATTCATTAAATGAAGAAGGCCGCCAGGAGCTTGAATTGTTTTGGAAAAAATGGGATTTTGTATCGTCAAAAATTAACGTCTTGAAGTCAAAATAGGTTCATAAGATAAAATGTTCCGGCCGATATTTTGAGAATTTCTTGTTCGGTTTTATAAAAAAGGAGGAAAATAAGATGTTAGAAATGTTCAAAAAGTTAATTGGTGATAAAAAAGAGTACAAAATGATGATGGCACGAGTTGAGGCTCTGCCAGAGGACTACCAATTTGTATTTAAGAAAATTCAAAACTACATGTGGAATTTTTCAGCGGGTAACGGGATGGATATGTTACACATACAGTATGAATTAATCGATTTGTTCGAAGCGGGTGCAGCGGAAGGAAGACAAGTGCTTGACATTACTGGGGATGACGTGGCTTCCTTTGCTGACGAACTAGTGGCAAATGCTAAAACTTACGTCTCCAAGTATCGTGAAGATTTGAATGAAAGTATTATGAAGAAATTGAGAAAAAAATAAATGGAATAAGTAGTACCGACTGATTAGCTGGTTACACATATGAATTGCCATCATAGCTATTCAGTTATATTTTTAACTCGGTACTAAGTAATACAGAATATCAGTGATACTAAATAGATAGAGGTAAATAAATAGTCTTCGCAAAACATTTTTATAGGGAGGAAAAAAGTATGAGTCATGCAGCGATTTCTGTAAAAGGCTTGAAAAAATCCTTTAAAGACAAGGAAGTTTTAAAAGGGGTAGATTTTGAGGTGCAGCGTGGAGAAATTTTCGCGCTGCTAGGCTCAAATGGAGCTGGAAAGACGACAACGGTTAACATCCTTTCGACGCTAATGAAGCAAGATAGCGGTGAAGTAAGTATTTGCGGATTTGATGTACAGCGTCAACCAGACCATGTTCGTCAAAGTATCAGTTTGACAGGGCAGTTCGCAGCTTTAGACGGTATGCTGACAGGGAGGGAAAACTTGATAGTGATCGCCAAATTACGTGGTGTTTCCAATCCCGCTCAAGTTGCTGACAATCTACTTGCAAGATTTAGCCTGACTGATGCGGCAAACCAAAGGGCAGATCAGTATTCAGGCGGGATGAAGCGCCGGCTTGATGTCGCGATGAGTTTAATTGGGGCGCCAGCAGTTATTTTTCTTGACGAACCAACGACTGGACTTGATCCTGAAGCGCGAATCGAAGTGTGGGATACAGTCAAGGAACTTGCCGGTAGCGGCACAACGATTTTGCTTACGACTCAGTACTTGGAAGAAGCAGAACAACTGGCAGACCGTATCGCTATTTTGCATGGCGGAAAAATTATTACGACAGGTACTCTTGCTGAACTAAAAGAGATGTTCCCGCCAGCAAAAGTGGAGTATATCGAGAAGCAACCGACATTGGAAGAAATATTCCTTTCGATCATTGGCAAAAAGGAGGAGATGTAAATGAAAAGTAAAACAGGTGTATTACTAGGTCGTTTAATGCGTAACATTATGCGCAGTCCGGATACAATTATTACAGTAGCGATTACACCGATTATGATGATGCTATTATTTGTCTACGTGTTTGGCGGCGCAATAAAAACTGGAACGGAAAACTACGTTAATTATTTATTGCCGGGAATTTTGCTAATGGCTATCGCATCCGGTGTAGCTTACACTTCCGTGCGACTCTTTACGGATGTAAAGAGTGGGCTGATGGCACGTTTCATTACGATGCCTATTAAGCGCTCATCCATATTGTGGGCTCACGTTTTAACCTCTCTAGTTGCTAATGTACTTACTATCGGGGTGGTTATTCTTGTTGCACTCTTAATGGGCTTTCGTTCCAGTGCTAATATTCTAGATTGGCTCGCGGTAGCTGGGATACTTGGGATGTTTACGCTGGCGCTAACATGGCTAGCTATCATTCCAGGATTGAAAGCGAGGTCTATGGAAGGGGCGACTGCTTACTCGTACCCGCTAGTTTTTCTTCCATTTATTAGTTCGGCCTTTGTACCTACCGAAACGATGCCAAAAATTGTTCGTGTGTTTGCGGAGAATCAGCCTGTAACTTCAATCGTGAATGCGATTCGTGCTCTTTTATATGAAGGAACTGTTGGTAACGATATTTGGATTGCGCTCGCTTGGTGCGTAGGTATAATGGTCATCTCTTACTTTTTCGCCAGTAAAGCATTTAAACGTCAGTTAGGGTAAGAAACGTGATAAACGAAACCTTCAGGAATAATATATATTTAGAAAAGCACGGGAGATTTTCCGTGCTTTTATTATTTATCATGCTCTCATTGTAGTAAATGAAATGGTATTTAAAAATAGGATAATTATCCAGTGATAAAGCTTAATATTTGAGGCTCACTGCTTATGGGATGTATAAGCACACTCGTTTTTGTAAATCTGCTAATACTTCATCGGGTATTTCTTTGATTTTAATATCCTTCCCTAGAAAAAGCAGCCAATTTATTATTTCCGTCACTTCATCGGGATTGTTAATATTGATAAAAGTTTTTAAAATGGCTGTGGATTGGTAAGGATTAGTATAAGATATTGAAATTTTTAAAGGATGGTATTTTTTGAACTGGGCAATTGCTGTCGGACCAAGTTCAAATACAAGGTTAATTGCTTCGTCCTTCTTACTTAGTTTTTCTAAAATCTTTTTCTTATTTAGCCTTTTGTTCGTCGTGTATGGTTCGATATTAATGAGATCATCGACAGGAAACATCATCTTCTTTTCTTTTTTTAAGTCAAACCCTTCAATGATCCAATGGCTTTTTTCTTGATAAAGGTGCAATAGATAAATTGGATAAGACTTGATTTCTTCATCTTCTTTCATAGTAATCAATAAATGGTTATCCAAAAGAAGGATTTGAATGAGTTTTTCTAACATAGGATGGGGGAGATCAGAAAGCTCAAGTAGATCGGGATTATGAGGGTTAGTCCCTTGGAAAAGCAAGAGTTGATTTAAAAGAACGAGATCATCTTGCTGGGTTTCTGAGATGAGTCCTAGTAGTTTTTCGGCTAAAGATTGACGACTCTTTAGGTAGGGAAGTTGTTGATTCCTCGTAGCCATAAAGGCAATAAAAAGAGCTTTCACTTCATTATCAGTAAAGCGAACAACGGGCAGGATAGAGTTGTGCATAACAAAATATCCCCCAGTCCTCCCAACTTCAGTGACAAGTGGCATTCCCATAGCTTCAATTTCTCTAATGTCTCTAATAGCTGTCGACCGTGATATGTTAAATTCTTGTATGATTTCAGAAATTGTAAAGTGGGAGCGGTTGTTGATATACCGCATAATTGTATTAATCCGTTCAACTTTTTTCATTTTAGTCTCCTAAACAGTATCATTTTTTGACATGGTTTAAAGGTATTATAAACGTATCAGATGAAAAGATAAATCGTTTGATTAATAAAACAAGAGGCAGGTTTTGCAAATGAAAAATTATACTATAGAAGAAAAAGATAGCTTTATTGTGTTAGGTATTGGAACTGAAATTAAGAGTGAATACACAGACTTTGCTGGAATAAATAAAGAAAAGGAAGACTTTTGGTCGGCTGTTAAAGAAGATGGAAGGCTGGACACTTTAAAAGCTTTAGCTACAAATGAATACATTTTTTCCGTGAGCGAAGCGGTGAATAACAAAATGATGTATTATGCGGGTGTCATGACAGAAGCACAAATAGAAGAAGAATCTAGAGTGATTCAGTTTCCGAGGGGAGAATACTTAGTAGTGAAAGGGGAAGACAAAACGGCTAAAGAGCTAAGTAATAAGCTTACTGGCATCGCCTTCGGTCAAGCTTTACCAGAAGCAAAGGATTTTGCCTATGTTGGTGGACCGAATACAACGGTTGAGATGGGACAGAGAAATGGCTTAGTATTTGGTGAAATGTGGATTCCGGTTGTTAGGAAGTAAAGTGATAAAAGGTGCGAATATGGAAAGTAGAGGCTAACGATCTTGTATTGTTGGCCTTTTTGAAATGAATATAATATTCATATACTGCTACACAGTATGTTCTGATAAAATGGAATAAAAGGGAATTCCTGTAAGGTGGTGGCAGATTGAATAAAAAAAGATTATTTGAGCTATTCATAGTAACGTTTGTTTTTCTATTCCTTCATGTAAGTACATTTACTAATGAAAAATTTAACGATAAATTGGGATCTTTTACTTACATTGTTTTATTTCTTATGCTTACTATCAACGCTATATTTATAGAAAGGTATTTTGGTGATATACAAAAGTGGATTCGAAATATTACATGTTGCTTTGCTTTATTCGTAGTGGTTTTAGTAGCTCTATGGATAGGTTATTTTTAGTCCTTACTTAAGAGAATGAGAAATATGTGATTACACTACATTTGATCCGATACTATTACTTAGCTGCATCGGTTTATATTAATCTTTTCTCTCCTCAATCATGATAAAATGTACAATAGGAAATTTTATGTAAGATAAAGAAGGAAGGTTTACGGTCAGCCTGAGTACTTTGCTAGCTTTTGCGCTTGTTTCACTTAGTATGGTGAGCCTATTTTGATTTATCTTATTTCTCATTCCATTACACAGGGGCGTATGGCAGGATTTATTTTTTTATTAAGCATCATGCTTGGATTTGTAATTCATATAAATGAAGCAACTTTAGTATTCACTCAAAAATCCATTGTCTATGAAACAACTAGATTTGTAAACGGCTTTAATAGAAAGATGTCTATTGTATTTTTTGCGGCAAGATTAAATAGCTTTTTTGTTACTTTACAATAAAGTATACTTAATATCAGTAATTCATGTAATTAGGGGTGGTTTCTATATTTAGAGAAAATACAAAAAGGATACTTCTGTCATTAGTAACAAATCCAATACTAATAATTGTATATGGGATTTTTTGTTATGAGTTGGCCTTATACTGTAAGTACGGAAGAATGAATTATAATATTTATATTATGTTATTATGTATAGTACTTTTTATATCCATAACTGCATTTACTACAATGCGGGTGATGAAAAATAGAGAATATAAATCTAAAAAATTAACTAATTCAATAGTATGGAGATCCATTTCTATTATCATTATTGTTACAATTACATCATTTTATGGGATGCAGATTTATAAAAGTGCAATAAATTACAATGGCAAATTGGCATGGTTTATAGAAAAGTTAAAACATGAAAGGTCAGTTAAACTTAAACATAATAATATATATAAATCTGGAGTAGAAGGTATTTTTGAAGATATAAATAAAAAATATCCTTTGCCAAAGAAATTGTATATGGCAACTGATTTTGATCTTACATTTCATTCAGATGGAACAATCACAGCGTTTGATACATTTGTTTATGGGAAAAATGTTGATGGGAAAGAAGAAACTTATTTAATCTCTTATAATAAGAAGAAATCAGAGGATATTACTATAATACGAGATGGATATGCAAAGCCTGATTATAATGATGATAAATTAGTAGAACCTTTAATTAAAACGGTTAAGGCGATCCCAGTTAAGCAAACGGTCAAAAAATGGAATGAAAGTAAGTATGGGTTGATTTATTATGGAAAAAGGAATTGGGGATCCAATACAGAGGGAATTATTAATATTACTGAGGATGGTAAGGGGCAGAGTCTTAAAAAAGCAGCTTCTGATATCATTGGATATACTGTATCTATATTTGTCCCTGGAAAAGAGCAAGAGCTAGTCCCTGCTAGATATAATTTAATAAGTGACGCAAGTTGGAGTAAATCAAAGACGCCTCCAAAAGAAGATATGCTTAAAGAGAAGAAACAACAAGATTTAAAGAATGAAAAAGAACAGTTTTTCCTATCGAAAGAAGTTGGTTATAAACTAAATATGACAGATAAAGCATTAGGGAGCGCCTTTTATTCATTAAGCAAGACTAGTGATGAAGGGAAAACATGGGAGGTTATCAATCCAGACCCATTTAATGGGGGGATTGGTAGTGTATCAGGAATCACTTTTATAAATGATAAACTTGGGTTTTTAGGAGCAATTAGGCCTTCTGGTAATGAAGGAGAGTTATATCGCACAGATGATGGGGGAGTATCTTTTAAAAAGGTAGAATATCCGCCGCATGAAGTGAAATTAGATCATACACAGTCCACAATAAGTCCTTTTGATTCACCTAGTATGCCATATGAGAAAGATGGGGTTTTTAATATGTTAGTTGGACAAGGGGCAGATGGAGACTACAATGGCGATAGTAGTGCACTTTATCAATCAAAAGATAACGGAGAGACATGGGAATTTGTAGAAGAAGTGAAAAAGAAATAATCAGAATTTTTTTTGAAAAATAAGGTAACTACTCAGCTATACATTTTATTTAGAAGTTTGGTAAGGGGTATAATTCCAGCCATGAAGATAAAAATGGACCTATACCTCGCTGCCTTTCTTTGTTTTATTTCTTATGCTTACTATCAACGCTATATATAGAAAGGTATTTTGGTGATATACAAAAGTGGATTCGAAATATCACATGTTGTTTAGCTTTATTTGTAGTGGTTTTAGTAGCTCTATGGATAGGGTACTCTTAGATCCTTACTTAAGAGAATGAGAAGTATGTGATTACAATACATTCGATCCGATAATATTACTTAGCTGCATCGTTTTATATTAATCTTTTCTCTCCTCAATTATGATAAAATGTACAATAGGAAATTTTATGTAAAATAAAGGGGGAAGGTTTATGGTCAGCTTGAGTACATTGGTAGCTTTTGCAATTGTTTCGCTTAGCATGGTTTGTTCACCTGGGCCTAATATGATTTACCTCATTTCCCGTTCCATTACGCAAGGACGTATGGCGGGATTTATTTCTTTATTGGGCATCATGCTCGGATTTGTAATCTATATAATCGCAACTATGTTTGGACTTACAGTTCTATTCGTTGCTGTTCCCGCTGTATATGAAGCAGTAAAGTGGGCAGGTGCTGCTTACTTGCTCTGGCTCGCCTGGAATTCGATTAAACCGGGTGCTACATCTATTATGGAACCTCGTATGATTTCTAATGAGCCACCAAGGAAATTATTTCTGATGGGACTCATGACGAATCTTCTGAATCCAAAGATTGCTATTTTGTATGTATCACTTCTACCTCAATTTGAAGATCCAGAGAAGGGATCGTTGCTTTTTCAAGGTGCAGTTTTGGGGCTTACGCAAATCACTGTTAGCTTTATAGTTAACCTTGTAATTGTATGTACAGCAAGTAAAATTGCAAAATGGTTTGGCACACGCCCGACGTGGCTACGAGTACAGCGTTGGCTTATGGCAAGTGTTTTAACGGGGCTTGCTGTACGTCTTGCTTTTGAACGTCGACAGTAAGAGCTTCTTTACCGTCAGTTTCTATAATATAACCTAATAAATATTAATATAATTTATGTATAGTAGATATTTACCTTATAAAATAAGGGGGAATATTATGACTGAGACAAACGAATCTTCAGGAGTTAATTTGAAAAAAGATGTGAAGTTTTCTATTATAATTCCTGCACACAATGAAGAAAAGTACATTAGAAAATGTTTAGATTCAATTGCAAAGGCATCAGAGGCATATAAAGAGCAAACGGAAGTTATAGTTATTTTAAATCGTTGTACAGATAAAACAGAGGAAATAGCAAAATCTTATAATTGTATTACATTGAAAAATAACGATAAAAACTTATCTAAAATTCGAAATGCAGGGGCTAAAATAGCTAGTGGAGAAATAATCGTTACTATAGACGCTGATACCATAATGACAGAGTCTATGTTGTTTAATGTGGATAAATATTTAGCTTCAGGTACATACATTGGTGGTGGGGTGAATGGTAAGTTTGAAAGAATATCTTTAGGAATATTTCTCTCCGCAATGTTAATCATAATCCCCTTACTTTTTAAGTACGGAGTTATATCTGTAGGGATTTTTTGGTGCTATAGAAAAGACTTTATGGCAATCAACGGATTTAATGAAAACATGCTTATGGCAGAAGATGCAGATTTCGCTAAACGTTTAAAAGAGTGGGGAAAGAAAAATAATAAGAAATTCGGTACTATTAAAAATGGAATGATAACTTCATGCAGAAGATTTGATACATATGGAGACTGGACTTTACTTAAAAATCCAAAAGTAATTTTAGCTTATCTAAAAGGAAATGATAGAAAATACGCAGATAAGACATATTATGATAACCAAGAAAGATAAAAATGGAGAAAATCAGAAGAGGATAGCTAGTACTTTTTTAGATATAATGAGAATCCAACTTAATTTAATAGATATTATAAGAAAACCACCAATTTGATTATCCTTTTTCAAATTGGTGGTTTTTATTTTTGAAATAAATATGTATTTTTTTATAAAAATATTTTTTGACCCCCATAAAACTATGTATTCCTCCGAATATGTATAGTGAAGAAAATAAATAGAAGAAAAATGACTATGAAAGAATATAGAAGCATTAATAAAATTACTAGATTAGGTGGGCATCCAAAATAAAAGGATGAAATTACCAATGGTATAGAGGAGAGTTATTCAAGGATTGCAGATAAAATAGAAAAAGAATAAGCAAAACGAACGGTAGAAAATAAGAAAGTAGATAAAAATACAAACCTAACTGTAGTGCCGAGAGAAAAGGAAAATCATTAAGAAAACGTTGGAAAAAGTTAGACTCGAAAAATATAACTAACAGCAAGAAAACAAGACCGAAGAAAAGTACCAAGAAAATCTGGTTAAATGGTCACTTGTGTAGTGGCCATTTTGCTATTTGAAGGAGGCTGGGAGATTACAAGTGTTGAGTTTAGTAATGAAGATCTTAAGAAAACCGAAAATAGAAGATATCGTATGTAACATACAAAACAACGAAGAAGATAAAGAAGCGTTTATCGTACAGTATCAGCCTTTTATTAGAAAATCAATCTCATCTGTCTGCCGCCGATATATTACAGAACAGGATGATGAATATAGCATTGGATTGTTTGCGTTTAACGAAGCAATTGAACAGTATTCATATACAAAAGGAAAATCCTTTTTAGCGTTTGCTGATCTTCTTATAAAAAGAGATGTAATTGACTATATACGTAAGGAGTCTAAACATAACTTTGTCTTTTTAAAAGAAGATGAGCAAGAGGAAATGTTAGAAATGCAAGTGTCGCTTACGGAGTATATGAAAGAGATGGAAAATAGTAACCGTAAGGAGGAAATTCTTCATTTTCAAAGTGTGCTAGCTGAGTTTAAAATCACATTCTCAGAGCTTGCTAAAGAATCTCCTAAGCATCGTGATACGCGTGAGCACTTAATAGAAATTGTAAAAATTATTATAAAAGAAGAGGAAATGATGGAAGAGCTGTTCCGAAAGAAAAAGTTACCGCTTAAACATATTGAACCGCGTGTTAGGGTAAGTCGTAAAACGTTGGAACGACATAGAAAATACATTATTGCAATGTGTATTATTTTTGCAAACAACTATACATATATTCTGGATTACATAAGAGGGGAAAAGCATGATGAATAAAGGAATTGTGATGGATATAAAAAAGCATAGCGTAGTTGTTTTAACACCAAATGGAGAGTTTATTACGTGTAAAAGAAAAGGGGATTCTTGCATGATCGGGGAGGAAATCTCATTTGATGAGCAAGAACAAAAAGCATCGCATTTTTCGATCCCTTCCTTTTTAAAACCTGCATCAATACTTGTTGCTTGTTTTCTATTTGCAGTGCTGTTTTTCTACAACCAACCAGAAGAAAAAGTATTTGCTTACGTCTCAGTTGATATAAATCCAAGTTTAGAGGTGAGCGTAACGAAGGATTTTCGTGTTATAGATTTACAGGCTTGTAATGATGATGGAAGGCGTATTTTAAAAGAATTGAAGCAATGGGAAAATAAACAATTACAAGAAGTAATACGTACTATTATAAAGCAAAGTCAAGAGGATAAGTATTTAACGAATGATAAGCAAGTTATGCTAACAGCAGTTGCAAAGGACAAGGCGCTAGAACCACAGTTAGAAAAGGCAATGAAAGAATTGAAGAAAGAATATGAGTTAAAACATATTACAGTTGAATATCAAAGTAGCACGATGCAAGTACGAGAGAATGCTAGAAAAGCTGGAATTGGCACAGGTGTCTATATAAAGCAAGAGAATGAGAAAAACAAATCGCTTACTCCTCCTGCCACGCCGCCTAATCCGGTGGAAAATGAAGAAGAGGTGCAATCACAGCCGGAGTCATCTCCTGATGCATCACTGGATTTATCTCCTGTAGACGAAAAAAAATATGAAAAGCAAGAGCAGAAAGAACAAAAGAAAACAGAGGAACAGCCATCGAAGCAAATAAAAGAAAACAATGGAAGAGGATCTCAGCAAGAAAATAGAGGGAATCAACAGGAGAATAAAAGTAGAGAAGCTCAACAAGGAAATAATGGGAATCAGCAAGGGAACAACGGAAGAGAATCACAACAAGGAAATAATGGAAATGGGCAAGGGAACAACGGAAGAGGATCACAACAAGGGAATAATGGAAATGGACAAGGGAACAACGGAAGAGGGTCTCAACAAGGAAATAATGGGAACGAGCAAGGGAACAACGGAAGAGGGTCTCAACAAGAGAATAATGGAAATGGGCAAGGGAACAATGGAAGAGATCCTCAACAAGGAAATAACGGGAATCAGCAAGGGAACAATGGAAGAGGATCCCAGAAAGAAAATGACGGAAACGAGCAAGGGAACAACGGTAGGGGGTCTCAACAAGAAAATAGAGGCCACCAGCAAGGGAATGAAAAGAAGAATCAATAGAATATGGAAGTGAGAGATTCATTTCAAAGCTAAAAGGATTTCTCTCGCTATTGTGGGCAGTAAAACTCCCATCTCAAAATTTGGCTGGAGCAAAGAAGTTAGGTGGGAGTTGGGCTGCTTGTAAATGCCCAATTGGTGAGGGCTGATTAAAGTTGCACTTTATTATTTTATAGTTCTATTAAGAAGGAGTATGTGAAAAATATAATGGAGAAAAACATTCAACAAGAGAAAGATAAAGAAAAACCTGTTTTTTATGATCCGAAAGGAAGGAGAAACATAGCCTTTATTTGGTTTCTATGTACCTCAATAGTTAGTGTAGGTGTTGTATTTTATTTTTTCTTTCAAAGTATTTTTTCAACACCAGAAATTCCAAATATGAATACCGCTGTACAACAAGATACTAAACTTGTACCAATTAATCAAAAACTTAGTGATCAGCAGTTAAAGAAGGAAGAATTTAACCCAAATACCGAAACGAAGGATAATGAAAATTTAGTGAATCCGCCGAAGGATAGTAAACAACCTAAAGAAGTGTATGGTTTTTATGTAAACTGGGATGAAAATAGTACCGCTTCTTTAAAAGAAAATATCGATTCCTTAACTACGTTAGTACCAGAGTGGTATCATTTAAAAGCAGATTTAACGATTAGAAGTGAGATCAAACCTGAGATAGTAAAGTTGGCAGAAAAAAATCAAGTGAAGATTATGCCTTTGCTTACTAACTATACTGAGGAAGCTTCTGGTCCTGATAGTGGGCTAATTCATAAGTTACTGAATTCCTCAAATGATGTAAAGACAAAGTTTATTAATGATTTAGTAAGCCAAGTTAAAAAGAATCATTTTTCAGGAATTAATATTGACTTTGAGGCCGTACCTGAAAGTGATAGAGAAAACTTAACAAATTTTATGAAAGAACTTACTACGGAATTTCATCAACATGATTTGCTCGTTACACAAGATGTTCCAGCTAATGATAAGGCTTTTGATTATAGTGCGTTAGCAAAAATAATAGATCGAATGATTGTAATGATGTACGATGAGCACTATGGAGCCGGGGAACCAGGACCAATTGCTTCAAATAAATGGTTCCAACATACATTGAAAGAACTGAATATTCCGTCTAATAAGCTTATAGTTGCTTTCGGTAACTATGGATATGATTGGCAAGTAAATAGTAAAGAAGCTGCGAAGTCTTTAACTTTCTCAGAAGTTATGGCAATGGCTCATGATTCAAATATGAAAATTCAATGGGATAAAATGAGTGGAAACCCTTATTTTAGGTATAAAACAGAAGGGAAAGAACATACTGCTTGGTTCTTAGACGGTGTAACTCTTTATAATCAAGTGAAAATCGCAATGGACAATAATGCAAAGGGATTTGCGTTATGGAGACTAGGAGCAGAAGACCCTACAATATGGAAAGTTTTAAAAAATCCGATTGAGGCACAAAAAAATCCTAATGTATTACATAAAATCAATAGTTTAGATGAAGTAAATTATTCTGGACAAGGTGAAATTTTACAGATTGAGAATGAAAGAAAAAATGGATTGAGAGATTTTAAAGTAGGCAAAGATGGTTACCTTACAGATGAAGTATATCAATCCTTACCATCTGCATATGAAGTGCAACGATATGGAAAACCAAATGGGAAACAAGTAGTATTAACATTTGATGATGGACCAGACCCGAAATATACGCCAGAAATTTTAGATATATTAAAAGAGAATCAAATAAAAGCTGCTTTTTTTGTACTTGGTGAAAACGCACAACTAAATACTAGTATTGTAAAAAGAATATACGATGAAGGGCATGAAATTGGCAATCATACTTTCAAGCATCCTAACATAGCTGATACGTCTTTACTACGAACGAAAGTAGAACTTAATACGACGCAACGTTTAATTCAGGAAGTAACTGGACATTCTACGGTTTTATTTAGACCGCCATATGAAGCGGATGCTAACCCGGATTCATCAAATGAAATATTGCCTATTTTACGTGCACAAAATATGAACTATACAATGGTAGCGGAAAAAGTTGATCCCGAAGACTGGGCAACACCATCAACAAATGAATTAGTAAAGCGTGCTCTTAATCCCATTTATAAGGGAGAGGGAAATATTATTCTTCTCCATGATGCGGGAGGGAATCGTACACATACAGTAGAGGCGCTCCCAATCATTATTAAAGACCTAAAAAAGCATGGATATAGTTTTGTAACAATTTCAGATTTAATGAATAAAGAACGAGATGAAATTATGCCTCCTGTTTCTTCTGAGGGGAAGCAATATTTACTTTACAATAAAGCTGTCTTTTCAGGAGCTGGATATTTTAAGCATATATTAACAACTATTTTTTATATTGCTATTGGATTAGGGATTTTTCGATTTTTATTCTTAATTTATTTTGCCTGGAAGCAGAAAAGAAAAACGTTATCTCGCTATATTAATTCGTCCTATCAACCTTTTGTTAGTGTTGTCATAGCAGCATATAATGAAGAAAAGGTGATAGCCAAGACGATTCACTCAATTTTGAATAGTAATTATAGAGAATTTGAAGTTATTGTTGTGGATGACGGATCGACAGATGGTACGTCAAAAGTAATGAAAGAAACATTTTATAAACACCCTAAAGTTCGTTTCATTCAGAAAGAAAATGGCGGGAAATCATCGGCAATGAACCTAGGGTTTCAACAATCGCGAGGAGAAATCATTGTCACTTTAGATGCGGATACTATTATTGCGCAAGACGCTATTTCTTTAATGGTTAGACACTTTGAAGATCAGAATGTAGCTGCAGTTTCAGGTAATGTCAAAGTGGGGAATAGACGGAATTTGTTAACTACTTGGCAACATGTTGAGTATATTACAGGGTTTAATTTAGAACGTAGAGCTTTTGATGAGTTAAATTGTATTACAGTAGTTCCAGGAGCTATTGGGGCGTGGCGCAAGAAGAATGTAGTTGAATCTGGATATTTAAGCGAAGATACATTAGCAGAAGATACCGATCTTACTATTACATTTTTACGTCAAGGGCATAGAATTGTATATGAAGAAAAAGCGCATGCTTTTACGGAATCACCTGAGGATGTGAAAAGTCTCATTAAACAGCGATATCGTTGGTCATATGGTACACTTCAATGTCTTTGGAAACATCGAAAAGCGTTGTGTAATTCAAAACATAAAACGTTAGGGTTTATTGCACTGCCTAACATGTGGTTATTCCAATATGTTCTGCAATTCATTGCTCCTTTTGCAGATATATTAATGATTATAGGACTATTTAGTAGTAATCCGCTAAAAGTTTTAGGATTTTATTTTGTATTCTTTTTAATGGATCTTCTCGCTTCTCTGTTCGCATTTAAATTAGAGGAAGAAAATCCGAAACCATTAGTATGGTTAATTTTACAACGTTTTATTTATCGTCAATTTATGACTTATGTTGTCATTAAATCTATATTCTCATCGCTTCGAGGAGTAGCGGTAGGGTGGAATAAACTAAAGAGACTGGGGAGTGTTAAACATTCCACGGAACATAAGGAGGCATCATAAAAGAGCGGACTATCTGCTCTTTTTTTCATTGATTTTAGTTAGTTGAATGTAGAGTTGTAGCATAAAAACTGCTGCTTCTATAACGAGATTCCTATTCACCATTAATAGTGAGACATTATGTTAAGCTAATCCTTTAGTTTCGGATTAAAGTTTTTTTATATTTTTTTAAAATGACGGACACAAAAACGCATATACCTTCGAATTATATATATGGATAACATAAATATGTATATAAAAGGGGAGAAATAAGATGAAAGAAAAAAAAGAAATGTTTCAAGAAATCGCTGAGGTGTTAAAGGTATTGGCGCATCCAGTTCGTCTATCTTTAGTAAAAATAATGCTTGCAAAAGGTCCTACTAATGTAACAACAATGTATGGGGATTTACAAATGCCTCAAAGTACAATTAGTCAACATTTATCTAAACTAAAAGCTGCTAAAATGGTTACAGGTACTCGGAAAGGATTAGAAATTTATTATGAGGTAACTGACAATCGTACAAAATCAATATTAGCATGTTTAGTTTAAATACATACTTCTATTTCAAAATAAAAAACGCTATTCTTTTCTATGATTTTACAGAGAGAATAGCGTTTTTTATTTTTAAGGAGTATCTTTTTATATGCCTATAGAATGGAGTGAAAGGTTTATGGGTTTAAATGTACCTACTATTACCTTAGATTCTAATGCGTCTAATAATGAAAAAATTCTCGGTTTAGGGGTGCTTCTTTATAGCTTACGTACAATTGAGATTAGAAAAAGTAGAGCGAGCGCTTAATGAGGCGGAAGTAGTGTTTATATGCGAAACTTTATAGAAATCTCATTTTTCTAATTGTATCTTTTTAGATTGATGGATGTGGGGTCACGTCCATCAATCTAAGAAAACAAGTTAGCTAAAAAATGATGAAAATAAACTTTATAGAAATAAAAAATATGAACGTAGAGGATTAAACAAAGTATATAGTGCTTTTTTAGTCATGTAATCTTTTAATCTGATGATCTTTTCCCCATTCAAACAGATCATTCATTATTTGCATTAAAGATTTTCCGTATTCACTTATGGTGTACTCAACCTTTGGTGGTACTTCTTGATATACGGTACGATAGATAATCCCATCAGCTTCAAGTTGCCGAAGTTGTTGTGTAAGAACCTTTTGTGTAATGTTTGGGATTTCTCGTTTAATTTCATTTGTTCGCATTTTTCCATCCGACAAAATACATAAAATATGAACTTTCCATTTTCCACCGATTACATCGAGTGTTGTTGCAATTGGGCAATCATCATTTTGATTCATATAACACCTCCAAAGGTACTTCAAGGTTCCTATAGTACCTGAAAGTACGTACTTTTCAATTATATGTAACTCATTCATACTAATACGTAAAGGATTGATTAATTTATAAAGGGGCTGGAAAATGATGAGAACACTTGTAATTGTAGCACACCCTCATATTGAAAAATCAAAAATTAATAAAAGATGGATAGAAGAACTTGAGAAACATTCAGATGAAATTACGGTGCATGAATTATATAAGGTGGCACCAAATTGGGAGTTTAATATTGAACAAGAGCAAAAGTTATTAGTAGAACATGACAGATATATATTTCAATTTCCGCTTTACTGGTACAGCTCACCACCATTATTAAAAAAATGGTTCGATGATGTATTAACATATGGATTTGCGTACGGATCACAAGGAGATAAAGTGAAGGGGAAAGAATTTGGTGTAGCTATTTCTATAGGTGGATTAGAAAAAGATTATGAAAATAGTGGGATTACAATGGATGAGTTGACGAAACCATTCCAAGCTACATGCCTATATACAGGTATGGAATTTATACCTTCCTTTTATTTATATGGTGCAGAATATAAACTAAGTGATGAAGAGATTGATAAAAGTGCACCTGAGTATGTGCAATATGTAATGAACAAGAAGTATTCTAATATATAATGAAAAATAGCCATTTACTTGTGAAGTAAATGGCTATTTTATATTCTTCTTATATTCACTAAGTTTAATCTTTAGTAAATTAATAGTTAATCTGGTAAAATAAAAAACCTAACATATATAAAGGGGAGTTTTACTTGAGAACGATGCGACAATTATTACAAAAGAGAGCAATGCAGTCACCAAATTTGGAAGCGCTTGTAGGAGGGAAGAAAAGATATTCGTTTCAGCAATATAATGAACGAGTAAATCAGCTTGCACATTATTTGTTACATAATGGTGTGCAAAGAGGAGATCGTATAGGAATACTATGCAAAAATAATCACCCATTTCCAAGTGTTATGATGGCAAGTTTAAAAATTGGAGCGGTATTTATTCCGCTAAATCATCAGCTTACTGTATATGAATTAGAAACGATTGTAAAAGAAGCGAAATTAAAAGTGTTAGTTATTGATGAAGAATTTAGTGAAGTGTTATTAAATGTTGATGCTGTTAAAGAAATTCCTTATGTAATTCAAACGACAAAAGAAGGTTTTGGTTCATTTGAATTAGAGCTGCAAAAACAGCCAATGACAGAACCGAACGTAGAAGTTCATGAAGAAGACGACGCCATTTACTTATTTACTTCAGGAACGACTGGACAGGCGAAAGCATGTGTAATTGGACATAAAAACTTACATCACTATTTTGCTGAAATTGCGGGACAAAGAGAAATCCCAGCAGGTGAACGCTTTTTATCTGTGCATCCATTGTTCCATATGAGTGGCGTGCTTTCTATTTTAAATTGTATTTATCATGGCGTTACGATGATTTTCTTAGCTGATTCGAATCCTGCTATTATTTGGGATAAGATTGAAGAAGAGAAAATTACTACGATGCTTGCGTTCCCTGCTGTTTATAGTTACATGCTTGATGAATTAAATAAAAAAGAACGTAATATTTCAACCTTTAAAGTAGCACAAAGCGGTGGTACAAAAGTGCCAGAAACACTCATTCAAAAATATATGGAAAAAGGAATATATATGGTGCAAGGTTATGGTAGTACAGAAGGTTGGGTTGTAACCTCATGGCATCCAATGATGGGAAAAGAAAAGATGTCTTCTGTAGGAAAAACCTTAAAAAATGTAGAGGTGAAAATTGTTCATCCGGAAACAGGACATGAACTAACAACAAATGAAGTTGGAGAGATTCATGTGAAAAGTCCATACATGTTTAAAGGGTATTGGAATAATGAAAAGGCGACAAAGAAGGTAGTAAAAGATAACTGGTTTAACATGGGTGATGCTGGCATGATAGATGACGACGGATTCCTGCATATTATGGGAAGATATAAAGACGTTATTATACGCGGTGGTGACAATGTATATCCAGATCAAGTAGAAGATGTTATTCATGAAATACATGGTGTTTTAGAAGTTGCAGTAGTTGGAGTTCTAGATGACTTTTGGGGAGAGGTTCCAAGAGCTTTCATTGTGAAGGATAGCGAAACAATATTAACAGAAGAAAGTATTACTCAGTATTGTAAACAGAAATTAGCCAGTTACAAAATACCAGAAGTGGTATTCATAGATGAGTTACCGAAAAATGCTTTAGGAAAAGTGTTGAAGAGGGAATTACGAGATGTAGTTCTTGTGAAATAGAAAATTATGAAACGATGGAGAACCCAGTTATGTATAAAGCATGACTGGGTTTTTGTTAATGTTTCTGTTAGTGGAGAGTATAAACGTTTTTGTTTTTTTGATGCAATTTTTTAGCTTGGTAACGCTCGAACGATATTCGGCTATTAGGCAATTTAAACCTCGCTACCTCCACTTGAAATTGTTATAATTAAAATGTTTTTAATATTTCAATAATTAGGAGGCTAGAGAATGAAAATTGCGATAGTCTGTTTCGATAACTTTACTGATATAGATGTTTTTTTACCATGGGATTTATTAAATCGTGTACGTTTAGTTGGCGGTATTTCTGATTGGAATGTCCAGCTATTAGGAACGGAAAAAACTCATATATCCATGTCTGGCTTACGTATCCCCATGACAGGAAGCATATCTGATATACCTTCCGCTGACGCAGTAATATTTGCAAGTGGCAAGGGGGTCCAAGGTTTATATCAAAATCAAGAATATCTTAATAGCATTCATGTAGATCTTCAAAGACAATTAATAGGCTCTATGTGCTCTGGTTCACTACTACTAGGAGCTAAAAAATTGTTAACTGGCAAAAAAGCAACTACATATCCATCTGTAGTAGAACAACTTAAAGAATTTGATGTAGACGTTATTGAACAAAGCTTCGTAAACGAAGGGAATATCTCGACTGCCGCAGGTTGTTTTGCTGCTCAAGACCTCTCAGCTTGGATTATAAGAACCTTGATTAATGAAGAAATGGTTGACACTGTGCTTGAAACTGTTCAGCCAGTGGGCAAAGGTTTATATTTTAAATAATCAAGTTAGAAATAGATAATCTGACTTGATTATTTAAAATGACGTTTTGGTACAATTTCTTCATTAGTGAATCCAAGTAATTCTCCTAAGGAGGGCGACCGTCACATCGTTATCAAGCCAAGGGTTTGGAATTACCTCAAAATGAAAAATTTCCCCTTATACAGTTAATTATAGAATTCGACTTATTTTTTTCGTATTGGGGAACTACTAATTTCTTAAGTTGATGGGCATAAGGTTTGTTACTAGATTTTGTATTTCGTGTAAGATGACAAAGAATATTCAATCAATTACTGGAGGAAGAGATGTAAATGAAGCTGCCGCTATTACAGGTAGAGACAGAGAAACTTATGATCCGTCCGTTCCAAAAAGATGATTACGAAAGTTGGTTAGATGGATTTAATAAGAGACTGCCATCGCAGTATAAATATGACGATGGCTATCAAGTTATGGCATCATCAACAAAAGAATGGTTCACGGAATGGATAAAAGGCTTTGATGAAGCAGCACATCGAGATGAGATGTATGTATTAGGTATTTTTCGTAAAGAAGACGGAGCTAATATTGGTAAGCTAGAGCTGATTAAAATTTTACGTATGGACTATCAATGGGCGATGATGGGATACTCCATACATAATCAATATTGGAGAAATGGATATGGTGTTGAAAGTGTGAAAGCTGCGCTACCGTTATTTTTTAGTTGCCTTGATTTTCATAGAATCGAATTACATATACGTGTTGATAATGAGCCATCAGTACGTCTTGCGGAAAGAACAGGCTTTTCATTTGAATGCAAGAGAGAGGCATTTTCATTAGAGAATGGTAAGTGGATGGATTTTCTTATTTATTTTAAAAATAAGGAGATGAGTATATGAGAGTGGTTATTACAGGTGGAAATCGGGGATTAGGGTTACAGTTAGTAAAAGTATTTCATGAAAAGGGGCATATCGTTTATCCGTTAGTTAGAACTGAGGTTGCGGTAACGCAATTGAAGCAAATGTATAGTTGTAGATGTTTTCCTATATTGGCAGACTTATCGGTTGATGAGAGTACGGAGCAAATTGAGAAGCAGCTTGAGGAATATACAGAGCATGTTGATCTAGTTATAAATAACGCTGGCATTACTGGGAAGGAGACTGAGATTTTACATACAAATTCAGAAGAGTTAACGGATTTATTTAATATTCATTGCTTAGGTGTAATTCGGGCTGTAAAAGGTACATATATGGCGTTAGCTAAATCGGATCATCCGAGAATAGTAAATGTGTCCTCTCGATTAGGATCATTACATAAAATGGCGAACAATGAGTTTCCGCAAGGCCAGTTCTCATATTCATATCGAATTGCTAAAGCAGCACAAAATATGTTAACACTCTGCTTACAACAAGAGTTTGAGAATAAAAGAATTCGTGTAACTGCCATTCACCCAGGAAAATTAAAAACTGATATTGGTGCCTTTGATGCGAATATGACTCCGGCTGAAGGAGCAAAAAATATATATGATTGGGTAATAGATTCAAATGAGGATATTTCAGGGAAGTTTATTGAGCCTGGTGTAGGGGAATTGAAGTGGTGATATACGATCTTGCAATCATTCAGAATCTATTTGGCCCTTCTAAAAAAGTATTAAATGGCTTACCAAATGCAGTAACGATTGAAGAAATAGAAGAAGATGTTTTGTATAACGTACAAACATATAAAGAAAAGATAAGTAGATTTGAAGAGGTTTGTTTTAATTGGGAGTTAAAAAGAGCAAGTATTGTATTAAACAAAAGGTTTAGTAGTTATAACTCAAGTGTGAAAGTGTTACTTGATGTCGGTTTTTCTTTGTATGCCGCAAAGATAGAAGTATGTAGAGAATTGAACAATGTAGAAGAGCTTGAAAGACAATATACATATCGATCAATAGCAGAAGGAACGTTATCGGAAAAAGAATTTAAATATATTTGGGAACAATGTATGTCGGGTTCAGAGAATCAAACTTCAATTTTAACTATCGATGAACATTTTTATTCCGTGCAAACAGAGTTAGGTAAGGGTTGGGAAAAGTCATGTATTGTTTTTTATGATAAAACTGGGCCAATTGGTATGTCCATACCACATATAGAAACTGGAACAGAAAGTGAAGGACGATTATTTTACTTTGGAGTAATGCCTTATTATCGCGGGAAAGGAGTTGCTTCTCATATGCATCTTCAATCTTTACATATGTTAAAGGAAATGGGGGCTACTTATTACATCGGAAGCACGCATACTTCAAATGAAAAGATGCAGAGGATATTTTGGAGAAATAATTGTTCGGTGAAAACGGAGACAGAGCTTTATTATAAAATTTTTAAAGTAGATTAGGAGAAAAGAAGATGAAGATTATAAACGTATTTCATTACGATGCATTTACGAATAAACCAAATAAGGGAAATCCAGCAGGTATTGTATTAGAAGCAGATGGATTAACGGAAGAGGAAATGCAGCGTATTGCTGAAAAAATTGGATTTAACGAAACAACTTTTGTTCTTTCTTCAGAAGTAGCACATATAAAAATGCGCTATTTTACACCTGGTTTTGAAATGGATTTATGTGGTCATGGGACAGTAGGGACGATATATGCCTTGCACGAAAAAGGTTTATTAGAAGAGAAAAGTAACCTTACGATTGAAACGAAGGCTGGGATTTTACCGATACAAATACGTGTAAATGAAAATGGAGAAACCTTTATTAAAATGAGACAGGCAGCACCTCAGTTTAAAGAGTTTACAGGTTCAAAAGAAGAATTAGCTCATAGTATTGGTTTAGAAGTAAATGATTTAGATGTAAGTTTACCGATTGTATATGGAAGTACGGGAAATTGGACTGTAATTGTACCGATTAAAAATCTTAATGCATGTGAGAGAATGAAACCTAATAATGCTGCATTTCCATCAGTATTAAAAGAAATACCTAATGCTTCTATTCACCCAATTTGTCTAGAAACTTATGATGAACTAGCACAAATGCACGGCCGTCATTTTTCATCAGCTTACGCTGGGACGATTGAAGATCCAGTGACAGGAACAGCTTCAGGTGTAATGGGAGCGTATTATGCGGAGTATTTAGAGAAAGATTTTGAACATGAATTGGATTTAATCGTTGAGCAAGGACAGGAAATAAATAAAGATGGTCGTGTAACCGTTTATGTAACGAAAGGGATAGAAAACGAAAAGTTACAAATAGATATCGCTGGAACAGCGGTGTATGTGAAAGAGTTTGAAGTTTCAATATAAAAAAAGAAAGCCCGGCATACATCCGGACTTTCACTATCTGTTCAATACTTCAATATACGAAGCATCTCCAGTTGTTCTTAAAGCAGAGCGAAAATTGTTATTTTCTAGCGTTTTAGCGACTTGTTGTAATTGCTGTGCATCATCATGATGGATAAGTAAGCTGTCAGCACCGCTTTCTTCTATATGAATGTGTTCAACATTTCCAATGGCATCATGTATAGCTTTTAAAAATTCAGGTTTCATGGTGTCCTCCTATATGTATGTAACGTTTTTATTTAGTATTTCCTTATTTTTGAAATATAAAAGTAAATGAAAGGAGAAATAAAATGAATATAAAGCAGTTTAACGAACATATAACATCACTATTTGGAGAGCATCTTCATAAATACGGCGATGATGAATATGGTTTTACTCATATAAGTAAAGATGAATTTCACAAAATCGGTTACACAACAAATTTAACGTTAGAAACTATTGAAGAAGCGTATAGAAATGGAGTCGATATGATAGTTACACATCATGCGCCGTGGAGTTTTTTATTTGGTATGGAAGAGGCTTGTATTGAGAAATTGAAGCAATATGAAATGAATCATTTTTGGGTTCATTTGCCGTTAGATTTTGTAAAGTTTGGCACGTGTACATCGTTATTTAACGGAATTGGGATAGATACAATACTGGAATATTCCACGTATGAGGAAGAAGAACTACCGGGAATAGGAGAATATAAAGAAGCGATTCCTTTTTCAAACTTAGTTGGAAAACTTGAAGAAAAAATGGAAGAGAAAGTGAAGAGCTGGAGAAATCACGATAAACCAGTAAAACGGATTGCGATTTTAACCGGTGCAGGAAACAATACAAATTTGATTGAACGTGCATTAGAAAAAGGGTGTGACACGTACATAACAGGTGAAAAAACATTATATACAGTGCAACATGCGAAATTTAAAGGGATTAATTTAATTGTAGGCAGTCATACGTTTACAGAAGTGTTTGGTGTAGAAAGTTTGGCTCATAAATTACAAGACATAGACCCTGCAATAGAAATTATTAGAGTATATGAAGAGCATTTAGAGTGATAAAGTCACGTTATCATAAATGGGATATTGAAGAAAGCCATTGTAATAAAATAAAATTGTTGTTTGTTATATTAGGATGGTTGGGAGGATTTTCCTTGCGTTTGTCAAATAATAGTAAAGTTGTCTTTTGAATTAAGGGAATCTTCCGAATTAAAGGGTGAGAGAATGGACATTTCAATAATCACTGCACAACTAGTTAAGGAAAAAGTTATTTCACATTATCCAAATAGCGTAAAAGCATTAAACGGGGGAACGACAAGCACTATATATTTGTTAGATGAACAATACGTTGTAAAGTTGAATGAATCGGATGTCATACGTGAAGAAGCTTATTTTCTTCAGTTTTATAAAAAGGACGAATTATTTCCAAAGCTTTTATATAAGGAACCTTTAAATCGCTATATTGTTTACTCATTCCTTGAGGGCACAACTTCTTGCAAACTAGGCTATAAACGGAGTGTTCTTTGTAAACTTGTAAAAGAAGTTATCAATGAGTATGAAGTAGCTACAGAGGTTGATGGCTGGGGATGGAAAGAAAATCCGGTTCAATCTTGGAGTGAATTTTTAACAACAAATGTGATAGAAGCTCATGAAAATGTAAGGCGTTACATAAGTGAAGAAGAGTATAGAACGGTTCTTAAGTTAGCGAATAGGGACGCTGGAATAAATCAGCCGTTTTTATTGCATGGTGATCTTGGATTTCATAACTTTATATTTAAAGAGAATGAGCTGCACGGTGTAATTGATCCTTTACCAGTGTTAGGAGATCCTATATATGATTTAATTTATGCGTTCTGTTCAACTCCGGAAGATTTAACAAAAGAAACGATTGGTTATGCGATGAAACAATGTGTATTTCATAAAAATGACCGTGATTTATATGAAGAGATAGTCATAGGATTATATTTGCGTATAGATACATGTTTACGGCACCACCCGAAAGATTTAGAAGATTATTTAGAAGCTTGGCGTTATTGGATGGGTGAGGTTGAGGTGACTTTATAGTACAAATATTTTTGGGGAGATAGTGAGATGAATGTTGCAGAAGCGAAAAAGGATTTAGCAATAAAAACGAAGAGAGGCCTACCGATTATATTAGCCGGTGTTTTATTTTGGATAGTTATGAGTATAACGGGATTTGTTCTTTCTGAAAAACAAGTGGTGTGGGTATATTTAATCGGTATGGGCTGTGTGTTTCCTTTTGGCTTAATGATAGCTGCTATATTGAAGATTGATATGTTTGCGAAAGGAAATCCGTTAGGGGTTTTGGCAGGCTTAATTGGTGGAATAAATGTATTGAATATTCCACTTGTATTACTTGCCTATTTTCAATTTCCAGAATGGTTACCTTTTGTAGTAGCGATGTTAATAGGTGTTCATTTTATTCCGTACGTATGGATTTATGAAAGTAAAAGTTATGGTTTATTGTCAGTAGGGACTGTATTTGTAACGTCAGTTTGCGGGATTCTTTTTGCAGAAAAAGGATTTACTGTAATTCCGTTATCGGTTACAGTTGTCTATTTACTTACTTTTATAAGTTTATTAATTGAAAATAAAAAAGCAGATCATTATCAACAAAAATCTGCTTAATAAAAATATAGGGATAGGGGAATTTATTATGAAAAATTTCGTTTGTACAACGTGTGGCGTGCAGTATGCGGCGAGTGTAGAAGAACCGGTGAGCTGTCATATTTGTGATGAAGAGAGGCAATATGTGAATCCAAAAGGACAATCTTGGACGACACTGGAAAGCTTACAAATTGGTGATACATATAAAAATGAAATAATCGAAGAGGAAGGTGGACTTTATAGCATTACAACAAAACCAGGATTTGCAATCGGTCAAACGGCATTTGTAGTGAAAACAGAGTCATATCGTTTACTGTGGGACTGTATTACGTATTTAGATGAAACGACAATTACGAAAATAAAAGAGCTTGGCGGATTAGATGCGATTGCGTTGTCTCATCCTCATTATTATTCAACGCAAGTAGAATGGGCAGAGACATTTGATGTACCAATTTATATACACGAAGATGATAAAGAGTGGGTGATGCGTCCGAGTAGTCGTATTATTTACTGGTCTGGTGAGTCTTTACAATTAGCGGATGGGATTACTGTGCATCGTCTTGGAGGACATTTTAGTGGTGGATCTGTCTTACATTGGGAAGAAGGTAATGACGGAAAAGGGATTTTGTTAACAGGTGATATTATTCAAGTTGTAGCAGATGAGCGGTGGGTAAGCTTCATGTACAGCTATCCAAACTTAATTCCACTACCAGCGAGAAAAGTGGAAGAAATGGTGAATCGAGTGAAGCCGTTACAGTTTAATCGTTTATACAACGCTTTTCATCGAGTAGTAAAAGAAAATGCAAATGAGGCAGTTGAACGTTCTGCTGACAGATATATAAAAGCAATAGAAGGAAAGTTGTTTCATACGTAAAAGGAGAGTAGCTTAATGAAAACGTTAGTATGTTTTGGAGATAGTATTACAGCTGATGAAACATTTTTTGATGGAATGCCGAGATTAACACCACGTTTGCAAGAGATGTTTCCGAACTGGAAAGTAGTGAATGCAGGTGTTCCAGGTGATAATACATTCGATGCGTTAAATAGGATTGAAGAAGATGTAATATCATATAAACCAGATTTCGTAACAGTTTTTCTTGGTACGAATGATGCAGTTTCTTTTTCTCAAGTGTCATTACAAGCATATAAAGAAAACTTAGAGAAGATTGTGAACCAAGTTTCATCAGATAAAGTACTACTGATTAGTCCTGCACCAGTTGATGAAGAAAGACAGCGTAATAGAACAAATAGAGTGCTTAGTCAGTATGCAGACGTGGTGGAGAAAGTGGCGAGGGAAACAGGAAGTTATTTTCTAAACGTATTCGCTGAAATGATTCAAGAACGGGATTATAAAAGATTTGTAGAAAATGATGAAAAAGATGGATTACACTTTGGGCCAGAAGGTTATGAGTATGTAGCGAAGTTAATTGGTGAAAAGTTAAAAGGGATTTTATAAGGAGCAAAGCACTTAGTGCTTTGCTTTTTCGTATTTCTTTCGTAGTCCATAAACTTATTGATTGCTGTAATTTGGATAGATATTTGGCATTTTTATCCCGCATTAACTGCCCGTAAATGCCCGATTGGTGAGGGCTAATAATCAGTGGGGGATGAACAAAACCCCACTGATTAAAGTTTCACTTTATGTGGGTAAAAGGTTAGTGCTGTTTTAAAGTAATATAAATTTATTTTTAAAAATTTATATTTCGTAGTTGAAAATTAATAAAGGTGTAACTATAATAGTTACAGTAAGTTTGTTGTTTTGAGATGTACATATTGAATTACAAGAATGAAGGGAGTTTTTATGTAAATCAAAAAGCTATAAAATCTATTGATTTTTATAATAAGATAAAATGCTTTTGGTTCATACACATTATTAAATATGTTATTTCTAATAGAAAACTAGAGGTGGAAAAATGAAAAATTTTAAAGGTATGTTAATATCATCACTTGCAATTACAGCTTTTGCTGGGGTAGGTACGACATTTGTAACAAATACAGTATATGCTGCTAATAACGATTCTAGTAAAATACAAGTTCGTTCTAATAAGAGTATAAATACAACAACTGGCTCGAGATTGCCTGTACTATCAGTCAATCCTTATGATGAACCTAGATTTTCGAGACAGGGATATCTTGAAGAGGCACCTTTAGGAATTAATGCTCCTTATGCTTGGGGAATTAAAGGAGGAAATGGTCAGGGAGCAACTTTTGTAGATTTGGAAGAAGGCTGGTTATTAAATCATGAAGATTTAGTCGGTCAAAATATTGAATTTATGTCTGGAAAAATGAGTAATGATCTTTCTCACGGTACTTCAGTTCTAGGTGTTGTTTCTGCAGCTGACAATGGGATTGGGAACATTGGAATTGCACCAAAAGCAAAGGCAAAAGTAATTTCAGTAATCCGAGATAATGGGAGAATTGATGTAAGAGATGCTATTTTAAGTGCCGTAGATTCTTTACAGGCTGGAGATGTTTTATTAATAGAAGAGTCCTTTAAATATGATGGATATGGAGATGACCCTTTACCAGTAGAAGTATACCCGAGTATATTTAATGCAATTCGCAAAGGTACAGATAAAGGCATTATTATTGTAGAAGCAGCTGGTAATGGTGGGATTGATTTAGATGAATTTAAAGACCGTAATGGTAAACAGATTTTAAATCGAAATAGTCAAGACTTTAAAGATTCAGGAGCTATTATAGTTGGAGCATCTACTGCAAGAGTTCCTCATAAACGTTTAGCTTTCTCTAACTATGGTAGTAGAATTGATGTATATGGTTGGGGAGAATATGTTGATACATTAGATACATATCAAAATCAAAATAGTAAAGGACAAAAAGTTACAGATCAGAACATAATTAATCGTTATACTTCTAATTTTCGTGGTACTTCTAGCGCTTCGCCTATAATTGCTGGGGCTGCTGTATCGATTCAAGGCATTGCTAAAGAACATTTAGGTAAGGCATATACACCAAAAGAATTGAGAGCAATTTTAAGTAATCCTAATACAGGCACAAAGACTAATAACCCATCATCTGATAAAATAGGGGTTTTACCAGATTTAAAAGCGATTTTGTCTAACCTTGGATTTCATAATGATTTGACTACCAATGATCCTATGGTATTTCCAGATAACGTAGAAAAAAATGAAGGAAAAGAAAATTCAACTTTCGTATTTCCAGGTGAAGAAACAAAAAGAACAGGTGATAAAAATTCAACTGTAACCTTTCCAGAAGAAGATTTAAAACAGGAGGAAAAAGAAGAGGGATTAATTGTTTTTCCTGATTAATAAAAAAATACTACCTTCCATTTGGAGGTAGTATTTTTTATTTCTTGTCAATAACAAGCAGGCATGAAATTTGTATTTGTTTATCTTTCATAATGAATTTAACTAAAAAAATCGAATATTTGACTGTTAATTTACTTTTTCGTCTCAATCAATTACATGAATTAATCTAGAAATGCTTGCTGTAATGCTTTCAGTCCATCGCTGTAAATACCATGAAACAGATTTATTGCCTCTTCATCACTAACCTCAACAGGAGTGAATGTACCAGACCACTCTACTAACGATGTGTTACTTTCAGTACCTTCTTTAACCTGGATTGTAGATAAATAATTAGTGACTGGGAACGGTGCATTCATGATTGAATACGTGTAGTAGCGCTCTTTATCATTGAATACTTCTAATCGTTCTATAATTGTATCGCCATCTGGGTTAGCTAGATGACGTACACGACCGCCTTCCGTTAATTTACTGCTAGGTATATAAGGTAACCAGTCTGGAAGGGAGTTGAAACCTCCGATTAATTGCCATACTTGTTCAGGTGAAGCAAAAATTTCCATAGATGTAGTAGTATGTGCCATATTCATTACGCTCCTTTTCATCCCGGTATTTACGGGTAAATAATCAGTGGGAGATGCTCCCACTGATTAAAGTTATATTATTATTTTACGTTGATTGGTAGTGGTGCATTAGGTGCTACTAGTTTTTGTTCGCGCATTTCTTCCCAGAATGCTGCTGGAATTACTGTATTTAAGGCGTTTTGGTCTTCTACAATTCGTTCCGGTTTACTTGCACCAGGAACAACGGCAGCAACTGCTGGATTTGCTAGTGAAAATTGTAATGCAGCAGCTTTGATGCTGATGTCGTGACGATCTGCAAGAGCTTTGATTTTCTCAACCTTTGCAATAATTTCTGGCGATGCTTTTTGATATTCGAAGTGAGCGCCTCCAGCAAGAATACCTGAGCTATATGGGCCACCAACAACAATATCCATATTATGCTTTACAGCTGCAGGCATTACTCGTTGCAATGCACGTTCGTGGTCTAATAATGAATAGCGACCAGCTAGTAAGGATATATTTGGTTTCGCTTCTTCTAAATCAAGCATAAGTTCAATTGATTCTACTTTGTTTACTCCAAGCCCCCAGCCCTTAATAACTCCTTCTTCACGTAAACGTGTTAGCGCACGGAATGCTCCTGTTCGAGCTGTTTCAAATTGTGAAATCCACTCATCACCATAAAAGTCTTGTGCTAAATCATGAATGAAAACAAAGTCTAGACGATCTGTTTTTAAACGTTTCAAACTTTGCTCGATAGAACGAAGTGTTGCGTCTGCGCTATAGTCATTGATCATTTTATTTTTGCGACCAAATTCGAAAAGTCCGCCTTTTTCACCTAAATCACGTGCAGATGGATCTTCTAGTTCATCTGAAATCGTTCGACCTACTTTGGTGCTTAAAAAGTAATCATCACGATTTCTTTTTGACAGTGCTTCACCAAGACGGATTTCCGCTAATCCAGATCCATAAAGTGGAGCTGTATCAAAGTAACGAACGCCATTCTCCCAAGCAGCATCCACTGTAGCGATTGCTTCTTCCTCTGGGATATTACGGTACATATTTCCTAGTGGTGCTGTACCAAACCCGATTTTTTCTTTTAGTAATTTACTCATTATAGATATCCTCCTAAAATGTATTTGAAAATTATTTATTCATTGTGAATGGATGTGAAAATGAAAACATGTCATTTCATCGTCTGACAAAATGTATGATAAAAATACTCACTTTAAAGTACAGGTACTAACAGGTAATTTCTAACACTGCATGACTCACTCAACTCTTACAAATGCTATTATGAAATGTATTTTACATAATGAAAAGTACGTACTTTAAAGTGATATAGATACTAAAAAGTAATACAGGTACTTTTTGGTGCCGTACTACTCATCTGCTGTTTACGTATGCTATTATGAAACATGTTTAACACAATAAAAAGTACGTACTTTAAGGTGCTATAGATACTTAAAAGTAATATTTAAATATTTTAGCTTATTTGTCTTATAAAATTATTAAAGGAGATTTTTATATGAAAACATACAATATTCCTGTAGAGGCAACTTTAGAGGTTATCGGTGGAAAGTGGAAAGTAGTTATCCTTTGTCATTTAAAGAAAGACAAAAAGAGAACGTGCGAATTAAAACAATTAATGTCTGGTATTACACAAAAGATGTTAACGCAACAATTACGTGAATTAGAAGAAGATGGTGTAATCGAGAGAAAAGTGTATAACCAAGTGCCACCAAAAGTAGAATACTCTTTAACTGATTACGGTCATTCTTTAGATTCTATACTCGATACTCTTTGTAACTGGGGAGAAAATCATCTTGAAAAGAATGGTAACACGTCTATGCTTATAACCGCAGCTGAATAAAGAAAGAAAAAACGAACGAGAATACGTTCGTTTTTTCTTTTTGTATAGAGGGAGATTTTTAAGCAGCATAATTACTTTTTTGTAATATAGGTACTTTTTTGTGCTGTAGGAACTAAAATGTGCCGTATAGAAAATTATTTATTTTTACGTAACAATAGATAAGAAATTTATAAAAAAGGAGAGGAGATCGCGTGAAACAATATAATATACCTATAGAAGCAACTTTAGAAATTATCGGTGGAAAGTGGAAGGTCGTCATTTTATGTCACTTAACGAAAGGGACGAAGAGAACGAGTGAGTTGCAACGTCTAATTCCTGAAATTTCTGTGAGAATGTTAACGCAGCAACTACGTGAGCTGGAAGAAGATGGTGTGATTACACGTGAAATTTACAAAGAAATTCCCCCTCGAGTAGAATACTCCCTAACCGATTATGGGTGGTCTTTACAAAATGTATTAAATCAATTAACCGCATGGGGAGAACGATGCATAGATAGAAAAAACACAGAAGTTAAGTGAAATCTCTATATGTAATATTGAAAACACCACCTAATGAAGAGGTGGTGTTTTTCGTTTTAAAACTTTAGAAAGTTGTTATGATGAAAAGTAAAATTTTTGAGGACCTGTTTCAGTCATGGGTACTTAAAAGTGCCTACATCACTTTAAAGTACGTACTATGCTTCATAATATAACCGTTTTATAATGACACTCGTAGCAAGAAGTCATAAAGATTTTAAGCTATGTTCAAAAAGACTTATTAACTAGTATAGTTTTTTGTTCAATTTTTTAGTAGGAGATGTTTTTATGGTTGAAGAACTTTTTTATAAAAAAATACTTAAAAATCTGTTTTCAGATCCAGTTCAAATTACACTTTGGAATGGAGAAACAATACAATATGGCGAAGGGGAACCTCAATTTCATATAACATTCCATAAGCCGCTCTCAAAAAAAGAAATTGCTAAGGATCCTTCTATTGCATTCGGTGAAGCATATATGAATGGGGACCTTGAAATAGAGGGGAATCTTGAAAAAGCAATTCAATCTATTTATAAAAGGCAGGATAGCTTTTTAGGTGATAGTAAGTTGCAATATTTCAAAAGTAAATGGAATTTCTCAAAACAAAAAAATAAAGAAGATATTGCTCATCATTATGATATTGGGAACGATTTCTATAAATTATGGCTTGATGAAACAATGACATATTCTTGTGCGTATTTCCAAAGTGAACAAGATTCTTTAACGACAGCGCAGCATAATAAAGTGAATCATATTTTGAAAAAGTTGAACCTTCAAAAAGGTGATACGCTATTAGATATCGGTTGCGGGTGGGGTGAGCTCATTACAGCTGCCGCTAAGCAGTACGGTGTGAAAGCGATGGGAGTAACATTAAGCGAGGAACAATTTGCAAAGACTTCCGAGCGAATTAAACAAGAGGGACTTACGGATTTAGTTGAAGTATCTTTACTTGATTACCGCGATATTAGGAATCGTAAATTTGATAAAATTGTTAGTGTAGGTATGATCGAACATGTAGGAAAAGACAACATTACGCAATACTTTGAAACAGTTAACAAACTACTAAATGATGGCGGGATTTCTCTGCTACATTGCATTACTTCTCCGGCTAATGGTGGTGCTACGAATGGTTGGATTGAAAAATATATATTCCCTGGTGGGTATGTTCCTGCTGTTAACGAATTAATCACGAACATGACAAATGAACAATTTTTCATTGTTGATGTGGAAAGCTTACGTAGACATTACGGGAATACATTACAACATTGGGCTCAAAATTTTGAAAACGTACTAGAGGAAGTTCGCAAAACGAAAGATGAGCGATTTATCCGCATGTGGCGTTTATATTTAAATGCATGTGCAGCTTCGTTCTTTACAGGTAATATTGATTTACATCAATTTGTATTTACAAAAGGGATTAATGATACAATTCCGATGACACGTTCGTATATGTATGAATAAGAGTATATAGCCAAGTAGCTCTCAAGTCATTGAGTATAAATAAAATGATGATAGGATATAAGTCTATAACGTAAAGTCGAGATGGGAATCAGAAAATGATTTCTATCTCGACTTTTTTATATATAATTTTGAAATTAAAACTATATACTTTTAAAGATAAAAATATATAATAAATGTAGAAACGAAAATTTATGAGCAAGGAAGTTGAAGAACATGACATTAACAATGGGCTTTATTGGATTTGGAAAATCAGCTAACCGTTATCACCTACCTTATCTAAAGACACGTAATAATATAAAAGTAAAAACAATTTTTGTACGTCAAATAAATGAAAAATTAGCGGCTCCATATGAGGAAAAAGGTGTTTACTTCACTACTGATTTAGACGAATTGTTGAATGACAAAGAAATTCAAGTCGTGACGATCTGTACGCCAGCACATACGCATTATGAATTAGCAAAAAAAGTTATACTAGCCGGAAAATCAGTTATCGTTGAAAAACCATTTTGCGATACAGTAGAACATGCGAAAGAATTATTAGCTTTAGGACGAGAGAAAGGTGTAGTCGTTATGCCTTATCAAAACCGTCGTTTTGATGGTGATTTTTTAGCTGTAAAGCAAGTAGTTGAACAAGGATTCCTTGGTGATATTATTGAGATTGAATCACATATTGATTATTTCCGTCCTGGTTCAATCACTCATGAAGCTCCAAAAGAAGAAGGTTCATTTTACAGTTTAGGTATTCATACGATGGACCGCATGATTTCACTATTCGGCCGTCCAAATACAGTGACATACGATATTCGTAATAATGAAGTGGAAGGTGCGGTTGATAACTATTTCGATGTTGGTCTACATTATGGAAATCAGTTGAAGATTAAGCTGAAAACGAACCATATCGTAGCGAAAGATTATCCACGCTTTATCGTTCATGGAACAAATGGATCATTTATTAAATACGGTGAAGATCAGCAAGAAAATGATTTGAAAGCGGGGATTATGCCTGAGAGTGCAGGGTTTGGTGAAGATTCACCGATGTACTATGGAGTTGCTAAGTATCGTAATGCAAATGGTGACTGGATTGAAAAACAAATTAAAACACCGCTTGGTGATTATGGTCGTTTCTATGATGCAGCTTATGACACAATTGTAAATGGTGCACCAAAACTTGTGAAAGACGAAGAAGCGGTAACGAATATTGAAATCTTGGAAAACGGATTTGCTGCCCCATCACCTTCAGTCTACAAACTTGAGGCTTTACATTTGAATGAATAGAAGCGAGTATGCAGTATAAAGGAGGTATGGAAATGGCAAGCGGATCAACACAAGTAAAATACCTCGGCATTTATCAAAAGATTAAACAGCAAATTTTAGACGGTGAATATAAAATCAATGAAAAAATTCCGAGTAGCCCCGTCCTTGCTGAAGAATTTGATGTTTCAGCACTTACTATTAAAAAAGCGCTGGATCTGTTAGTAAGAGACGGCTACATCATCCGCCGGCGCGGAAGTGGAACAGTGGTGCAAGATTGGCGTCAGCAGGAAAAGGCACGAATGATTCAAACTTTAACAGGTACGAAAGCTGTTTACGGCAGTGAGGTAGAAAGTAAAATTATCGAGTTTGCGATTGTTGGTGCTGATGAAGTAGTTGCTGAGAAATTGGGAGTTTCAATCGGTGATTTCGTCTATAAAATCATTCGCCTCCGCATCATTCACAGCATTCCGACGATTATGGAGCATACATGGATGCCAATTTCGGTTATCCCAGGTGTTAAGGCTTCTGTTTTAGAGGAGTCGATATACTCACATATTCAAAATAAACTTGGTCTTGAAGTAGGGACATCTGTTGTCAGGGTTAAAGGAATTCGCCCAGATGATAGGGAAAAGCAGTTTATGAACTTAACAAATCAGGATTTCCTCATGCGAGTTGAACAAGTAGCTTACTTAACGGATGGACGAACTTTTGAATATTCTTATGCAGATCATCTACCGGAAACCTTTGAGTTTGAAACAGTCATTACGGCAAAAAATTATAAAGAGACATAAAAACTGGTTGAGGCAAGTATTGTCTCAACCTATTTTATGTCTTCTACAGTTATTATTCATCTGCTGTAATCAGCATGGATGTGTTCCCGGTTTTTTCAAGATGAACTTCTCCCCAGGAACAGAGGGAATCGAGTATAGCTCCTAAAGACGAACCGTAATCCGTTAAACAGTACTCTACTTTTGGTGGTACTTGGTCATATACTTTCCTTTGGATTACACCATCTTCTTCTAGTTCCCGTAATTGTTGGGTTAACATTTTTTGCGTAATACCAGGCATTAAACGTTTTAATTCACTCGTTCTTTTTGTTCCTTTTTTTAAATGACAAAGGATAACAACTTTCCACTTTCCGCCAATAACTTCTAAAGTCGCTTCTACAGGAATATTGTATGTCTTCATAAAAAAAACTCCTTTGATGAATTTAGATTACAGTTGTGAGCCTACATCCGTTGCAATACTAAAATTATTTCTTTTTAGTACCTATAACACTTTAAAGTGCGTACTATTTATTGTGCTAAATATCGGTCATAATAACCGATGTAAGAGAGAAATAAGCAGAATGGCACTTGAAAATGCATATGTTACTTTTTAGTACCTATAACACTTTAAAGTACGTACTTTTTATTAGGATGAATATAATCCATAATAGCACTTGTAAGCAAGAAATGCGTGAAATGTGCTTTGAAGGAGCCATCATGCTATGGGGAATTTTACATGAGAATAATTTGTTGTGTTATTAAAATTAATCCAAGACTTAACAGTTGATTAATTGAACTGTAAAGTTTAAAATTACAGTAAGATTTTTAAAAGTGAGTTGTTAACGTCTGTAAAATGTAGCATGAATAATAGAGATAAATGAAACATTGCTGAATAATTAACATTATGTGAATTTGATTCTAAACTGTAATTTTTTTTAATACATTTCAATAAGCGATATTTAAAATGTACGTTTAATAACATTAAAGGAGTGAGTTAAATATGGTAATTCTATATACAACAGCAAGCTGTGCTTCATGCCGAAAAGCGAAAGCATGGCTTGAAGAGCATCAAATTGATTATATTGAAAAAAACATCGTATCAAATTCTATGACAGTTGATGAGCTTAAATCGATTCTTCGTTTAACTGAAGAGGGGGCTACTGAAATTATTTCAACTAGATCCAAAACTTTTCAGGACTTAAATATAAATATTGATGAGCTCTCGCTAAATGAATTTTATACATTAATAATTGAGCATCCACTAATGTTGCGTCGCCCGATTATGCTGGATGAAAAAAGATTGCAAATTGGTTTTAACGAAGAAGAAATTCGCAAATTTTTACCACGTAGTGTCCGAACATTTTTAAACATTGAACTGCAAAAGTTGGCTAATTAATAAGTAATAGTATGAAAGAGAAATTTTTTGAAAGGAGGAAACTGAAGGTGATAGAAGTATGCGTTACAGTTAATTATAAAGACAGAAACTATCAAACAAATGTCATTGTGAACAAAGATACGATTTGGACAAAAATTGAACAGTTGGCAGAAGAACAAGTGAAGAAACAGTGGGGTTTTTAAACTTAATTATTTAAACAAATGAAGTTATATGCTAGAGATTATAACTAAATTCAAAATTTTTCAGGTATTAAATATAAATAAGAAATTTTCTTGAAAGGAGGAAGCAGAAGATGATTGAAGTATGTGTTACAGTTAATTATAATGATAGAAATTATCAAACAAATGTTATTGTGAGTAAAGATACGATTTGGACAAAAATTAAACAACTGGCAGAAGAACAAGTGAAGAAACAGTGGAGTGTTTAATTTTATTTTCAACTTAAAAAGCTAAATGAAGTTATCGGATATAGGTGAGACCGGATAGAATATAAAGGAATTAATTTTTTTATGGTAAGAAGTATTCTATATGTTTTAACGTTCTAACCAATCTGTAATATTTATGGCTACAGTATGTTAATATATGAGAAACAATATTTTTAATCGTAGGAGGAAAATCATGAACAGCGACTTTACCTTGGCCATTCACAGTTTAACTTATTTAGCTTTACAGCCAGACCGGATGTCAACAAGTAATGCTATTTCAGAAAGTGCAGGTGTTCATCCAGTACGCATTCGCAAAGTACTAAGTTTGTTAAAAAAACATAAGTTTATACAATCGAAAGAGGGGACTGGTGGCGGTTTTATTTTCGCTCGCGATTTAGATGAAATTAATCTTTGGCATATTTATCAGATAACCTCTGAAGGTGCTTTGCAGCCGAAGTGTCCAGAATCAAACAATCAGTGTGTTGTAGGTTCGAACATGCGAAAAGTTCTTTTCGCTATTTTCTTAGGTGCTGAAGAGCATCTAGGTGAATACTTAAAGAATTATACAATGAAAGAAGTTGTTGACCTTATCAATCAAGAGCGTTAAGCGGCTTAATTATTATATAGCCGTGAGTTCTTAATACTTAAATGTAATGAAAAATATTACAGTATAATTTGTTTTTATATCTTTTTTATCGTCACAAAAAATATTTATAGGAAGGTGAAACGGTATGATGTCAAATAATAATCATGTTTTAAAAGTAGGAGATTGGGTTCGTGGAATATCAAATGAAGGTGAATTAATAGTTGGTTATATTGTATCACTTGATGATGTAGAGGATATAGTTACAGTTAGTATTGTGAAACGTGACGGCCAGTACACAATAAACGAAGCGATTTTACTCTTTAGTAAACACGTTAACAAACTCCCTGAATCAAAGGTAATAAATAAGGAACAAATCCTTTATCTTATAGATCTTGCATTATTAACAGGGGATGAAGAATGGTTTATCGAGCTTTCTTCAAAATTAAACTCGATAAACGAGCTAGTTAATGGGGGAGTTTAATTTTTTAGCTTATGCCCTAATCAATAATATCCTCTCTTTTGTTGCATCTTAATAAAAGAGAGGATTGATGTTATGAAAATAAGATTAACAATGGTTAGCATCATATGTCTGTTTAGTTTTTTATTACCATGCATTTCTGCTCAAGCAATTGTAGAAAAGGAAAATGATATAAACAGAAATTTTGGCATAGATTTAACCGGTTATGAACTTTATTCGTTTGGAGACTTTAACCAATTAGATTATAAGATAACGCCACTTACTCAGTTGTTTTTAGGGATAGTGCAAACAGAAGGTGAGTGGATTAATGAACCACGATTATATATTAAGGGAAATAAAGGTTATTTTCATCTTTTGAAAGCGGACGGTACGAATGTTCTTTATACCGTTGAAAAGAGCGGGGATTTTTGGAGGATTATAGATGTAAAAAGAAAGAAAATCAACAGAATACCTGTACCCAAAAAACTTTTAAAAGAAGTAGTAATTGAGCTCTTATTGGAGCCGATAAGCAAAGAGGTTGAAAACTATTATAAGGAACCAAAACTTTGGTATCGAGGTTCTGAAAAAATACTTGAAATAAGAAAAGATACAACAAATTATACTTTTTATGTAACTGTTCAAATTCAAACTTTTGAGGGTGCACACAATCCGCCTTATGGAGAGGACACAATTACTTTTCGCATAAAAGGAAATGATCTAAAAACGATTCATTACAAACATAGAGATATCTCTGAAGAAGAGTCGAACAAACTAGAATTAAGATGACATTGAAGTGATTTGTTTGTGAATCTTTGATAACGATAATTATGTAAATGAGCTGTCCATATGGGGCAGTTTTTTTGTTTTTTGCTCAGTGTATTTTTTAAAAAATGTATATGAATTCAATATTGATAATATATATCCTAAAAATTGGTTTTTGTATTTTGTGAATCTCTTCTTTTTGTCTACATTAATTATTTATTAGAATATCTTTTGTGTTTAAAATAATTTTTTTTGATAAAAGGGGATATAAGTATTTTTAGAATGAGTCACCTAGAAAGACAATGTATAATTGTATATTTTTACTAACTAATTTAGCTTTACGCGATAAAAACAATGGCTACATGCTAACTGTAAAATATTATCCATATAAAATTATTCCGCTTTAATATTTCTGAAAATATAAAAATATTAATTTTATAAATATACACGTTATAATGAGGGCGTCGAGAGAAATTTTATTATCTCTGGAGAAAATATAAAAAATGCGATTCTTAGTAAGAAAGGTGTGTGATTAGAGGCGAAATGTATGTAATGTGCTTCAGTGGCTTGTGTAAGCAATATCATCAGTGCTACCGAAGTTATGAAAGTAATGTATAGAATTGAGAAAGAAATGCCTCGCAAATGAAGAGAGGCCGGTTTAGCTAAAATTACTGTTAAAAGTAAAAAAGAGAAACCATTAAAGTAATACACTGTTATTAGAGATGTTGCAACGTATTTATGAAGTCTATTCTATATTGTTCTCTTAAGGGGTCTTTATATAAAGAGCGGATACTTTGAGTAAACTTTTTTGTGAACGCTAACAATTATATTAGGACGCTAACTAGCGAATGTTTCAATTTGGATTCATTATGATGAAGGACATACAATGTGGGGCAACTTGTAAGGAATTCATTTTCCGAAAAGGGAATATTTGTTAGATGCAAAGAGAGATGTAGGAATAGATACAAGGGGGAGTTATTATATGAACGGGAATACTGCAAAGAAAATAGAAGTTCAAGCTGAAAATACCGCACTAAAAAATGAGCAATATGCAGATCCGAAAAAGTGGCATAAGCAGGATACTACATGGGCACTCAGTCTATTTGGAACTGCAATTGGAGCAGGGGTGCTCTTTTTACCGATTAATGCAGGTTCAGGTGGTTTATTATCTTTACTACTAATTACATTACTTGCATATCCAGTTATGTACTACTCACATAGGGCGCTTGCTAAAATGATATACGCTTCTAATTCTGCTGATGAGGGGATCACAGGTACAATTAGAGAGTATTTCGGAAATAAAGCGAGTATCATTTTTAACATCGTATATTTCGGTTCAATTTATACAATCGTACTAATGTATTCGGTTGCGCTTACAAATACTGCAAGTAGTTTTATCGTGCATCAATTGCACATGCCAGAGCCTCCAAGGGCTATTTTATCACTTGTATTAGTTCTTGGTCTTATCGCTATACTGAATTTTGGTCAAGATATTACTGTAAAGATCATGAGTATGCTAGTGTATCCTTTCATAGTTTCTCTACTTTTTATCGCAATATCTTTAATTCCACAGTGGAATACGTCAATGCTTAGTTTTTCAGCTGTTTCAACTGCTTCAACAGGAACAGGCTATTTTGGGACGATATTGATGATTCTACCAATCATCGTATTCTCATTTAATCATTCACCTATGATTTCATCATTTGTTGTGAAACAGAGAGCTACGTATGGAATCGAAGCCACTGATGCTAAATGTGCGCAAATACAAAAGGTTTGTTATATCATGACATTCGCTGTTGTTATGTTCTTCGTTTGGAGTAGCGCATTGAGCTTGACTCCAGATGATATAAAAATGGCAAAAGAACAAAACTTATCAATCCTTTCATATCTTGCTAATGAGCTTAATTCGCCTGTAATCACTATTGCAGCTCCAATTATTGCTTTTGTGGCTATTACAAAGTCTTTCCTTGGCCATTATATAGGAGCATTTGAAGTAATGCGTGACATGATTATTAAGTTCGGTAAATCACGTGGAAAAGATATTGAAGAAAAAACAATTAAGACAATAATCCTTACTTTTGTTGTATTATCATGCTGGTTTGTTGCTTATACAAATCCGAGTATTCTTGGACTTATTGATGCTCTAAGCGGTCCTTTAGTTGCTGCTATCTTATGTCTATTACCGATGTATGCGATTCAAAAAGTACCAGTACTAGCTAAATACAAAGGGAAAATGAGTAACGTATTTGTTATTATTGTAGGTGTACTCACAGTTTTAGCAAGTATTAAGTCATTATTCTAATTCACTACTGTTGGTTTTAGTATCAAAATAGTTGGATCTGAGAAAATAAGGAGCAAGTTTTGAATAGTTTTTTTCAAAACTTGCTCTTAAAATATTCTAAGGAATTAATTTTACAAATAAGTTTATTCATATTAGTCATCTAGCGTTTTGGTCATATACTCATCCAATATTATCAAGACCTAAAACAAAAAAATTTAAATATCAAGCGCCTAACGTATTATATATTCCTAATATGTTAGGCGCTTTTATTTTGGATAATAAATTTTGAACCTAAATTTGAATAGTATATTTCTCTATTTGATGCTTATTTAATATTGTAAAATTTGTATTGAAAATTCGAGGTTTTAAAAGTATCATATACATATTCAAACATTTGAAGATGTATATGATACTTTTTGAAATTGAGGAAAAGTAACGGAGGGATTTCAATGGGAAACGAAATGCAACAATTTAAAGCAGATTTCTTTAAAGCCTTAGCACACCCTTTGCGAATAGGTATCTTAGAATTATTGTCAGAAGGTGAAAAAAGCGTAAACGAAATTCAAGATATTCTAAATAAGGAAGGTTCAGCTATTTCTCAGCAATTAAGTGTACTACGTTCAAAAAACATTGTTGTTGGTAGAAAAGATGGAAAAAGAGTTTTATATTCTTTACGAGACCCTATTATTGTGGATTTATTGGTGGTTGCACGGAAGATTTTTAACAACCATTTAATCGATACGATTTCAATGTTAGAAGAGCTAGATGGAGCAGAAAGTGAAATGATGGCTAAGGAGGGATAGGTTGAGTATTGAGGTTAAGAAAGAAGATATCATCCAACATGGAATTGAAACATTTCGCTCATTAGGAGCTCATTACGTTTGTGAAGTTTGTATAAAAAGTGGAAATTCTTGTTGTTTTTCATGCCAACATTTACAAGATGGAGTTGGATGTCGAAAAAGAAATACTGCTTGTACAGCTTGGTTATGTGGAATTCAAGGTTTTTTATTTGATCAAATAGGATTACTGGATGAATGGAATCGTTTTTGGAGTGAAATTCCAGGACAAATGTTTCGTAGAGATATTACTCCAGATAAGGTAAGGATTAGATCGTTTATTGATACAAAGAAGCTAGATAGTCGAGCCGGAGAACGTTTAGCAGAAAGATTGAAATCCTATGTACAACAAGGTGGAGATATAGGTGAATTGGAGTGTCATTTAAGTAAAACATATAGTAAATATTAGGGTGTTTTTTATTTTTGTGAAAAGGACAATTTTCTGTATAAGGGACCGAGAAATACATTTGTAATCCAGATCTATTAAAAATAGAAAAGAAGGGTTTGTAATGAGAAAGTTATTTACAGGAAGGTTTGAAGGATATTCATTAGCACATTTTCAAAAGGATCTTCTTTCAGGAATGATTGTTGGAGTTGTTGCGATTCCACTTGCTATGTCTTTTGCTATAGCCTCTGGTGTTAAGCCAGAGTATGGGATTTATACAACCTGTATTGCTGGAATACTCATTTCACTGTTTGGTGGTTCGAAGTATCAAATTGGAGGACCTACAGGTGCTTTTGTTCCGATTCTTTTAGGAGTTGTAATTACCTATGGATACGAAAATTTACTACTCGCGGGTTTGTTAGCTGGAATTATTTTATGTCTTATGGGAATCTTCAAACTAGGCTCTTTAATTAAGTTTATTCCACGTCCTGTAACAATTGGTTTTACTTCAGGTATTGCTGTTATTATCTTTACGGGACAAATTGCTAGTTTTTTAGGTTTAACAGGTATAAAAAAGCATGAGGAATTTCTAGCAAATTTGAAGGAACTCTTCACTCATATCAGTACTACCAATTTTTATAGTGTTATAACTGCTTTGATTTGCTTTTTTGTTATACTCATAACACCAAAGATTTTACCAAAAGTGCCTGGTTCATTAGTAGGTGTTGTTATTTCAACTGTAATTGCAACTGTATTTTTCTCAGGTCATGTACCTACTATTGGTACAGCATATGGCACGATTCCAAATACACTTCCTCAGTTTGATATACCAGAAATCACATTAGAACGTATAAAACAGTTAATTGGTCCTGCATTTGTTATTGCGATGCTCGGTGGAATTGAGTCGCTTTTATCCGCTGTCGTGGCAGATGGTATGACAAATAGTAAACACAACAGTAACAAAGAGCTTGTCGGTCAGGGGATTGCAAATATTGTTACCCCGTTATTTGGCGGGATTCCAGCGACTGGAGCAATTGCTCGTACAGCGACTAATATTAAGAGTGGGGCTGTATCTCCGATGTCGGGTATTATTCATGGGGGATTTGTGTTATTGACACTTTTACTGTTAGCTCCATATGCTTCACATATTCCTCTTGCTAGTATGGCTCCCATTTTAATGGTGGTAGCTTGGAATATGAGCGAACAAAAACATTTTTATCACATACTCAAAATGAAGACAGGAGATTCCCTTGTATTACTAGTAACATTTTTACTTACTGTATTTACTAGTTTAACAACAGCTGTGGAGATCGGTCTTATTTTAGCTGTTATTTTGTTTACAAAACGTATGAGTAATATGCTTGTTATATCTAAAGTGCTTCCTGATCATACAAAAAAGAATGAAAAATTGTTATCGCATGTGGTAAATAAAGCTCATGATTGTCCACAAATTAGTATTTATACAATAGAAGGCCCATTATTCTTTGGGGCTGCTCAAACATTTGAACAAAATATTTTAGCGACTATTCATTATAAACCTAAAGTTTTAATTTTACGTATGGGAAAAGTTCCTTTTATTGATACCACAGGAGAGTCTTACTTTAGGAATATTGTTCAGCACTTCAAAAAACAAGGTGGCGTACTTCTTATTTCTGGAATTCAATCAGAGCTAAAAGCCAATCTAGATAAGAATGGATTGTACGCTGAGATTGGGAAAGAAAACTTTTTTGATCATACCGGGGAAGCAATTAATTGTGCTTTAGGACATCTGAATACAAAAAAATGTATAGGGTGTAAGCATTTTGCTTTTCATGAGTGTACAGGGCTTTCTCAGCAATCGCAGGAAATCAATACAATAAAGAATAAAGTAAATGCATTAGATTTTTAAAAATTTCACTTCACATACAAAGTTTGTTTGATTTAATCTACTTTTTCATCATTTTATTAAAAAATAGAGAAGAAGAAAGTTTGCTTTGGAGAATGTGGAGAAGATTTTTTACAAGGTGTGAACAAGTAGTTTTTTTTATACATTCAACAAATAAGTATCAAACAGTAAGAAGAGAATATTTTCCGTATATTTAAACGGAAAAGGGAAATTAAAAATAATATTTATTTAATAGAATACACGAAAACGAGTGGAGGAAATAAAAATATGTCTAATTTACCAAATTGTCCAAAATGTAATTCAGAATACACTTACGAAGATGGGAATCTTTTTGTTTGTCCAGAATGTGCTCATGAGTGGACTTTAGAATTAGAAGCTGAAAATAGTGAAGATACAAAGGTAATTAAAGATGCAAATGGAAATATTTTAAACGATGGTGATTCTGTAACAGTAATTAAAGATCTTAAAGTAAAAGGAACTTCATCAGTTGTAAAAATTGGTACAAAAGTAAAGAGTATCCGATTAGTTGATGGAGATCATGATATTGATTGTAAAATTGATGGTTTTGGAGCTATGAAATTAAAATCTGAATTTGTTAAAAAGGTATAAATACAATTTTGTTACATCAAAATTAGTTTGAAGTTAATGAATATACACTGTTTTTCAGCTGTACCCCGTGCCTAACAACTTAAGAATTTCGAATTACCTTGAAATGATAAAATGAACTTTTGGTTATGATTCAGCAGATTTTTTTGGGGAGTACCATGAAATTTTAGCTTGCTAGCAATATAGTACAGCCGAAATATTTGAAATAGCTATAAGACTATTCTTTCGATGGCATGATGAAAGATATGGAAAAGGAATAGGTGTCAATCAGACCTCAATATTAATCTTGACCATTAGCAACAAAAACCACCTCTCATAAAGGTGGTTTTTCAGTATTAATATATTTTAATTAGTCACGTCTAAATGGCCCTTTTGGAGCAATTAGCTCTAAATTAGTACCATCTGGATTATGGAAGTAGGCAACTCCTGTACCAAATCCAGATTTCAAGCCGTTTTCTTGAAAGATAATTGGTTCTCCATATGGGTGCTATCTTATGCCCATCAGGCTAACAAAATGGATTGCCTCTGAAACAAAAAAATGATTTTTATTACTATAAAAAACGTAAAGTATCTGTTTTTAGAAAAAATTAATTTTTATAAATTGATGGAGATATAACTCAATTCTTTTATATATTTAGTTAAATATGATTGTCAGAATCAACTTAAAGTAATTATGATTTCTAGAAATGCGAACTGATGTTTTGAATTGGTTTAAAGTTGCTAGAACAAAATAAAACCAATTGAGCAAAAAAACTTGCAAAAATAAAAAGAGAGATGTATATTAATTGATGTATCAATAATTGATATATCAATTAATATTTTGACAAGAAAGAAAAGGAACATTTTATGAAGGAAATGTTCGTAAATATCAGTGGAGAAGAACGCAAAATACTTATTCATGTTCTATTACAGATGCAAAAAAATGTAGAGAATATTAAAGAATAGAGAGTGTAGGGGGCAGAATAGTGTGGAAATAATCGCAGCTATTTTAGTCGGGATCGTAGCATTAGAACATTTGTTTATCATGATCCTTGAAATGTTTTTTATTGATTCAAAAGTAGCGAAACGTGCTTTCAAATTACCGAAGCATTTAGAAGGAGATCGAAACGTAGCCATTATGTTTGCAAACCAAGGTTTATATAATGGATTTTTAGCGGCTGGTCTCATTTGGGGACTTGTACTTGGACTCAATCCAATTGGTTATATGGTCCAATTATTTTTCGTGATTTGTGTGGTGGTAGCAGCTATTTTCGGAGGTTTCACATCTAATAAATCAATTATTGTGAAACAAGGACTTCCAGCTGTTTTAGCACTGGTTGCCCTTTTATGTATGATATAGAATCAAAGTTTCTCAATAAAAGAACTCATTTTTGAAAAGAATACGCTATTCTTTCTTTAAAATTATAGGAAAGGATGGCGTTTTTGTATGTCTATTTCTATAAGTAGTGAATTATAACTATTCCCTCAAGGGACTCAACTGCTTTTCAGCTTTTGGATATATTTTCATCCATCTTTGTTTCCTCCTATTGTTGGATAGTGTAATAATTGATAAAAATTTTGATGAAATTGGATTATAACGATTGATCAAAAAAGTTAGTGATTAAAAATATTATTCTTTAGTACATACATTTTTAAGATGTTAAATATATTTCATAATAGTCTCTGTAAGATAGGGATAAGTAGAATAGTACTTTAAAGTACCTATAGCACTTTAAAGTGCGTACTTTTTATAACTTTGAATATCATTCATAATAGCACCAGTAAGAAGAAAACAAGCTTTACGGTACTACTAGTTACCAACGATGTTACAGCAGTTTATTTGGAATCAGATTGATTGAAAGGTTGTACTATATGGCCTAATAATTTCGAAAAAATGTCGGTGTGGCATAAAACAATTATGGAGGTTAAAGATATGAGTACTTCAAATTTGAATGAAATAAGTAAACAAATTTTAAAAGAGGAGGAAACGCTTCAATTTTCCTCTTTTACAAATGAAGATGCCTTGCAACTAGGTTTATTTATCGTTGAAACAGCAAAGCGAGAGGGGAAATTGATTGCTGTTGATATAACGAAAAATGGTGTGCAATTATTTCATTTCAAGATGACAGGGACAAATGCGGAAAATACGAAATGGATTGAGCGTAAAAAACGAGTCGTTTCCCTGCATGATCGTAGCTCGTATTATATGCAGATACAAAGTGAAATAAATGGAATTTCATATAATGAAAAATATCTTTTAGATACTTCGGAATATGCTGCGTTTGGTGGATGCTTTCCTATCAGGATAAAAAACGTAGGGGTTATTGGAATGATAACAGTTTCAGGATTACCACCAGAAGAAGATCACGAATTGGTAGTAAGAGCAGTTAAAAATCATTTGAACCAATAGTTGTAACTAGTCAATAGATAATTAATTTTAGGGGGCAATACTATGCCATTAATCGAGCTAAATACTTGGCCAACCATGTCAACAGAAGAAAAGAAGGAATTTATTTATAGTGTAACGGAACTTACAATAAAACTATTAAAAATTGTCCCTGACAAAATTCAAGTGTTGATAAAGGAACTTGAGAAAGAAAACTGGGGGAAAGCTGGGGCTGTAGCAAGTGATGCTACCTTTGCTGAGAAAAGTAGGGTGTCCAATTGGGAGACAAAAGAGTCTTACGATACACCAGGTCGTAACGTTAATGGAATGGCTATTATTAAGATTGATATATGGAATACATTTGATCAAGAGACAAAGGATAAGTGGGTAAACGAACTTACACAAGTAACATCTAAATATACTCATGCACCTTTGGATAAAGTACTAATTCTTATTCGCGAAATGATTCCAGGGAACTGGGGACAAAGTGGTGTAACAGGAGCTAATGCAGATTTCCTTTCCAAAAGTCGTACATTTTAATCATTAAATAAAAAAGGCAAAAATGAACACATTTCTGTTCGTTTTTGCCTTTTTATTATTTGTCTGTGGTAATGAACATGATCCTTTATATGTTTAAGTAATATTCTCTAAAGTTGCCTCTACGGGAAAGTGTATTTCTTCATTTGAAAGTCTTTTTCATGGAATGTAGATTTCAATTTTTGAGCAAAATAAGCTAGGTTATATAAATGTTACTTTTTAGTACCTATAGTACTTTAAAGTACGTACTTTTTATTAGGGTGAATATCATTCATAATAGCACATGTAAGAGAGAAACAAGCTTTACGGTACTGGTAACTAACTATGTTACTTTTTAGTACCTACAGCACTTTAAAGTACGTACTATTCATTGTATTGAATATATTTCATAATAGTACATGTAAGAGAGAGACAAGCTTTACGGTACTAAAAAGAGAATGAAACCATTCATAATAGCGTTTGTAGAGATTAAATATATTTTTTAGAAGATAAAAGGGCCTTTTTATCGCACTATTATGATAGGGATTATAGGGAAGAGGGGGAACTTAATTGAATTCATATACAGCATCGTCTTCAGAAGTTCAGACGAATCGAAGAAGTATATTTGCGTTGTTAGCGTTAGCAATTAGTGCGTTCGGGATTGGGACAACTGAATTTGTTAGTGTCGGTTTATTACCATCTATTTCGGAAGATTTACATGTGTCGGTTACAACGGCTGGTTTAACAGTTTCTTTATATGCGTTAGGCGTAGCGTTTGGGGCTCCAGTATTAACGTCATTAACAGCTAATATGTCACGAAAAACGTTATTAATGTGGATTATGATTATTTTCATTATTGGTAACGGAATCGCAGCGGTAGCAACAAGCTTCACTGTATTACTTATTGCGCGAATTGTTTCTGCACTTTCACATGGTGTGTTTATGTCAATTGGTTCAACAATTGCTGCGGCACTTGTTCCAGAAAATAAACGGGCTAGCGCGATTGCGATTATGTTTACTGGTGTAACAGTTGCAACTATTACAGGGGCACCAATTGGAACATTTATTGGTCAACAATTTGGCTGGAGAACATCATTTTTAGCAATTGTAGTAATTGGAATTATCGCCTTAATTGCAAATAGTATTCTCATTCCATCTAATATGAAAAAAGGTGCGTCTGTATCATTCCGCGATCAATTTAAACTGATTACGAACGGAAGACTGTTACTAGTTTTCATTATTACTGCATTAGGATATGGGGGAACATTCGTAACTTTTACGTATTTATCTCCGTTATTACAAGAGGTAACAGGATTTAAAGCAAATACGGTTACTATCATTTTATTAGTGTATGGAATCGCCATTGCGATAGGGAATGTGATTGGCGGAAAATTATCGAATCATAATCCAATTCGAGCGCTATTCTACATGTTCTTTATTCAAGCGATTATACTATTTGTTTTAACATTTACGGCACCATTTAAGGTAGCTGGGTTAATCACAATTATTTTAATGGGGCTATTCGCATTTATGAATGTTCCAGGGTTACAAGTATATGTCGTAATGTTAGCTGAACGATTTGTACCGAGTGCTGTCGATGTTGCATCGGCAATTAATATTGCGGCGTTTAATGCTGGGATTGCTCTTGGTGCTTATTTAGGCGGTATTGTAACGAACTCGTTAGGGTTAATTCATACAGCTTGGGTAGGCGGCATTATGGTAGTAGGTGCTGTTATTTTAACAGCGTGGAGCATGACATTAGAAAAAAGAGATCAAGTAAAATAAAAGGAGAGAAAATAAAATGAAAAATTTACAAAGTAAAACAGTATTAAGTAATGGTGTGGAAATGCCTTGGTTTGGTTTAGGTGTATTTAAAGTAGAAGAAGGACCAGAACTTGTAGAAGCGATTAAATCAGCAATTAAAGCAGGATACCGCAGCATCGATACAGCTGCAATTTACGGAAATGAAACAGCTGTAGGTGAGGGGATTCGTGCCGGTATTGAAGCAACTGGTATTTCAAGAGAAGAATTATTTATTACTTCAAAAGTATGGAACGCAGATCAAGGATATGAAGAAACGATTGCTGCATACGAAGAGAGCTTAAAAAAATTAAAGCTAGATTATTTAGATTTATATCTTGTTCACTGGCCTGTAGAAGGGAAATATAAAGATACATGGAGAGCGTTAGAAACACTTTATAAAGAAAAGCGTGTACGTGCAATTGGCGTAAGTAATTTCCAAATTCACCATCTGCAAGATGTAATAAAAGATGCAGAAATTAAGCCGATGATCAACCAAGTAGAATACCATCCTCGTTTAACACAAAAAGAATTACAAGCTTTCTGTAAAGAACAAGGTATTCAAATGGAAGCATGGTCACCACTTATGCAAGGTCAATTATTAGATAATGAAACCTTACAGGCAATTGCTGAGAAACATGGTAAAACAACAGCACAAGTGATTTTACGTTGGGACCTTCAAAATGAAGTGATCACAATTCCAAAATCAACGAAAGAACACCGCATTATTGCAAATGCAGATGTATTTAACTTTGAATTAACGAAAGAAGATATGGAAAAAATCGATGCATTAAATCAAAATCACCGCGTTGGTCCGGATCCTGATAACTTTGATTTCTAATAAAAATGAGTAAAAAGAGTGCAAAAATTGCACTCTTTTTTTATTGAATAGACAATAAAATGTTTCTGTTTATATTATGACTTTTAAATTACTTTAGACGAGCTAAAGAACTGATTAACAGTATTAAAGTTTGACATAAAATAATGAATTCTATATTATATGTGCTATAGCATATAAATTGCGATTTATTTAGAGGTGGCATATGGACTTATATGAGTTAACAGGACATCTTGTTCATCATACGGATGTGAAGTTAACAAATTATATAATGTAAGTTTTTAATCACATATTGCATATAAAATTTACCTTTTATATGCTATAGCACATAAGTGTCACCTCTTAACTTGTAATGGTAAATATTCAAATAATACAAGATATATTATGAAACGAGGAGATTTTAGTTATGGAAAAATTCATATTAGCGTTTGATAGAGAACTTGTAATTGCAGAAAAAAAAGACTCAACATGGAGCGTCCAATCGCAGTTTGTAGGTGCGAATCCAGTTGCGTTAGCTTCAGATCCATACGATCCAGAAAGAATGTATTGTGGTACTTTTGATAGGGGATTATGGAGAAGTAAAGATGGAGGAAGTTCATGGGAAGCAATTGGTGGGTTACCTTCATTTGGTGAAGTGTTCCCAGCTAATGCTATTCATATGAGAGCTATTACAGCAGTTTCTGTATCTCCAGCGAAGGGGGATGACGGTAACGGGATTGTATATGTAGGAACTGAACCGAGTGCAATGTTCGTATCCAAAAATGGAGGAGACAGTTTTGAGCTGCTAACAGATTATCGACAAATGCCATCATATTCATCATGGTTCTTTCCTCAAAGAACATATACACACCATGTAAAACATATTGAAATTGATGCTAATAATCCAGAAACTATTTATACGACTATTGAGGTAGGCGGATTAATTAAAAGTGTAGATGGAGGTAAGACATGGACTGAGGAAAAAGAGGGGAACTATCCTCAAGATATTCACATTCTTAAATCACATCGCAATGCCCCAAATCGTTTATACGGGGTGTTAGGTGATTCATTCTTGAAAGAACCAGGTCAAGAGTATGCGGAGAGTAATGATGGAGGTAAGACTTGGAACTATATGTGTAGTGGGCTAAAGCATCATTACGCATATCAAATGGCAGTTAACCCAAATGATCCAGAAAATATTATCATCGCGACATCTTCAAATCCACACGTAGCGCATGATTACAATAATGGAAATTGTGAATCATTTATTTATAAGAAAGAAAAAGATCAGCCTTGGGCAGAAATGAATGCAGGTTTACCAACTCCTAAAGGGGCAATCATACCAGTATTAAAGGCAACAAGTGATGGAACGTTTTATCTGTTTAGCAATAAAGGAGTGTATCAGTCAGTAGACGGTGGTTCAAATTGGACATCATTAGAGATTCCTTGGGAGAATAGATTTATGGAACAACATCCTTATGAGATGTTAATTATTAAATAAGTGACGGGTATAGTTTTTACTACTATTCATTGGTAATGTTTAGTTGAATTTAAATTAAAAATGTAAAAAGCCAGGTAATGTGTTATTCATACTACCTGGCTTTTTTGACCAGCAATTTAAGGTTATTTTCATATTTGTGTAAATATGAAACAAGCAGGATACATGAATAGAGAATGGGTAAAATAATACCGAATGATCACTAGATTGTATCAATGATGCTATAAGAGTTTTTTAGGTAAACTGAAGCAAGAAGCAGTGGTTTAGATTCAGAATGACTAGCAATTGGTGTTATGGTGTTCGATGGTTCAAAAATGAACTCATTTCAACTCATATTCTCTTCGCAATGTATCATTTTGAAGAATATTAAAACTTAGGAGGAAATGAATTATGACAAAAGATTTCTATACTGCACTGAAAGAAAGACGTACTTACTATGGAATTAACAAAGAGGTACAAGTATCGGATGAAAAAATTAAAGAAATTGTGGAGTTTGCTGTGAAATATACTCCATCAGCTTTCAATTCTCAAACTGCGCGATTAGTTGTATTATTTGGTGAAGCTCATGATAAATTATGGGATATTACAACTGAAACATTAAGAAAAGTAGTTGGAGATGGAGATTTCTCAGGAACGCAACAAAAAATGGATTCTTTTAAAGCTGGTTATGGAACAGTACTATTCTTTGAAGATGAGGCTATCGTTAAATCGCTTCAAGAAAAATTTGCTGCATATGCTGAAAACTTCCCAATTTGGTCACACCAAGCATCAGGTATGCACCAATTAGTCGTGTGGACAGGTTTAGAAGCAGAGGGATTAGGGGCATCTTTACAACATTATAATCCATTAATTGACGATGAGGTAAAACAAGAATGGAATGTCCCTGCTAATTGGAAGCTAATTGCACAAATGCCATTTGGTAATCCAACAGCTGCACCAGGTGAAAAAGAATTCCAACCACTTGAAGAGCGTGTGAAATTTCATAAATAATAAACATTATTCATAAGGAATGAGTAAAAAGATTCTAGTTATGAATTCAATCACAAGTGTAACTATATATATATAACACGAAGACATTTAAGTCTTCGTGTTTTTTTTGATTCATTTTTGAAAGTGATAAAGGAGTATAATGGTTTTTAGTTAATTAGAATAAAAATAATCTTATAACTGTATGTAAGAATGTGTGATTTTACAACCTTTTCTATGATAGAAAAGGATACTACGTTAGTAAATGTAAAGGGTTAGAAATTATGGTTTATGGGTTACTTTTTTGTTCCTATGGAACTTTAAAGTGCGTAATTTTCTTTATCGTTAATATATATCATAATGGTATTTATTAGTTGGTTTTAGCGTTACTCTGTTGTTGATGTGATTTTTTAACATTACAATGATTAGAATCAGAATTATCGAGTAGATCTAAATGATGATAATTTCGATTTTTAATTCCGTACAGAGTCCAATAGCTACATAATTTTCGTTTATACTCTTTCGAAAAAAGGGTGGATCTGCTTATTTTCTGTTAAAGATAAGAGAAGTGAACCACAATATAAACGTAATTATTTATTCCAACGTAAGTCAATCATTTAGCACATGAATTTGGAGGAATCTATATGCATATGCAATTAAAAGGAAAAACAGCACTGGTTACTGGATCTACGGCAGGGATTGGAAAAGCAATTGCCACTTCATTAGTAGCGGAAGGAGCTACTGTACTTATTAATGGACGCCGTGAAGAAAATGTTAATCAAACGATAAACGAAATTCAAGCGCAGTATCCGGATGCTATCCTTCAACCCGTAGTAGCTGATTTAGGAACAGAAAAAGGGTGCCAAAATGTGATTGAAAAGTACCCTGAAGTAGACATTCTTATTAATAACTTAGGAATTTTTGAACCTGTAGAATATTTTGATATTCCTGATGAAGATTGGTTTAAATTGTTTGAAGTCAATATTATGAGTGGTGTTCGACTTACTCGCTCGTATTTAAAACAAATGATTGAAAGAAAAGAAGGAAGAGTCATCTTTATTGCTAGCGAAGCAGCTATTATGCCATCTCAAGAAATGGCTCACTATAGTGCGACTAAAACGATGCAACTCTCACTTTCTCGCAGTTTAGCTGAGCTGACGACAGGAACGAATGTGACTGTTAATACTATAATGCCTGGTTCGACTTTAACGGAAGGAGTGGAGACTATGTTAAATAGTCTGTATCCTAATGAGCAATTGACAATAGAAGAAGCTGAGAAGCGATTTATGAAAGAGAATCGACCAACCTCTATTATTCAAAGACTTATTCGACCAGAAGAAATTGCCAATCTTGTCACTTTCTTAAGCAGCCCACTTTCTTCAGCAATTAATGGTTCCGCGTTGCGAATAGACGGGGGATTAGTACGTAGTGTGTTTTAAAAAATTAAAAACAACATAATATTCTGTTGAAGGTAAAGATGGTAAGGCAAATGAGTTGTATTTTATCTATTAATGGAAATATACAAAAAGTAAATTGCGACATGCAAACAGCCGAATTTTCTACTATAAGAAAAATTCGGCTGTTATTTTTTACTTGTTGTAAAGGATGGAAAGCTTTTAAGGTTGTGGCACGCCTCTTAAGACAAAGATAAGGCGAAGCAATCCCGCTGTTATTTGTATTATTTAGTGAAAGTTACCAAACGTTTTTCAACACTATTTTCCCAATTGCTTTATTTGACTCCAAATATTCATGTGCTTGTGCAACTTCATCAAACGTAAAAGGTTTAGAATCTAGCAATGGTCGAAGGTGTCCTTCTTCTACTATTTGCGTTAGTTTAGTTAAAATTTCCCCGCAAGCGTCACGTTTATCTGTATGTAATATTTTTAACGCCATAAAAGTAACGTGCAGAGAGAGTCCTTTTGCGTGTAAAGGAGAGAGGTCATGGGTTGAACGAGCAGCGATTGTTACGACGGTTCCATTGACCGCAGCAGCTTCAAAAGAATGATCAAGATTCTTGCCGCCTACTGTATCAAATATAACTTCAAATCCGTTTCCGTTCGTATGTTTTTGTACATATTCTTGAACAGATTCTTCTTTATAATTAATAGCTATGTCGGCTCCTAGACGATGGGCTATGTCTATTTTGCTTTGCTGAGAAGCGGTTGTAAAAACTTTAGCGCCTGCCCATTTAGCTAGTTGAATGGCTACGTGTCCTACGCCACCAGTAGCTCCATGAATGAGAACATTTTGACCAGGTTTAATATTTGCACGATCAAATAAAGATTCCCAAGCTGTAATTGCAACTAATGGTAGAGCAGCTGCTTCTTCCATTGTTAAATTTTTAGGTTTGTGAGCAATTAATCGCGCATCAGCAAGCATAAATTCTGCAAGTGCACCTCCAGTTTCTTTAAAACCTCCGGCACATCCGTATACTTCATCCCCTGATTTGAATTTCGAAACACCTTCTCCTACTTCAATAACAATACCAGCTACATCGCCGTGTAATATAGCTGGAAACTCAGGAGCGACTGCTGAAACAGCGCCACTACGCATTTTTGTATCGATTGGATTTACACTTGTTGCTTTTACATCGATTAGAACATGACCTGGTAAAAGTTTTGGTTTTGAAACTTCTTCTAATTGAAATACAGATGAATCCCCAAAAGAATGGATAATTTGTGCTTTCATAGTTTATACCTCCTGTTTGTGGTTATAGCATAGCAAAGTGCGAAAAATAAGTATAATATTTTGAATTTGGTTAGTGAGAATTTTATATAAAGAAGAGGAAAGTGCATGAAATGAAATAATGTAACGTACTTCTAAAAACTACTGTAAAGCTTTTTGAAGAAAGGGTAGATGTTATTTTTGCAGCATGATTTATTATTACTCACTTAGTATAGGTACTTAAAAGTGCCTACATCACTTTAAAGTACGTACTGTTATTCATGTTATGGCCGATTTATAATAACACTCGTAGCACAAAGAAAGTTATTACAATTACAATCGGCAACAATGTGGTGTTACAGCATTGTCTATGAAATTTCAAAAGAAATATTAAGAGTAAAGAAAAGTATAGATTTATATGAATGAAGGAAAGTGAGTGAAACACATGGAAAAGTTTGCGAATCATTTTGGATATAATCGTATGTTTGCGAAAGATCAACTTACATTAGGAGTTCACATTCCGATTGAAAATTATCAGTTTCATGCTCCAACGATGGAAAAACAAGTAGAGTTAGTACAAAAAGCGGAACAATACGGTTTTACAGGTGTATGGCTTCGCGATGTATTGCTGCAAGACCCTGACTTTGGTGATCCTGCAACAGGTCAAATTTACGATATGATGATTTATTTGACATATTTAGCAAGCAAAACAGAGAAAATCGCATTTGGAACGTCGGCAACTGTATTGTCACTTCGTCATCCATTGCGTGTGGCGAAAGAAATTGCTACATTGGATCAACTATTTCCAGAAAGAATTATGCTTGGCGTTTCATCCGGTGACAGACGTGCTGATTTCAAGGCGTTAGGTGTTAGTCATGAAACACGAGGTGAAAAGTTTAGAGAAGCGTTTGCTTACTTGGAAGAAATTTTGTATAAAAACTTCCCGTCTATCCAGTCGACACTAGGAGAAGTTCATGGTGCGAATTTAGTTCCAAAACCGTCTAAGCGTATTCCAACCTTTATTACAGGTTTTAGTCAGCAAAATATGGACTGGTTCGCTGAACATGGAGATGGATGGATGTATTATCCACGTAGTCCAGTACATCAAGCGGGAGCAATTGGACAATGGAGAGAACTAGTAGAGGATTATCATCCAGATGTATTCAAACCATTTATACAACCGATGCATTTAGATTTATCTGAAGATCCAAATGAACGTCCTACACCGATCCGTTTAGGTTACCGTACAGGGCGTAAGGCACTAATTGAATTACTTGATATATATAAAAGTATTGGTGTGAATCATTTATTCCTTGCTCTATTTGATGGTCAACGTCCAGCTTACGAAGTATTGGATGAGCTAGGAGAAGAAGTACTACCTCATTTCCCAGCATTGTAAAGGAGTGTAAAGAATGAAAGCAATAGGACTTATGCAATATGGAGATAAAAGTGTACTACAAGAGATTGAAATGCAGAAACCGCTATTGGGAGACAACGATATACTGATTGAAGTATATGCAGCTGGTGTAAATCCTGTGGATTGGAAAATACGTGAGGGTTTACTTCAAGACGTAATTTCTTATGACTTCCCGCTCGTTTTAGGATGGGATGTTGCAGGTGTAGTTGCTGCTATAGGAAAAAACGTAACAGCATTTAAAGTGGGGGATGAAGTATATAGTCGTCCAGATATTGAACGAAATGGTACGTATGCAGAGTACGTGGCTGTAGATGAGAAGTATGTAGCGAAAAAACCGAGAAATCTATCTTTTGAGGAAGCAGCATCAATCCCTCTAGTAGGTTTGACAAGTTGGCAAAGTTTAGTGAAATTCGCTAATGTTCAAAAGGGTAATAAGGTTTTAATTCATGCTGGATCTGGCGGGATTGGTACGTTTGCTATTCAGCTAGCAAAAAGCTTCGGTGCACATGTTGCAACTACGACTAGTACGAAAAACATACAGTTTGTAAAGGATTTAGGCGCTGATACTGTCATTGATTACAAAACAGAAGATTTTTCTTTGCTTTTGCATAATTACAATATTGTATTTGATGTGTTAGGCGAGGATGTACTAAAGGATAGTTATAAAGTACTTGCACCAAATGGAAAGTTAGCGTCTATCTATGGTCCGAAAGGTATGGAAATTCCGCAAACTGAAATAGCAAGAGAGAAAAATATTCAGAGTGACCATATATTTACTGAACCTAACGGATATGAACTTTCTCTTATTACAGAATTAATTGAGGGCGGGAAGATTAAACCTGTTGTAACACATGTGTTGCCTTTACATGTAGAAGGCGTAAAAAAAGCACACCACATAAGTGAGTCAGAACGTGCTCTTGGCAAAATTGTATTGAAGAAACATTAGTAAAGTATGAGGTTTTAGAGACAATATTTTGCTAAGTAGCGAATGAGCTTATATATTCTATTCTAGCAATTGTTTTAAAAGGGAGAGAACAAATGGATTCAATGACATTTCTTTTATTCGGAGCGACAGGGGATTTAGCGAAACGCAAAATTTACCCTGCTTTATATAAACTATTTAGTAATCAAAATATACCACAATCTATTTCGATTATCGGTATTGGCAGAAGGGCAATGTCAGATGTGGAATTTCAAACAAAGATAGAACAATCCCTTGCTACATTTTCTAGAATATCTTCTGATGACGAATCAGGAGTAGAAGAATTTATTAGCACATTTCGTTATTGTCAATTAGATACAGCGAATATAGTGGGCTATCAAGATTTACTGAGCCTTGTAAAAAAGCGTGAAACAGAATTAAATATTTCTGAAAACCGTATGTTTTATCTATCTGTTGTACCAGAAGTATTTGATGTGATTGCTTTAAATATTAAAGAGAGTGGATTGTGGACTACAAAAGGATTAAACCGTCTTATTATAGAGAAGCCTTTTGATTATAATGTAATGTCTGCTCGCGAGTTTAACCGGAAATTAATTGAAGATTTTGATGAAACTGATATTTATTATATCAATCATTATCTTTGAAAATGAATGGTAACTAGGAATACACTTAGAAAAGTATTACAAAATAAATAGTATTTAATTCAAGACATTTTTATTGACGATAATAATTTATGTGGTTAATATACTAGACATAGGATTACTTAATTACTAAAAGTAATTAGATATAAAATATTTCGTTAAGTTCTATAAATAAGTAAGTTGCAGTAGAAATGCTTTGAATTGCCACTATTAATATTGGGGACAATGAGAGAGCGAAAGGTATAAAAAGAATTGGAATTAGATAACTCTTTGTTTTTTATAAAAATAGGAAGTATAAGAGTATGAGCTTCTGTACAATTCATTTTTAGTATATTGACGAGGATTATACAACAAGAGGGGGACTGAACTTGGAATCAATGACCTTTGTTTTATTTGGAGCGACAGGGGACTTAGCGAAACGCAAAATTTACCCCGCGCTATATAACTTATATAGAGATCAAAAGCTTCCAAAGCAGATATCTGTTATCGGGCTTGGAAGACGTCAAGTATCTCATGAAGATTTTCAAGAAAGAATAAAAGAATCAATAGAGACGTTTTCTCGTCAGAGGGAAGAAGGTACTCCGGAACTCGAAGGTTTTTTAGATAATTTTCGCTATTGTCCATTAGATGTGAGTAAGCCGGAAGACTATGAGAGATTATTACAAGTCGTTCGTGAAAGGGAAGAAGAACTACATATAAAAGGTAATAGAATGTTCTATCTTTCAGTTGCTCCTGAATTTTTCGAGACCATTGCTTTAAATATTAAGGAAAGCGGACTTGATAAAACAGATGGATGGAAACGCCTAATGATTGAGAAACCGTTTGGGCACGACCTTACATCTGCTCGTGAGCTGAATGATAAGCTTAGTCGCACGTTTGAAGAAGACGAGATATACCGTATCGATCATTATTTAGGTAAACCGATGATTCAAAACCTTGAAGCGCTAGAATTTGCAAATCCTGTTCTCCAGTCGATTTGGAATAAAGAACATATAGCGAATGTACAAATTACAGCTAGTGAAACGGTTGGGGTTGAAGAAAGAGCTGGATATTATGATCACGCAGGAGCCATTCGAGATATGGTTCAAAATCATATGTTACAAATATTAATGATGACTGCTATGAATCTGCCGGAAAAGGTTAATGCGTGTGAAATTCGAGAGGAAAAACGAAAAGTAATGGAGACGCTTCGTAAAGTGAAAAAAGAAGACGTTCAAAACCATATCGTTCGCGGTCAATACGCTTCAGGAGAGATAAAAGGCGGGCAAGTTGTAGCATATAAAGAGGAACCAGGAGTAAATCCTTCTTCTAACATAGACACATTTGTTGCTGCTCGCTTGTGGATCGATAATCCGTTTTGGACTGGCGTTCCATTTTATATACGAACAGGAAAACGAATGAAAGAAAAGTCTACTCGTATTGTAATCGAATTTAAAAATACGTTAAAACAGCAATATCAAGATAATAATCCAAATGCAGAACCTAACTTATTAATAATTGAAATTAGCCCAGGTGAGAACGTTTCATTACAGTTAAATAGTAAAAATCCATTGAAAAATGGAGAAATTGAACCGATGCGTATTAACTTTACTTGTGAGCAAGCGGATGTGGGAGTACCTGAAGCGTATGAAAGACTCATTCATGATGCTGTGAGTGGAGACGCTACATTCTTTGCACATTGGAGAGAAGTTGAATTGTCATGGGAATGGGTACAACCAATTCTTGAAGCGTTCGAGGAAAACTTATTACCGCTTCATGAATATGAGTCTGGTTCATATGGTCCAGAAGCGTCTAATGAACTGTTGCAAGAAAGTGGATTTAAATGGTGGTTAGATCAAGAGACGGAAAAATAAGTACTTTCTTTCATGAAAGCATTTAGGGGGACGATTACTATGACACAAAACATAAATCAATTAGCAGTGAATACACTTCGTACGTTATCAATTGATGCTATTAATGCGGCAAACTCAGGTCATCCAGGTCTTCCGATGGGAGCAGCACCAATGGCTTATGCATTATGGGCGAATCATTTAAATTACAATCCTAATCACCCAGAATGGTTTAACCGTGATCGTTTTGTTTTATCGGCGGGACATGGATCTAGTCTGTTATATAGCCTGCTTCATTTAGCTGGATATGATGTTTCAATTGATGACTTGAAAAACTTCAGAAAGTTAAATAGTAAAACACCAGGACATCCTGAGTTTGGTCATACTTCTGGAGTCGAAGCGACGACAGGCCCGTTAGGACAAGGGATTGCCAATGCTGTCGGAATGGCAATGGCAGAAGCGCATTTAGCAGCGAAGTTCAATAAGGATGGTCACTCTATTATAGATCACAATACGTACGCTTTAGTCGGAGATGGTGACTTAATGGAGGGTGTCGCTTATGAAGCGATGTCAATGGCAGGACATATGAAACTTGGCAAGTTAATTGTACTGTATGATTCAAATGAAATTTCACTTGATGGTGAATTAGGCATTGCTTTCTCTGAAGATATTCAGAAAAGGGCAGAATCTGTACATTGGCAATATGTAAGAGTTGAAGATGGAAACGATGTCGATGCTATTACAAAAGCTATTCAATCAGCGAAAGAAAATACGGATCAACCTACTCTTATAGAAATTAGAACTATTATAGGTTATGGAAGTCCAAAAGTTGCTGGAACGAACAAAGCACATGGTAATCCGCTTGGAGTAGAAGAGGCAACAGCGACAAAACAAGTGTATGGTTGGGATTATGAGGAAGATTTCTTTGTACCTGAAGAAGTAAAAGCTCATTTTAATGAACTGAAACAAAGAGGTACTGAAAAAGAGAACGAATGGAATGAGCAGTTCAACTTATACAGAGAGTCGAACCCTGCACTAGCAGATGAATTAGAAAAAGCGATTACAGGTGATGTTTTAATTGAAGCGAAAGACATTCTATCCTTTGATATTGAAAAAACGATTTCCACTCGTGTTGCAAGTGGGGAAGCTATTAATCATTATGTGAAATCGATTCCTTCTATTTTCGGTGGAAGTGCAGATCTTTCTCATTCCACTATGACAGATATAAAAGGTGAAGCTGTGTACGCGGTAGAATCGTATGCTGGACGAAATATATACTTCGGTGTACGTGAACATGCAATGGGCGCGGCAGCGAATGGACTGGCTCTCCATGGAGGAGTAAAACCTTTCGTAAGTACATTCTTTGTATTTAATGATTACCTTCGTCCATCGATTCGACTGGCTGCACTGCAAAATTTACCTGTTACTTACGTATTTACACATGATTCGATCGCTGTAGGAGAAGATGGTCCAACGCATGAACCAATTGAACAATTGGCAGCTCTTCGGGCAATTCCTGGTTTAACAGTTATCCGCCCATCAGATGCAAATGAAACAGCGAGTGCTTGGGCGTATGCTTTACAGCAAACGGATGGTCCAGTCGTTTTAGTACTGAGCCGTCAAAATTTACCGGTGTTTAATGAAACGAAAGCGAACATAGAGAATCTCTCTAAAGGAGCTTACGTATTAACACAAACAAATGAAAATCCGGATGTAATTTTAATTGCGACAGGTTCTGAAGTATCCTTAGCTGCTAGTGCAAAAGCGAAACTAGAAGAAGACAATGTTTCTGTTCGTATTGTTGCAATGCCAAGCTGGGAGCTATTCGATCGCCAATCGAAAGAATATAAAGAATCAGTTCTTGCGTCTTCTGTAACGAAGCGAGTATCTCTTGAGATGGGTGTATCTCTCGGTTGGGAACGTTATGTAGGACAAGAAGGAAAAATATTATCGATTGAAACATTTGGAGCTTCAGGAACTGGAGCTGAAGTCATGAATCTATTTGGATTTACGACAGAAAATGTTGTTCAAATTACAAAAAATGTATTGAATTCTTAAGCTATGACTGTGAATACCTTTCTGTACATACCAACTTATTAGTGCTGAAAGGTATTCCAGATTGTAGTGATATGAATTTTTAATAAAAGATGATCTGAGGAGGAATTATATTATGCAAGTAGGATTAATTGGTTTAGGTAAAATGGGATTAAACTTAGGGAAAAATTTAATGGATCATAAACATGAAGTAGCAGCATTTGATTTAAATTCAAGTGCAGTAGAAGAAATGAAAGAATACGGGGCTACAGGTGTATCTAGCTTAAATGAACTTGTTCAGTCATTACAATCACCAAGAATTCTTTGGGTAATGGTACCACACGCTGTTGTTGATTCTGTTATTGATGAGGTTACACCACTTTTATCAAAAGGAGATATTTTAATTGAAGCTGGTAATTCACATTATAAAGAGTCTATCCGCCGATATGAGCAATTAAAGAAAGATGGCATTCACTTTATGGATGCAGGGACTTCTGGCGGAATGGAAGGCGCTCGTAATGGTGCTTGTTACATGATCGGAGGAGATCAAGAAGCTTGGGACATCGTTGAACCTATCTTCCGCGATACTGCTGTAGAAAATGGATTCTTATATGCAGGAAAAGCTGGTAGTGGTCACTTCTTAAAAATGGTTCACAACGGAATTGAATACGGTATGATGGCTGCTATTGGTGAAGGATTTGAGATTCTAGAGAAAAGTGAATTTGACTACGATTATGAAAAAGTATCAAGAGTATGGAACAACGGTTCAGTCATTCGTTCTTGGTTAATGGAATTAACAGAAAATGCATTTTCTAAAGATGCAAAACTGGATGAAATTAAGGGTGTTATGCATTCTTCTGGTGAAGGAAAATGGACAGTAGAAACAGCATTAGACCTTCAAACAGCAACTCCTGTTATCGCAATGTCTCTATTAATGCGCTACCGCTCATTAGACAATGATACATTTACAGGAAAAGTTGTAGCAGCTCTGCGCAATGAATTTGGCGGACATGCAGTAGAAAAGAAATAAAGTGAAACTTTAATAAGTAGGGGCTTTATTCCATACCAATCGGGCTTTTACGGGATAAGCATATTAAACATGTAAATCATCAACGTTTAAAAACTGGAGGGAATTGATCATGAAATTTTTTATTGATACTGCAAATCTTGAGGACATAAAAAAAGCATATAAACTTGGAGTTTTAGCTGGTGTTACAACGAATCCTTCTTTAGTAGCAAAAGAGGGCGTTAAGTTTGAAGACCGTATCGCAGAAATTTGTCAGGCAGTACCTAAAGTTGAGTCTGTTTCGGCAGAAGTAACGCCAGATGCTGTTACAGCTGAAGAAATGATTGCTCAAGCAGAAGAATTAATTAAAATTAACGGTGGCGATAAAAACGTCACGATAAAACTTCCAATGACGCTAGCAGGATTAGAAGCTTGTCGCTATCTTACTGAAAAAGGTGTGAAAACGAACGTTACACTTATTTTCACTGTGAACCAAGCACTTTTAGCTGCTCGAGCAGGTGCAACGTATGTTTCTCCATTTTTAGGACGCTTAGATGATATTTCTGAAGATGGTGTACTATTAGTTGCTAAAATTGCTGAATTATTCGATGTTCATCAATTAGATACACAAATTATTGCGGCTTCTGTCAGACATCCAGATCATGTAACTCGTGTAGCGATGGCAGGTGCTCACATTGCAACAATCCCTTATAAAGTAATCGAGCAACTTGCTATGCACCCATTAACAGACCAAGGTATTGAGAAATTTGCTGCGGATTGGGCGAAAGCTCCTAAATTATAATGCATGAAAGTGAAGGTGCTTTCCGAAAATTGCTTTTCATGAGAGGACAAATCCTAAGTAACTTCATCGTTTAAACTGGATCCTGATTTTGTAGTCTTACTACGTGAAAAAAGCAGAGATGAAAGTGTCATTCACTTTTAAAAAAGGAAAAATTGATCGCGCGAAGCGTTTATCACAATAACATTATAATTATGAAAGAGAAATCCCCTTATTAGAGAGATGAGTTATAGTGTATCTCTAATAAGGGAGATTCTTTTTATATAAATCATTATGATGTGAAGATGCTTTTAAACGTATAGCAATATGTAAAGGTATCTTTTACTCAAGTAAGAACTATATAGGTTCTTTTAATTATATAGTAATTATGAAAGGGTTTACATAAAGGGGGATTGAGTATGAATATGTACCTTTTAATTATTACATTATTATCAATTGTAATTGTTATTTTAGGGGTATCGTGGTGGAGATGGCATGCGTTTATTAGTTTAACGGTTGCAAGTTTGTTTTTAGCAATTATGTCTGGAATGCCAATGGATAAAATAGTGAGTGCTTATGAAACGGGAGTCGGAAGTGTTCTCGGGCATTTAGTAGGTATTTTAGTATTAGGTACAATTTTAGGGAAAATGATGGCAGAGTCAGGTGCTGGAATGCAAGTGGCAGAGTTCTTTATTAAATCCTTTGGGATAAAAAACTTACCATGGGCTATGTTAATTGCAGGTTTTATTATTGGAATTCCGGTGTTTTTTGAAGTAGGTATTTTAATATTACTGCCGTTAGTAATTTCAATTCATAAAACAACGAAACAAAATATTTTATTGATAGCATTACCAGCAATTGCTGGGCTATCTGTCGTACACGGCCTTGTTCCTCCGCATCCAGGGGCAATTGTAGCAATTGGTATTTATAAAGCGAATCTTGGGAAGGTACTATTGTATTCACTCATTATTACATTTTTTGCAGCGATTATTGCAGGTCCTATATTTGCGAAATGGATTCACAAACGTGTAATTCCTGAAAATGAGCCAGAATTGATTCGTGTAAATACAAAATCAACGAAATTACCAGGAATAGGAGTTTCATTTTTAGTTATTTTGTTACCTGTTATGTTAATGGTTTTAGCTGCAGCAGCTCCTTATGTGCCTCTTTCTACTACTTTGATGAAGACTGTCACATTAATCGGTAGTCCTATCATTGCACTATTGATTGCATGTTTTGCAGCGTTTTATTTTCTTGGATTTCGCCAAGGTATCGATAAAAAGGCTATTAAGAAGGTAACAGAAGATAGCTTATTACCAATCGGTTCAATTGTTGCGATTATTGGTGCTGGCGGGGGATTTAAGCAAATTCTTATCGATAGTGGCGTAGGGAATGCTATTGCTCAAATGTCTGAGCATTTAGCTCTATCCCCAATTGTATTAGCATTTATAGTAGCAGGATTAATTCGAATTGCGACAGGGTCAGCGACAGTCGCTTTAACAACAGCAGCGGGTATCGTTTCGCCAATCGTTGAAAATACAACAGGTGTGAACTTAGAGTTACTCGTTATTGCAACAGGTGCAGGAGCATTAATGTTTTCACACGTAAACGATGCTGGTTTTTGGATGGTAAAAGAATACCTAGGGTTAACAGTGAAAGAAACATTTAAAACATGGACGGTATTAGAAACGTTACTTTCATTTATCGCTTTTGGAGGAGTTTTACTACTCGATATGTTTGTTTAAGATAAAGATGTTTCTATTTAGATAATTGTGGCATACAACGTTATCAATAGATAAAAGGAATGTATTTTTATGGTGGGATACTGTAACAATTTTTTGTTAGGAGGAAGAAATGGTGAGCTCAAAATATATGATTGGTGTAGACATTGGAACAACTAGTACAAAATCAGTTCTATTTTCTACTGATGGATCTGTTATTGCTAGTCATGGAATTGAATATCCTTTATATTCTCCTACGCCTGAAACAGCGGAACAAGACCCAGAAGAAATTTTTCGTGCAGTAATAAATACGATTAAAGAAACTGTACGATCAAGTAGTGTACAGCCAAGTGATATTCTTTGTGTCTCTTTTAGTTCGGCAATGCATAGTATCATTGCCGTAGATGAAAAGGGAGAGCCGTTAACGAGATGTATCACTTGGGCAGATAATAGAAGTGCAAGCTGGGCGGAGAAAATAAAGAATGATATGAATGGTCATGAAATTTACCTTCGTACTGGGACACCAATTCATCCGATGTCACCACTTTCGAAATTAGTTTGGCTACAGAATGAGCAGGCAGAGTTATTCGCAAAAAGTTATAAATTCATTTCTATTAAAGAATATGTTTTTTACAAGTTATATAAAGAGTATGTAATTGATTATTCTATAGCGTCAGCAACAGGGATGTTTAATTTGAAATCTTTAAAATGGGATGAAGAGGCTTTACATGTTGCGGGAATTACAGATGAAAAGCTTTCTAAACTTGTTCCAACAACGCACAGTTTAACAGGATTAGATGAAGAGCTTGCCAAAGAGATGAATGTACTTGTTTCTACGCCTTTTGTAGTAGGAGCGAGTGATGGAGTACTATCTAATTTAGGTGTAAATGCAATAGATCCTGGCGTTGTGGCTGTTACAATTGGTACAAGCGGTGCGATACGTGCTGTAACAAATCGTCCTGTAACAGATCCAAAAGGTAGAATTTTTTGTTATGCGTTAACTGAAGACCATTGGGTAATCGGTGGACCAGTTAATAATGGCGGTATGATTTTCAGGTGGGCTCGTGACCAATTGGGTACTTCAGAGATTGAGCTTGCAAAGCGTTTAGGGAAAGATCCATATGAAGTACTTACTGAAATAGCAGCAAAAGTGAATCCTGGATCTGACGGTTTATTGTTTCACCCGTATTTAGCAGGGGAAAGAGCTCCTTTATGGAATGCAAATGCACGAGGATCTTTCTTTGGACTCGGATTGCATCATAAGAAAGAACATCTTATCCGTGCTGTTTTAGAAGGAGTAATTTATAATTTATATACGGTTCTTCTCGCTTTAAAAGAGTTAATTGGCGAACCGAAAAAAATTCAAGCGACAGGCGGCTTTGCAAGGTCGGAACTTTGGAGACAGATGATGGCGGACATCTTCCATCAAGACGTATATGTTCCGGAAAGTTTCGAAAGCTCTTGCTTAGGAGCTGCCATCCTCGGTTTATATAGTTTAGGTGAAATAGATACATTATCTGTAGTTTCTGAAATGGTAGGTGCAGATTTCCATCATGAGCCAAACATGGAAAGTGTGGAAAAATATAAAGATTTAACGCCAATCTATATCCGTCTGTCCCGTCAATTGGAAGAAGAATATGAAAGTATAGCAGCGTATCAAAAAAAGTGGGTTTAAAAGCTATTTACCAAGAAAATATGGTAACGTATAAAGAGGTACTCCGATTTTTTAGGATACTCTTTCAACATAAAATATTTTAAGAAGCATGATGAACGAAAAATATAGGGAGAGAGGGTTATGAAAATGAAGGATAACAAAGAGTTTATTGGATATGTTGGAACTTACACGAAAGAAAATAGCGAAGGAATATATAAGTTTACTTTAGACACAGAAGCAAAAAAAATTAGTAATGTAACACTTGCCGCTAAGCTTGATAACCCTACATATGTAACGATTAACCGAAAGAATGAATATCTCTATTCTGTTGTTAAGGAAGGCGAATCTGGCGGTGTAGCTGCGTATTCCATTGATAGTCATACTGGAGAACTAAAAGCGAAAAATAGACAAGTAGTAGAAGGTGCTTCTCCTTGTCATATTAGTGTTGATAGTGGAAATCATACAGTAGTTACAGCGAATTACCATAAAGGAACGATTGAGTCTTTTGAAATAAATGAAGAAAATGGAACTGTAAATCCTGCTTCATCTATTATGGCACATGAAGGTTCAGGTCCGAATAAAGAAAGACAAGAAAAACCACATGCACATTACGCGGGGTACACTCCTGATGAAAAATATGTAGTGGGCGTTGATTTAGGGATAGATAAAATAATTACGTATGAAGTAAAAGATAGTACATTAACAGAAGTGAATCGTTTATCTGTAAATCCAGGAAGTGGTCCAAGACATATTACTTTTCATCCGAATGGAAAGTATGCGTATGTGATGACGGAGCTTAGTTCAGAGGTTATTGTGTTAACATATAATCCTGCAGAAGGATCCTTTACAGAATTACAGTATATTTCTACTGTTCCAGAAGAGTTTGATGAAAATAATCAAGGAAGTGCGATTCATATTTCTTCTGACGGCCGTTTTGTATATGCAGGTAATCGTGGTCATAATAGTATCGCTGTTTATAGCGTAGATCAAAATTCGGGTCAGCTTACATTTGTTGAACACACATCTACAGAAGGAAATTGGCCAAGAGACTTTGTATTAGATCCTACTGAAAAGTTCCTTGTTGCTACAAATGAAAAGTCACATAATCTTGTGTTATTTTCAAGAGATGAATCTACAGGTAAGTTAACACTTTTACAATCTGATGTTGCTGTGCCAGAGCCTGTTTGTGTGAAGTTTGTAAATGTTTAAGTTGTGTTCGATATAATTTCATAAACTTAGAAAATAATAAAAAGCAAAGCGATATCGCTTTGCTTTTTATTATTTCTTTTTCGGTCTACGTACTAATTCGCCGCCGCAGTTTGGACAAACGTTATGTCTTTCTTCTGTACATGGTGCGCAAAATGTACATTCATATACACAAATGTATGCTTCAGAATCTTGTTCGAGCGATTGATCGCAAATTTGACAGTTTGTTTTCATTTCTAGTGCCATGATAAGTCTCCTTTTAGTTTGAAAATTTATAATTTAATTATAATTCATTGAATAGAAATAGTCCTTTTCAATTGAAAGGAAATCGAATGATAAAGTTATGAATTGAAATGAAAGATGCTAGTTTATTTTAAAATTGATTATTTATTACAGTTGGAATATTATGAAATAGTCAAAAGACAACAGGGGGTATAGATTTTGACTAATCATAACGATCATTTAAAAGCAAACTGCGAAACATGCTTCGGTCTATGTTGCGTTGCATTACCGTTTGCAGCATCGGTAGATTTTGCAGTGAATAAAGATGGTGGTAAACCATGTTCCAACTTACAATCAGATTTTAAATGTAGTATACATAAAAATCTTAGAGGAAAAGGTTATAAAGGTTGTACAGTATTTGAATGTTTCGGTGCTGGGCAGAAGATTTCTCAGGGTACGTTTAAAGGGATTGATTGGAGGAAAGATGCAAAGCATGCAAGAAAAATGTACGATGCTTTTCCGGTTATGCATCAACTTCATGAAATGCTTTGGTATTTGAATGAAGCGATTCTTTTAAAGGCAACACAGCCAATTCATAAAGAGATGGAGACCGCAATTGAGGAGACAGAGCGACTTTCGAATTTAAATCCAGATGAGTTAATGAAAATAAATGTTCCAATGCATAGGGCAGAGGTGAACATTCTTCTTTTAGAAACGAGCGAATTAGTATGGAAGGAAATGAATACTGCGCGTAAGAAACGAATCATTCACCGCGGAGCAGACCTTATGGGAGCGAATCTGAAAAAGAAAAATTTACAAGGTGCAAATTTAAGAGGAGCTTACTTAATTGCGGCTAACTTAAATGGTGCAGATTTAAGAGGAGCAGATCTCATTGGAGCAGATTTGCGAGATGCAGATATTCGCGGGGCTGATTTTACTAATAGTATTTTTCTGACGCAAGTTCAAGTTAATGCTGCTAGAGGGGACAAACATACGAAATTACCGAAATTATTGTCTCGTCCATCGCATTGGAGTGCGTAAAGAGTGAGGAGTATTTAGTGTGGATATATTTCAGTATTTAGAAGAGATGCAAGAGGATGTCTTTTCGTTAGCAGTAGAGCAAATAGAAGCGAAGTATTATGATATTTGTTGCATGTTGGCGTCTACAGAATATGCAGAACGAATTAAAGTAATTGATGTAGAGTCATATAAGGTAAGTATTCGAGTAGGTTTGGATGCAGCTGTAGAAATGGCTACTAATGAAGAAGCAAAAGCGATTTATTTTGAGTATGACCTTGATAACGAGTGGACTAGTCAGTTTTATATTTGTGAGGAGTATGCTCCACTTGAAGAAGAGGATGATGATTGGGCTTCTGAATGGACATATGATGTTGAGGGACCGGAGTCTGTAGAATTAGCGGATATGTATAATGAAAATGGCTTTGACACAAGTGAAAAAGCAATCGGTATCACTTTATATTTAATTGCTAAAACGCTGTGTAGTTTTATAAGTGTACGTAGTGAAGTGCAAAATAATATACCGATTTGTATTGGTTTTCACGACCAAGATCCAATAATGCGAACAGGCAGAGACTAAGAATCTCTGCCTGCTTTTTATTTCTTTTCAAAAGTAGTAATTAAAACGCTACATATAATAAGAATACCACCAATAAAAAAGTTACTATTTAATGTTTCATTTAAGAGCAACCAACCAAGTAACGATCCAACGATAGGTTGGAAGAAGAAAAATAAGGAACCTATGCTTGCATCCAGTAATTCTAATCCTTTATTCCAAAGGAAAAAGGCACCTGCTGTTGAGACGATTCCTAAGTATAATACGCCTAATATTACGTACGTATTTACTGTTCCGATAGAGGCCGCTTGTAGCTCCCATATCATAAAAGGTGTAATAAAAAAAAGTGAAAAGAAAATTGCGTACGTTGTAATAACTAAGGATGAAAATTGGATTGAAGCGATTTTTACATAAATAGATAGTAAAGCCCACGTAATAGCGGCTCCAACTAAAATGATTGTTCCGATAAAATAGGAGCCAATTTCAATATCCCATCCGATTACGATAATGACACCGATTGTCGCTATTATAGTAGATAAAAGTCTACGAGCAGTTAGTTTTTCTTTCAAAATGAGCGCTGCAAATATAACCATAAATGCAGGTGTAGCTGATGTAACTAACGAGCCTGTATGAGCGTCGGATAATTTTGTTCCGATAAATTGGCATGTGATCGAAATGAAATAGCCGATAAATCCAATCCAAGCGAATAGGAGCCAATCTTTTTTGCGAATGGTTACTTTTTTCTTTTGCTTTTTCTCAGCTAGTTTCAAAATGCAATATAAAACAACAAAAGCGATAATAAAGCGTAGCCAAACGAGTGTTAGTGGTGGGATAAAATCGAGTACGTATTTGCTAACAACATACATACCGCCCCATATACTTGCTGCTAGTGATAAGTATATAGCTCCTAAAATTGTTTGTTTCATTTGAAATACCTCCGTCTATTTTTAGGGTAATATGAGCTCCCTAAGACGAGGCATAGTGTATGTGCTAAATGAATGCCCGTCTTAGTTTATAGACGGCCTACAGGTTGATCGTTTTCGAATGAAGTGTTGTAGTACATGAGTGCATTCCTCCTTCATAATTTTATAATGATATTATAACTTAATTTTCAGTTTATTGTACCGGGGTAATTTTTTAGAAATAGAGCGATATGTTCTAAAATAAGAAAAATTGAAAAGAACAGGTGATTTCATAAATATATTTGGCTAGCACGTAATTAATGAAATTTAATAATTTAATTATATAAGTAAAATCATATTCTATAAGTTTAAGAAAATATATGAAGTTGTGTATAAATTGTGAATAATAAACCGTCACGTTTGACTGTACAGTTTATGTGTTGTATGATGTAAGTAATATAAACAAGGGGGGAAGATCGTTGGGAAGGTGTATCGAATCGGACAGTTGGCTCTCATGGCTCACGTGTCGAAACGAACGATTGATTATTATACGAATCTAGGTATCTTAAAAGCGGAGCGATCTCAATCTAATTATCGCTATTACGACGAAACAGCATTTGAGACATTACAATTTATTGAGAAGTGCAAAGAAATGCATATGCCGCTTTGTGAGATTAAAGAGAAAATCGAGGAGAAGAAGAAGCTGCTCGGTATCAATGAACACGTTTCGAAACAAGTGAATGAAGTGACAGACCATATTCATCGATTAGAAGTGGAGCTTACTGAGTTAAAACCGCTTTTAGATGAATTGACTGATTCACAACGTGAAAAAATATCGAAATCTTTATCAGGTCAAACGACAGCTTTAATACAGACACTTGCTCTATTATTATAGAATAAGTGAAATCCGACCTCTTTAATTTTTGTATCGGGCTATGTTTTCTAACAAACAAATAAGAAAACATTATAGTATACAGGAGGTGGACACCTTAGTTTTTTAACTAAGGGGATTCATTGGAAATATTTAATTTAGTCATGGTTGCGATTTTAATCGCATTTACTGGATTTTTCGTAGCAGCAGAGTTTGCGATTGTAAAGATACGTTCAAGCCGTATCGATCAGCTTGTTGCGGAAGGAAGACGCGGTGCTTTAGCAGCGAAAAAGGTAACAACAAATTTAGATGAATATTTATCTGCTTGTCAATTAGGTATTACAGTTACAGCTATGGGATTAGGTTGGTTAGGTGAACCGACAATTGAAAAGTTATTACACCCGTTATTTGAGAAATGGAACTTAAATCCTTCTATTTCATCAGTATTAACATTTGGTCTTGCTTTTATGATTATGACGTATTTACACGTTGTAGTAGGAGAATTAGCTCCAAAAACGATGGCAATTCAAAAGGCTGAAAGGGTAACGTTATTATTGGCAGGTCCATTAATGATGTTCTATAAAGTAATGTATCCATTTATTTGGGTATTGAACGGTTCAGCTCGTGTGATAACTGGTTTATTTGGTTTAAAGCCAGCTTCAGAACATGAAGTAGCTCATACAGAAGAAGAATTACGTCTTATCCTTTCAGATAGCTATGAAAGTGGCGAAATTAATCAAGCTGAATACAAGTATGTAAATAACATTTTTGAATTTGATAATCGTATTGCAAAAGAGATTATGGTACCGCGAACAGAAATCGTTGGTTTCTACCTGGAAGATTCAGTAGAAGAACACATGAAAGTAATCCAAAATGAGCGATACACACGTTATCCGATTTTTGGAGAAGATAAAGATGATATTATCGGTATGGTCAACGTAAAAGATTTCTTTATTCGATATATGACCGAGGATCAAAAAGATTTATCATCTATTCGCTCGTATATGCGTCCGATTATTGAAGTGATGGAAACGACTCCAATTCACGATTTATTACTTCAAATGCAGAAGAAGCGAATTCCGATGGCTGTTTTATATGATGAGTACGGAGGAACAGCCGGAATTGTAACGCTTGAAGATATCTTGGAGGAAATCGTCGGCGAAATTCGTGACGAATATGATGAAGATGAAGCACCGCCAATTCAACATGTGAACGAGCAACATATCATTGTTGATGGAAAAGTGCTTATCTCAGAAGTGAAAGATTTATTTGGATTACACATCGAAGAAGATGATGTGGATACAATCGGTGGATGGATTATGATGCAAAATCATGAAATCGAAGAAGGACAACACGTTGAGGCAGAAGGTTATGAATTTAAAGTGTTAGAAAAAGACGCTTACCAAATTAAACGTGTTGAAATTCGTAAGATGGAACAAGAACAAGAAGAAGAGAAAGCAGCAACTGTGTAAGTTGCTGCTTTTCTTCTAAAGTACAAAAAATGAGAACTTAGGAGCGGATATTTTGATTCAAGAAGCCTTACGTGTATATCGATTACAATTGTATGTGATCTTTAGTGGTTTACTACTTATGTGGACGATTACTCCGTTTGGAAAACAAGTGACAGGGTTCGGTATTGGATTAGCAGTAAGCGCCTATTGTCTTTGGTTATTAGCTCGCAGAGTGGAGAAACTCGGGAAAAGTATCGTAATGAAGGAAAAGGCTCCTGGATTAGGAGTTTTAAACCGATTTGCTGCTGCTATTTTAGGAGCTATCATCATGTATGAAATTGAGCATGAAATGGAAATGTGGGCATTCGGTACAGGTATTTTAGGTGGTCACTTTTTAATGATTGCAAATTTAGCTTATGCAAATATGCAATTAGTGAAAGAAGAAGAGAAGCAAAGGGAACATGCTTCGAAAAATATAGAGCTATGATGAAAGGGACCTAATCGGGTTCCTTTTTTAGTTTAGCGATATTATACAAGTAATCAAATTAACGACAAATATAATACGCTTCTTTTTTGCGTTTTTCAATAGTATGAAAAATAATAAAAAAATTTTAAAAAACCCATCGATTTCTAAAGGTTATGTATGTTATTATGACAAAAGACTTTTTGAAAGAGGTGGATACCAATGTTACAAGCGCTACTTATTTTTGTGCTTCAAATTATTTACGTTCCAATTTTAACAATCCGTACGATTTTGCTTGTAAAGAATCAAACAAGATCCGCTGCTGGTGTTGGATTGTTAGAAGGAGCTATTTACATTGTCAGTTTAGGTATTGTGTTTCAAGATTTATCAAATTGGATGAACATCGTTGCCTATGTCATTGGCTTTAGTGCAGGACTGTTATTAGGCGGTTATATAGAGAATAAATTAGCAATTGGTTATATTACGTATCAAGTTAGTTTACTAGACCGTTGTAATGAATTAGTAGATGAGTTACGTCACTCTGGATTTGGCGTTACAGTATTTGAAGGCGAAGGTATTAATTCTATACGTTATCGCTTAGATATCGTCGCAAAGCGTTCTAGAGAGAAAGAGCTTTTAGAAATCATTAATGAAATTGCACCGAAAGCGTTTATGTCTTCGTATGAAATTCGTTCGTTTAAAGGTGGATATTTAACGAAGGCGATGAAGAAAAGAGCGTTAATGAAGAAGAAAGATGAACATGCATCGTAAAAAAGAGGAATAGTGCTGCATTAAAAGCGCAGTATAAGTCCAAATGTAAAAGGGAGGAATCTATTTTGATGTAGATTCCTCTCTTTTTTTATGAAAAATATTCATCTATTAATTCAAAAAAACTAAATCGTATAATTATGTTTTTTACTCATTCTCAAATTAATGATTAGCCATATAATTTGAAAAAATACCGGTATGATAAACGTGATTAATAAAACGATAAGTGATATTGATTTAATTTCAGGTGTTTGAATAACACCAGCACCATCAACATCTCGTAGCCAAATAATAGCGGCCCATATTCCAAAAACGATAATCCAAAATATGTTACCAATCCACCAAGAAATCCATCGTTTTTTCATGTTAGCACCCCCTACATTTATCTACTGTTAAAAGTATATTTTCTTTTGTTACATTTATAATGAAACAACTTTAAAATCAGTTTTTAACTGTATATCTAACTTGTTTGAAGGTTACTATTTCTCCATCATCATCATCGTCTTTCGTTTGTAAAAGTTGAACTTTTGGTTTGTAGTCCGTCCTATGAGCGTGTTCGATATCTGTAATGTTAAGTTTGTAGGATTCACCATTTTTTAGTTTTTGTTCCAACACTTTTTGATTAGCAACATAAATAAAAGTTACTTTATTTTCATCAATGCCTTTAGTTTTAATTTCTAATTCATTATCTTTTGCTGTGATCGTTGGTGTTAATAATTCCATACTGCCTTTCCCGCTTTCTAAAGAATTCTCTGCTATAGTTGAACATCCTGATAATATGATTCCAGTGAATAGAAGAACAGCTAATTTCTGTTTCATAACATCCCTCAATTCCATGTGATTTTTGATTTTGGTATTGCTAGATTACTAGTGTGGAGCGTAAATGTTTAGTTAGTACCCTCTTGATTGTACCATAATATGTAAAATGAAACAGGATGTATATCCAATTTAAGGGAGAATGAAAAATTTACTGATTGTTGTAAATTCGTATGTTTTAGCTTCTATTTCAATCGAAATGTAGACGAGAGAAAGAAATTTTTTTATAGAAATTATAATTTTTACATTTTACAATAATGATAGGGAATAGATGAATTCATTTACTTCGGAGGTAGTTATTTGAACATTAATGAGAAGGCAATTGAAATGTTTGAACAAAATAAATATGAGGAAGCAATGGAACTGTTTCAACAAGCAGTACATGAATCTAGAGACGTACAATCTCTCAATAATCTGGCTTGGATGTACTTTTATGAGGAAGAGAATGATGATAAAGCTCTTGAATTAATAAGAGAAGTTGTTAAGTTGAATCCTTCTTCATACTTTCCTTATAACATCTTAGGGGACATTTACATGAAACAAGAAAAATGGACAGAAGCGAAAGAAGCATTACAAAAGTCTATTTCGATTCAACCATCAGATGAAGCATATCATAATGTAGCTGTAGCGCATTATAACCTTGGAGAGCTGGAAAAAGCTTCAGACTTTTTCTTGCGAGTTGCAGGGGATTCGGACTATATCATGTATAGTTATGTAAAATGTTTAATTGATTTAGAACGAACGACAGAAGCAAAAGAGAAGTTAGATACTTTTAACAGGGAATCTGATAATTTTTTAGGGGAAATTAATGTAGCAGATTTATATGTTGAGTTGAATTGCTATAAAGAAGCAATTGAATGGTTCGAAAAGGGATATAAAGAATGCTGGAAAAGTCCTAATTGGATTGGTAGATTTGTGTATGCTCTATATAAAACGAATAATTTCTCCCGTATAAATGAAGTTATACGGGAATCTATCGAAGCGAAAACAGCAGAAATAGAAGATGTTCAGAATGAAGAAGTAGAAGAAAACTGGACAGAAAACGATAAGAAAGAGTTAATTGAGGAATATACAGAAGAGAATAATTGTTATAAAACAATGGTAGAACGTATCAAGTCTGGATATGTTCCAGGGTTAGAATTTGAAACGGATTTTATAGGTGGGTGCTATTTGTTTGGTTGTAAAAGGCATAATCATCTTGAATATGAACAATAAAAAGATTCGACTGTCACATATGATGGTCGAATCTTTTTATTAATAGAAGAGCCTGGACCATCGAGCTCATTTGATGAAGAACTAGCTGAGCTGTCTATGTCTACGAAATACTATTCTTTATATAAAGCTAGGATGGTGCCAACTACTTTTATTATTAAGGCGAGAAAGTAAAGTGCTTTATTTAAAAAAATAAGGTCAGAGGTGTACTTTTTTTATAAAAATGCATTTCATATAAAAAGTGTAATTATTTTTGGGGAGGGGGATTGTTGTGCGTCATCATAGAAATTGCAAAAAATTTGGAGTGGCACTGCCTCTTCCACTTATAGGAGCAACTGGTCCGACAGGTAATAGTGGTCCAATCGGTCCAACTGGAGGGCATGAAGGTCCTGTTGGTCCTACAGGGGTGACTGGACTGACGGGAGCAACTGGGCCCCAAGGTCCTCAAGGTATCAGGGGGATACAAGGTCCCCGAGGGACAACAGGAGCACAAGGAATACAAGGAGCTATTGGTGATACAGGAGAGCAAGGCATAACTGGCCCAACTGGTCTTCAAGGTGCTCAAGGATTAATCGGAAACCAAGGTCCAATTGGTGATATTGGAGTACAAGGATTAGAAGGAATACAAGGAGCTACGGGTCCTGCTGGTAGTCAAGGTATACAAGGCACACAAGGAATACAAGGGGAAATAGGTGAGCGAGGACAAACGGGAGCACAAGGAATGCAGGGAGAGAGAGGCATAACTGGAGTCTCGGGTGTAACTGGTCCACAAGGTTCTCAAGGTGTTCAAGGAATACAAGGAGAGCAAGGGGCTATTGGTATACAAGGAGAAGACGGCCTCCAAGGGATACAAGGAATTACTGGAGAGGAAGGGCCACAAGGAGCTCAAGGAATACAAGGTGAAGTGGGTCCAACTGGTTCTACTGGAATACAAGGTGCTCAAGGGATAAGTGGAATAAAGGGGATAACAGGTGCAATAGGTTTACAAGGCCCACAAGGTGTGCAAGGAATACAAGGTATAACGGGAGCAACAGGCTTTCAAGGGATAAAGGGAATAAGAGGTATAACGGGAGCGACGGGTAGTATTGGTATTCAAGGCTTAGAAGGACCACCGGGCGGTCCGACCGGAACAACCGGTCCAATTGGTCCATCTAGTGGAGTGACTGGTCCATCAGGTCCACCAGGTCCACCAGGAGGTCCACCAGGTCCAACGGGACCGACTGGTTCAACAGGTGTAAGCGGAGGGATAGGACCAATTGGAGCGCAAGGAGTGCAAGGTATAACCGGTCCAACAGGTCATCAAGGTGTAAGGGGAGCGCAAGGTTCCCAAGGTGTAGTTGGAGCAGTTGGAGTACAAGGGGCACAAGGTTCTCAAGGTAACCAAGGTATAACCGGTCCAACGGGTGCAGAAGGTTCTCAGGGAATACAAGGTCCGCTGGGAGTAACTGGTCCAACAGGTGCAGAAGGTCCTAAAGGTATTCAAGGTATTCAAGGTGTAATAGGTCCAACGGGTGCACAAGGAATGGTGGGAATACAAGGCGTATCCGGTCCAGTTGGTGTTACAGGAGCGGAAGGAACTCAAGGTGCACAAGGAATCCGAGGAGCAACCGGTCCTGCTGGAGCACAAGGAATCCAAGGCGTACAAGGAATTCAAGGGGAAGCAGGAGCAGCTGGAACACAAGGTCCTCAAGGGGTTCAAGGGATACAAGGGACTACCGGATTGACAGGTACACAAGGTGCCCAAGGTCCTCAAGGAGTGCAAGGAATAATAGGACCGACTGGAGCTATTGGTTTGCAAGGTACTCAAGGAATACAAGGAATAACGGGTCCAACAGGAGCTCAAGGAGTGCAAGGAATACAAGGTGTACAAGGAATTATCGGTCCAACAGGAGCACAAGGAATTAGAGGCCCCCAAGGAAATACAGGAGAAATTGGTATAACAGGACCTCAAGGAGTCCAAGGAGCGCAAGGTAGTCAAGGGCCCCAAGGTCCACAAGGAAATGTTGGAATTACAGGTGCAACGGGTGAAACTGGGGCTACTGGAGCAACTGGGGCAACTGGACCACAAGGTGTGCAAGGAGTGCAAGGGATTACGGGAATACAAGGAATAACGGGAACGACAGGAATTACAGGTGCAACGGGTCCGCAAGGAATACAAGGTATACAAGGAGTTCAAGGTTTGCAAGGCCCAACTGGAGCAAGTGGAGTGACAGGTGCTAGTGGTAGTATAGGACCAGTTGGAGCGCAAGGTAGTCAGGGGCAAAACGGAGCGGTTGGACCTACAGGTGCAACTGGTAGTGTAGGATCAATAGGCTTCTCGGGAATAGTAGGAGCGACTGGAGCGACTGGTTTACCTAGTGGGGGCGGTTATTTCTTTTCCACTGCAACGAGTGCAATTGCAGCGAATGCGCTAATACCAATCAATTCTGGTTCTACAATTTTTGGATCAGGAATTAGTTTAACAAGTGCAACAACTGTAACGTTGAGTACGCCGGGAATATATTTAGTAAGTTATTATTTTCAAGGTGATCCAACTGCCGGAAATGAAACGATTTCAGTAAGGCTGACGTTAAACGGAACACAAGTCGCAGGGAGTTTTATTTTTTATGTTACAGCAGGTTTTGTATTGGAACCAGCGATTTCTAATACGATGATAATTCAAGTTACTTCTTCAAATTCCACCTTGTCATTACAAAATGGTCCATTAGCTATTGGGCATGTAACGACATTAGCGGGAGTAATAACAGCTAGCTTAAACATATTACAAATAGTTTGATGCGTTACAAACGGGAGGAGATGCTTGTGAAGAATCAAGATAAGTGTAGCAAGTTTCAAGCACCTATTCCTTTTCCACCGCCAGGTATTACGGGGCCCACTGGACCAACCGGTCCAACCGGTGCTTTAGGTGGACCGACTGGACCACAAGGAATACAAGGCGTACAAGGTCCAATCGGTCCAACTGGTCCTCAAGGAATACAAGGAGTGCAAGGGGTGCAGGGAGAAAATGGTCCAACAGGCCCAACCGGTTTAACTGGACCACAAGGTTCTCAAGGTAATCAAGGACCTATGGGAGAACGAGGGCCACAGGGAATACAAGGTGTTCAAGGAATTCAAGGTGAAAGAGGTCCGACTGGTCCAACTGGTATTCAAGGGATACAAGGAATTCCTGGCCCAATAGGTCCAACCGGTCCAACAGGAATACAAGGTATACAAGGAATGCAAGGAGAAATCGGGTTAACAGGTCCAACAGGAATACAAGGTATACAAGGAGTACAAGGAGAAAATGGTCCAACCGGTCCAACTGGAAATACTGGTATACAAGGTGTGCAAGGTAATTTAGGGAGTAGTGGTTTACAAGGTGTAACAGGAATACAAGGAATACAGGGTCCGATTGGTCCAACAGGCCCAACCGGTTCTCAAGGGATTCAAGGGGAACAGGGTCCAATAGGGCCACAAGGAGAAACTGGTGTTCAAGGTTTACAAGGTCCCCAGGGAGAAATGGGGCAGGTAGGTCCAACAGGTTCTCAAGGAATTCAAGGAGTGCAAGGTGAAATCGGTCCAACAGGCCCAACTGGTTTACAAGGTGATCCCGGTCCAACAGGCCCGACAGGAGCAACTGGGATAACTGGTCCGACAGGTTCTGCAACAGGTCCGACGGGAGCAACAGGTCCAACGGGGCCACCGGGAGGCCCGACAGGTCCAACAGGTCCAGCAGGATCACCAGGGGGCCCAACAGGTCCGACGGGAGCAACAGGGGCAACAGGGGCGACAGGAGCAACAGGAGCAACTGGAATCCAAGGAGTGCAAGGAATACAGGGTCCAACAGGAGCAACCGGTTTAACAGGTTTGCAAGGAGTACAGGGGCCGATGGGAGCAACGGGTCCAACGGGTGACCAAGGCATTCAAGGACCTCAAGGTGTAATGGGAGTAACAGGTCCAACCGGTCTACAAGGTTTACAAGGGATACAGGGACCGGTAGGAGCAACCGGCCCAACCGGCCCGCAAGGTGTGCAAGGGGCACAGGGGCTAATCGGTCCAACCGGCCCACAAGGAATTCAAGGCATACAAGGTGAGCAAGGCGTAAGGGGAGCAACGGGTCCAACTGGTTTACAGGGGTTACAAGGGATTCAAGGCATACAGGGACCAACTGGACCCCAAGGAATCCAAGGAGTACAAGGGCTGAGCGGCATAACAGGCCCAACCGGTCCACAAGGAATTCAAGGCATACAGGGACCTCAAGGAAATATCGGTCCAACCGGTTCGACTGGAATCCAAGGAGTGCAAGGTCCAGAGGGTCCAACTGGTCCAACAGGGGCGACAGGACCACAAGGAATTCAAGGCATACAAGGTCTACAAGGCCCAACCGGTCCACAGGGCATTCAAGGAATCCAAGGAATCCAAGGGCCTATTGGTCCAACCGGCCCAACTGGACCGCAAGGAATTCAAGGGGTAACCGGTTCGACGGGACCAACCGGAGCAACTGGAGCAACAGGTCCAACTGGAGTAACGGGGCCTCAAGGTCCCCAAGGAATTCAAGGACCACAAGGAGTAACAGGTCCGACGGGAGCAACTGGAGAGACAGGAGCAACGGGCTCACAAGGTCCACAAGGAATCCAAGGACCACAAGGGATAACAGGTCCAACTGGTGCAACCGGCCAGACGGGAGCGACGGGTCCAACCGGTCCACAAGGAATCCAAGGTCCACAGGGTGTGACAGGAGCAACCGGAGCAACCGGCCAGACGGGAGCGACTGGTGCAACTGGACCGACCGGAATACAAGGCATACAAGGAATAACTGGAGCAACAGGGGGAACGGGGGAAACGGGTCCAACAGGTGCCACGGGTCCAACTGGCTTGACAGGAGCAACCGGATCATCTGCTATATCGACAGGTGGCGGATATTTCTTTTCTACATCAACAAGTACAATTGCTGCAAATGCCAACATTCCAATTAATTCAGGGTCCACTGTATATGGCACTGGTGTATCTTTAACTAGTGCTACGACAGTCACAGTAGCGACGCCAGGAATATATTTAGTAAGCTACTATTTTCAAGGGGATGCAAATGGGGGGAATGAGACAGTATCTGTTAGATTGCTATTAAATGGAACGCAACTAACAGGAAGTTTTATACAAAACGTAACGACATCAACTGTCGTAATCGAACCAGCCATTTCAAATACACTTCTTGTGAATGTGACGAGTGCCAATTCAACATTAATATTACAAAATGGCCCGTTAGGTGTAGGGCATGTGACTACTATAGCAGGTGCGATTACAGCAAGTTTAAATGTAGTGAGAATTTTATAAAGAATATAAAAAACACAAGGAATGTCTTTGTAAGACGCACCTTGTGTTTTTTAATATTAAATAAACATTTTCTTTATCTTTTTGGTTGAAAAATATGTTGAAAGAAGTATTTGTGATGTAAGTTATCTACAACTTTATTTGCTTGATATGTGCGGTGTTGTTCTAATCGAAGTCTTTGCTCCATCATTTTTATTGCGTGATCAGATAAACGTAACATAATACATTCTCCTTTTCTATAAATATAGGTGACTATTTGATATCGATCCCATATTTATAATTAAGGAGGCAAAATGTGTAACATAGGCAAAAAGCACCTTCCTCTCCCATTACGCTTACGAGGTTAGCTGTCGGACTCGGGAAGTGAGAGTTTCCCTACTTAAAAAAGATTCGCCCCAAGTAGCATAGCTACAAAAATGGTTCCCCCGCTCCAAAATTTGGACTCAGCAAAAGGTTTTATAAAGTAAAAAATAACATAAAGGAGCGAACGAGTCAAATTATTTTGTGTATTCTGTCTTTTTTAATTGCGTAATAATCATACCGTCAGGAAGTATTGTATCTGATACTGTAATGAATCCGTGTTTTTTATATAAAGTAATAGCAGGGGTATTCGCTTTACCCGTTTGTACAATATATGTCATAGAAGAAGGGAACATGTTAAATATATAAATTAGGAGTTTCGTTGCGATTCCTTTTTGGAAAAAATCGGGCGATACAACTAACCTGTGGATATCGATTAATTTTTCTTCTTGTACAAAAGAAATAAAACCGACAAGTTTATTTTCAGAAAAATATCCATAGAATGTTTCAACACAACTTTGAATATCGTTTACAGTATCATATAAACGAGGTATGGCAGTACTATTTAAATAGTCTGCTTCAACTTTATAAGCTGGAATTTGAACCTGTAAAATGGATGTTGCTACTTCAAAAGAAGTGGAATTTAACTTAAGAATCATAGATAATGAAGCCTCCTTTAAATATGGTATATGAATATAATTGCTTTATGGGTTAGTTTGACAATATTTTTCTTTTTTGCATATAATATATGTATCTCCATATGTAAAATAGTAGTAAATATATTTCTATAGTGAAATATGATTAGCAATGATAAATACATATGTTTGTATTGAATCATACAAACTATAATAGAAATGGAGGACTAAAAATGGGATGGATTATCACATTAATAGTTGGTGCTATTATAGGTGCAATTGCTAGTTCTATAACGGGTAAAAATTTCCCAGGTGGTATGTTCGGAAATATTATCGCAGGTTTATTAGGTGCTTCGTTAGGTGGTAGATTATTTGGATCCTTTGGGCCATCATTTGGTGGGATTCATGTCGTGCCGGCATTATTAGGTGCAATCGTGTTAATTATTATTGTATCATTTGTAGTGAAAGCTGCAAGGAAATAGATATATAGATTATGATGAAGAGCCCTGAATAAGGGCTTTTCATCATTCGAAGAGGTGGTTTCATTGGAGAAAATAAATATAAGAAAAAGAGATAAGTTAAGAAAGTTTTTTAGAGAACAAAATTATTTGGCGGTATTACTTGGATTTGCGTTATTGTTCATTAATATTTTATTGCTAACAAAAATATCATTTGTTTTTACACCGTTTATCGTATTTTTAAAAACAATTTTCTTCCCAGTACTATTAGCAGGTGTGCTATTTTATATTTTGCATCCATTCGTTTCGCTTTTAGAAAAGAAAGGTGTTTCAAGAATCGTATCGATAGCTTCCATATATTTAATCGTACTAGGATTATTTGTATTTTTAGTTGTAACGGTTATCCCTATTATTAAAGATCAAATTGATGCATTAATTGATAACTTACCGTATTTTGGCCATGAGATTGAACAAGCAGCACGTAGATTCGGGGAAAGTAATTTACTCGGTAAAATTCAGGAGAATTTAAATATTAATGTTGCGAATATGGTAAAAGACTACACAGTTGATTTTACAAAGTCATTATCATCAGTAACTGGGAATGTAACTGGATTTTTGAGTACTGTTACAGAGGTTGTTTTAACATTTGTAATGGTTCCATTTATATTGTTCTATCTTTTAAAAGATGGTGAGCAATTGCCGAATCACTTTTTAAAGTTTATTTCAGAGCAAAGACAACCAGCAGCAATGAGAATACTAGATGATATGCATTATGCGATTAGTTCGTACATTAGAGGGCAAATTATAGTTAGCTTGTTTATCGGTATTATGCTATTAATCGGTTACCTTATTATCGGTATTAAATATGCAGTACTACTCGCTATTTTAGCGATGATTGTAAATATCGTTCCGTACGTAGGACCAATTATCGCAATTACACCAGCGTTAATTATTGCGTTTATTGATTCACCAGGGATGGTTTTAAAGGTAATTATTGTAATGATGGTTGTACAATTAGCAGAAGGTAAATTTATTTCTCCGCAAGTTATGGGTAAGAAGTTAGATATTCACCCAATTACAATCATATTTATCATTTTAACTGCCGGAAACTTATTCGGGATTATGGGCATTATTTTAGCTATTCCAGGATATGCGATATTAAAAGTGTTAGTTACACACGGTTATAGATTTGTTAAGTTGAATACGTGAAAAAAGAGCTAAAACAGTGGGAACTGTTTTAGCTCTTTTTTATTAACAATTCATTTGCATATTGGCGCGCCCATTGATCCGCTTCTAATATAGCATCAAGTGAAGGATCTTTTACATTATGATGAGCTTCAACTGTTTTGTAAATTGTTTTTTCAATATCGAAAAAGGCAATTTCATTTTTTAAGTATAGTGCATTCGCAATTTCATTTGCTGCATTTAATACAGCGGGAGTAGTACCACCGATTTTGCCACATTCATATGCGTATTGTAGACAAGGGAACTTCTCTAAATCTGGTTTTTCAAAATGTAAACTACCGATTTCTAATAAATTTAATTTTTCATAGGAAGAAGGTAGCCGAGTAGGATAGTGAAACGCATATTGAATCGGCATTCTCATATCAGGAGCACCGAGCTGTGCCATAACTGATCCATCAATAAATTCTACTAAAGAATGAATGATACTTTCTTTATGAATCATTACATCAATTTTTTCATACGGAATATCAAATAGCCATCTCGCTTCCATTACTTCAAAGCCTTTATTCATTAATGTGGCAGAATCAATCGTTAGTTTTGCACCCATTAACCAGTTTGGATGTTTTAAAGCGTCCTTAGCTTGTAATGTTTGCATTTCTTCACGTGTTTTATCACGAAAAGCACCACCGGAAGCTGTTACAATTAACTTCTCAATCTCTTTATTATTTTCGCCGTTTAAACATTGGAAAATAGCTGAATGCTCACTATCTACTGGAATTAAGCGACATCCGTTTTGTTGCGCTAGTTCAGTTACGATATGTCCAGCTGCAACCAAAGTTTCTTTATTAGCAATAGCGATATCTTTCTTCGTTTTTAATGCCTCAATTGTTGGGAGTAATCCTGAAACACCGACAACAGAACTTAATACAAGATTTGAATCAGGGTGAGTAGCTACTGCGATTAAGCCATCAGTCCCGTGTGTGATTTTTGTATTTGCTGAAATACGCGTACGAAGCTTGTCTGCTAAGTCTTTTGTCGCAACGCTTACAATACGAGGTTGAAACATTTTGATTTGTTGCTCAAGAAGATCGATATTATAATTTGCGGTTAAACCGATGATTTTAAAATGTTCAGGATGAGCTGAAACGACATCTAATGCAGATGTGCCGATGGATCCTGTTGAACCTAAAATTGATATATATTTTACCATGAAAAAACCTCCAAAGTTGTTTCGAATATTTCTGCAAACCTATATAACATTAGACAATTGAAGTGGAAATTCCTGCTATATAAAATAGAAAATTAGGGTTTGTTTGGAAGTGAAATGTGATAAACTGTAAAAAATAACGAAAAAGCAATGAAAGAGAAGAGTACATATTCGAAACTTTTTAGAGAGCTGATGTGTGGTGGAAATCAGTAAGGGATGAATATGGAATGGGCTCTGGAGCTTCTAACTGAAATGAGTAGGTAAAGACGGTTACTTCACGTTATTGAAGTATGAAGTGAGCTAATGATAGCTAATTAAGGTGGTACCGCGGGAGCCTCTCGTCCTTTTTAAGGATGAGAGGCTCTTTTTATTTTGAGAAAGGAGGAGTTAGTGTGAGTGAAAAAATAATGTTAACAGGAATTAAGCCGACAGGTTATCCGCATTTAGGAAATTATATTGGTGCGATTAAACCTGCATTGCAAATGTCAAAGAATAATGAAGGAAAAGCATTGTATTTTATAGCGGATTATCATGCGTTAAATGCTGTGCATGATTCAGAAAAGTTCAGCAGTTATACGAAAGAGGTAGCAGCTACTTGGTTATCGCTTGGACTTGGGGAAGATATTGTTTTTTATCGGCAAACAGAAGTACCGGAAATTCTAGAATTAGCTTGGATTTTAGCTTGCCTAACTCCGAAAGGTCTTATGAACCGTGCTCATGCGTATAAAGCGAAGGTGGAGCAAAATAAAGAAGCAGGGTTAGAGATCGATGCGGGAGTGAATATGGGGTTATACACGTACCCGATTTTAATGGCAGCTGACATATTATTATTTCAAGCTACTCATGTACCAGTTGGAAAAGACCAAATTCAGCATATTGAAATTGCGCGTGATATTGCGACGTATTTTAATCATACATTTGGCACGACATTTACACTACCGGAGTATGTAGTGCAAGAAGAAGGAGCTATTTTACCTGGTCTTGATGGAAGGAAGATGAGTAAAAGTTACGGAAATGTAATCCCATTATTTGCAGAGCAAGAAAAACTTCGAAAGTTAATATTTAAAATCAAAACAGACTCTTCACTTCCAAATGAACCGAAAGAATTAGAAACATTATTTATGATATATAAAGAGTTTGCGACAGAAGACGAAGTACAGTCATTACGTGAAAAATATGTGACTGGAATCGGATGGGGCGATGTGAAAAAAGAGTTGTTTCGCGTTGTAGATCGTGAGTTAGCTGGACCTCGTGAGAAATACACTATGTATATGAATGAACCAAATTTATTATATGAAGCGTTAGAAAAAGGTGCTGAGCGAGCAAGAAAAATCGCGAAGGTAAATTTAGCGGAAATTAAAAAACGGATTGGATTTGAGAGGGGGCGCTGAGCGTTCCCTCGTTTTTCGATATAAATTATTCTTCATATCGATACGTAGAGCAAGGAGTTCGCACTTCTTTTCCGAACTTATTAGTTGCATATATGAAAAAATATGCTAATATAGGGTTACTTATTAAACATGTTTAATAAGTAAAATTAAAGTCACTTATTAAAGGTGTTTAATAAGTTGGCCCTATTCAATAAAAAAGGAGATGAATGTATGAAAACGGAGAAAGAAAAGATGGTGGCAGGAGAAATGTATATTGCGGATGACGAAGAATTGGTGGCTGATAGGGTGGAGGCAAAACGTTTAACACGCCTTTATAACGAGGCGATGGAGACAGGAGATGAGAGGCGTTTTACGTTATTAAATCAGCTTTTAGGTTCTTCAACTGATGGGAAAGCACAAATTAATCCTGATTTTCGTTGTGATTACGGCTACAATATTCATGTCGGAAAGAGCTTTTTCGCAAATTTCAATTGTGTGATTTTGGACGTTTGTGAAGTTCGAATCGGTGATAATTGTATGTTTGCACCTGGTGTTCACATTTATACTGCTACTCATCCATTACATCCGGTGGAACGAAACTCTGGCAAAGAATATGGAAAACCGGTAAAGATAGGTAACAATGTTTGGGTTGGCGGAGGCGCTATTATTAACCCTGGTATTTCAATTGGAGATAATGTTGTAATTGCTTCAGGGGCAGTTGTGACAAAAGATGTACCTAATAATGTAGTTGTTGGTGGTAACCCAGCTAAAGTTATTAAAACGATAGACTTATAGAAATCGTTTTTTATGAGTGAATGAATAAACAGATGTCGTATCGTATAGAAAAGGTGAAAGATGTTTCATATAAAGAAAAATAGTACGGAAAATCGTACGAAGACATTACTTACTTCTTGAAACGCTCTGTTTCGTATTTGTTTTGCCGGTTTTCTCGTTTGCTGTAAGTTTCTATCATGCCTTTCGAGAGGACTCCCACCTCTAAACGTAAGTGAAGGTGGTGAGGTGAATCGAAAGGAATATTTTATTTTCAAGAAAACAATAGAAACATACGTTCTGTTTTGCTATAATATCCTTAACAAGGAGGTGAATAAAATGACAAAGGAAAATCCGTCAAACTATAAAACTCTTCAAATTTGGATTAAAAAAGGGCATCGTATGTATTCTTATTTTCAAGAATGTTGTCATAACGCTAAGAACATGTACAACACCACAAACTTTTATATACGCCAGGTGTACACTGGATTAACACAAGAAAAAGAGTTGCAGCCTTTGCAAAAAGAAGTTCTGGATAATATTCATAAAAATATTGATAAGATGAATGACACACAACTTCTTGCCTATCAGAAGAAATTGGAAAAAGAGAAATTAAAGCCTAAAGAAGAACAGAAAGAGATTACATGTAATTTGTTTTCAGAACCTAATTTTGAAAAACCTTATGTAGATTACAACTTTCTAGATGCACTATTTAAGGCTATGATTCAAAATGATTATCGAGCTTTGCCTACGCAATGTAGCCAGTCAATCATGAAGGGTGTGTTCCAAAATTGGAAATCTTTTTTTGCTAGTTTAAAAGACTATAAAAAGAATCCAAACAAATATGCTGGAACGCCTAGGATTCCAAAGTATATTCGTTCTTCTGAAAAAGAGATTCTGTATACAAACCAAGATTGCATCATTAAAAACGGTAGATTTTTAAAGTTTCCAAAGACGAAATTGCAATTAAATATTGGGAAACTAGGTTTCACTGAAGGTAAACTGAAACAAGTTCGTGTGATTCCAAAATACAATGAATATGTAGTGGAATTGGTAATTGATGTTCCTTCTGAACAACAAATGATTGAAGAGAATGCTCGTTATATGAGTATTGATTTAGGGATTGATAACCTTGCAACCATCGTAACAAACACAGGTATGAAACCTGTCCTTGTTAAGGGCAAACATATCAAAAGCATAAATCAATATTACAACAAAATGAAGAGTCATTTTACAAGCATTCTTAGAAATGGAAAACAAACGAATGAAGGACCTTTTACTTCTAAAAGGATAGAAAAACTTCATCAAAAACGTTACTTGAAAATAAAAGACGTCTTCCATAAAGTTAGTCACCATATCGTAAAACTAGCTCAAGAAGAAGAAGTTTGTAAAATCGTTATTGGTCAAAACAAAAGTTGGAAACAAGAAACGAATATGGGAAAAAGAAATAACCAATCGTTTTGTCATATCCCGCATAATTTACTGATTCAAATGATTACATACAAAGCAAATGCTGTAGGCATTCAAGTTGTTGTAACTGAAGAATCATATACATCGAAAGCAAGTTTTCTGGATAACGACTTCATTCCAACGTATGGAGAAAATGACCAAAATACAACTTTTTCAGGAAAACGAATAAAGCGCGGCATATATCGTTCAGCAAATAAAACTTTAATTCATGCAGATGTAAATGCTGCGGCTAACATTTTACGAAAGGTAATCCCAAATGCATGGACAAATGGGATAGAGGGGTTAAGCGTGAAACAGCTCGCTAATGTGTTAACTCCCCTGACGTTAATCGTCCGTTAGGTCGAAACGTTAGAAACCCCCACTTCAAGCTTTGCTAAGTGGGGGAGTTTTCATTGCTTTAGAAAATGATGTATGATATATTGTCAACGCAACTTATTAAAAGTGTTTAATAAGTATGTTGATTAAGGTGGTGAGCGATTTGAGTGAACAATTTGTTACTCAAAAATCGATTAAAGAGACGATCCTTCGCGGCATTCGTACAGCTCTTCTAGAGCGAGGTAGTGCAACGAAAGTTGAACTTAGTAATACATTAGAAATCAGTTTTCCAACGATAAGTAAATTTATAGAAAAAATGAAACAAGACGGTGAAGTCACTTTAGCCGGTTTAGATGATTCAAGTGGTGGAAGAAGAGCAAAACGATATGAATATAATCCAGAATATATGTTAGGTTTAGCGATATTTTTAGAAAAAAATGAGACGAACTATACAATTTTTAACTGTTTAGGGGAAGTAAAAGAACAAGGCAGTACTTCAAGTGCATTAATCGATACGGGTCTAAGTGTATTGACAGAACATATAGAAAGTCTTATAGCTACGTTTCCAAAGATAAGTTCAATCTCAATTGGTGTTCCTGGTGCTGTCGATAATGGGCGTATTTTCTATATTCCTGGATATGAAAAGTTCCAAAATTTTAATTTGAAAAGTCACTTGGAGGAACTGTTTTCTATACCAGTAGTAATAGAAAACGATATGAATGCTGCAGTACTCGGCTATCATAAAAATACTGGAAACAATGAAAATTCCTCTCTTGTATATTTGTATTCAGGTCAAAATGGCCCAGGTGCGGGGATTATGGTAAATGGAGATGTCGTACGCGGAAGCACATTTTTCTCAGGAGAGATATCTTTCGTCCCGCAGTACGATAATAAAAATTTCTTGCAAGCTTTGAGAAGTGAAGATTCGAATAATCCAGAGGAATATAATATAGATGCTATTACTCGTTTAATAGCTACATGTATAGCTATTATTAACCCTCATGGATTCATCTTCTGTGATGATGAAGTGAACCAAATTGTAATAGATCAGATTGTAAAAAGTTGTCCGCAGTACATTCCGGCAGAACATATTCCGAAAATAACAGTGAGCAACTGGAAAGAAGATTATTTATATGGGTTAAAAAGCCTTGGACTTGATCTTATGATTACGAGAACAAATAAAGAAAATTAAATGAACTGGCAATGAAGCATCCAATTGCCAGTTCAATAACATAAAAGAAAAGGTGTCGATTATGAAAATTGAACATGTAGCAATTTGGGTGAATGATTTAGAAAGAATGCGTGATTTTTATAAACAGTACTTCGGTGGTGAAGAAAATAGCTTATATCACAATCCGAAAAAGCAGTTTGAATCTTATTTCATAACTTTTGAAGGCGGTGCGCGTCTAGAACTTATGAAGCAGGTAGGGATAGACGAGAAAGTACAAACACAAACAATAGGATATGCGCATATTGCTTTTTCAGTAGATAGTAAAGAAAAAGTGAACGAATTAACTAATACATTAAGAGAAGCAGGATACTCAGTGTTAAACGGGCCGCGTACTACAGGGGATGGTTATTATGAAAGTGTAGTAAGTGATCCTGAAGGAAATCAGATTGAGATAACAATCTAACATTATATTTACTAATAATTGATAAAAAATAAAATTTTGTTGTTCCCCAAAATGTGTACGAGAAACCTATTATTTCTGCAGAAAGGGGGACATAATGTTGAGTGAAATCATTTTTATTTTCTGTATATATCCATTGCTTGTTTGTATTGTTTCAATAGCTGGAGCATATAAAGTAGGTACATTTTATGTGATGCCAATAGTAACATTTCTTATTTTTCTTATGTTAAATGTTACAGTGCACGATCCAGCATTTTTCTTTTGGGTGGGCATGTATACTATTCTTTCATTTATTGTTTCTTATATAACTATCCTTTTTATAAAGGGATATAAAGTTGTAAAAAGAGAGCGTTAATATCATTTTGGGAAAATAGGGATTTACGGTGAACGATAACAACCTCATTTCACGTTGTAATGACGGGAAATGAGGTTGTTTGATTTCTATTTTTTATTGGAGTGATGAAAATCGCGAAGAATCTTCTCAATGACTGGATGAAGAGTACTAGGTAACTCATCAAGCGGAAAGAAACGTAATTCTTTTGACTCAGTTTTATCACATACAAGCTCCCCATAAAATTCTCGGCAAATATAAACAACGAGTACACCGTGTACTTGATCGCCATTTGGATAGATTTGAAAGAAATCTGGCCCTGAGTATGTACGGAATAGTTCTGGATTTTTAATAATAAGTCCAGTTTCCTCATATACTTCTCGCTTTAAAGCGTCTTCTAATGTTTCGTTATATTCTAAAGCGCCGCCAATAATGCCCCAGCGGTTAAAGTCTGTACGGAGCTGCAGTAATACTTCACCTTTTTCATTTACTATAATGGCGTGCGAACCTATTAAAATAAGTGGATGATTTCCTACTAAATTTCTCATGTCTTCAATATAACCCATGTTTTGACTCCTTGTTTTTAATAGTAATTAGGAAGTTCTTTTAACATTCTTTCTGTTTTACGTGCTGTAAAGGCTAAGTTATGATCATCTTTCGTTCTGAAAAATAATGTGCGTAAAAAGGTTTTAATGTTGGCACATAAAATACAATACTCATTAAGCGAAAGGCGTTTTCTAATTTGAGGAAGCCTTTTTATTTTTTTATGAATAATAGAAATTAACTCGTTTTGAGGAAAATCATGATACAGCATTGCTAGTAATGGAGTAACAATGCGTTCATCTTCGTTATTATGAAAAAGGTCAGATGGAATAAAGATTTTATTTAATAAACAATGAATTAATTCTTCGTACCACTCAAAGGTCGTATACGTATTATGAACAATTTCGGTAAAAGCATCAGATATGTGAGCAAGACAATGAGCCCATCCTTTATTTTCGATATAGCCCCGAAAATCCGTTTCTAAGTTTGTGTATGTAATGAGTTTATTTTTTATTTCTTCGATATCCTCCTCTGTACAAAAGTAGTGCGAATTAGCGAATTGGAGTATTAACGCAATTAACGAAACAGTGTAAGAACGTGTGAAAACCCCATCTGTATGTGGGGAGTAAATGTCACAATATAAATACTCATCACTTAAACAAGTTTGCAGAAGTAATTTCAGCTGATCGTCCATAAGGAATTCATGATGAATGAAATGCGCAAAACATTTATATATAAGTTGGTAACGAACGTAGCTATCAGTCGTTCCGATATACTGAAGCATGTTCAAAGTTAACTCATTTACGTCTATATGTTGCAGTTGCGTATAGTCATTTTGTTGTATAAGCTCTAACTGTTGTTGCAATGCTGTAATATCCAATGGAGAACCTCCTCCGCACTTTAAAGATGCGATCTTTTCTAGTATTCTATATATTCAAGGACAATCCTGCTCATGCAAGGAGAACGATTAGAAATTCGAGTATGATATAGATGAGGGAAGAATATGACGACGATAGAACAGTTAGAAAAACATTTTAAAATAAGAAGAAGTGCTTCTTCTATTATGATAAAAGAAAATAATGCAGAGGTTTTTACAGAAGAGCAATTAGAAGAGATGTTGCAATATTGCGTTGCTGAAGCTCAAAAAGATGGATTAGAAAAACTACATTTTGAAATCTCTTCAAAAAGTCCAAATTATGATGTGTATAAAAAATGTTTTGAAACGTATTCATTTGAATATATTACTGAAAACATGATTGTATTTAAAGATATATACGAAGTAGAAGATGTAGAAAGTGAAGTTGATTTTAAGTTAATTGAAGAAGTAGGGGAAGAGGCTTTTTATTCACTGTGGAATGAAGCGACGGGAGAACCAGTCGCTCATGATCAATTTGTGCATATGATGCTACAAGAAATTGGTGAGCAATGGAAAGAACATTGCTTAACAGCGAGTGTCGATGAAGAGCCGATAGGAATTGTAATCCCGCATATTGAAAGAGGTACGTTAGAAGAAGGGAAACTTATGTACTTCGCAGTTACTCCAAATATGCGTAACAAGGGATATGAAGCTGCACTATTTGCAGGTGCGATGTTTGTCTTAAAGGAAATAGGTGCATCTTATTATATTGGTGAGACAAATATGCAAAATGAGTGGATGAAGGATGTTTTTGAAAAGAATGGATGTCAGCTGCTGAGTTGTACTGAGCGGTATGTGAGGGAGTTTTAAGATATACCCTGGGACACATCTAGTGGGAACCCGTGTACAAATTTTGAACAAGTAAAAGAACTTTTCGCCTGTTTGTAAGATAAAAAGAAAAATGAGAACGACAAAGTAGATATTTGTATAATAAAATAGAGTAAGATTTGACTATAAGAGAAAGCGTTGGTGAAAGAATGGAGCAGCAAAGAAATTGGCTACAAGCAACTGTAGAAAGAATTGAAGATAATACGTTACAAATAAAGTGGGAAAATAATATAGAAGAAGTTCGTATTTATTGGAGTACTTCACCAGATCATATTGAAGAAAATGGAGAACTACTTGCAACTGTAAATGGAGGATTATCATATACAATTGAAAACCCGAGTGAAAATGAACGTCCATATTTTAGACTAGTAGGAAGTAATGGACAAGCAGTGACAGTAGCTGAGCGTAGATTGCCATTACAAGGTGCGTTTAACTTCCGTGATATGGGTGGATATGAAACGACAGATGGACGTAAAGTGAAATGGGGCAAATTATACCGTTCTGAAGAATTAGCAGGACTAACAGAGTGGGATATCGACTATTTACAAAAGTCTGGTTTAAAGTTAATTTGTGACTATCGTACAGACTTTGAGGTAAAGCATAAGCCAAATCCTGAGATTACAGGTGCTCGTCAAGTGTGCTTACCAGTTATGCAAGACTTAGCGAAAGACCTAAATATAAATGAGTTTTTCCAAGTTGGTGACCTTTCTATGTTAGGAAAACCAGGTGAGTATCTTGTGAAAATGAATCAAGATTTCGTAAGTGGTAACGAGGCATTCGTGAGCTTCTTAAACTTAGCGCAAAACCCGGAAAACTTACCGTTAGTAAACCATTGTACAGCTGGGAAAGACCGTACTGGATTTGGATCAGCATTATTATTACTTTTACTAGGTGTACCAGAGAAAACAGTAATGGAAGATTATTTACTAAGTAACGGTTTCCGTGAAAAGTTAAACGAGAAAATGATGGCCTTTTTAGGTGCAAAACTACAAAACGATGAGAGTAGAGCGATATTAGGTGCGATGTTTGAAGCACGTGCTGAATACTTGCAAGCTGCGATTGGTGAAATTCAAAAACAATACGGATCAGTTGAAGCATACGCTGAAAGGGCTCTTGGCTTTACGAAAGAGTCGTTAGAGGAAATGAAAGAGTTACTGCTGGAAGAAAAGTAAAAAGAAGGGAGGCTGGTTTTAATTAGCCTCCCTTTCTTATTGTTGTTATAATTAAGCTATGAGAATATAGGAGTTGAGAAAAACATCATGAAATACAAAGTTATATTATTCGACGTAGATGATACATTATTAGATTTCCCAAAAACGGAAAGACACGCATTACATAATGCGTTTGTACAGTTTGGTATGTCTACAGGGTATAATGATTATCTTGCAAGTTATAAAGAGATTAGTAATGGATTATGGAGAGATTTAGAAAATAAAATGATTACGCTAAGTGAATTAGCCGTAGAGCGATTTAGACAATTATTTGCAATTCATAATATAGACGTAGATGCGCAGCAATTTAGTGATGTATACCTTGAAAATTTAGGAAAGGAAGTACATCTTATAGAAGGCGCAGTACAATTATGTGAAAATCTACAAGATTGCAAGTTAGGTATTATTACGAATGGATATACGAAGGTGCAACAATCAAGAATCGGAAATTCGCCTTTATGTAATTTCTTTGATCACATTATTATTTCTGAAGAAGTTGGTCATCAAAAACCAGCACGTGAGATTTTTGATTATGCGTTTGAGAAGTTTGGGATTACTGATAAATCAAGTGTACTAATGGTCGGAGATTCGCTAACTTCTGATATGAAAGGCGGAGAAGATTACGGCATTGATACGTGTTGGTATAATCCGAGTTTGAAAGAAAACGGGACAGATGTTAACCCGACTTATGAAGTGGAGAGTCTGCTACAAATTTTAGAAATTGTAGAAGTGGCGGAAGAAAAGGTAGCTTCATTTTAATCATGCTGATATTTGTCGAAAAATCGATATATTGAAAAAATCGTTGATATATTGTGAGTTGTGATAGATATATTGAAAAAATCGTTGATATATTGTAAGTTGTGATAGATATATTTGAAAAATCGTTGATATATTGTAAGTTGCGATAGATATATTTGAAAAATCGCTCATATAAATTCATATACTAAGATATAGAACAAAAAAATAGAGCTACTATACAAGGTCATTCACGTGTTATAATGCGTGAATTAAATATGCGTATATAAATAGTTTCCTAGCGTGATGCGATGTCATGTATGATTAGTGTAACAACTAGAGGTGAATAAAGAATGTTAAAGTTTTTATTTGAGTTAGACAAGAATCTCCCGCAGAAGGATGAGCCACGGTATGATGCTTATTCAAAGGGATTTATCGAAGGAGATGTAACGATTTGCGCGAGTGACAGCGTATTTTTTCAAAAATCATGTATGAAGGTTGCAGAGCTGGGGATTTATTTAGGACAGTGGATGGAACAAGTGCAACATGGGCAGAACGTGCCTATGAAATATGAAACGGCTGACCGTGAAGAGGTAATTCTTGGTTTCTTCTATGAAGAGGATCATAATCAATGGAATGTTTTTTCCAGCTGGCAAGAATTTGAACTTCAAGAGCGTATAGCTACTACAACATTAATAGAGAGCGTTCAACGCTATTTATATGAGTTAAATAAGGAACTGCGCGTGATAGAATATCCTGTGACGTTTGATCAGTACTTAAGAGGAGAGCGAATGATGCAGCTTTCTTACAAACGACTGTGTGATAGCAAAGCAGATACGACACCGATAGAGGTTTATAATGGAAGTGAGCAAGTAGGTGTAGTAAGGGGCTATTATAAAAATACGCTGATGAGAGTGCTGGATTTTATTCCGAAAATTGGTAGTAATATTATTTATGAAATAAAGGATAGTAAGGACAATATTCGCGTCATTGCAAAGGATGTAAGTAGGCAGCGCCAAAGAAGGATTTTAGTAATGTACAAAGATAATCATGATGCAGAGCATGAAATACTTGTATGTGACGGAAAGTTATTGGATGCAAATTTCTTATTTACCTTTACATATAAGGCAGAAGAATATGTTGTTCATAAAACTTCATTTGGAATGGGAAAGTTATTACGAAAGGGCTATGTAATTGCAGATTGGAATATTCGTCTTGAGGAGGATATGTATTACATTGAGATGAATGTATATGATGAAGATTACATGCAGGATCGATACTTACTATTAGGCGTATTTCATGCGGTTTTATATGGATAATCAATAAGAAATACCGTCATTCTTCTTGGAAAGAATGACGGTATTTTTTATTTATCCTCAAAAATAAAAATCTCATCAATCGTACTATGTAATGCCTTCGCTATATCGTGAGCAAGTTGTAAGGAAGGATTGTATTTACCTTTTTCGAGATGACTAATTGTTTCACGTCGCACACCAACGCTCTTTGCTAAATCTTCTTGTGTCATGTTCAATTTGGCGCGGTATTCTTTTATCCTCGTTACGAACGCCATGGTGCATCTTCCATTTCATCAACAGGTTTATCATAAAAGAACATAGAAAAACCGAACGTAAGAATGAGTGTGCCGAAAATAAGAGCGATATCAATTTCTTGTAGCGCCGGGTTTGGAAATAACATTTCAATAAATATAATGATAGCGGTAGTTAGTAATGTAACGATAAATGCATTGCGACACGATTTATTGACAATTTGTTCAAACAGTTCATCGTGTTGAACTGTTCTATACGATGTGAAAAAGGAGAAGAAACAGAACATAGTAAACAATCCTTTTTCATAAAAAAATCCGAGGAAACCGAAGAAACCGAGAAATCCTAAATATTTTATCCAAGTTGTTTTCATGATAGGTCCTCCTTACGTTGTTAGAAATAAGTCACGTTATGTTACAAATATATCACAATTGGATAGGAATGGTAATAATAGTTTTCCAGTTTGCTTCATAATAATAGTAAAAAGAGGAAATATGCTGCGAAATAAAGAGGATAATATTGTAAAATGGTTGTAAGGAGGGGGAGGAAGAAATGCTAACTTGGATCATGATCGTTGTATTACTTGTAGTGATTACTGTCATTGCGACGGTGTTAATTGGGCGGAATGGTGATGCAAATTATAGCAAAGCGACAAAGGGGAATATTAAACGATTAACAATGATTTATATTATACTAGCTGTCGTTTTAGTTGTTGGATTAGGGGTGTATATTTATTTTAAAGGTTAAATAAACTGAAAAATGTAAAAATCTTAAAATAGAAGTATGCTATAATATCAATATAGTTATTTGGTAATTAAGGAAAGGATTGGATGGAATGATTGAAATTACGAATGTGTCAAAAAGTTATAATGGGTCTACCTATGCAGTAAAAGATTTAAGTTTATCTGTACCTAGCGGCGAAATCTTTGGATTTTTAGGACCGAATGGTGCGGGTAAATCCACGACAATTAAGATGATTACTGGCATTCACGGGGTGGACAAAGGGACTATTACGATTAACGGAAAAAATATTATGGAAGAGCCGATGGAAGCGAAGAAGACGTTTGGTTATGTGCCGGATAGCCCAGATATGTTTTTACGTTTAAAAGGAATTGAATATTTAAACTTTATGGCTGATATGTATGAAGTGCCGAAAGAAGTAAGACAAGAACGAATAGAGTCTTTAGCGAAGAAGTTTGATCTTTATAATGCATTATCTGATCAAATTCAAAGTTATTCGCACGGTATGAGACAAAAAATCGTTATTATTGGTGTGCTCGTGCATGAGCCAGATGTATGGATTTTAGATGAACCGTTAACAGGGCTTGATCCGAAATCTGCATATATTTTAAAAGAAATGATGAGAGAACATGCGGATAAAGGAAAGATTGTATTTTTCTCTACACATGTATTAGAAGTAGCGGAAAAAATATGTGACCGGGTTGCTATTATTAATAAGGGGAATTTGCAGTTTAAAGGAAATTTAGATGAAATGAGAGATCATTTTAAATCCAATGAATCACTTGAAAAAATGTTCTTGGAGATGACGGGCAATGAGTAAAATTTGGACGTTAACGAAGGTACTATTAAAGTTAAATTACGCAGATTTTATAGCAGATAAGAAGAAGCGATGGGCGTATGTATTTTCATTTGCAGCTATTTTATTTGTTGGATTTTTAATATTTGGTTCGATGACGCACGGAATGTATGAAGGTCTGAAACAATTAGGGCAAGGGCCGGGAATGATTATTGCAATGGGACTTGCGATTGCGAGTATATGGGTATTTTTAATGAGTATAACGAACATTTTAACTGTATTTTACTACAGCAATGATATTGAAATGTTACTGCCGTTACCATTAAAACCAGCGCAAATTATTTCGGCAAAATTTTTAACGGTATTAATTACACAATACGTAATGAGTTCATTTATTTTATTACCAATCTTCATTACGTACGGTTTAAAAAGTGGCGCATTTATTACATATTACATATATATGATTTTTATTTACTTACTCTTCCCAATCGTGCCGTTAGTATTAGCTTCGTTACTGATGACAATTATTATGAGGTATACAAATATAGCGAAAAATAAAGATCGAGGAAATATATTTATTGGAATCGTAAGTATATTATTTATTGTAGGAATTAACGTATTTATGCAGTGGAGAAATAAAAGTGCGTTTTCTGGAGATGGGGCTGCGGAATACCTTGTAAATAATCAATCTTCTCTTTTAGTACAAATGACAAATTATTTTCCAACTACATATTTTGGAGCAGTGGCATTAGTAGAAAATGCAAATTGGAAGGGACCTTTATATGTAATAATCTTTGCAGTTATTTCATTTGTCTTCTTTGTGTTGTTTTATTACATAGCAGAGCGTACATATTTAAAAGGGGTTATTGGACTTTCAACGAGTACAGCAAAGAAACAAGTTATTTCGGCGGAAGGTTTACAGAAATCAACAGTACAAAGTTCGCATTTAAAAGCGTATGTGAAAAAAGAATTTAAAACGTTATTCCGTACACCACAATTTTTCTTAAATTGCATTGTACAAACTTTCGTTATGCCAATTATGTTGTTCTTTATTTTATTTGTGCAAGATGGAAACTTAAAGTTTATTACAGAGCATATTAACAATCCAGAGACAACAGGATTTGCAATTGGTGTTGGTCTTTGTGCATCGTTATTTTTAATGGGTAGTAACGTCATTGCAACAACGTCATTTTCGCGAGATGGAAGCTCTTGGTTTGTGAATCGTTATTTACCAGTAAAGGCTTCGGATATCTTTTTTGCGAAAGCAATCACTGCTTGGTTAATTAATGTAATCATTTTAGCAGTATTCGGTATTACGATGGCAGTTGTAGCTGGGATTTCTCCAGTCTTCATGATACTGTGGTTTTTACTAAGTGCGAATGGGTTACTGTTAATTAATTTAATCGGAACACGCTGGGACGCACAAACTGCAGATATTCATTGGGATACAGAGCAGAAATTATTTAAAAGTCGATATACAACTTTATGGAATTTTTTAGCTAATATTTTAATAGCTTTAATCATTGTGGGGGGAGTAAGTGTATTATACTTCTTCCTTCATGTCGGACTGTGGGTTATGTTTATCGTTTTATTTGTAATGTTTACGATTGTAAATTATATCTTTATTAAAATGTTAAAATTAGGTGCTGAACGTATACTGTCAAATATTCAATAAGAAGATAGATCCTCTGTATTCATGCAGGGGATCTGTGTATAGATGGAGGAGAAAAAGGTGAAGAAAATAGCAATTGTAACAGGGGCAACTCGTCTGAATGGAATTGGTGCAGCTGTATGCAAGGTGCTTGCTCAAAAGGGGATAGACATTTTTTTCACGTACTGGCCAAAGTATGATAAAGCGATGCCATGGGGAATGAGTGATCAAGAACCCTTTTTGCTGAAAAAGGAAATTGAAAGTTACGATGTTCGATGTGAAATGGCAGAAATCAATTTATCGCAGTCTTATTCGCCAAATCGTTTGTTTTATATGGTATCAGAACGGTTAGGTGATCCATCTATTCTAGTTAATAATGCAGTATATTCTACTCATACGAGAATTGAGGAATTAGATGTAGAGCAGTTGGATAAACATTATACAGTTAATGTTCGGGCTACTATGCTATTAAGTTCATTGTTTATAAAACATTATTCACTTAAAACGGGCGGGAGTATTATTAATCTTACTTCAGGACAGTCAGTAGGTCCAATGCCAGATGAACTAGCATATGCAGCAACGAAAGGGGCAATTGAAGCATTTACAAAGTCAGTAGCACCAGTTGCGATGGAGAAGGGGATTACAGTGAATGCTGTAGATCCAGGACCGACGAATACAGGATGGATTACAGAGGAGCTGAAGCATCATTTAGTATGGAAGTTCCCGCAAGGTAAAGTAGGAGAACCGGTGGATGCTGCGCGCTTAATTTCTTTTTTAGTAAGTGAAGAAGCGAAATGGGTTACTGGGCAAGTCATTCACTCGAATGGTGGTTATTCATAAAAATATTATGTTAACAAATGTTGAGAAACAAAAAACGAAAGAAAATTTTATTTTTTTGTATAAATAAAATGTCAAGAAAGATAAAAATTTGATAGAAGAGTATATCGTCATATGAAGATAGTAATTCTTAATGTGACAATATACTCTTTTTCTTTTACTTGCAAGTAGAAAAATGAAGTAGAAGAAACTCGAATATTAAAATGAGTTTATCAGTTTTTGTACGTATTATTATGAAGATTACTGTCGGAAAGATGATAATTCGTATGAAAAGGGATTTTTTAAGGGGGAATCGAATCGTAAAGGGGAGGATAAATTATGTAAAACATAGGGGGATTTATATGAAAATGAAAAAGGTCGCTATCGCATCGATAACAATTGGTACAATGCTTACTATGGCAGCTTGTAGTCCTTCAGCAGATAAAGAAACGGAAAAGAAAGAGCAAGTAACTGCGCAAAATGATGGAGAAGCAAAAACGACAAGTGCAGATGAAGCGTCAAAAACAACGAAAGATACTGAAAAAGAAACAAATACTTCTTCAAATGAAAAAACAGATAAGGATGCAAAAAATACGAAAGAATCATCAGGGACAGAAAGTAACGGCAAAACGTCAACTCAAAACGAAAATGTAAAAACAAAAGAAAAAGAGACGACAGGAAAAACGAATGATCAAACGACTAGCGGGAAAACAACAGATCAAAGCACAAGTACAAACAATAACGGAAAGACAACGAAAGATCCGAAGAAAAGTGTTGCTGTGAAAACGAATGTTAAAGAAGTTGTAGCATTAATTGATAGCTTGGACAAGCAGTTAGCTGCTAATCCGAAATTGGAAACAGTGAATAAGCTTGGCAAACAAATTAATGAAAAGTGGGATGTAATTGAAAAAGAGCTAGAGGCATCACATCCGACGGATTCTAAAACAATCGGTCAAAGTATGTATCCGTTAATTGTAGGAGCGGAGAAAGAAAAAATCGATATTAATAAAATGAAATCTTTAACGACGAAAACGAAAAAAGATTTAAATCAGTTATTGACGAAACTTTCGTAGTTTCAAAAGCCTACTCGTGTCAGTAGGCTTTTTTGGTTGTTGTAATGTGCACAGTATAACTTATTTATTTTCATTTTCAATTACGATGCGAAAGGAACTAAATGCTTGTTGACTGATATAATCTTCTTCGCTAACTTTATAAGGAAATGGAAAAGCGACGAGTTGAAAATTACTTTCCTGATCCACTGAAGGCAATATGAAATTAAAGATTTGCCTCGTTTCAGGTGCAACTTTAGTATAAACGACTTTTCTATTGTTAAATATTTCAACTTGTTTCCAATCTTTAAAAGCCACGATTGCGTAAGTCATTTCATCATTCGTTTCATTACCGTTTGATAAGGTTAATTGCTTGCCTTCCTTTTCAAAGAAGACAGTTTGTAAGTTCTCTTCACGGTTCGTAACAAATAATGGTTCGTAAAGACCATCTTTTAAAATAGCATCTGGATCTATATGGGAGAGTTTTATTTTTTCGCTTTCTTTCTGAGGAGGATGCATTGAGTATCGCATACTTAGAATATCTTCTAAAATGGCTGCTTTATTTAAGTTATTATCTTTTAATTTGTATTCAGGTTTTTTAATTATTAAAAAGGTTAATTCACTTGCATTAGGAGAAGTGTGTAAAGAGATTTTCGTAGTCATTGAACTGTTGGGCTTCATATCAAAAAAATAGTGTGATATTTCATTAGTAGTATCTTCTATTTTAAAAGGTTTTTGTTCGTAATCTTCTAGAACAATCAATCCATATTTTCGGTTTTCGTTAATAGTATGTACGAATGATAATGATACATTAATTTTATTATCCTCACTAGTAATTGTGCTACCGTTGTTAATATGTTGGCCTTGATTATCCTTCAATCCGTAAGAAATAGTATTGGTTTGTTGCTCTCTCTTATTTTCTTTAGAAGGTGGATGAGGTTGTATGATTGAAGTATTGAACAAAATATAAATTGTAAGTAATGAAATGAGTAAAACACCGATAATAATATATATTTGTTTCATAAATAGCACCTCAATATATGTAAAGTATTAGAGAAAAAAGATATGCAAGATGCATATCTTTTTTCTCTTTCTTACCAGAAGGCTTTTGTTTCGTGATTCACATCATTATAACCACTTAATTTATAGGTATGATTACCGATAGCGTAATCATCTCCATAATAAATGCTTGTGTTGGTCGCTGTAGCACTTACAAAGGATGATTTTTTTGCACTATTACTTTTCGTATTTACTAATGAGCCATCGCCATTGAAAGTTCTTGCTTTTGCATAAACATAGTCTTCGGTCGTAGTTGATTTCGATTTCGCAACTGCATATGGGTTACCAAAAAAGGGAGTATATACGCTAATGTTAGAGTCATTCTTAGGTGCAGCTGCAACAGTCAAACTAGGAACACTAGATGTTTTTGTTGATTGAATTGTATCAAAGTCAACTAAAACGGGCTGCTTGTCTACAGTATCGACCTCTGAAGCACTTGCGTTATTAGTAATACCAAAACCTAAAACCGCTAACCCTAAAGTTGTCACCGATAAAGATTTTTTCATATTCACTAATTTTCCCACCTTTTTAAATTTTTGAGTTCGAACTCAATTCATACAATATATGAAAATTTCGAAACTCTCAATGGTTTATCCCATACTTAACTTTTCTTTTACTTTCGATTCAACATGTCTTCATTTGCAAAAAAGCGAATATATCTTCTAATGCTTAGCCAGCAAGGGATACAGGTTTAACTTTATGAAATTCGTGTAAATTTAAATCTATTTATGTCATTATCTCTGTTATTTTCAAGTTCATATGGGAAACTTATTAAAAAAAGGATGGTGACAAAAATGACAATCGATCGAATTTGTACAATTGGACCCGCAAGTAATAATAAAGAAACGTTAGCACAGTTAATAAAGAATGGTATGAAAATTGTTCGACTGAATTTATCGCATGGCACGCATGAAAGTCATAAAGACATCATTCGTTTAGTGAAATCATTAGATGACTCTATTAAATTTTTGGGTGATGTACAAGGTCCTAAAATAAGATTAGGTGAAGTGAAGGGAGAGCAAATTACACTTCAGGCAGGAGATTCTTTTATTTTACATACACAACCAGTTACAGGGAGTAATACAGAAGCAAGCGTTGATTATGAAGGAATTGCGAATGATGTGAAAGTAGGCAGTAGAATTTTAATTAATGATGGAGAAGTTGAATTAATTGTTGAAAAGATAAGTACGGATAAAATAGAAACGAAGGTAAAAACAGGTGGCAATATCTCATCTCATAAAGGAGTTAATTTACCAGATGCGGCTGTTCGTTTACCAGCTATTACAGAGAAAGATAAAAAAGATATTCAGTTTCTTTTAGAAGAGAATGTTGATTTTATCGCGTGTTCTTTCGTAAGAAAACCTAGTCATATAAAAGAAATACGAGATTTTATACAACAGTATAAAGAAACGTCACCTAATGTAATTGCAAAAATAGAAACGATGGAAGCAATCGAGAATTTTCAAGATATATGTAAAGAAGCAGATGGAATTATGATTGCAAGGGGCGATTTAGGAGTAGAGTTACCGTATCAATGCATTCCGCTTTTACAGAAAATGATGATTCAGGAATGTAATCGAACGAATACATATGTCATTACAGCAACACAAATGCTTCAATCTATGGTAGATCATTCTATTCCAACAAGAGCAGAGGTGACTGATGTGTTTCAAGCTGTACTGGACGGGACGAATGCAGTTATGCTTTCAGCTGAAAGTGCATCAGGAGAACATCCAATCGAAAGTGTGAGAACATTACGTCTCGTTTCAGAATTTGCAGAGCATGTTAAAAAAGATGGACCTTTTGCGATGAAAGATGTACTGGAGTTACTGCATAAATCACTGAATGAGTGATGAATAAAAAAAAGAGGGTGGATATGCATCCCCCCTCGTGTTTACTCTTGTTCTTGTTCATCTAAAATCTTATCAAAAGCAGCAGATACTTTATCAAACTCTTCATCATTTTCAATGTATGAAAACTCATTATCTTCTTCTACTTTTAAAAAGAAAATATCAATGTCTTCCTCAGTTTCTGTTTGGATATCTTCAACAAAGGCAACTGCAATATATTCTGCACCTTCGACATCCATTGCTCCAAGTACTTCTACTTCCTGATCCTCATTATTCTCATCGCTAAGTGTAAACACTTCGCCAACTTCAATATCAGACATATTCATTCTCCTCCTGTTCGACTCTAAAAATAGAGCACTCAAACTGTATACATACTAACATATCTTTCCATGAAAAACCAAATTCATACGTAAGAAAACAATTGATTCTTCTTTAGTATGAGTATACAGCTATTAGGAGTATTATTTGTCTGTGCTATATTACTTAATCCATTCAACAATTGTATCCATAGTCTGTCTTGTTTTATCACGCTTTGGCTCTTCTTTACGGTAACCAAAGGCAACCATAACTGATACTTCAAGATTATCGCCTTGTATAATGCCTTCTTGACGAAGTAAAGAATCTACTTCCTCTTTATCAAATCCTTCTATTGGACAAGAATCAATACCGATTTGAGCTGCACTCGTCATCATATTACCTAAAGCAATATAAGTTTGTTTAGATGCCCAATCAAATACAGCACGATCGGATTGTAATAAGTTAAAATCTGTTTCCTGGAACTTTTTGAAGAATTCATATTTAATTTTTTGAGTGTCTTCAGGCAATCCAATAATATCGTTCATCATATATTTAATATACTCTGCATCATAATGCATATCTTTAATGTTTCTTGAAAGAACAATAACAAAATGACTAGCTGTTGCAAGTTGCCCACCAGCGCCCCATGAATACGGTTGTAGTTTTTCTCTTAATTCTTTATTTTGTACGACAATAAATTTCCAAGGCTCATATCCAAAAGAAGAAGGAGATAATCTGCCTGTTTCTAAAATGAATTTGAAATCCTCTTCTGAAATTTTGTGCATAGGATCGAATTCTTTACATGCATGTCTGAAATGAAAAGCCTCCATAATTTTTTCTTTTGTAATTTCTTTTGTATTTGTCATAAAAGTTCCTCTTTTCATGAATTTATTTTTGTAAGTAAATTATATTTTTAAAGTAACATAGATACAAGTACGCACATTTATGTGGTATAGTATCAAAAAAGATACTAATGTTAAGGGAAGGGATTTATTATGGATTGTCCAAACGAAAATAATATAAATTACCCATTTTTAAATAAATATTCTTGTCCAGTTGAAGCTATGGTTGAGGTGATTGGAGGGAAATGGAAAGGGGTAATTTTGTATCATTTATTAGATGGTACAAAGCGGTTTAATGAATTAAAAAGATTAAAACCAAATATCACACAAAGAATGTTAACACTGCAGCTGAGAGAACTTGAAGCAGATGGCATCATACATCGCGAAGTATACCGTGAAGTGCCGCCAAAAGTAGAATATTCATTAACTGAGCTTGGTGAATCTCTTCGTCCAATGATTTTATTAATGATGGAGTGGGCAACTCATAATATGGAGAAGGTTTTGGAGAGTAGGAATACGAAAGATAATAATTAAGAGTTGAAATTGGTATAGATGAGATATGTGAAATAGTTGTAGAAATAAAAGGTGTTTCCATACGTGAAAACACCTTTTATTTCTATATTTTTACTTTTTAACTTCAACTGCTGAAGTTGGAAAGTTATTTAAGTTTGCAATTTGACCATACCAATCAGCATGTTTAAAAACAACACCTTTTCCATATCCTTCAGTTGAAGTACGTTCCCATAGTGTTGTTGAATAGCTAGCGGTAGGGGATGCTGTACGTACAGAAACAATTTGATTTTGCCAACTAGCAGACAAGTTTTTATAACCGCTACTTACAGAAAAATACTCGCTACCTTGATTTGTGCGTTTATAGAAGTCTGTACTACCAGGTCCGCTTCCTCCAACACCAAGGGGAGTGATTGAATTATTCAACCTTTGTTTATCTTTTTCAATAAAAGCCTCTAAACTTTCTTTGCTCGAAAATCCATAAGATAACCAGTCACCATTTTGATTTTGTTTCGGTAGAACTAACGTTATTTTTACGTCTTCCTTTAATGGAGCACTCAATTTGTTAAACGAATCAACAGTCTTTTCATCTACAGTTACATATTCGAAAGAGGAAATCGTATAATCTTTTTCGGTACTAGCCGATACTAATCCCATTCCTCCAGTTAACGACGAAACAGTTAATAATGCACCTGCTACCAACTTTTTCAGCATGGATTCATCTCCTTAAAACTTAGATTTTTTACATAACTAAAATGTATGTTAATTTGAATACATTGTAAATATTTAGAAATTTATAAAAATTAAACAGAATATTCTTTTATTAGTCTTGAGTAAGGAAAGTAATTAAAAATGAAAAAAAGGTTTACTTAAAAAGTAAATCCTTTTTGCCGACCTATCTCAAAACTCTATGGATTAAAGTTTCATTTTATCCATCTATGAATCATACACTTCTTTTGCATTCATAGAAACAGCATCTAATAAAAGAAAAATGGCTGCTATAATATGTAGAAGGATTTCTATATAAGGAAAGAAGGCAACTAGAGTAACGATAATACCTATATAATGAGCGTACGTATTCATCCCTGCTTTTTTAGCTAATAAAATAGTAGTGATATGTAAAGCAATCAATAGTAGTAAAGGTAATCCATCTAGGTTAACAAGACTTGGAAATAAATAATAACAAGGAATTAATAAAAGATGATAGATTCCTGTGATCCACTTTAGTGCTTGTATGTAAGTTTTCAAAGTGAACCCTCCTAAAACAATCCATATCTGTATATTACCAAAAATAATAGGTGATTGGATATTAAATACTTGTGGTTTTTAGTTGAATATAATCTTTTTATGTTAACTAATTGTTTCTTGTTCTATAAAATAGAAAAACCACCCAAACGAGGGTGGTTCGTATTATAAATAACTACTTAAAGAAGAAAGGGAGACCTTCACCTCACTACCTTCCTTCATATTTCGCAGCATAACGGTTTCTGTACTAAGTTCGTCTTCACCAATGATAAGCACATAAGGGATATTCTCTTTATTGGCATAATTAAGGGCACGTTTTAATTTGCGTCCTGCTAGTTCAAGTTCAACTTTTAAGGAAGTGGTACAACGTAATTGCTGGGCAATTTGTAAGCATTGTAATTCTGTCCCGAGTGGGATGATAAATAGATCCGCTGTAGATGAGATTGTTTCTTTCTGCGATAGTGCTGTATAAATAACGTCTAAACCGAATGAAATACCGACTGTTGGATAGTTCATATTATCACCACGGAATGCTCCGATAATGTTATCGTAACGGCCGCCACTACCTATGCTAGATGTAATTGAGCCATCTTTTAGGAAGATTTCATATACAGTCCCTGTATACATTGTGAGTCCTCTTGCTAAAAACGGATTGAATATCGTATTTTCATTTACTCCGAGAGCGATTAAATATTGCTGTAATTGTTGTAATTCGTTTACGCCATCGGCAACGAGTTGGTTATTGAAAGCTTCTTTAAAGTCAGCAATTGTAAGCTTTAGACAAGATAATACAGTATTACATATTGTATCAGCCATTTCTTCAGAAATTCCGCGCTCTAATACATCTTTTCGTACACCATCAATCCCAATCTTTTCGATTTTGTCTAATGATAAAATGACGTCACTCGTTCGTTCAGTAGGGATGTTAATGGACTCGAGAATACCGTTTAATAATTTTCGGTTATTATATTGAATCGTTACTTCTAAGTTTAACGTTCGGAATAGTTCAAACGCCATGCTCATAAGTTCAGCTTCTGCCATGACGGATTCTACACCGACTATATCAACGTCGCATTGTATAAATTCACGGAATCTCCCTTGTTTAATTGGCCCATCTCGAAATACTTTCCCAATTTCATAACGTTTAAAAGGGAGGCGAATATTCGGATTCATCGCCACGACTTTTGCGAATGGAATGGTTAAATCGTATCGTAAGGCAAGGTCGCGTTTTCCTTGATCCTTTAGCGTATATATTTCTTTTAATATTTCATCGCCACCGCCGTACTTGTAAGACATAAGCTCATACATATTTAACGTTGGTGTCTCTAACGGTTTGCATCCGTATCGTTCAAACGTATCTTCACAAGCCCTTTTAATTTTATTTCGCAGCACTTGCTCCTCTGGTAAATAGTCTTTCGTGCCTTTTACATTTTTCATTTCCATTGTAATCACTCCTTTTTTAAATTAAAAAAAGCTATGCAGGTATAAAAATACCCACATAGCTTTATGAACGCTTCGTGGGTCAACAGGAAAAGCCCTGTACCCACGAAGAAAAATTTTTCTTCGGATACACGGCGTTACGTATGATGATGAAGTTGGAAAGAAGTATTAAAATTTCGCATTATAAATCTCTCCTTAACATAAGTTTTTCCAAATTATATCAGATGATTTTTGAATTATCAATATTTTTAGTTTTGAAATATACGTGAAGTTATGTAGGAGAAATGGAAAAGGGTGTATAATAAAACTTAATAATATGAAATAACCTTTTAAGGAGAACGTTATGAAAAAAGATAAAACAAATGCGATGCGAATATTAGATAAAGAAAAAATTGAATATTCGATGATGTCATATGATCCAGACGATGGGAAAATTGATGGCGTATCAGTAGCCGAGAAAATTGGACGAGAAGTGAGAGAAGTATATAAAACGTTAATCGCTCAAGGGAATAGTAAAAATTATCATGTGTTTATTATTCCGGTAGATGAGGAACTAAATTTAAAAGCTGCCGCAAAAGCAGTAAGTGAAAAGAAGATTGAAATGATTGCTGTGAAAGATATTACGAAAGTGTCAGGATATATTCGTGGTGGTTGTTCACCAGTCGGAATGAAGAAGTTATTTTCTACATGTATTGATGAAAGTGCCCAATCACTTGAAACGATGATAGTAAGTGGCGGGAAAATTGGTATACAAATTGAGCTTAAAGTAGATGACTTGGCGAAAGTGACGAGAGCGCAGTTTGGAGAGGTAACGAAGTAAATATACATAGGAAAAGAAGTTCTTGTTTTATTAAATTTAGATAAAGATTTATAGGATAATTAGTCCATTATGAGGACGGATTATCCTTTTTTCTTGCTACTGATCATGAGACGTTATGTTAACCGAGTGTGTATAAAATATTCAACCGAAAACAAACAACATATCAACTCTATAAAATGGTAAAATAGGGAAAAGGGCATTCTGAATAATACCTTTAGAAACCACTATTTATCACATAGGGGTTTTCAAAAAAGTAAAGGGGGGGGATAAATGAAATATATTAATGGATTGTACATAGCACTTATATTGATGATGTTCATTAATTTACTTAATTTCACAATTTTTGATAATAAATACTCAGGGATAACAATGTATCTTTCTTCCGTTATATTCATAATTGGGAGCGCATTTTTTGGAAGTGCAAAACGGCTTAAAATGAGTGAGAAAAAATAAACCTTTTAGGAGGTTATAATCATTAATGAAACAACAAGAACAAGTAATCTTTCGTGAGGTTCAGCGATCCCCAATTTGGGTATGGATACTCATATTAGGGATCTCCATGCTGATGTGGTATGGATTTATTCAACAAATTATTCTTGATATCCCGTTTGGAGATAAACCAGCTTCTAATGGTGTCTTAATTGTTATGTGGTTGTTGTTCGGGATTGCCTTTCCTGTATTAATGCTTGGAGTATTGAAACTGATCATTGAGGTCCGTGAAAAAGGTCTTTATGTCCGCTTTGTTCCTTTTCATTTTCAATATAAGCAGTACCTTTTCAAAGATATACACCATTATGAATGCATTACTTACAGTCCAATAAAACGATTTGGAGGATGGGGAATTCGTTTTAACCTTAAGAATGAAAAAGCCTATAACATGAATGGAAATAAAGGTATAGAGTTAAAGTTGCGATATAACACAGTAGTAATCGGCACTCAAAAATCAGATGAATTAAAAAAAGCACTGGACTCAGTACAAAAAGTATAATGAAAATTAAACTTTAACAAACGGGCACAATTCAACAATTTCTACTAGGTATACCTACTTTAAAAACAACTTAAATTTACTTCAAATATAGAAAATTATGTAAATAAGTTGTTCACTGGATTCCCATAGAAAACTGTGATGAGATGAAATGTTTGATTTTGAAGCACTTCAAAATCTTAGCTAGATGGCTATGTATCGGTACCGACATTAAAAAGGCAGGAACATATCAAATATGTTCCTGCCTTTGATTTTAGACAGATGTTTCCTAACAGTTGATTTTGTAAATGAAAGTCGAATTTAAATCCATATTTTGTGTGAAATATAAAACATATAATAAAAGTATGAGGTGATACAGTGAGAGAGATTCATATTCATAAAATCATTGCGAATAAGAGAAAAGAAAAGGGAATTACGCAGGAAGAGTTAGCGGCGTATATCGGTATTACGAAGGCATCTGTTTCCAAATGGGAGACGGGGCAGAGTTATCCGGATATTACATTTTTACCACTATTAGCATCATACTTTAACATTAGTATAGATGAACTAATTAGTTATACACCACAAATGGAGCAGGAAGATATTAAAAATTTATATCATCGACTAGCCGAAGCTTTTAGTGAAGAACCGTTTGATGAAGTAATGATGGAGTGCAGGGGAATAATCAAAAAATATTATTCTTGTTTTCCATTATTAATTCAAATAGGAATACTTTTTATTAATCATCACATGTTAACAGAGGACACGGATAGAGGAATTGAAATTTTAGAAGAGGCAATGAATCTCTTTAGCAGAGTGCAGGAAGAAAGTGACGATGTTTCTCTTGTGAAAGAGGCGGCATCGTTTCAAGCAACTTGCTATCTTATACTCAATAGACCAAATGAGGTGCTTCAATTACTTGGCGAAACGATACGTCCTAACTTTCCAGAGGAAGATCTAATCGCACAGGCGTATCAAATGCTTGGAAATACTGAGAAGGCAAATGAAGTGATGCAAATTAGTATGTATCAACATTTAATACAACTCGTTGGGACAATACCGAATTATGTAGTAGTAAATGCTTCAAGCGCTGAAAAAGTAGAGGTAATTTTAAATAGAGCTTTTATGTTAATAGATATATATGAATTAGAAACGTTACATCCCAATATGACTTTAAAAGTATACTATGCTGCTGCACAAGTATATTGCATGCAAGGGAATTTTGAAGGTTCATTAGAAATGCTACGGAAATATGCAGCGGTTTGTACGAATAGTTTCACAGTAAATAGCCTGCATTTACACGGCGATTCCTATTTTGATGCGATTGATGGATGGTTTGCAGAATTTCCACTTGGTGCTAAAACAGTTAGAAATGAAGAGATTATAAAGCGAAGCATGCTACAAAGCATTGCAGAGAACCCGGCTTTCGTTCCGATGAAAGATGTAAGAGAGTACAAAAATATAATAGCGAGTTTGAAATTCAAATTAGATATAACGGAATAGAAGGAGGATTAATATAATGATCTTTGATGAATATGAAGTAGCGGTAAAAAGTGAATTAACTTTGCAAGGTACGATTACAAAGCCAAAAGCTGGTGGGAAGTATGCTGCTGTTGTAATTATCGCTGGATCTGGAGAAGTTGATCGTGATGGAACGATAGTACCGCTAAAGCTTGAGTCGAACATATATAAAGATTTAGCACATGTAATGGCGCAACTTGGAGTAGTGACGCTCCGTTTCGATAAGCGCGGAGTAGGAAAGAGTAACGGAGAAATTCTGAAGACTGGAATGTGGGATTTAGTTAGTGATATAGAGGCCATGATAACGTATTTAAAAGAACAACCATTTGTTGATCCAGAAAATATCATTTTAGCTGGTCATAGTGAAGGGTGTATGTTAGCCACTGTAGTAAACGCAAGAACACCAGTTAATGGACTCATACTTATTACAGGAGCTGCAGAATCATTAGAAGAAGCTACAAAAAGACAAAGAGAAATTGCTTATAAAGAACTAAAAGAGCAGAAAGGAATAAAAGGAAAACTAATGCGTCTTCTTAATGTAGAGAAACGCGGAGAAAAACAGATGGAAAAAATAAAAGAGAAAATGATGAACACAGAAAAAGATACGATTAAAGTTGGTTTTAAACCGATGAATGCAAAGTGGTTTAGAGAGCATTTTCAGCATGACATCTATAAAGACTTACAACAAGTAACATGTCCAGTACTAGCTATTGCTGGTGATAAAGATATTCAGGCTGACCCTGAAAGAGCGAAGCGGATCGGTGAGTATGTGAAGGGTGATTCTGAAGTACGTGTAGTAAAAAATATGGATCATAGTTTAAAAAGTTTTGAAGGTGAATTTAAAGCATTAGAGTTTAAAAAGAATTATGAAGAAGGGGCAGGAAAGCCACTTCATCCAGAGTTGGAAGAAATAATTGTGAATTGGATGGAAGCACATTTTATCCCGGGCAGTAAGGCTTTTACATCAAAATTAGGTGAGGAAGTTGGGAAAGAAAGAAACTGCTTGTAAAAGATTGGTTGTTGAGTGGGAATCTAGTTTAGTATATAAAATTTTTTTAATGAAAAAATCTGTTAAGAGATAGGTTTTTTATCCGATTCTCATTTAAAAACGAACATTTTTAGTTGTTTAATCGGAAATGTTCACTTTTTTCTTGCGCATATACTAGTAGTTTGTTATATTATCCATATAATAATTTTGAATAACATCACTCGTATATACTCGGTAATATGGTCCGAGCGTTTCTACCTAGTTCCCAATGAAAGAACTGGACTACGGGTTAAAGTATTCGGGCGCTCTATGTAATGTGCGCTACCGATTTATAATTTTGCATGTGCTTAATTAACTTTGACTACCGTAGTTCTAGAAAGTAGAGATTCTTCTACAATTTCTAGAACTTTTTTTGTTTGGACCAAAAGCATCGAGTATAGAAAACAACAAGAGAAAGAGGAGATTATTTATGAAGAAGAATACGTTGAAAAAATGTGCTGCCCTAGTAACTACTGTTGCATTGTCATTCTCGATACTTGCGGGATGTGATGCGAGTCCGAAACAAGTTGAGGCAAAAAGCAATCAAAAACCAATCTTAATTCAAGGGCCAATGCCGATAGAAGCAGAAAAGTTTGCGAAAAGGCTAAAAAATGTGAAAGAAGAAAAGTCTGGAACTTTTGTATTTTATAAAGGAACTGTCGACAATTATCCTGTAATCGTTGCGAAAACAGGTAAAGGAATGGAGAATACAGCAGCTGCTACAGCGGTGGCTATTGAAAAATATAAACCTACAGCAATTATTAACCAAGGAACATCAGGTGGACATGATCCAAATTTAAATGTATTTGATATTGTGTTAGGAAAACAAGTTGCAAATATAGGTTCATTAAAAACGACCAATATGGATGAGAACAAAGGAATTGAGCCGACAAAATGGATATCTATGGACTTAATGGCTTCTGAAGGAAGTGCAGGAGAAGATCCAAATGCTGAGAAAATCCGATACTACGAAGGAGATAAGGAATTACTTGCAGCGGCTCATGCAGTGAAAGATAAATATACAAAAGGTAAAGTAGTTGAAGGTACGATTGGTTCAGCAGACGTTTGGAATAACGAAGTTGATAGAATTAAGTGGTTCCATACAAAATACGGTACATCTGTAGAAGAAATGGAAGGAGCTGCTGCAGCTCAAATCGCAAAAGCTTATGACGTCCCGTTTTTAGGGATTCGAGTATTATCTAATAATAAAACAAACGGTGGGAAATACAACCCAAATACAGCAGCGGCAAATCAAGAATATGTATATGAAGTAGTTAAAAAATATATAGGTTCAATGCAAAGTAAATAGTAGTAGTTCTGTTCCAGCATAAACGTCAAGTAACTGTAAATGTTTTCGAGACGGATAAACTTGTCTTAGGAATGGTAGTTGAAAAAGAAAAGCTTGTTTCTTATAGAAAATATAAGAAACAAGCTTTTTTATTTAAAATAAATTGGGTAATTAAACTATAACATCAATATATACCGTTGAATATCATAATAATATAATGGAGGTGATGTTATATGGCTCTTACTACAGGACCAATTGAAAACGTAGGAAATCAACCTGCTAATGCAAATAGAGTTAGGGTAAAAATCCTTAACCGTACTGCGGGCCCACTTACTGGAGTAGCTAGAGTTTTTAGACTTGACGGTTCATTAGTATTAATTGAACAGGTAAACTTCAATGTAAATTCTAATGCTTCTACTTTTGCAACTCTAAGTTTAGTTCATCCTGCTCTTGGACAAGCATTTGAATATGAAGTTCAAATTGTTCCTAATCAACCTGGTGGACTATATAGTGTTTATGGACTAACAGCTGACAGTGTTATCATTACTGCACAACGTATTGTGAACTCAGAATTGACACAGTTTCTTTAATTAAAATAGATTGGTGCCTACATGGTATCCAATCTATTTTTGTACGTATTATTCAGAGAAAGAAAGGTTTTACACAAAAATAAAGACAGTTATGGAAAAAGGAAAAGTCGAGCTATCATCTTGATTTTTATCCCGCTATTTGCCGGGCAGTAAGACCACCACCTCAAAATTCAGCGGAAGCAAAGAAGTTAGGTGAGGGAGGAACGAAATCCCACTGATTAAAGTTTCACTTTATCTGTTTTGTGGCACGGTTTTCTTTGAATGCTTTTTATTCAAACTGTTTTTTTAAGTATTTATCAAATATGCATTATTGCATAAATAAATTTAAATTTATAAGTTAATATTAAACTACTTTTTAATTGTAAAGAATATTTTAATAATCTTTACGGGAGAAGGATATTTCTTGTGAAAAGTAAAATTGTTTGGAAAGTAGATAAACAAAAAGTTTGGAAATGATATAAACTCAATAGAGTTTTGTATTAAATAAAAAGAAAAGGGTGGGTATGGGTTTCTAAAAGTTTTGGGGGGAGAAAGCATTTTTTAGTTGGTAGCTTCAAATTATATTTTAAAGGGGAATGGGTATATGAAGTTTCGAAATACAAAGATTGCTATGATTACGCTATCTTCATTTTTTATTTTAGGTTCTGCATCTCTATCATTCACAGATACTATACACGGTGAAGTAGCTCCTGCATCAGCACAAGAGATTATTGTAAAAAGTTATGACGATACATATTATAATAACGCAATAGGAAAAACGGGCTTAGAATTAAAGAAGGAACTGCATAATATTATTGATAATCATACAAAGTTATCATACAGTGCGGTTTGGGAAGCACTAAGAGATACTGATGAAGATCCAAATAATAAAAATAATGTGATACTCTTATATACTGGTCGTTCGCAAGGGAAGCTTACGAATGGATCAGGAGTAAATAACTGGAACCGTGAGCATGTTTGGGCAAAATCTCACGGTGACTTTGGAACGACTGCAGGACCTGGAACAGATCTACATCATTTAAGAGCGACGGATGTATCTGTAAATAGTTCACGTGGAAATTTAGATTTTGATAATGGTGGTGTGAATCATTCTGAAGCGACAGAATGTAAATATGATAGTGATTCTTGGGAACCTCGTGATAGTGTAAAAGGAGATATTGCTAGAATGCTGTTTTATATGGCTGTTCGTTACGAGGGGGACAACGGCGAAATAGATTTAGAACTAAATGAAAAAGTGAATAACAATAAAGATCCATACATGGGGAAACTATCGGTTTTATTAAAATGGAATGAACAAGACCCGGTCGATGATTTAGAGCGAAAGCGTAATGAAGTGATTTTTACAAAATATCAACATAACCGCAATCCTTTTATTGATCATCCTGAATGGGTAAATAAAATTTGGAACTAAGATTTTTAAAGGTATTATATTTTGATAGAAGGGATTGATCATTATGATCAATCCCTTCTTATATTTTTACTAGAATAAATGATTTTTATAGGATTGAAGAGGAGAATAGGATAGATATTTTATCAAGTTAATTATATATGGGTATTTTAGTACGGTCCCCACTCAATATTCACCCCAACAATAAGAAAAACAAGTCCAATGATAAACCAAATGAGTGCAAGTGGAGCCATGAAACGAATCCATTTTCCATAAGAAATCCCGCTCGCTGCGAGAACGCCCATTAAAACACCAGAAGTTGGATTTAAGCAGTTTACTACACCTTCCCCAAGCATAACAGCCTGTACTGTAACTTGGCGTGTAATGTGCATGAAATCAGCTAATGGAGCTAATATCGGAATAAAAATAACCGATTCTCCTGTCCCGGATGAAATAAGGAAATGTAATGCGGCACTACTTACGTACATACCGATAACGCCAAATACAGGGCTTTGTCCTTCAAGAGCTTGTGCGAGTTGGTTAACGATTGTATCAAGTAATTTGCCTTGTTCTAAAATGACTGAAATACAACGAGCCATTCCGACGATTAAAGCACCGTATATGAGATTTTGGCAACCTGCTAGAAAAGTAGAAGCGATATCGTTTGCTTTCATACCACCTATTATTCCGGCTGTAATTGCTATGAAAATAAAAGTAGCGGTCATTTCTGCGTCCGTCCAATGTAGACGAAAAGCGCCTATTAAAAATACAATTAACGATAAAGCTGAAACGAGTAAAATTAATTTATGACGTATCGTCCAAGGAACTTCTTTTTTCTCTGTTTCTTTTTCGCTTGAAAGAGCGTTACTTGGAAACCAGTTGTCGCCAAGAATGCTTCCTTTATTCGATTTTTTCAAGCGCTTTACATACCAATTAATATAAAGGATAGTGGCAAGTAAAAAAGATATATAGATTGCGGTGCGTAAACCAATCCCGGAAAACATCGGAAGTTCTGCGATCTTTTGTGAAATGCCTAAAGGTGAGGGAGATAAAATAGTAGCATTAAAACCAGCATAAGTGCCTAAATAAATAATTGCTACACCGACGATAGCGTCCCATTTTAACGTGCGTGCAACGATGATACCGATGGGGATAAAACCGATAACTGAGTTAACGATAATACCAGTCGTTCCAAGAATAGAAAAGAGCGCAGCAACTATACAAATGAAAAGTAATTGCTGATTCCGAAATTTGTTAATAACATGATAGATTAAACCGTCAAGAGCACCTGTTTTTTCAAGAATTGCAATAGCTCCACCTGTAAATAAAATTAGAAAGATAATAGGAGCAGCAAGTGTCATTCCTTTTTCAATAGCGGTAAAAAAAGAAACAAATCCTACGGGTGATTGCGGAACAGAATGGTAGCTACCTGGTATTGTCGTTGTAACGGTCCCGTTTGTAACCCTTTTAAATTCTCCAGCAGGAACGAAGTACGTAGCAATGGCGCAAAGTAAGGCAATAAAAAATAGTAGTACGTACGCATCAGGCATTTTAAACTTTTGTTTACTAGGTTGTTTTTTTGCCTCAGTTTGTATTTGCATAAAATCCCTCCTTCTTCACTTGATTAATTTTTAATATTCTGAATTTAATCTGTGAAATAGATTATAATAAAGGTAGCTTCTTAAGGCAATAGTTTTTGTATCCTTTTCCCGCACATACAAATTATTGCAATATTAGACAGGGAAACGATAATAAGCCAAGAATATGTTATGTAGAAAGAAAAAGGAAAAGAGGGAACAAGATGTGGAAAACTACTGATTTATGTGATGAATTTGAAAAGGAATTACAAATATGTCGACAGTCTTTTCGGTCTTTTGGGAAGAAAGAACAATTCTACGGAAAAATTGCAACTGTAAAAGTGAAAGATGATAATGTACTAGTGAAGGAAGGATTGCAAACATTACCAGAAGGAACAGTATTAGTTGTTGATGGCGGAGCGTCTACGAATTGTGCGTTACTCGGTGATAATTTGGCAGCTATTGCGGAAGAAAGAAAGCTAGCAGGAATTATTGTGAATGGGTATGTTCGTGATTCTAGTGAACTAAAGAATATTAATATTGGTATTTTAGCATTAGGAACGATGCCAAATAGAAGTGTGAAAGAAGGAAAAGGAGAACGAAATATTTCATTGCACTTTGGACAAGTAGAATGGAATCCAAATGAATATGTCTATGCGGATGAAGATGGCGTCATTATTAGTGAAAAGAGTTTACATAGTTAAGAGTTAATAAGTTATTATTCTTAGAAAATAAATCCGATAAAGCATGGACAAAATTCTTTGTCAATAGTAAAATAATACAGAAATTTAAAATTTACAGAATGTATAGGTTTATCGTTTTACGATAACTTAAATGGAAGTAAGTTGTGCCAAGAAAAGTGAATGTTATCACAATGATACGTTCATAAACAAAATTATTTTTCCTATACAAATATAGCCGCGAATAATGCGGGTAGGAGGTGTTGTACATTTTTGTTCGACACTTACAAAAAGAGAGTGTCAATCGCACGCCCTTGAAGGGCCTTTTTTTGTGTAAATGGTAGTAAGGGAGGAAATTTTGGGATGGCAATGTTGAAAAAATGGCTGCTTACGTCTTTAATGGCAGTGACACTTGTATTTGTTTCTTTTGCGAATACAGTACATATTACGTTTGCTGAAGGAAATACAGCAAAACTTGCAATTATTGGGGAATCACAAAAAGGCATTATGTTATGTCCGAAAGAAGAGCAAATTAAAGATGGGGAAACAGCTTTAAGTTTGCTGCAAAAGGTCATGGGGGACAAAGTAGAATCTGAAACGATGTCGTTTGGAACATATGTAAAAGGCATCGATGGTTTAATGGCCGGAGCTACAAGTGGTTGGACATACGATGTAAATGATACATCTGCACAAGTTGGGGCAGATAGTTATAAATTAGAGTCTGGTGATGTGGTTGTATTCCGTTTTGTTTCAGACTGGAGCAATATGAGCCAGGAAACATTGAAAGAAACGTTAGATAAGTTCGGGACGTGTAAAACAGAAGAACCTAACGGTGGCAAACCAGAAGAACCAAAGACGGATGATCCAAAACAAGAAAAACCAGAAGAACCGAAGACGGATGATCCAAAACAAGAAAAACCAGAAGAACCAAAGACGAATGATCCAAAACAAGAAAAACCAGAAGAACCAAAGACGGATGGTTCAAAACAAGAAAAACCAGATGGTACAAAAACAAATGATGAAAAACCAGAACAACCAAAGCAAGAGAACATTCAAGATCCAAGTGCACAATTAAACGAAGCCATTTCTAAAACATCAGACAAGATGTTACAAGATGGAATTGAAAGTGATTGGGTAGCTGTAGCGCTTTCTCGTTCTGGAAAGAATGTGCCAATTGAGGCAAAATTAAATTATGTTAAGTCAGTAACTGAAAAAGTAGAAAAGCGCATTAATCGTTTTTCAGCGACAGATTTAGCTAGAACAATTATTATGATGAATGCAATGAGTGCAGACCCTAAAAATGTAGGTGGACATAATTTAGTTCAAAAATTGTATGAGTCAGATAAAGTGAATTCTGTTACAGGTTATGCATTTGCTTTACTTGCATTTGATACGAAGAAGTATGAGATTCCAGTTGAATCAAAATGGAACAGAGTTGCTCTAGTGGAAGCACTGTTAAATAATCAGCATACAGACGGTGGATGGACTTATAATAGTTCAGGTAGTAAAGATAGTGCTAGTAGCGTTGATGTAACAGGTATGGTTTTATCAGCATTAGCTCCTTATCAAGAGCGATCAGATGTGAAACCAGCTATACAAAAAGCTGTTGCGTATTTATATAACGAACAGCTGCAAAATGGCGGTTTTTCAGCTGATGGACAAGAAAATTCAAATAGTACTGCGCAAGCAATTATTGGATTATCACTTGTTAAAGATGTAGATCAAAATCGTCTTCATAAGGCAATGCAAAACCTATTATCATATCAACTTTCAAATGGTGAATTTAAATGGTTACCAAGTGATCAAAATGGTAACGGAATGGCTACAGAACAGGCTCTTTTAGCATTACTTCAATTTAAGGAAATGGGAAAATCTATTTATGATTGGTCTAATGTAGACGCTGGTGATGTAATTAAGCCAAAACCGATTGAAGAGCCAGAAAAGGTCGTTGAACCAGAAAATAATGTAGTAGAAAAAGAAGTTACTGAAGAACCGAAAGAACAAAACCAAGTACAACAAGAAACAAAAGATGAAAATCTAAAAGTAGTTGTAGATAACGAACCGGTTAAGAATAAAAAAATCGGAAACGGTAACAGTCTACCAAAAACAGGAGCATCTTCTCATAGTGCAGCAACAGAAGTAGGTATGGGTGTATTATGTATTGCTTCTGCATATGTATTATGGAGACGTAAAGCAGCTTAACAAAAAATTAGGAGCAATTATTTGCTCCTAATTTTCGTATGAAAGGTGAGAGATAGGATGAGTAAGGTGAAATGGTTCATTTTTTTACTGCTTTCGCTTGGGCTACTTGCCGGATGTGAAGAGGCAGCTGTAAAGCCTGAGAAGAAGGTAGAACCGAAGCAAGAAGAGGTAGCGAAACAAGAAGAACAAAAAGATGAAGCGAAGCCGGAAGAAAAAACAGAAGAAAAGCAAGCTGAATCAGAGCAAAAGCAGCAAGAAGAGCAGAAAGAGAAACAAGAACAAAAAGTAGAAGAGAAGCCGAAAGAGGAAAAGCCGCAGGCACAACCAGAGGTAAAGAAAGAAGAGAAACAACAGGAACAACCGAAAGAACAGCCGGCTGTAAATAAGCAACCAGAGCAGCAACAAGCACAAGAAGAGAAACAACAACCGAAAGCACCAGAAGTAAAAGAAGAAGCAAAGGTTGTGAATCAGCCGAAAGAAACACCGAAGCAGGAGCAAAAGAAAAAGTCAGAGGAGAACAATAGTGTACCAGCTCCACCAACACCGGTACCACCACCAAATCCAGTGCCACCACCAGTACCACCAGTACCTAAAGCAAAACAAGTAACAATCTCGGTAAAAGGAAATAACGGATATATAATGGGTGCGAAAAAGATGGATGTACAAGATGGCGATACTGTGTATAAAGTATTACAACGTACAGGATTAGATGTTGATGCAAGCGGATCTAGAGATAGTATTTATGTAAAAGGTATTAATGATTTATATGAAAAAGATATTGCGGATACTAGTGGATGGAAATATCGTGTGAACGGTGCTTTTCCAAACCATAGTGCTGGTGTAGCTACGGTAAAACCAGGAGATACAATTGAGTGGGTATACGTATTACAATAAGAAAGGCATTCGGTAAAGGGCTATGAAAATAAGTTTTTCTTCTTTACATCCTTTTGTGAATTTTTTCTATTATATCGGGGTGATGATACTATGTATGATGTGTCTTCATCCTCTTTTTTTAATTGGAGCAATAGTATTAATTATTATGTTAAATGTGATGCAAGGAAATAGCGAAAAGATAAGAAAGATGTTACCGAGCACAATTGTTTTCTTTTTTATGGTAATTTTATTTAATTCGTTATTAACGCATAGAGGTCGAACTACGTTGTTTTGGTTAGGTGATAGCCGTATTAAGCTTGAGGCGATTATGTTTGGAATAGTAATGGGGTTATTACTAGTTGCAGTTATGTTTACGTTTGCGTCATACAATGATATTATTTCCAGTCATAAATTTTTATATTTGTTTTCAAGAATTTCACCGAAAGTTGCATTGTTAACGATGATTACAGTGAGATTTGTTCCTTTGTTTATAAGGCGATTAAAGAAAATCACACTTGTTCAAAAGACGAAAGGTGTGCAGGTAGATTCAGGTTCGATAATTGAACGCGTCAAAAATGGTATGCAATTGCTGCAAGTATTATTAATTTGTTCATTGGAAGATGCACTGCAAACGGCAGATTCTATGCAAGCTCGTGGATTTGGTGTAACGAAACGTACGACATATATTCGCTATAGAATGGAAAAACGAGATTGGTATACGCTCAGTTATTTAAGTATTCTATTTATAATTGCTATCATATGTAGTACGTATGGCGGAGGAAAGTTAATCATTTATCCGAAAGTCGAATCTATTTTATTTCAGCAATACGATGGGATGATGTTTATCGTATTTACGATGTTTATTAGTTTACCAATTATAATGGAAGGAAGGGAATGGTTATGGTGGCGCATGCAGAAATAAACAATTTATCATTTGTATATGCTGATGAAAACGAAAAAGCGTTACAGCATATTTCTCTTTCTGTTCAAAAAGGAGAGTTTATTGCACTTGCCGGCGGATCAGGATCCGGGAAGACGACTTTATTAAAACATTTTAAAAAAGAATTACTTCCAATTGGTAAGCGTACTGGGGATACATATTATGATGGTACTTTATTAGAAAATGTACCTGATTTGTTATCTGCTCAAGAAATTGGTATGGTATTTCAAAATCCAGAAAATCAACTCGTAATGGATACAGTTATTCAAGAATTAGCATTTTCTTTAGAAAATATTGGGTTACCATCACATATTATTCAAAAACGAATAGCAGAGCTTATTAGCTTTTTAGGATTTCAAGATTTATTGCATCAATCTGTTCACACGTTATCTGGTGGGCAAAAGCAACTTGTTAATTTAGCTGCGGTATTAGTTATGCAGCCAAAGTTATTATTATTAGATGAACCGACAGCACAATTAGATCCAATTGCTGCAAAAGAGTTTTTAGGATTATTAAAACGGATTAATGAAGAACTTGGAATTACGATTATTTTAAGTGAACATCGTTTAGATGAAGTTATCCCGCTTGCAACACGCGTTGTTTGTATGGATAATGGCTGTATTATGTATGATGGTAGTCCTAAAACTGTTATTACGAATATGTGGGGAGTAGAAACATTCCGTCCATTTATTCCGCAAATTCCAAGGCTATTTTTAGAGTGGAATGTGAGAGATATTCCGTTTACGGTGCGAGAGGCGCAAATGAAAATGAATAATTTTTCAGCGATATCATATGTAAATGAGCCAATAGCACAAAGTGAAAAGCAAGAGGTAATTTTAAGCGCAGAGCATATTTCATTCCAGTACGAAAAAAATAGTCCGCTTATTTTACGTGATTTATCAGTTTCGATTGAAAAAGGAAAATGGGTAGCGCTCGTTGGGAAGAACGGTACAGGTAAGTCTACACTGTTAACAATTTTAGCAGGATTACAAAAAGCGAGAAGAGGGAAAGTAAAGTGGAACGGGAAAGTGATACATAAAATCGATTCGAAAGAACGGTTTAAAAGTATTGGGTATGTATCGCAGCATCCATATTATCATTTTACATTTGATACAGTGTGGGATGAGGTGTATGAACGTGCACGTGAATTATATGGAGAACAAGGAAAAGAAATAGCAGAAGATACGCTAAAACAGTTTTGGTTGTATTCGCTTAAAGAACGCCATCCGCATGATTGTAGCGGAGGAGAGCAACAACTTCTTGCATTATGTACAACGTTATTATCAAAGCCAACGCTATTATTACTTGATGAACCGACAAAGGGGTTAGATCCATGGAAGAAAGAAAGAGTAGGAGAACTATTTAGGGAGCTGCAAAAAGAAGGTACAACAATTGTAATGGCAACGCATGATATTGAGTTTGCAGCGAAATACGTGGATCAATGTATGATGTTATTTGATGGAGCAGTTATTATGAATGATGCACCGAAAGAATTTTTTAGTGGTAACTTCTTTTATACAACATCTATTAATCGATTCATTCGAAAAGAATTGCCATATGCATTAACGTGGGAGGATGTGTACGAAGCGTGTCCAAACGATATGTTGCATTCATAATAGGTATTTTTGCAGTAATAATAGGCACATTACTCTTTACTACACTTATTATGGACGGTTATTACATGTTAAGTAGTTTGTTTTTATTAGTTGTTATTATGTTACCTTTCTATATCCGTTTTGAAAGGAAGGCGTTTGTTTCACGTGAAATTGTTCTCGTTGCTGTATTAGCGGCAATTGCAGCAGTTAGCCGCGTACCATTTTCTATTTTACCGAGTGTACAACCAACTTCTTTTGTTATTATCGTTTCTGCAATTGTGTTTGGAAGTGAAGCGGGTTTTATGATCGGTGCAACAGCAGCGATTGTGTCTAACATCTTTTTAGGGCAAGGTCCGTGGACGCCGTGGCAAATGTTTTCATGGGGTATGATTGGTTTTATAGCTGGATTATTGCGCAATACATTTTTAATGAAAAAGCTATGGGGAAGACTCCTGTACGGATTGTTTGTTGGATTTTTATTTGGCTGGATTATGAATTTCTGGGGACTTCTCGGTTTTATACGAGAGGCAACGTGGGAAACAGTCATTTCGTATTACATCGCAAGTTTTTATTTCGATTTGAGCCATGCAATTTCGAATGTTGTCTTCTTACTATTATTTAGTACTTCTTGGATTACGATTCTCACAAGATTTAAAAAGAAATACGGTATATTAGATAAGCATAACATAGCATAGAAAAGCATACTCATATAAGGTAGGGTCGCGACTTACATATTCGTTTGCCTCTTTCATGCTTCTTACATATTGTAAGGAGCATTTTTTATTGTCAAAAAATAGTCCAATATATATCCGTTACTATATAAAATTATTCGTATAATAATAGGTGAGAACTACTTTCAAAAGGGAGGTGTATAGTTAATGAAGTTAGTTATTCCGAAGCAACATGGTGCATGGGCGATGCTTGCTATACCATTTCTATTAAGTGTCATACTTGGAAAACCTACTATATATCACATTCCATTGTTTATAGCTTGGTTCTTTATCTATTTAGCTACGTATCCATTCCTTATGTACATAAAACAAAAACGAAAAAAAGAGTATTTACATGCTTCAATTGTATATTTTATTATTGCGTTCGTATTTGGGATGATTTCTCTATTATATGAATGGCGCATTCTTTTATTCGTAATAGTCATGATTCCACTATTTATAGTAAATATGCATTATGCTCGTCAAAAAAATGAAAGGGCACTATTAAATGATATTTGTGCGATCATTGTGTTTTGTGTTGGTGGGTTAATTAGTTATTATTTTTCAATGAAACAAATCGATCATACAGCATTATTCATTGCACTTATTTCATTCTTATACTTTTTAGGTAGTACGTTTTATGTGAAAACGATGATACGTGAGAAAAATAATCCGAAGTATCGTTTTATATCTTGGGGTTATCATATTCTATTAACAATCATTGTATTTGCAATTAATCCGTGGTGCTCCCTTATTTTTATACCAAGTGTCATTCGAGCCATTATATTGTATGGCAAAAAAATTTCTATTATAAAAGTAGGGGTTTTAGAAATTGTGAATTCTGTATATTTTTTAATCATAACGGCAATAATTATGAAGTATGCCATTTGAAAAAACTTCCCACCTTATGATGGGAAGTTTTTTCAATCTTGTTCTAAAATGTGAACGGTGTAATCGCAGCGTTGAATAGCTTGTTCGATCGCATAAAGGGATTGCTCAATACGAGCGCGATTAAAATCTTTTTCAACAGTCTGTAGTGCTTCTTCTAAACAATGTTTTGCTTCTTGTAATGATTGAAAAGAATCTTGTACATATCCGCGAGCATTTTGATGCATTTCATAATCCTCCTTGCATATTCATATATGTATAGTATGAACAGTAAAGAAGAAAATATTATTTGTTATATTTGTTTGACAATTAAAATGAAATTACGTATAGTAAGAATTAAGTGAATATTTTCTTATCCAGAGAGGTGGAGGGACTGGCCCGATGAAACCCAGCAACCGCGATGCAGGTGCTAATTCCAGCAGAACATATTTGTTCTGGGAGATAAGACGAAGATATATACGTAACTTCTTCTTATCGGAGAGGTTTTTTTGTTGCAAAAAAACCGATTACGAAAATTTATATTAAGAAGAAAGGGGTTGCGCATTGCTGTGACACTCGAAAAATACGTAAAACTGCGTAGTACAGTTTATGAATATATGATAGAGCAAGATAAGCCAATATCATTGTTAGATATTCAAGAACATATCGTTTCGCATCATGAAGGAAAATTCACGAAAAAGATGTTACATCAATTTTATTTATCAAGACTATTAGATGAACTGAAACTGGATGGGAAAATTACATTAGCTGATGAATATCTCTATACTGAAAAAGGGGTATTTTATAAGGCGAGAAAAGGGAGCTAAGCTCTCTTTTTTTTAAAATAACGGAGTATGTAGAGTAAAAGACTGCTTAAGCAGCCTGATACAGGGAATGGTGTTGAGTGTGTAGTGTCAAAAATTGAATGTGCCTGAAAGAGGCAATTCGTATCGGCTGCAAATGAAAAGAGACACCTTCGCCGAATAGGTGTCAGTCGTTTTGCAAAATAGACTTGCTATTTAACAGTTCTTAGAATAACATGCAGGGTTTTGGAAGTCAAAAGGGAATTAAAGGAAGGGGTACAATTATGTACGCTTACTTATTAAAAGATATAACGAAATGGATCCCAAAGTACGTTGTAGATAAGGGATATGAATATTATGAAGATGGACATGTAGAAGATGTTGAAATACAAGATAACAAAGTGTTTGCTTTCGTTACTGGAAATGCAGGGAATTATGAAGTAGTTATCGATCTCGAAGATTTTTCAAAAAGTAGTTGCGAATGTCCTTATGAAAATTATTGTAAACATATGGCGGCAGTTGTTTATGATATTCAAGGTGCTGGTGAGAGTGCAGTTAAAGAGAAACTGAAAGATTTAGAAAAAGAAGAGTTACTTACTGTATTAAATCGACTGTTGCAAAGTTCGAAAAACGTACAAATTGTAGAGAAGTTATTAAAGAAGGGGTAATTTTAACGATAGAGGGAGTTGTTTTGTAGTGAACGTACTGATTATATACGCTCATCCTAGTCCTTCAAGTTTTAACGGGGCAATTTTAGAGCATGTGCAAAAAGGGCTACAGGAAACAAATCATTCGGTTACGTTGCTTGATTTATACAAGGAACAATTTGATCCGGTACTTGTATTCAATGAAGAGAAGAAAAGACGTGATTTAATAAATGAAGAAGAGACAGCGCGGTATAGAAAATTAGTGGAAGAAGCAGATACACTTCTCTTTATATATCCGATATGGTGGTGGGGGATGCCAGCTATTTTAAAAGGTTTTATTGACCGTATTTTCGTAGCTGGATTTGCTTATAAATATGAAGGGGCTCTGCCGAAAGGATTATTGCAAGGGAAAAAAGCGTGGGTTATTAATACGTTAGACTCACCTCTATGGTACGTCGCATTGTTATATCGATCAGCAGATTGGATTATGATGAAGAGAGGTGTTTTACGTTTTTGTGGCATTCGTGATATAAAACGGTCAGTGTTTCAATCTGTGAAAACGAGTAAAGTATCAAAGCGTGAAAAATGGTTATTACAAATAGAAGAAAAGGCTCGTACATTATGAATGAAGTCGATCGTATTATAAACTGTTGTCAGTATGATAACGAACTTTTTCGAAAGTATATTACGTGTTTACTTCAATTGAAAAAATGCAGCGATACATTTCAACAAATTCAAATAGAGTTAAGAAATGATTATTTAATAAGAGGGATTTGTGAAAGAGAAGTTGATGAGGTAGTACGGGGAAGTAAAGAATATGAAATGCATTTTCTTCCTAAAGTATTACAGTGGAATTTCTTGAGGGAAAATCCACATTTAATTGAAAGAGTGTGTGAAGATTTTTTTGCGTTTGAGTCATTACATCTTACGGACATAGAGTGGAAGATAGTTATAAATTGCATGGGAAATGAATGATTTATTATGTAAAAAAGCTAGTATAAAACTAGCTTTTCGTTTAAATAAATAAAAAGCATAGACTAATGATGAAACCTGCATATAGTAAGTTAATAACGCAAAATCCCATAATGTCACGAGCACCTAAACCAGCTATCGCTAATGCTGGTAATGCCCAGAAAGGTTGAATTAAATTCGTCCAAGCATCGCCCCACGCAATGGCCATTGCAGTTTTTGCAGCAGGTACACCAAGTTCAGCGCCAGCTGGAATCATAATTGGTGCTTGCACGGCCCATTGACCGCCACCAGATGGAACGAAAATATTAACGATACCAGCACTTAAAAAAGTAAAGAGCGGGAAAGTTGATTCGTTTGAAATGCTAATAAAGAAATTAGAAATAGCTCCTCCAAGTGAAAGTCCTTCACTATTTGCTCCAATCATCATGCCCATAATTCCTGCGTAAAACGGAAATTGAAGTAAAATGCCAGAGGCACTTTTCGTAGAGTCTGAAAAAGCGCGAATATACTGAATCGGAGTGCGGTGGAAAATAAGTCCAGCAATTAATAACATAAAAATCACGATATCGAGAGTAAGATTAAATCCTTTCGTATAAAAGTAATTGAAAATATAAATGAGACCTAACAATCCAACACAAAGTGTAATAATGATGCTATTTTCCATTTTTTCAGCGAATGTATTTTTTTCTACTTCTTGAGCAGCAGCTTCTTCATGGAACACGCTAGGATCTACAGTTATCGTATGTTTTTCATCTGGATGCATCGCTTTATTAATGAGAGGCATCGTAACGAGAAAAATAATAACTGGAACGAGAGCGTATGGTGAGAATAACGTTTCTGTTATCGGAATTGCCTCTTTAATACTTCCAGCAGTCGTTTTAATTAACGTTTCACCGCCTGTTGCTAACGTAAGAGGGATAGAGGCAGAAAGACCGGCATGCCAAATGAGAAATCCAGAGTAAGAAGAGGCAATTGCTAGTCTATAATCTAATCCGTCCAGTTGCCTTGCCACTTCTTTTGCGTATAAAACAGATACAACAATTCCAAAGCCCCAGTTTATGTATGCACCAAGTAAACTTACAATGGAAATGGCAATAATACCTTGTCCATTCGTTTTCGGTAGTCTGGCAGCTTTCGTTAATCCTTTTTTAATAAGAGGAGCATTTGCTAAAGCAGATCCAGTCACGAGTACAAGTGCCATTTGCATAGAAAAGGCGAGGAGTCCCCAAATTCCATTACCCCAGTGATTAATCATTTCTACAGGTGTTTGGTGAGTCGCAAACATACCAAAGAAGATAACGAAAACAGTTAGTAAACATGATAAAATAAACGGTTCTGGCAAGAAGCGCTGCACTAAGGCGACGCAACCATTTGTAAAGGAACGAAACAAAATAGATCAACCTCCTTATGTATATGTATTACAATTATTCGAGGTTGTTTCGTTCATAACCTTTTAGAATCGGAAAATTCAGATATTTTAAAAGGGATTGAAATATTTTCAATAAGAGTAGTACCATCATCACCCTGACAAAAAAATGATGGTAGCGGCATATAAGTAAATATTCTATACCGTAAGTGCTGAGCTACCTAACAATCCATCCAATCTGTTTGATAATAGTGTTTACTTTTGATGAGTTAACTCGTAAAGGAGTAAGTCATTCAGCTCCACCTGTTATGGTTTCAAATGTAGCTTATGGTAGAACGATTTATGTAAAATTAGAAACAACATCTAAGAGCAAAGATGTACAAGCTGTTTTTAAATCCTTACTTAAGGATAACAGCGTTGAAACAAGTGGACAGTATAAAGATATTTTTGAAGAAAGTACCTTTACTGCTGTAGTATTCATATTTCTTATGGCTGTATCAATGTTTTTAATGATTGCATTTCCCATTATTAAATCCCCATAAATATAGTCTATCTTAGGTTGATAGTGATGCATGGTGCCTCCATGTATGTAAATGCATCTTGTCGAAATTATTAAAAAGGGGAATCTTTCTATTTGAAGAACTAATAATTGATTGTCAATATGTATTAGAAATCTCAATCTAAACTAAAGGAGAACAAAATGGGACAAAACAATAAGGGCTTTTCTGAAACAGGATTGCGCAAAATGCGCAATATATTGGCGCGGCATGTCGATTCTGGAAAGATTCCTGGGCTCGTCGCCTTAGTCAGCCGAAACGGCGAGACGCACGTTGAAGCACTTGGAACAATGAGGCATGATGGTGGTGCACCAATGCGTCGGGACACGATTTTTCGATTGGCGTCCACTAGCAAGCCAATCGCAGTTTCACCAGTAATGGTTTTGCTCGATGAGTGCAAACTGCATTTAGACGACCCAGTAGACAAATGGCTACCGGAACTCGCCGACCGGCAAGTGTTGAAACGACCCGATGGCCCGCTAGAAGAGACCGTCCCAGCACGGCGTCCTATCACTGTACGAGACTTGTTGACCTCCACATTCGGGCTCGGAGTGGATCTCACGTTGATGGGTTCTCCAATCATGAACTCGTTCTTCGAGAGTGGGATATTCGACACGCCAGGGCAGGATATGCCCGATCCAGATGAGTTTATGCGTCGCCTAGGTGCACTTCCGCTAAGCTATCAGCCCGGAGAGCGGTGGCAGTATCATATCAGTATAGAAGTAATCGGCGTTCTTGTTGCCAGGGTCACGGGTCAGACGTTCGAGTCGTTCTTTCACGAACGCATATTCGATCCGCTAGGAATGAAGGACACTGGATTCTACGTACCTCAGCTCAAGATTGATCGGCTTCCACCAGCCTTCACCCCCAATCCGGAGACAGGTGAATTCATCGTGTGGGATGAGGGGGCGGGTGGACGTTACAGCAAACCTCCAGCATTCCAAGCAGGCGGTGGTGGACTGCTTGGAACCGTCGACGATTATCACGCGTATTTGCAGATGCTTTTGAATAAAGGGATGCACGGCACTAAACGGATCCTGTCTAGGCCCGCAGTACAGCTGATGACCACCAACCGTCTTACTCCGGAACAACAAGTATACCGAGACGATTTGGCCAAAAATAACGTCCATTTGTCGTTCGGACAAGGGATCCAAGGTGGCTGGGGCTTTGGGATGGCGGTGCGTACCTATCTTGGAGACTACGCGTCTATCGGTCAATTCGGCTGGGATGGTGGAACCGGTACTTCAGCTTACGCTGATCCAGATAAACAGTTTATTGGAATTCTGTTCACCCAGGTTGGGATGTCGACTCCGGCCCCATCGCATCTTATCCAAGACTTCTGGACCACGGCCTATCAAGCGATCGAAGACTAGGGTATCGTTTAAAGGAAAACGCCAAAACGGATAGATAATCATAGGCTTGATGGGCATGATCACCACCATGGTTAAAAGTGAAGTACTGCGGTAACAGTTAGGCATTATTAATAATAGCACAACAAAAACTCCTCTTGAATGCAAGAGGAGTTTTTTATTGGGAATAGTAAGGATGAGGGGAGGTGCATTACATATGGGAAAAGGTAGAAGTAATAATGCAGGTAAAAAGCAACCAAATTTCGATGATTCATCTAATTTCGCTAAACAAAGCCAACCGACAGAAAAGAAGAAGAAATAAAAAAAGGATCTCTCTATATCAAGAGAGATCCTTTTTTATTATATTGACGTTTTAGCACAACAGATTGAGTGTTCAATTAAATAGCCATAACTGTGCAAGGTTTAAACTCCTGCTTCCACTACCGTGGAAGCTTCTCTAAATGATGTGCAATATCAATATACATATTTGAGTAAACTGAATGTATTTCATTACTTGGCGTAGCGTTAGAAGAGAAGTGGACAATTACCATATTTGCTTTCGGATCGATGTAAAGTGTTTGTCCGTAACTACCTAACACTTCAAAAGCACCTTGTTCATTGTGCGGAATCCACCATTGATTATGATAAGAAATGGAAGCTCCAGGGCTAATTGCAAGTTCACCTTCTTGGACATTTTTTATATCTTCAGTAATAGAAGAAGGGAGAATTTGTTTTCCGTTATATTCCCCGTTGTTTAATAGTAATTGCCCGAATCTCGCCATATCTCTAGCAGTTGCATTTAAGCCAGCGCTTGCTTGTTCTATTTTCGTTTCATCTGTAACGTAATACGCGTTTTCTTCCATACCAATTTGAGACCAAATTCGTTCGCTAACATTTTCAGCTAATGATTTACCAGTAATAGTTCGAATAACCCAAGCGAGCGTTTCTGTTGATCCGTTATTGTAAGAAAAGGCAGAACCAGGCGGTGCAGTTTCTTCTGCTTCTTGTAACATATCATAAATTTTCATCGGACCGTCGTAATTTTTGCCGCGGGGTAAAATATTGCTAGCTAAATATAATTGTGCATCTTGATTTTCTAGCCCAGGCTGCTCATATCCGTGGGTCGGGTATTCTGCTGAAACTTGCATGTCCATTAATTGCTGAAGTGTCGCTTTTCCGAACGGTGTGTTTTTTAATTCTTTTATGTAAGTGTCAGCTGTTTTCTCTAAATCGATACGATTTTCTTCAGCGAGAGATTGTATAATTGCCCCGGTAAAGACTTTTGCTAATGATGCCATACCATGAGGTTCATTCTGTTTATACCCATTGAAATATCGTTCATATACAAGTTGTCCATTATGTACAACGACAAAAGCATCCGTTTTGTTATCGTCTAAAAGTTTTTTTAGAGGAGTTGTATTTCCGAATCTACGCTCCACAGCAAAATCGTCTAAGTTTTGCAATGCGAAAGGGAAGTGAGCAATTTGGTCAGGATTGTTTTTTACGTCATTAACTAAAGTGAATTCTTTCATATGGGTATACGACCAACGTAAGTAAGGGTCATTTAACCAGTTTTCTTTTGTCACATTATGTTTTGATGGGGTCGTTTTATTTTGTTTGAAGTAAGTAAACCCAAGCCCTGTAATTACAAATATGAATGTTAGTAAAAGTAAGAGTAGGGGAGATTTTTTTAGTTTCATATATGGCCCTCCTTTTTATTTCTACTATAAGTATACGCTCGTCTTGAAGGAAATACAAAATAAGGAAAGTAAACGGGGAAGTTTACTTTCCTTATTAACGTTAAGCGGAAATTTTTCCGTCTGTAGGTTGTTTTTTGAATTTTTGTTTTCGTCCGTGTAATCCATAATATAAAAGTAAAGTGAAAGCAACGATAATAGCTGCGATAAAATACATATTATGATAACTAGATTTCGCTGCGACAATACCTAAAATGAAAGAACCAAAGCCAATACCACTATCAAAGAATGAGAAATACGTAGCTGTCGCAGAACCACGTCTATGGTTTGGAGCAGCAGAAATCGCAATCGTTTGGAAACTCGGAATTAATGTTCCGTAACCTAAACCGATTAGCATACCTGCGCCAAGGAACCAAAATGAAGTTTGTGCTTGGCTTAATATGAACATTCCGATTGTGAAAATAATGATAGCAGGGTAAACAAGTACATTTTCACCGAAGCGATCAAAAATCTTTCCTGTAAATGGACGAGAAATGACAACGACAAGTGCATATACAATGAAGAAATAACTTGCAATTTCACTTAACCCGAGTTCTTTCGCATAAATAGGAATAAAGGATAAAATACCACTATAAGAAAAGGCTAAAACAAATCCTGTAAGTGCAATCGGAATAGAAGATGGTTCGATTAAGTCTTTCCATTTCATTTTTTCACGTTTTTGTTTGCTCACAGGTGCTTCATGCGGAATATTTACAAATAGTCCTAATAAAAATGCAAGTAATGAAAATACGGAACAAACGATAAATAACACAGTAAACGAAAAATGAGAAATAATTGTTAAACCTAAAAAAGGACCAATTACCATCGGCAGACTCATAAATACGCCGAAATATGCAAGTGCTTCGCCTCGTCTATGAGCTGGCGCAACATCAGTTACAATCGTACCAGTAGCTGTCGTTGCCATCCCGAACCCAATACCGTGCAAGAAGCGAAGGGCAAGTAATAAGAATAAACTTTGCGCACCGAAATACATAACAGTAGCGGCTAAAAATAATGAAAGTGAAATAAATAATATTTTCTTTCTTCCTAAATCATCGAGCCATTTTCCTGTGAATGGTCTACATAAAACAGAAGAAATAAGAAACACAGTTGCAACTAAACCAATTTCCTCAGGTTTTCCTTTTAGGCCGTCTATGACATAGACAGGCAGAGTAGTCATAAGCATGTAAAATGTTAAGAAGAGAAATAGACTACTAAAACAAGTTCCGAGGAAATCCTTCGTCCAAAGTTTCTCACTTTGCATCGTCATCCCTCCAATTTAATCTAAATTTTTAATAATTTGTTGTAACACTTGAAATGCTTGATGTAAATCATCTTCATTAATACCTTCTAGCGTTTTTTCTTCGAAAGTATCAACTTCTTCTTGCCATACTGGAATCATCTTTATCGCTGTTTCGGATAAAGAAATGAGCTTCTCGCGGCGATCTTTACCTTCTGTACGAATAATCCATCCCATCGTTTCCATACGTGTTAACGTACGAGTCATCGTTGGTGATTCAACATTTAAATATTGGCATAATTCTGTTTGCGTACAAGAACCAGTTTGATTAATGCGGAAAATAACAGCCCACTGCGCACTAAATAACCCAGTTGGAGATACACGTTCATTAAATTTCTTCGTAAACTTTCGAGAAGTCTGGCTGACGATATGAAAAAAATGTTGTTTTTCGTCCATGTATTTTGATCCTTTCAAATTAGTTACCTAGCTAACTATATACTTTTTTATAATAATTGTCTAGTAATAGACATGTTGATTTATGTAAAAAATTCTTATAGGTTTTATGTTGCGAACGTATATTCTACGTGCTATTCTTTAATTAAGTAAAGAATTTTCTTTCTATTAAATAGAATGGGGGAACTTGTGATGATTAAGCCTGCAACAATGGAGTTTGTTTCACTATCGAACGGAGAAACGATTGCATATCAGGAAGTTGGAAGGCGAAATACAGATATTCTGGTACTCATTCACGGGAACATGACATCGTCACAACATTGGGATTTAGTTATTGAAAAGTTGCAAGATCAATACCATATTTACGCTCTTGATTTAAGAGGGTTTGGACAATCAACGTATAATCAGTCGATAGATTCACTACAAGACTTTGCAGAAGATGTAAAATTATTTATCGACGAGTTAAAGTTAGAGAAATTCTCATTAATGGGCTGGTCAATGGGCGGTGGTGTTGCGATGCAATTTACAGCGAATCACCCAACTTTTGTAGAAAAGTTAATTTTAGTAGAATCAGTAGGAATGAAAGGATACCCAATCTTTAAAAAAGATACGAATGGGCAGCCAATCGTATCAAGTTTAGTAAAGACGAAAGAAGAAATTGCGCAAGATCCAGTACAAATCGCTCCAGTATTAGACGCGATAAAAAATATGAACAAACTATATTACCGTACAGTATGGAATCTATTAATATATACACATAATCAACCTGAACCGGACCGTTATGAAAAGTATTTAGATGATATGTTAACGCAACGTAATTTCGTAGATGTGAATTATGCGCTCATTACATTTAATATTTCAGATGAACATAATGGGGTTGTAGAGGGAAGTAAGCAAATTCATCATATTAAAGCTCCAACGCTTGTCATACAAGGTGATAGAGATTATGTCGTACCGCAAGTAGTCGGTGAGGAATTAGCGAAACATTTGCCAAATGCAGAGTTGAAGGTGTTAGAAGATTGCGGACACTCACCGTTTATTGATTGTTTAGATGTATTTATAAAACATGTAGAAGATTGGCTAGAATAGAAAGAATCCCCAAAATGAAAAGTTTTGCATATACTATAACATTTGTATGTATAAGGGGAGATTATCAATGCATAAACCATCCTTAATCGCTTATTCGCCATATGATCATCATATCTATACAAAAATAATGATAGATCCGATGTATATGCAAGTTTCACCAGCTGTAGTCCCTTTACAAATGCAACAGCCACTAACAGCTCATATGCAACATTACTTATATGGATCTTCATTTTATGAAAATCCATATTTTAAACACTTTCATTACAATGTGAAAGCGCAAGTTTGGGAAGGGTAGGAAGCTAAAAGGTTCATTCTTTTAGCTTCTTTTTTATTGTGAATATTCGTACACGCATTTGAAAAAACAGTTTATAATGAAAAGTGGAAGCGTGAGAAGGAGAGGGACAAAGGATGTCAATGCGTTTTACATTTTGGATTATGGTTGGGATTGTAGCAATTTCTGGTTTATCACAAGGAATGCTCTTACCTGCCATTGCAATGATTTTTGAACAAGAAGGGGTTAGTTCAAGTATTAACGGTATTCATGCGACGGCATTGTACATCGGGATATTAGTTATTTCGCCGTTTCTTGAAAAACCGATGCAAAGGTTTGGAATGAAGCCAATTATTGTTATAGGTGGGTTTCTCGTTATTATTTCATTATTCTTTTTTACACAAACATTTTCGTTTTGGGTATGGTTTATCCTTAGATTTCTAGTTGGAGTCGGAGATCATATGCTTCATGTCGGAACACAAACGTGGATCACGACAACATCAGACCCAAGTAAAATAGGGAGACAAGTATCGATATACGGTGTATTCTTCGGAATTGGTTTTGCTGTTGGTCCGTATTTAGCAAGCACTGTGCAGTACGGTCTTGCGACACCATTTATTATATCTACTATACTTTGTTTAATAGGTTGGCTTTTACTACTTCCAACAAAAAATGCATTCCCAGCGCAAGATGAAAGAGAAGTGAAGAGTGAATCATCATTTTCTCGTTATAAACAAGTTGTTGGATTAGGGTGGATTGCGTTACTAGGACCACTTGCATACGGTGTACTTGAGGCGATGTTAAATAGTAACTTACCAGTATACGCACTTCGTAAAGGGTGGTCTGTTTCAGATGTATCCTTCTTATTACCAGCATTTGCAGTTGGGGGTATTATTACACAGATTCCGCTCGGTATATTGAGTGATAAATACGGAAGGGATCGTATATTAACGTGGACGTTTAGCATAAGTACGGGCATTTTTCTACTTGCCGCCGTATTTGATCAATATTACTGGATCGTCTTTGCCTGCATGCTTTTAGCAGGTATGGTTATTGGATCGTGTTTCTCTTTAGGGCTTGGATTTATGACTGATTTATTACCGAGACATTTACTACCGGCAGGTAATATATTATCCGGAATCGCTTTTAGTTTAGGAAGTATTATGGGGCCTGTATTAGGCGGCGTATTTATAGAGAAAATACAGTATACAAGCTTTTTTATTGCGGTTATGATTATAATGGGAATTCTAGCAATGTTATATATGGTCTACATGAAGAATCAATTCGCATCAAGAAAAATAGAAAGTAGGTTAGGGCATGACAAAACAACCTAATAAAAAGAAATTTGAAGTACTAGAAAATGAAACAATTACAGACTGCTTAACACGTATGGAGCAAGAAGGCTACGCTCCGTCTCGTCGTATGGAAGAGCCGATCTTTCATGAAGTAAAGAAAGACGGCAAAACAGTAGTTGAGCCGTGCGGTAGGAAGATTGTTTTTGAAGGGAAATTGAAGTAATCCAATAACAAATTCTCTTTATCGTATAGAGCCATCCAATAGCTGGGTGGCTTGTTTTTTTATTAATCAATGAAGGAATTAATTAATTAAAATGAATCTCCCTTTCATTTCTCCTAATTGGCTTCTTTATATGGGTCAAAAGATTGCTACTTTTTTTGTATATTGGTAAAATAAGTTCTTGGGTCTTACTTATTGTTATCGGTATAATGTTTGTCGCTTAACGTAAAGAAATTAGTTACAATGATTCCATAATATTTAAAGGGGGTACAGCAACGATCCCCTCTTTTTGGAGCCACTCACAAACGTAAAGCGAGAGAAGAGGCTATATGAACTATTCTTCTATCTTGTTTAGATTAAACGAGTTACTGCAATTGGAACAGGTATATGAAACTAGTCGACATCCTGATGGATCATGTTTCTCTAGCAATCTATCAATTCTGATGGAATTGATAGATTGCTAGAGAATGGAAAATGATTATCTGTATATTCCGAAGCAGATGTAACAGAGTGTCCTTCCATAATTAAGGGTAAAACCAAAATACGTTGTTTTAAAGAATGATTTGTTAGAACTGGTTATAAGTAATAAAACAGAAAAGAGGATCACATGTTAGATACTTTACAGAGAAGTAAAAAGTTTTTTTTATTATGTCTTATTTTTTTAGTGCTTTTAACTGCTTGTGGTAATACAGATGTTAAGACATCTAAAGCTTCATTACCACCGGCTGAATCTAATATAGATACATCATTAAAAGCACCAAATTGGATAGAGAAGAGTCCTATCCAACAGTCTCCTAATTTTACGGAAGATAAAAAAGTAAAATCGGTTGTGAATTTACTAGCAACGGGTGATAATTTATATCATGACGCAGTAATTAAAGATGGCAAACAAAAAGACGGTTCATATGATTATAACTATATTTATGAAAATATCAAAAAAGCTGTTAAATCAAGTGATCTTGCTATCGTGAACCAGGAGACTCCAATTGCAGGAAATAATCTAAAAGTACAGGGATATCCGACTTTCAATACACCTGAAGAAGTAGGCCAATCTTTAGTGGACACTGGATTCAATATAGTGACTCAAGCGACAAATCATGCTATGGATATGGGTATTAAAGGTGTTGCGAATACAAGAGAATACTGGAAGAAATATCCGGATGTTATCCCAGTAGGCATTAATGAGAGTCAAAACGAGCGTAATGAAATAAAAACGATTACAAAAAATGGTATTCGCTTTGCGTTACTAAATTATACATATGGTACGAATGGAATTAAAATTCCGGCTGATAAGTCTTGGGCTTTAAATTTAATTGATAAAAAAGCGATACAAAATGATGTGGAAAAGGCAAAGAGTAGCTCTGATATGGTGATTGTTATGGTGCATTGGGGAGTAGAATATACATCTACACCTTCAAAGCAACAAAAAGAAGTTGCTCAATATTTAACAGATTTAGGTGTAGATGTAGTAATTGGAAATCATCCACATGTAATTCAACCAATTGAGTGGAAACAAAATAAAGATGGACATGAAACGCTAATCTATTATTCTCTTGGAAATCTTATTTCTGCGCAAGAAAAATTAGAAACATTGGTTGGAGGATTATCTTATGTACAATTTGTTGAGTATGAAGATAAAACTTTTGGTATACGACAAGCGGCAATCGTACCGACAGTAACCGACTACGCTGATGGTAAGAAACAATTTAAAATTCAATTTTTAAAAGATTATTCGGATGAAGAGTCTAAAAAACATGGAATTAAAAAATTTGTCGGCCCCGTTTCTTTGAAGGATTTCAAGGAGATTCCTAGAGACGTGTTGGGAAATTGGTATAAAGACTAATAAACAAAAAGGGAATGAGATACAATTAAAAAATTTATAATTTTAGCATTGGTATTGGCAATGGGATGGAGTCTTGCTGCTTGTAGTGGAAAGCAAACATCTCAGGAAACTACTAATAATAACGATAAAAATAAAAAAGAGATACATGCGAATAAAAAAGATGTTTTACCTATCTCTGATCCTAATGATTGGAGAATTATTCTTGTAAATAGAGAGCATATGTTATCAAAGGAACTAGGAATTGAATTAACAAGTATTACCCAAAATGCTAAGCCGAATATGAAAATAGATAGTAGAATTGCAACTTCCTATCAGGATATGGTAGCAGCTGCAAAAAAAGAGGGAATCAATCTTTATTTAAGATCAGGTTATCGAGCTATAAAATTACAACAAACGTATTATGATGCTTCAGTTAAAAGCTATAAATCTCAAGGTTTGTCGGACAAAGAAGCTAGTGCTAAAGCATTGGAATATCTTCAGTATCCTGGTGCAAGTGAACATCATACTGGATTAGCGTTAGACATTATTTCAGTTGAATGGCAGAATACTGTAGAAGATTTAAATGCAAAATTTGAAACTACCGATGCATTCAAATGGTTAGATAAGAATGCTGCAGAGTATGGATTTACTCTCCGCTATCCAAAAGATAAAGAGAATATTACTGGCATTAAGTATGAGCCATGGCACTATCGTTATGTAGGAAAAGAAGTTGCTGTTTATCTAAAAGAAAAAGGGTTAACTTTAGAAGAATATAACGAAAAAATTAAGTCTGGTAAGTAAAAATACACTTTGATTCTATTAAAAAGTCAGATTTGGAGGGTGTGTTAATCTTCCTCCTAGAATTGCGAAAACAGTGTATGATAATGTAAGCACGTATGAACCAGTTATCGTGTGAAACGATGTATGTATAAAAAAGTTACATTTATAAAAGAAGCAATGAAAAAGGATCTGATATTCATATCAGATCCTTTTTCATTCACAACATAGAATACTTACTTAACTAAGCCTTAAAGACTGCCTGCTTTTCAGGTACTACAATAGTAACCTCGCTTTTTTATTTTGGATGTTCGTTTTTCTTAGCTTGATAGACATGTGGAAGTAGTTCAAACAATGCGATTAGCATTTTTTTGTTTGCATGATTTGTGCACCGGATATTCACTATTGATTTCAGTTCAGTAATAACGAATTCTACAATAGATGACAGAACGTATATTTGGTATAATGGAAATATACTACTTAAAATAATGTACATGAGTTATAAAATCTATGTAAAGAGGTAAGGACTACATAACAATAACTAAATGTAAAAGTTCTAGTACATATAGGGTTCAGTTCATGTTAAGCAAATTCGTTATGAGAAAGGAAAAGATGTAATGAATCAAATTTCATTTGAAGATTTATTTGAAGACGAAAAAGAAGATAAAAAAGAAAAGGTAGAGGTAGCCGAAATACCTGCACCTTTATCAGCATTGCAAAAAGATATATTGGAATTAATGGATTCTGAAGAAATAAGTGCACTGGAGTTATGCGAACAATTAATACGATCTGGTAAAATATCAGATGAAAGATTTACAACGAATAAGCCAAAAGCATATGGACAAGTATGCTTAGCATTGGAAGGTTTTGTTACAGAAGGAAAGCTTACTTTTGTTAAAAACGATGAGAAAAGAGATAGGGTGTATAAAGTGAAAGAAGAAATTTCTAACATATAAGTTGTAAAGAGGGAAATGAATTATTTTTAGGGAGGTAGTTCATTTTCTACTTCTACATTAAAAAAGGTGCCAATCTTTCTTGATTGACACCTTTTTTAATAATCTAACATCTAACGTATTTACGTTTGAAACCAACTCTTCCTCTATCGACTTCTTTCTGAATACTTTCGGAAGCATTTAACAAACTGCTTTTTTTATTATCACGTTTTACTTCAACTATACCAACTTCTTTTGCAGTCTCGATTGCTTTTTCGTGTAGTGGCACATATGAAATTGCTACAGTATTTATAAAATTATTCATAGCAGATTTTGTTCGTTCTGGCGCAGCATGAATTGTATTTTTTACAATTTCAAGCATATCGGAAATTTTGCTTTCGACAAATTCATTGTCTTTGCGATTTCCTAAAAGCCAGCAGTAGCAACTCCAGCCCGCTGACATTCGTAGCTCATCCCCACTTGCAATCCATTTATCCGCAACGTCTTGGGCGATAGTTGACTCCGATAAAGTTACTGCTACCACATAATCAGATAGCATATAAAAATATGCCCCGTCCATCCAGAGATCAAAATCAGACTCATTCATAGCTTTTGGATCTGCAATAATGCCTGCAAAGTACATAGCATCGTAGTTACCTGTAGCATAAAGTTCCTCAGCTAACTCTTGATTTACTTTTATTTTCTTAGCGATTGGTTTCATAGCACCTGTAGCTACGCCAAAAACTGGCTCGTGTGCACCGTTAGAGATGTATGTTTTTTTCGTTCTTTCCTTACCAAGGGATTCAAGCTCTTGCATGACTGTTTTAAAATCCATAGCTGTGCACTTCCTTCCTTAATATAAGTAATCATCTAGCTTATATATTTTCAATTCTAATACTAATCGTATGTGAGTAGGATGTCTACTTTCTATAATATTCCCGTATTAATTTTGAAAGCCTAGCTATTCATACTTATGAGGATACTATATTAATGTAAAGGGAGGGACAATACGGATGTAAATAATATTTTATCTTTGGCTCTTTCTCTGTATTATCATGTTATTTTATAATAAGGAAATAAATAGCATTTTAAATTAAGTATGTGAGGTTAGTTATAAATGATAAAGAAATTTACTAGAGTAGTATTAACTATGGTTATGCCAATCAGTCTTATTACAGGTTGTGGAGCTGCTGAAAAAACTGAAGCACAAAAGCCGAAAGGGGTACAAAAGGAGAAAAAGGACTATACGGATTACTCATATGGTAGCAAAGGTATACTAGTAAGCGGAAAAGCGAAAGAACGGCAACAATACGAGATTGGATATATAGATGATAACAAGTTAATTGGGATTGATGAAAATATTGAAGACTGCATTATTTTAGATAATAAAGATGAAGTAGGTCTCATTTGGAAACAAATAGAGCGTGGATCTATTATTGAAGTGCAATACGGTAAGGATCGCAATGATATTGTAGGCGTGCAATTCGTAGGAGATCGTGAGCCATACGAAATTAGTGATAAGTTTGATCGAAATACGATAAACGAAATTGTCGGACAAGTTAAAGGTAATTTGTAATAGTATATAATGTGAAAGAAATAGCATTTACTATAGCTATTAAAGTGTGGATCGTTGAAAATGCTTTTGACGGTATTGGTAATTAGTTGTAAAATAATTTTTGTTGACGGATTTTGTAAAAAGTATGTTAGATGAAATTCATTTGTAGGGATGACATATAAATATTTTCTTAATGGGCATAAAATAATATAATTTAAATATATAAATAAAAAGAAAATATATTAGAAGTACATAGTAGATTCGTATTTTTAAAATTAATATGACAACAAAAGGAGGTTGAGATATATACACGGCGAAAATGTGTGTATATCTATTTATAATAATGAATAAGACAATCAAACAACAAGTAATCGCACTATCAACAAGTCTAGTGATTTTAGGGAGTGTACCTTTATCAGCATCAGCAGAAGAGATAAACAAATCTCAAACTGATCAACTAAATATTGCCCAAGGAGAACATGGAACGAGCGGATTAAATTATTCTAATTTCAAGTTGGAAGTTCCTGATCATGTACAAGTTAACGAAGCAGAAGTATCTGAAAATGAAAAAATGCTTTTAGAAGAATATAAGCATAAACATGATGAAACAGAAGAATTAAACAAAATGAAAGATGCAAAGAAGGGGCAAGTAGCAGAAAAGGAAGCTATTTCAAATATTGAAAAGGCATTTGAATCTGTAGATGGTCGAAATGATGGATCTGATCGTCAAATGAAACCTGTTGCAAAGCCAAGAGGTATTCAATATAGTGCACCGAGTACGAAGAAATATGGAACACTTGCAGGAGTTCCATTTGTAGAGTGGATTGTTCCAGCAGGAAACTCTGATATTCGTCCTGCAAATCCGATGAAAGCACGTTACATTACAATCCATGAGACGGCAAATACGGCCGCTGGTGCTAATGCTGAAAATCATGCGAAATATTTGTATAAACAAGCAACAGAGGGGACGTTCCGAACAGCTTCATGGCATTTTACAGTAGACGATAAACAAATCTATCAGCACTTACCAACAAATGAAAACGGTTGGCATGCAGGAGATGGAGATGGATCAGGAAACAGGGAGTCTATCGGTATCGAGATTGCGGTTAACCAAGACGGTGATTACAATAAAGCGTTAGAAAATGCAAAACGACTTGCAGGTTATTTAATGAACAAAGAAGGAATTGGTGCAGATCATATTTACAAGCATCAACAATGGAGCGGGAAAAAATGTCCTGACATTTTAATTTCACGTGGTAATTGGGCTGGTTTCGTACAAGGAATTCAGTGGTATGCAAATATAAATGCGCAGATTGATACGCCTTTACAAGATAAAAATGAATCATTTGATCCAAATGAAAATAATCCAGCTGAACCTAGCATGGAACTAGTGGTAAATGGTAGTGGCATCAATGTACGTAGTGATGCGGGTATTGAACATCGTGTTGTACGTAAAGCTTCAAACGGAGATCGTTACAAAGTATTAGCGGTTAAAAATGGTTGGTATAAAGTAGGTAATGGAGAATGGATTTTCTATGACCCAAGTTGGATTAAAATTAACTACAATGTACCAAAGGAAGAAGTACAAAAGCCTAAGGAAGAAGTACAAAAACCAAAAGATGATATTACAGGTGGCTGGTTTGAAGGGCATATTCGTAAATTAAACAGTCTAGGTATTATGCAAGGCGAAGGCAATGGTGTATTTGCGCCATATCGAAATGTAACGAGAGCGGAGTTTGCGAAATTAATCTCGAATGCTCTTAAACTACCAGAGGGAAATAAGTCATTTGTAGATATTAATGAGGCACATCCATCACTTCATGACGGTATTAAACGTTGTGCAAGTGCAGGAATTATTAATGGTCGTGGTGAAGGGATTTTTGATCCTAACTCACCAATTACTCGTGAAGAAGTATCTATTATGATTGACAAATCATTACGATACAAAGGAATTACAGGTGAGTTAGTAGCATTACCATTTACAGATAAGCATTTAATAACATACAAAGAATCGGTTCAACGATTATACAGCTTAAAGGTAGTTAATGGTGTTGGAAATAATGAGTTTGATCCCCAAGGTACAGCAACTCGTGGTCAGGCAGCTGCCTTTATTGTGAAGATGTTAGATTCAATGCAAAAATAAAATAAAACTTTAATCAGTGGGGCCACTCGCGTTGCAATCGAGCAGTTTATTCACCGAATTTTGAAATGAGAGTTTTACTGCCTGCAAATAGCAGAATAAATTGTATGTAGAAGCTGACATTGGTAGAAGTAAAAAATAGGAAGAATTTGAAAGGAGCTATCCAAAATAATAATTTGGAATAGCTCCTATTTAGTAGGAAGAACAAATTGTATTTCATAGATTGTAATGCAGAATGCCCTTCCAAGCCCCTCATAAGCCCCTACCAAGTAATAAATCACTAAGAAAAAACAAAAACAAAAACAACTACAAGAACAAAACAAGCACGAAAAAATGAAACCGGCGTTGTAGTAGTAAAAAAAATTGTAATTCGAATGCCAAAACCATTCCCGCATTCCTATTTTTATAATGAAGGATTAAAATCTTCTTATTTACTAGCAAAGAGTGGAGGGAAACATATGGCGGTATACCGTAATGTGCAGGTGAACTTTTGGCAAGATGAATTCATATTAGATTTAACGCCAGAGGAGCGTTATTTTTACATATATTTGTTAACTGGTACGAAAACGAAGCAATGTGGTATTTACATATTACCGAAGCGTGTGGCAGAGCTTGAAACAGGTTATAGTATGGAGACTGTTGAGAAGTTGCTAAACAGGTTTGTTGAGTATGGAAAGATTTTATATGATACGGAAACGAAAGAGGTATTCATAATAAACTGGTTACACTATAACCCTATTTCAAATACGAATGTAGAAAAGTGCGTATTACGTGAGTTAAAGACTGTAAAAAGTAATGAGTTCATACATATCTTTTTACGTAAATGCCTTGAAGAAGAATACACGATTCCATTATTATTGCAGCATTTTGGTATGCCAAAAGAAGAGGATAATAGTAGTTCACAAGTAGTTATTGAAGAGAAAGAAGAAGCGGAAGAGGTAGAAAGTATAGAAGAGGACGTTCCAAATAGTGAAGTTTATAAGTTTTATGAACAAAATATTAGTAGTTTATCCCCATATATTGTGAAAGAATTGAAGAATTGGATACAAAGACTTTCTGGAGAGAAAGTGTTAGAGGCACTTAAAATTGCGTTTGAAAATAATAAGAAAACGTTAGCTTATGTGAAGGGGATTTTGAGGAATTGGTGTAAGAAAGAACGAGTAAATTTTAGTGAAGGAATGCATAGGAGAGAAGTATTCGATTTGTATGATCCATAGTTTGGATAAGGATCTTTTCTTTTCTAAAAGGTTCTTTCACAATAGAAGCGAATAGTGTGAGAAAGGGGTGGTTATATGGAGGTAGTTATAAAGAAGAAACGAAAAAGGGGAAGAAGAATTTTTATTTGGGCTAGTAGTATCGTTCTCTTGTTAGTTATTTCCGCTGCGATTTTTTTGAATATATATACGCTGAAATCTATGCCAAAGATAGATGGAACGATAAAGCTAGAGGATTTACAACACGCTGTTACGGTGAAGCGGGATAGTAAAGGTGTCCCGCATATTAAATCGGAAAATGCACATGATTTATATTTTTCACAAGGATATGTACAAGCGCAAGATCGTTTGTTTCAAATGGATTTAAGTAGAAGACAAGCGTCTGGTATGTTAAGTGAAGTTGTTGGGGAAGCAGCTGTTGATCGAGATAAATTGTTTCGAACACTCGGTTTACGGCGAGCGGCAGAAGCTTCAGTTAGTCAATATGATGGAGAAGCAAAATATGCCCTGCAGTCATTTGCTGATGGGGTGAACGCTTTTATACGTGAGGCAAAAGTGGAAAAGAAATTGCCGGTTGAGTTTACTATATTAGGTTATCAGCCTTCTGAATGGTCAATCGTGGATTCTTTAACAATTGGAAAGTATATGGCGTTTGACTTAGGAGGACATTGGCACGGACAGGCGTTTCGATATTGGGCGCTGAAAAACCTTCCGAAAGAGCAAGCAAATGAGCTATTTCCTAAATATCCGAAAGATGCTCCTAGATTGCTAGCTGAACTGAAAAATACAAATGTGGACGTAGCGCAAAGTTTTTCAAAAACGATAATTCCCCCGGAGTTTAACGGTAGTAATAACTGGGTTGTGAGCGGTGAGAAGAGTGCGTCAGGTAAGCCGATTTTAGCAGATGACCCTCATTTATCCCTTGCGACACCTTCTATATGGTATCAAACGAGACTTGAAATGAAAGATTTAAATGTGAGTGGCGTTATTTTCGCTGGAGTACCAGGTGTTATATTAGGCCACAATGACAAAATAGCGTGGGGCGTTACGAATACGGGGCCTGATGTGCAAGATTTATATATTGAGAAGAGAAATCCTAATAATGAAAATGAATTTCTGTATAACGATAAATGGGAGAAAGCTACGGTAGTTGATGAATCGATTAAAGTAAAAGGCGGGAAGACAATTCCTTATAACGTTACGATTACGAGGCATGGGCCAGTAATTTCAGAGTTTGCGGATAAGGGGAAGGAGAAAACGAAAACCGTCTTCTCTTTAAAGTGGACTGCTTTAGAACCGTCAGCTGAGCTAAAAGCTGTATTAAATATGAACAAAGCAAAAGACTGGACGGAGTTTGAAACCGCTCTTCAAGATTTCCATACACCAACGCAAAACTTTGTGTTTGCATCAAACGATGGCACGATTGCTTATAAAGCGAATGGAAATATACCAGTGCGTAAAAAAGGCGATGGTAGCTTGCCTGTTCCAGGATGGACAGATGAATATGAATGGGAAGGATATATTCCATTTGATCAGCTGCCGAAAGTTATAAATCCGAAAGAAGGTTTTATTTCAACTGCGAATAATAAAATTGTTGATGATGATTATCCGTACCATATTAGCAATACGTGGGCACAGCCATATAGGCAAATGCGTATTCAAGAATTTTTGCAAGAGAAGGAAAAGTATACGGTGAAAGATTTAGAAGAGTTACAGATGGATCAAAAGAATTTATACGGGAAAGAGTTTACTCCTATATTTTTAAAAGAGTTAAATAAAGCATCTTTAAACGAGGTAGAGAAAGAAGGTGTAAACCAATTAACAAAGTGGAATTTTTACGATAGTAAAGATGAAGCGGCACCATTAATATTCCATTTATTAATGAAAGAGATTTCAAATACGTTATTTTCAAAAGAAATACCGAAAGATGTAATGGAGTTATTTAAAGGGAAGTCACAAGTTGTGGATGAATTAATCCGGAAACAAGTAGCAGGAGAAAATAGTGCATGGTTTTCTAAGTACGGAGGTTTCACAAAAGTTGTGCATACATCGTACGAGAATGTAATGAAGAAATTGCAGAAGGAATATGGACCCGATGTTGGGGCCTGGAAGTGGGGCGATTATCATCAACTCGCTTTTACACATCCAATTTCGAAATCATCTAGTATGTTAGCGTTACTCGCTTTTAATCGTGAGAAACCAGTTCCAATTGGCGGAAGTCAAGTTACCGTTCAAGCAGCGAGTTACGGCGATAACGGCATTGTAAATCACGGGGCTTCTTGGCGATTTGTTATTGATACGAAAGATATGTCAAACGGTTATCATATCGTAGGGCCAGGACAATCGGGACATTTTAGAAGCGATTGGTATCATGATCAAATAGATGATTGGGTAAGTGGAACGTATCATACGACTACATTGAATACGGAGGGAATAGAGGGGAAGGTGCTAAATTTAGAACCGAAGTGATAGGGTGTTTTTGTTTGTGGAGGGACTAGTAATAATCTTTTTGATAATGAAAGCTTATCATTTAGAACATAACCCAGTGCTTAAATAATTTTAACAGCCAGCCTACTATCATTTAATTTGATAGTAGGCTGTTTCCATCTTCGAAATACGCTGTAGCAACTTCTTCAGGATTACGATTATTTCCACATGCTGCAAGTGCTGTAACAAATAAAGCCATTACAACTATTAACATGATTATTTCAGTTTTGAGGGGAATTAGTTAACAAAGACCAGGTATTATTTGCAACAGAACGGTCCCTCTGTACCCCTTGTTTCGTCATTTTTCTAGGCCATCCAACTTGACAAATGTTTTTTTATCAAACTACAATGAAAATCATTATCAATAATATAGGAAGGATACTTTTGTCAATAAATGAAAAACAATATATTTATAGGTTAATAACCAGATCTTGTTAAGTGGTATGTACTATTTTTAGTTTAGCGTTGCCCAGAATGTACACCAATTAATCTCGCGAATTACAAGAAAACTATTATTGAAATGAGGCGTGCATTGTGAAGTTGGACGTGAATGAGTTAGCAGAGTATCTTGCCAATAATCCTTTCCGAGTAGAAGGAGTATATCGTTATGCTAAAAATCCAGGTGTGCCTTGTGCTGAGTCTACAGATTCTTTCCCAGGATTTGTATTTCCACTTACAGGGAAGACGCAATTTCAATTTAATGGTACGCCGTATATCCTTTCCCCAGGAAAAGTTATACATGGGGGTGCAAAAATGACATTAGCCCATAAAATGCTTGGTGAAATAAACTGGGAATATATTCTTGTTTTATATCAGATAAGCAATTCAGAACGAGAAGACTCTTGCTTTACTCATCAGCATTTTGAATTATTAACAGGACAATCTCCTCGTCTTGTCGAATTACTTATGCGTCTTTGGGATGTGTATAATCAGCGTGGAGGCATTTCGATGCTTCAGACCGAAATGCTGTTTCGCGAAGCGTTGAATGAAGCTTTATTAAGTGTTGTCAATAGAGAAAACAACTATGAGTCGCATACTTTATTCGAACGAATATCTAGTTACGTTCGTAAATACTATTATAAAGATATTACAATACATACGCTTACAGAACAAAATAATGTTAATCGAAATCGTCTTTCTTACGTGTTTAGAAAGCATGCAGGTATGGGGCCAGCAGAATATGTATTGAACTATCGTATAAAGATGGCTCAAAAAATGTTATGTACAAGTGATGTGCCTGTACAACAAATTGCGCAGGCTGTTGGAATCGCAGACCCTTTTTATTTTAGTAGAGTTTTCAAGAAGCGAGTTGGCATTTCGCCTACTAAATATCGCGAGAAGTTCATCAATAATCCATACTAATGTCAACAGGGGTCCATTCTTATTTGAAAATCACTGTTCTATACTTATGGAGAGTTAAAGGAAACATTGGATTGAAAGAACTTTTATTGAAATCACTCCTTTGTACTATCTGAATGAAAAGTTCTGGCCGGAGCATTTTCTTTTTAAGCGTAATGACGACTTTTTTTACTTAGATTATTGTAATATAGTGGAAGTTAAAAATGAGGAGGGATTATTATCCATTACCAACCTATTAAACTAAATGACGAGTTATCTAAAATTAACGATTATTGGTATCCACGAGTGATTGGTGAAATGAATGATGATCAAATTCAGCTTTTTAAAGCTAATGGAGATTTTATATGGCATGAGCATCCTAATACGGATAAGCTATTTATTGTGCTTGAAGGGGAGATGTTCATCGATTTCCGTGATGGACAGGTGAAAATTTCTAAGGGCGAGATGTTTATCGTCCCGAGAGGCGTTGAGCATAAACCTTTCACTGAAAAGGAATCCCACATCATGTTGGTAGAGCCTAAAAGGGAAATGGATTGATAATCGTAAAAAGATAAAAAAGGAGCGGAAATCCGTTCCTTTTTTATTTATCTTACTATTTTTAGGAGCTTAGTATGAGTAAGATGTGAATAAAGGATGAATAGCATTTTTATCAATAAAAATTTATTGGATTTTTTGTGGAATATATATGAAACGTTGTATAAAATAATCAAGAAAGCCAAAAATTATAGGGGGAAAGTTGTGAAGAAAAATAAGAGTTTAATAAGTTTTTTAGGAGTGTTTATTATGTTGTTTTCTTTTTGTTTTCAAGGAAATGTACAGGCAGATGTAAATACTGTTCAATCTGGAAAAATCAAATCAGGAAACGTAACAGTATGGGAAGTTGGAAATGTAGCGAAAGTATTAGCGGATGTGGAGCGCTTAAATTTAAATACAGTAAATGTACCGATTCAAGTGGATATCCCGAATGTGACTTCTACGAATATGGTAATTAATCAAGCGCAAAAGCAACAAGCTATTATTTTAATTCAAGAATTATTAAAGCGTAATATTCAAGTTATAGTGGAACCGTTCCCGTATATTCAGCAGGGGAATGTTGGAGAGACAGAATGGAACCCAAGTAACATTAATGATTTCTTCTGGAATTGGAAGACGGTTATTCTGCAAGATATTTTTAATTCCATTACAAGTAAATACAATGTGTATGGACTAAAGATTGCTTCTAATTTCGTGAATATGGAGTATGCAGAAGGATACTGGAGCGATACAATTGATTTTGTTCGTAATCAGTATAAAGGAAATGTTTTGTATCAAATGAACTGGTGGTTAACAGCAAGCTGGGACCCTTCTTATGAAGCGAAGTTTAAAGAGAAAATCAATCGCCCGTATTTAAAAAAGGTGGATATTGTTAGCATAGACAGTTGGTTTGAAGTTTCAGGAAAAAGAAATCCAACATATGAAGAAGCGAAGCAAAGTTTATTTGCGACAACAGTATATAATCGTGGGCAAAATGTTGTTCAGCAATTGGAACAATTACATAATGCAACAGGAAAGCCAGTTTACTTCGGTGGATTTAATGTTCCAGCACGTGAACTTGGATTACAAAATCCATGGAATCCAGATGTTTCAAATGTGTTTTCGAAGGATGTGCAATTAAATGGATGGCGTGCTTACCGCGATGTATTAGAACCGAAACCATATTTTAAAGGTTTTTCAATTTGGTTTATTGGCTCTAATGATAGTACACATGCGTATCAAATACATAGTAAAGAAGCAGAGGCAGTTATTAACGGGTGGTACAGAAAATAAATTTTATAAAATAGGTAAGTTTTAAAGTTTACTACATATATTTCTAGTGAAAGGCCTTTCACCATCTTATCACCTAGGGGGCAATCATAATGAAATTTTTGTCTTACCTTACAGTAATTTTGGTGATTCTTGGCGGTTTGAATTGGTTATTTGTAGCGTTAGATTACAATGTAGTTGAGAAATGGTTTGGTTCTATGCCGGCGCTTGTGGACACTATTTATTGGCTCTTTGGTCTTTCTGCTATTTATCAAATCTTTGATCGGTTCTTTACGAACGACTAGCTATTATTATTCTATTATTAGAGTGTTAAGTACGATTATGTACTTAACACTTTTTTATATGTCCATAAAAAAGTCTGCACTTGCAAGCGATTCCATCGCGTCTTGCGCCGTAATAATAGAAAACAAATTGACCGTATATTATATTTTAGGTTATAATTCAGAAAGTTTAAAAAATAATCAAATGAGAAATAGGGAGGTTATGAGGGTAATGGAGAGAGTCTATAATTTTTCAGCAGGACCATCAATACTCCCTTTGCCAGTTTTAGAGAAAGTGCAAAAGGAGCTTTTAAATTATAACGGGACAGGCATGTCTATTATGGAAATGAGTCATCGATCTTCTTATTTTCAAAGTATTATAGAGGAAGCAAGTAACTTACTTCGTGAATTAATGAGCATCCCTGATGAGTATGAAGTTTTATTTTTACAAGGCGGTGCGTCATTACAATTCTCTATGATACCACTGAACTTAATGAATACGTATAAAAAAGCTGGATACGTATTAACTGGCTCATGGTCTAAAAAGGCACTACAAGAAGCCGAAAAAGTTGGGGAAGTACAAGTGATTGCTTCTTCTGAAAAGGAGAATTTTACTACGATTCCTAAACTGGACGGTTTATTAAATGATGAAAAACTAGATTATGTACATATTACAACGAATAATACAATTGAGGGGACAAAATATGTGGACATTCCACATGTAGAAAGAGTGCCGCTCGTTGCGGATATGTCCTCAAATATTTTATCAGAGCGATATGATGTTTCGAAGTTTGGTCTTATATATGCGGGGGCGCAAAAGAATTTAGGACCTGCGGGCTTAACGATTGCTATTATAAAAAGAGATTTAATTGGGGGAGCAGATCGCTCTTGTCCGACAATGTTAAATTATGAAACTTACAGTAAAAATAACTCCTTATATAATACACCGCCATCCTTTAGTATTTACGTAACAAAACTTGTACTAGAGTGGTTGAAAGAGCAAGGCGGAGTATCTGCGATTGAAGAACAAAATAAAATGAAATCTTCACTTCTTTATAATTTCTTAGATGAATCAAAATTGTTTACTTCACCAGTTGATCCTACGTATCGATCACTTATGAACATTCCGTTTACAACACCGTCAGAAGAACTTAATAATGAGTTTTTACAAAAGGCGAAGGAACGCGGTTTCGTTACGCTAAAAGGGCATCGCTCAGTCGGCGGTATGCGTGCAAGTATTTACAATGCGATGCCAGTGGAAGGTGTAAAACAATTAGTAGATTATATGAAGGAATTTGAGCTTGAGAATAGATAGGGAGATGGGGATATGTTTCGTGTTCAAACGTTAAATCAAATTGCAGAAAAAGGTTTACAAGTTTTTACTGAAGAACGTTATGAAGTAGGGGATAAAATCAATCACCCAGATGGGATTTTACTTCGTAGCTACTCTTTACATCAAGAAGAGTTTTCAAAAGACTTAAAGGCGATTGCAAGAGCTGGCGCTGGTGTAAATAATATTCCTGTCGAGCGATGTACAGAAAAAGGAATTGTAGTATTTAACACGCCGGGGGCAAATGCAAACGCTGTAAAGGAACTCATTATTGCCAGTCTTATTATGTCTTCACGTAACATTATTAATGGTGTAAGTTGGACGAAAAACTTAGAGGGTGAAGAAGTACCACAGCTTGTTGAATCAGGAAAAAAACAATTTGTTGGATCAGAAATTGCAGGGAAACGTCTAGGTGTTATCGGACTTGGCGCAATTGGTGCTTTAGTTGCGAACGATGCGTTAGCATTAGGGATGGATGTTATCGGATATGATCCTTATATTTCAGTTGAAACAGCTTGGCGTCTTTCTACACATGTGCAAAGAGCATTTAGCCTTGATGAAATTTTTGCAACGTGTGATTATATTACACTGCATATTCCTCTTACGAATCAAACGAAGGGGATTATTGGGGAACACGCTGTAGAGAAGATGAAAAGAGGGATGCGTCTATTTAATTTCTCTAGAGGAGAACTTGTAGATGAAAAGGTTCTTCAAAAAGCATTAGAAGAAGATATTATTACACATTACGTAACGGACTTCCCGAATGAAAATGTAATAAAGATGAAAAATGTAACAGCGACGCCTCACCTTGGTGCATCTACGTCTGAATCAGAAGAAAATTGTGCAGTAATGGCAGCACGTCAATTACGTGAATATTTAGAGACAGGAAATATTCGTAATTCAGTAAACTATCCAAACGTCGAGCTTCCGTATATCGGAAAGAAACGTATTACAATTATGCATCAAAACGTTCCAAACATGGTAGGACAAATTACAGGATGTTTAGCAGAACATCATATAAATATTGCTGATATGATTAATCGTAGTAAACATTCTTGGGCATACACAATGATTGATATCGATAACGGAATTGATGATATAATAAAAGAGAATATTGTAGAAAATATAAGCAAAATTACAGGTGTTGTAGCCGTTCGAATGATTGTGTAAAGGAGAGAGGAATGTGGCAAAAATACGACCGTTTCGGGCCATTCGTCCAGTAGAGGAAAAAGCAGCACAAGTGGCAGCTTTACCGTATGACGTATTAAATAGTGAAGAGGCAAGGGAAGTTGTAAAAGGGAATCCATATTCTTTCTTGCATGTTGATAAAGCAGAAATTGATTTAGATCCTGAACTGTCACCGTATGATGATCGCGTGTATGAAAAAGCGGGCGACAATTTAAAGCAATTTATACGAGAAGAAGTGTTCATACAAGATGAAGAGCCAGCGCTATATATTTATGAACTGACGATGCAAGGAAGAACGCAGTCAGGCCTTGTCGTTTGTACATCTATTGATGAGTATGAAGATGATACAATTAAAAAACATGAAAGAACACGTCATGAAAAAGAGCTAGATCGTATTCGCCACGTAGATGTGTGTGACGCAAATACAGGTCCGATTTTTTTAACGTACCGTACAAAAGATGAAGTAAAGCATTTAATTAGGAGCTGGAAAGAAGAACATACGCCAATTTATACATTTACAGCAGAAGACGGTGTTAAGCATGTTGCGTGGAAGATTGCAGATGAAGATGTAATTACGACTTTAGTAAACGCATTTGAAGATATTCCTAATCTTTATATTGCAGATGGGCATCACCGTTCTGCATCAGCTGCAAAAGTAGGACTTATGCGAAGAGAACAATATCCAAATTACACAGGAGAAGAGGAATTTAATTTCTTCTTATCGGTTCTATTCCCTCATGATGAATTATCGATTTGGGACTATAACCGAGTTGTGAAAGATTTAAATGGCTTATCAGAGGAACAGTTTTTAAATCAAATTACGCAGTACTTTTATGTAGAAGGAGCACCTGTTTCTCTGTATAAACCAAATGAGCCAAAAACATTTGGTATGTATGTAAATGAGAAGTGGTATAAGCTCACAGTGAAAGAGGAAACGTTTGATGCGAATGATCTTGTTAGAGGTTTAGATGTATCTATTCTGCAAGACCATTTATTAAGCCAAGTGCTTGAAATACATGATCCGCGATCTGATTCACGCATCGACTTTGTCGGAGGAATCCGTGGATTAAAAGAACTAGAACGTCTTGTAAATAGCGGTGAATATAAAGTGGCGTTTTCACTATATCCGACATCAATGGAAGCTTTATTAGCAATCGCAGATGCCGGTGAAGTCATGCCGCCAAAATCAACGTGGTTTGAACCGAAACTTCGCAGCGGGTTGTTTGTTCATTCTTTAAAATAAATAGACTTCTTTAGTTAGAAAAACCGAAATGATTTTTAGTTTCGGTTTTTCTTATTTTACAAGTGTTTTTGAGGAGGGGTATGGATGAAATTGCAAGTAGGCGAAAAAATCACCTTTGAACGAACTTTTACGAAAGAGGATGTTGCGTTATTTACAGAAGTATCAAAAGATGAAGGCGTTCATCATGTTACACCAGATGAGCAGGGAAGATTTGTTGTACAAGGGCTGTTAACATCAACATTGCCTACAAAAATTGGCGGTGATTATAACGTACTAGCTCGCAAAATGGATTTTGAATTTTTACGTCCTGTTTTTAGCGGCGATACGATTCGTTGTGACGTAACTATTGAACAATTTGAGCCTGATGAAAAAAATCGTACAAAAATTATTGCGACGTTTATATGTAGGAATCAACTTGAAAAGGAAGTTATGAAGGGGAGTTTTTCGGGGATTATTCTTTAATTAGTAAGAAAAGAAATGAATAGGTGGGGGCATGATGTCTCTAGGGCGTAGATTTTTAATTCCCCCATGAAGAAAATTTTATGCATTGCTGAATACTGATAATATACTCTGTTCATTTTTAACTTGAATAAACTCGTCAACAAAAAGGACATTCCTAGTATTACAAGAAATGTCCTTTCCACTAAATTATAAGGTATTTTGCTGAAATTCAAACTCTAAAATTAGTTTACTAGTTTGACCTGTAAACTGATAATTATAGGATCCTCTCAGGTTTTCTAAGTTACCGGTAGCTTTAATAATTGTTCCTGGGGAATCTAAATTTCCTTTATCAAATATTCCTTGCTCTAGAGCTGTAAATGTCCCTTGTTGCCCCTTATAAATCCCTTCAAAGTGTAAAAATCCAGAAATTTTAGCAGTAGCTAAGTGACCATCATTTATATTTGAGTCTAAATAATATAATAAGTATTCAACAAAAGCCTTTCCTTTTAATTCCCCATCAATATCATATTCGACATGAGCAATATTAATAGGGAAATCTTTTTTATTATCATCGATTGGTTTTTCATCCCACTTACTTACTGTAAATGTTACTTCCATACACGTAATCTCCCTCCAATTATATACTTTTAAAAAGTACCAATTCACAGACATATCTCATAGGAGTGTTTTTATTCATTCCACGCCACTTTCCAAAATAGAGAAAGATCCATTTTCACAATTAATTTCTGCCATTGCACCGTAAGGTAAAATAAACTTCGGTTCAGTATGGCCAAAATTTAAATTATAAAGAATCGGCAAATCTTCTAAGTTATGTTCCTTCATAACCTGTAATATTTCCTGTTTATATTCTTCATAGTATTGTTCATCTTTCGGTTTACCAAAAATGATTCCTTTTGCTTTTTGCAGAATACCTTGTGCTGCATAATTTCGTAACCAATATTTTATATAACTTGGTTCTGGATGATCTTCAGAAGTTTCAAAGAAGAGAATACTATTCTCCCAATGTTTTTTCTCAGGCCAAAGTTCCGTTCCTTTTGCAAATTCCAATACTTCAATACAACCACCAATTAAGCGCCCCTGTACAGTGGTAGAGCCTTGAAGTAGCTCATATCCATTGTTTTGCTGCATCGTACGTCTTGTATCCTTATTTATTTCAATCCATTCTAAATGCTCACTTGTCCATTCATGAGCTGGTTGAATCTCGCCAATCGTTTCATTTGAAAAGAGGGTACGATTTACCATTTCAATTGTGTATGGATCCATCTCTACATTTTCGGCAAAATCGGTCAAAATTGCTGGACCGTATAAAGAGGAAAGGCCTGCTTTATGACAAAATAAATGTGAAATAGTAACGTCAGAGTACCCCATAAAAATTTTCGGGTTTTCGCGTATCACATTAAAATCTATATAGGGAAGTAACCGGATGCTATCTTCACCGCCAATATTCGCGATAATTGCTTTCACGCGTGTATCTTTAAATGCTGTCATTATATCTTCCGCACGATCCTCTGGATTGTTATAAAGGTATTCGCTACCTTTTAAGCTATTTGGCATTGGGATAACCGTAAGACTAAAAACTTCTTCTAATCTTTTTACTCCTTGTTCATATCGCCATCTTATTTCAGAATCACCTGCACCGCCCCATGAAGGACTTACTGTTGCTACGATATCTCCTGCTTGTAACCTCTTTGGTTTTATTAACATGTTAACCCCGCTCCTACATAATGTAATAGACTACGATTATACAAACTGTATCATTGAAAAAATATGATGCATGACATTAGTTTCTTCATCGTCAATTCGTTTACCTGCTGGGATTTAAGAATTCAATCTTAGTGTTGAATTGTATTTGAAAATTACAGTATGCAACATTGTATGAGAAAGAAAGTTGCTATTTTCTGCAATCTGTAACTGTAATGATTATAAGTTGATCGTATTCAATCCGAAAAATAAAATCATCATGAATGGAGAGGTTACAGCTTTTCCTGAACAAGAAAGCTAGCGCCTTTAGGCATGGGAGAGGTAAGGGAAGTTGGATACGGAGTGTCACTAAAAATCGCAACGTTCGTGGTACTTTAAGTGTCCGAAGTATAGATAATTTCTTCGTTTTTTTGTTGGGATTTTTAGGGGATTATTCTTTGAGTAGTAGATAGAGAGGTGAAAAAATACACCTAATTAATAGGTGTATTTTTTAGACTTGAAAACCACATATGTATTGAAGATTTCTCTGGGGTACAGCGTATCATTACAGAAATCATGCGTATACATAATAGGTGCTATATTGAATGGTTTCCGAATAAATATGGAAATTGAAAACTAAATAAATCTCAATATTGGTAACTTAAATACCTGTACTATGTTAAGAATTAGTAGGAGCACCGCCAGTATTGCCATGAGATTCAACTTTCGGAGCAGGGAAATGTGCATACCCTTCTTGTTTAGGAGCTCCACCAGTGTCACCGATGTTTAATGCAGGAGCGCCGCCAGTGTGGCCCTCAGAAAAAGAAGGAGCTGGTGGAGACGGGAAGTGAGTATGTCCAGCTTGATTTGTGAAACCTGCGTTTAAACCAAATGCAGCAATACCCGTAAATGCAATACCTACAGCGATTTTACCAATTGTTTTTTTCATTTCTTTAACCCTCTTTCATTTGATTTTTTTGCTACTGTACTATTAAAGAAGTATAAACTTGCTTTCTCATGTTGTTGTTTGTTATAAAACGCAAGAGCTAGTTTTTCAAGATACTCAGAAACATAGATATATAAAGATTCTTTATTGAAGTATTCAATTCCTTCTAAAACAATCGGTTCAATTTTGTCTAATTCAGTTTGATTTGTGAAAGCTTCTAATATAGCAAAGTGATGTTTGTGCTCTTCATTACCAAGTTCAGCAATAAGTTGTTTCCCTATTTTAATGTAGTGGTTTGCTTTGTCTATAAGTCCTAATTTTTCATGTTCTTGAGCAAGTAAGAATATAGCTTTGTAGTGAGAGGGGATCTTTTCAACAACTTGTGTCAAGTGACGAATTGCCTCTTCAGAAAGATTCTGGCTAGCATATAGATGACCTAGATTACCGCGTACATACAGTTGTAATGATTCTTCATTTAATTTTTGGAGAATATCTAACGCTTTGTTATAGCTTTCTTCAGCTTGTTCAAAGTGTCCTACGTCTACATAAGAAGCACCAAGTACACTTAAACAGGATGAAATATTTCTTTCACATCCGTGTTGCGATTCGAAAATTTCTAATGCTTTAGAAGCATTTACAATGGCAAAACTTGGTTGTTGTTGGTGACAATGATAAGCAGCGTATCGGTAATAGAAATCAGCTTGTTCAATTTGACTGTGTCCAGATAAAAGTGCATGTGCTTTTAAGAAATATTCTTCTGCTTCTTGATAATGATTAATTGCTGCAAAATAAATCGCTTTATAATAATGATATAGATAAGATAGGTGTTTATCTTCTGGTTTTTCTTGGTCTTCTATGATTTGAAAACTATCTTTCGAGATTGATAGTCCATCTGTCAGAGCTGTATGTCGGAACTGCAGTAATGCGTAATATAACTGATAAAGTGGAATCGTTTCTGTTTCTTTCAAAAGTATTTCTTCATGTTCTTTTTTAGCTTCTTGAAACTGAATTTGTGCTTCCTTAACGTTTTGCGTTAAGATTGCATGGTACCAAGCTTCTAAATGTTTTGTTGTATATGTATGTCCCTTCAATGAAATGTTCATATTAGCCCCCTTGTATATTTTTTTATATAATTGTAACTATAATGGTAACACAATTAAAAGTAATTATATGGAATTTATTTTTGATAAAAAATATTCAGAATTATATAAGTCGGTAAAACCTGTCAGTCCATGTGTTTTTATGAAGAAAAGGACACAATTGACTATAGAATCTTAATAAAATGATGCCACATGTACAATGCTAAAATAAAAGTTGAGAAAGTATGCATGAGGTGTGAATAGGGTAAGAAGGTAAAAATCCTAGCTACAATAGCTAGGATTTTTGTGTTAAATAGTCTCACCGTGAGCTTCTTGTTTAGGAGCAGGGAAATGTTCGTGCCCTTCAAGCTTCGGAGCAGGAGTATCGCCATGTCCTTCAAGTTTAGGAGCAGGAGTATCGCCATGAGCATCTAATTTTGGAGCAGGAAAATCACCATGTCCTTCAAGCTTCGGAGCAGGAGTATCGCCATGCCCCTCAAGTTTAGGAGCAGGAGTATCGCCATGTCCTTCAAGCTTCGGAGCAGGAGTATCAGCATGGCTCTCAAGTTTAGGAGTCGGCGTATCACCAACATTTAAAGCAGGAGCGCCAGTATTACCATGCGCTTCTAACGTAGGAGCAAAGAAGTCAGCGTGACTCTCTTGTTTAGGAGCCATTCCTTCTCCATGAGTATTCGTGTAGGCAGGGGAACCCCCACCATCGCCTTTATTATAAGCAGGAGCCCATGAATCTCCATGTGAATCTAATTTCGAGCTTAAATCAGCATGTGTCTCTTGTTTCGGAGTCCAAGTATCCCCTTTATTATATGATGAAATAGGGGGTCTTCCATGATCATAAGCAGGAGCGCCACCGTAGTCACCATGATTTTCTAATTTCGGAGCAAAAGTTTCACCGTGCTCAGCTTTTACAACGCCTCCATCCCCAATATTTACACCAAAAAGACCAAGGCTAAACACTGATAACCCTACAACAGCTGTACTAATTTTTCTTTTCAATCTATCTCTCTCCTTTTTATTGTTTTATTTCATTTTGTCTAAACGTGGTAGATAAAATGAAACGAATCGTAAAAAATTCCAAATATATTACGATATACGAATAATTCTGTGTAATATTTTGTAAAACCTCCTTGAAATTTGAATTTTATGAAAAAAAATTCGACATGGTTCATTATTCAACTAGTTGAATAAATTTTGATTGAGTTTTTATAAAGCTATTCGTTAACCTTAGGACCGAAAGTGGTTCTTAATTTCTTTATACCGTGGTCATAAGGTTATTTTAGCTTTGAATTAAATTAAAGCCCACTTGCTGTATATTTAAAAATTACAGTATGCAACATTGCATAAGAAAGGGGGTTGCTATTTTTTATAACCTGTAACTATAATGATTACAGGTTGGTCGATACCAATCAAAAAAATAAAATCATCATGAATGGAGATGTTACATATGGGTATGAAAAAAATAATTTTAGCAGGTGCTTTAGGGATCGCAGCATTATCAGGAACAAATGTACCAGGATTAGAACTAACAAAAGCGAGTGCAGCTTCTATTGAATCGAATTTCTCAACGTTAGAAGGACGAGTAGTAGAAGTAGATAACGGTGTGATTGTTGTAAAATCTAAGCAATATGAGGAACCTGTTAGTGTGTATATTGATTCACTTTCAAACGTGAAAGTAGGAGATGAAGTAAAAGCTACTGGATCTATGATGCGTAATTTTACAGAATATATGGTTGCAACTGCAGTTGAAAATACAACAAACAAGTTAGGTATGCACATGAAAGAAGATGGCTCACCTAATTATGTAATTGGAGAAGTATCAAAAGTAGGAACGATGGAAGATGAGGGAGACGGTGCTACTAAATATGTTGTAGTTGAGTATCCATCGCTAAATGGGAAGAAAGATATTATTGATGTTTTCTTAACAAAGGGACAAGTATTTAATGTGGGTGAGAAAGTGAAAATTGATATGAAGTATGTGGGCTGGGGGGGTATTTCTATTAATTGGAACACAGTTGATCATATTGAAAAAGTTCATGAAGCAAAGACGAACGCTGAAAATAATGATGATGTATGGATTTGGTCTTAATAAGGCGAGTATAAGTCGTTATTTGCAATTTTCTCCAAACAATACATGTAAAAACTAAATGTATCATGCAGTACCCATCAAATTATTATGTGTATAACAATTTGATGGGTACTTTTTGTTTTGTGTTTTTTGAGAATAACGGATTTCCAATAAGAATATGATGTTAACACTAGAGCGAAGGTGAAAAAATACAAGATTGAAAGAGGTGTTTAAGGGTGGAACAAGATGAGGTTTATTTACGAGCTAAAAAAAGGGTAGAGAATTTAAAAGCTTTTTACATTCATTTAACGGTTTATATACTAGTGAACTTAATGCTTTTTATTATAAATATAAGTTCTGATTCAAGTAAATTATGGTTTTTATATCCACTTGCAGGCTGGGGTTAGGTATCGTTATACACGGTTTGACAACTTTTCCAGTTGGGATATTTGGGAAAGAGTGGGAAGAACGAAAGATTAAAGAATATATGGAGAAAGATAAGTGAATTTATTTCTGAAACGTATGAATATAAAATCCCATATGAATTTCTATGATCACACGCTTGATGCGAAGTCTATTCTATAGCTTCGCTTATTTGCTTTGTATTTGAAGTTTGTGCGAGTGAGAGTGTTTATATTCATTTTTTAGGCTGAATTGCATGTGAAATCAAAACTTTAGTTGTAGTACATAATAAATACAGTTATTTTACTTTCTTAATTACAAGTGGATATAGGATAAAGTTGACTTATCATCCTATATTAAAATAAAAATAAACCACTGTTCGATTTGAATATTCCACGATATAATGGTGAGAGTTTATGACAGAATAAATATTTACATAAGAAGTGAGGTACTGTATGAAAAAAAGAACGACAGACATTATTTTTATTATTATCGGTGCATTTCTTTTTGCGTTAGGTGTCAATTTATTTGTTATCCCGAACGAGTTTGGTGAGGGTGGAGTAACAGGTATCACGATTATTACGTACTATTTATTTGAATGGTCACCGGGTTTAGTTAACTTAATTTTAAATGCGATTTTGTTAATAGCCGGTTATAAATTTTTAAATAAGATTACAACAATTTATACAATCATTGCTGTAGTTACAAACTCACTATTTCTTCATTTGACAGAAGGTTGGACGATCGCTTCGGATGAAATGCTCGTAAATGCCATTTTCGGAGGAATATTTATTGGATGCGGGATTGGTCTAATCATTCGTGTTGGCGGAACAACTGCAGGTACTACCATCTTAGCAAGGATGACACATAAATATTTAGGATGGAGCATTAGCTACGGTCTACTGTTCTTCGATTTAATCGTTGCGTTTTCATCGTATTTCATCATTGGTGCAGAAAAACTGATGATAACAATTATTATGTTATATGTAGCAACGAAAGTGATGGAGTTTGTAATTGAAGGTTTAAATCCGAAGAAAGCCATTACGATTATTTCTGATAATCCCAATGAAATTGCCGGGAAGGTAACTACCTTAATGGGCAGAGGGGTTACTGTGTACTCAGGTCATGGCTATTACACGAAAACTCCGAAGGAAATTCTTTATGTTGTTATTAATAAGCAAGAAGTAGTGAAGCTAAAGCGGATTGTTCAAACTACGGATCCGGCGGCGTTCATCGCTATACACGATGTTCGTGATGTGTTCGGAGAAGGATTTGTTGATATTTCGAAGGCTTAAAAATTGTTTTTGATTAAAATAATCTTAATACTAAAACGTGAGAATCTATTTTGAATAATCTTTTTTCAAAATAGATTCTTTTTCTTTTTCTTGCAAAAAATCTAATTGTTTCTTAATGTAGTGATGTAGAAGGATGAACGAGAGAGGGTTTAATGAAGATGATACATATTTTATTAGCTGATGACGATAAACATATTAGAGAGTTGTTGCATTATCATTTACAAAAAGAGGGATTTCAAGTTTTTGAGGCGGAAGATGGAAAGGTAGCGCAAGACGTATTAGAGAAGGAAAATATTCATCTTGCGATTGTAGACATTATGATGCCATTTGTTGATGGCTATACGTTATGTGAAGAAATACGGAAGTATCATGATATTCCTGTTATTTTATTAACTGCGAAAGACCAGTTAGTGGATAAAGAAAAAGGCTTCATTTCTGGTACAGACGATTATATTGTGAAACCATTTGAACCAGCTGAAGTGATTTTCCGTATGAAAGCTTTATTACGTCGTTATCAAATGCTGAGTGCAGATATTATTACGTTGCACGGAACGACAATTGATCGAAAAGGTGTGGAAGTAAAGTGTAACGGTCAAACAATTTTGCTTCCTTTAAAGGAATTTGAGCTATTATCACAACTTGCTAGTTATCCTGGAAGAACATTTTCAAGAGAAGAATTAATTGAATTAGTATGGGGAATGGATTTTGAAGGAGATGAACGAACAGTTGATGTTCATGTGAAGCGACTACGAGATCGTTTCTCAAAACGAACGGATGATTTTCAAATTACGACAGTGCGCGGCCTCGGGTATAAGTTGGAGTTGAAATAAGATGAAATCACTATATTCTAGATTTGTATTTATGACGGTCGGCATTATGCTACTTAGTAGTATTATCGGCTTTTTATTAACGAACGTATATTATCAAGTGAAGTTAAAACCGTATAACAGTGAAAAGATTTTAAAGTATGCTGAAGAAGTTAAATCGTTATATGAAAAGCAAAGTGAAGAAAATCAAGAGGCGTACTTACATTCTATCGCAAAGTTAGGGTATGAAATTTATATTGTCGATGATCAAAAGAATGGAAAGCGTATTGGCAATGCGTTTCGTAAGACGTCTATTAGCGATGCTACTGTTCATAAAGTATTGCAAGGAGAAACGTTTAATGGTGTTTCCACCTATCCAACTCGTCTCTTTATTACAGGGTTTTTCGATAATGAATTAATAAATAGTGTTGGTGTACCGGTAAAGCACGGTGATAAACAGTACGCTTTATTTATTCGTCCTGACATTCAGAACCAATTTGGTGAGATGCGAATTTTCTTAGCGGTATTACTTGGGTTTATCGTACTATTAAGCATTATCTTTATAGCGATTGCAGCAGGTTATATCGTTCGCCCAATCCGTAAATTTACGAAGGCTACGCAAAAAATTGCGAGTGGGGAATATGAAATTGAATTAGATGTAAAACGAAAAGATGAAATAGGAACGTTATCTACAAGCTTCCAAAAGATGACGAAAAGTATAAAAGAACTAGATGAAATGAGACAAGAATTCGTTTCGAACGTTTCACATGAATTTCAGTCGCCGCTTTCTTCTATACAAGGTTTTTCAAAGACGTTGCAAACAGAAAAGATGAGTGAGGAAGAAAGAAATCATTACTTACAAATTATTGAAGGCGAAAGTAAGCGAATGTCTAGTTTATGTAAACAGTTACTTACGCTCGCTTCATTAGATAAGGAGGAAAAGGTTTTACAAATAAAAGACTTTTCCTTACAAAAACAAATTAAAGACGTCATTTTTATGCTTGAATGGAAATGGCGGGAAAAAGATATCGCCGTTGAATTTGATGTGCCGGACATTACAATTCAAGGTGATGAAAACTTACTTCATCAAGTATGGAGTAACATTTTCACGAATAGCATTAAGTTTTCAAACGATGGTGGAACGATTGAGTTTTTCGTGGAAGAGTTAGAGTCTAGCGTTATAATTTCTATATCAGACAACGGAATCGGTATGGAAAAAGAAGAAATGGATCGTATTTTTGACCGTTTTTACAAAGTAGATACAGCAAGGGCAAGAAACGTAGAAGGTAGCGGTTTAGGATTATCAATCGTGCAGAAGATTGTTGAACTGCATAAAGGGACCGTTTCGGTATATAGCACGAAAGGGGAAGGGACGACTGTTCGGGTGGAGCTTCCTAAATAGATAGAAGAGGCTGTTTGGGAACAGCCTCTTCTTTTTTTGTCGCTAGTATACGTGTAAAATGAAAAAATATGAGTCATTTTAATTGCATAATCGGATGAGTTTATGGAGTGGGATTAGGAGGAAGTTTATTTAAAAATGTAGAATCTCTACAGAGTTAGAGGGAGTGTATTAAAACTTGAACTGTGTAGGGAGGAAATTACTTTGAAACGAATTGACTTGTTATTAAACGTACTAGATTCAACATTCGACAAAGAGAGTTGGTATGCACCGTTTAAACATGCTATAGAAGGACTTACAGCTGAACAGGCTATGTGGAAACCAGCTGGAGAGACAACGAATACCATTTGGGAGAATGTTAATCATCTCACTTATTACAAAGAAAGACTTGCTGCAAACTTGGAAGGACGTGAATGGACACATAATCTTGACGGTAATGACACCTTTTATCTTACTAAGCAATCTAATAATGATACGGAATGGAAGGAAGTCGTTGAACGCTCTGAAAATGCTCAGCGTAATTTAAGACAGGTATTAAGTGCAATTTCTGAAAGAGAGCTTGAACAAAATTCACTTGAAGGTAAATTACTGGACATCATGCTTCATGATGCTTATCATACAGGCCAAATTATTCAATTAAGGAAAATGCAGGGGGCATGGCCATCAAAGCGTTAACAGAACCTTTTAGTTGGTGCTATTGTTGAATAAATTTTAGATATTCAAACGACTTTATTGTTATATTTTTAACCCCGTTCCAAATTTAGAACGGGGTTATGTTTAGTTTGTTATAAAGCCGCACCTTTCCCGCACTTCTCCTTAAACTGAAGCTCAAAAGTATCCGCCGTAATTTCATCAGCTTTCAGCAAAGCCCGTAATTTTGGATGAAGCAGCCATACGAGGGAAATAAATAAAATCCCGATGCTAGCAAGTGCGAAAATGAGTTGGCTACTATATACATTCGCAGTGTATCCGCCAATTAAAGAGCCGAGTGGCATAGCAATTGTGCCCATGCTTCGTGTGACTGAATTGATACGCCCAAGATATTGGTTTGGAATTACAATTTGACCAATAGTCGCAAATAATATGTTGGTCGCACCAATTGGTATCCAAGCTAAGCCGAATAAAAAAATGGATAGCCATTGAAACGGTACAACCGTTGAGAGAAACCAAAAGAAAGCGCCAGTCGCAAAGCTAATAATGGAGACACGGCCAACATTATGTTTACCAACCCATGAACTGAATAGTGCTCCAATTAAACAACCGGCTGATATAGCGGCTAAAAAGAACCCATATAATCTCACACCACCTAAAGAATCAGCGAAAGAAGGGAGTATGGCCATCGTCATACCGATTGAAAAATTAGCGACAACGGAACCGATTAAGAAGACGCCCATTAAGGAACGAAAGACGATTGAAAACCCTTCTTTTAAATCAGTGAAATATTGCTTAGTTGAAAGTACTGTGTTTGCTTCGGTTTGTTTTGGCATTTTCAATGAAACGAACAAAAGGGCAGTAATCGCAAATGTAAAAGAGTCGATCACATATAAAGTAATTGCGCCAAATAGTACTACTAATATTCCGGAAAGAGTCGTGCAAATTAAATCAATGCCTTGGTATGCAAATGAGAAAAGTGAATTTCCTTTTAATAATTGTGTTTTATGCAGTAGAAGTGGTAAAGCTTTTGACTGTGCGGGATAGGCGAATTGTTCGATAAAGGCTACGATGGGCATGATGATGAGTAGTAGTTGGACTGTCAATAGGTCGAAGTAGTGTGTAATAGGAATGATTAAAATAAGAATGCATTGCAAAACTTGTGTGATGACGAGGGTGTTTTTAATGGACCATCTATCAACGAATGGACCAGTAAGAAATTGTAGTGCAGAAGGTAATAACGTAAGGGAACCAGCCAATCCAGAATAAAAAGGATTACCACTTAATTTGTATACGAGCCACATCGCGGCTACATAATACAAACTATCTCCTATGTTGGTGAAAATTCTTCCTAAAAATAATAAGAGGAAATTCCGGTTTTTTAATATGTCCACTTTATCTACTCCTTTATAATAAATTTATTCGGTAAAATAAATTTGACCGTTTATGTAAAAAAAATCGTATTACGATTTTTCTTCTTTTTTAATAAATTGCTGCATTGTTCTCTCAGCGATTTGAAGTGCAGTAGTAGAAATATAATAAGGTTTACTATTCGGATCTTTATCTGCACCTTTTGTGATTTCGTTTAATTCAGCCATTAATTCATAAAACTTTTTCACCCACACTTGAAATTGTTCTGGCGTAGCATCAAATTCCCAGCAGGATGAAACGTAATTCCACTTAGCTGGATCTTCACTTGCATTTCGTAATGTAAAAGCTTCTTCTGGTGCAGCGAGAATTTGGCTTTTCGTTCTTTCTATCATTTGTAAAAAGATTTGGCGACCTGATTCGCTTAATATTTCTAAATGAGGTAATAGATCTGTAGCAGGGGTGAAGCCTTTAGCGACAGATTGATAAAACTTTTGAATAATCCCATTCTTTTCTTCTGTATAAACGATCTCTATAAGACCATTCTTTTCTAATTCTTTTAAATGATAATGAATTTTCGCCCTTGAAATGCCGAATTTCTCAGAGAGTAATTGTCCAGTATAAGGACGTTCGCATAGACGTATCATCATTTCGGCACGTAGTGGATCGCTTAATGCTTTTAGTTGGCTATAAGTAGTTAGTGTTAATACGGGCTTCAACATGATCAACTCCTTGAATTAAATTACTCGGTCAATATTATTTGACTGAATTGTATCAAGGATTCTATTTATTTTCAATACTTTCAGAAAATTTCTTTTTTTACTCTGTAATCTTCTGTTCATATTCCGTTCATATTTCTTTTTTATGATTAGTGCATAGAAAGAAAGAGGAAGGAGCGAGCGAAATGTTTTTAGCTCTGCGTGAATTGAAACAATCAAAATTAAGATACGGATTAATCGGACTTATCATGGTTTTATTATCATTTTTAGTCCTTGTTATTTCAGGATTAGCAAATGGATTATCATATGATAATGCTTCATCGATTCAAAATATGGAAGCAAATAAGTTCGTTTTAGCGGATGATGCGGAAAATAAATTACTTCGTTCACAAATTAAGAAAGACGATGTAGATAACGTAGTAAGTCAAGTAGGCGAGAAAGAGGCAGTTCCGTTTCGTGTGAAAGTTTCAACATATGAAAAGAAAGATAGTTCGAAAAAGGTTGATATCGCTATTTTCTCAAGCGAACGAGATTCATTTTTAGAACCGAACATTGTAAAAGGTGAGAAATTAGGTACAGCAAACAACGAGATGGTTGCTGATGAATCGATTAATGAGAAGGGAATCGATATTGGAGATACAATTATCGATCCTGTTTCAAAGAAAGAATTTACAATCGTCGGATTTACGAAAGATCAAATGTTTAGCCATACACCAGTCGTTTATGTAAATGAAGACGTATGGGGCGCTATTTCACAACCAAACCAAAAAGATTATAGTGCAATCGCACTTAATACAGATAAAGAAGTAAAAAATGCACACGTAATTGACAAAAAAGAAGTGCTGCAAAGTATTCCAGGATTTAAAGAAGAGCAAGGAACGTTAACGATGATTATTGCGTTCTTACTTGTAATCGCTGCATTACTAATTGGTGTATTCTTCTACGTTATTACACTGCAAAAAACACAGCAATTAGGTGTATTAAAAGCAATTGGTACGAAGAACTCGTATTTAGCAAATAGCTTAGTCGTGCAAGCGTTATTCTTATCAGTCGTTGCGATGGTAATCAGTATCGTTCTTGTACAAGGATTAGAACAAATTTTACCAGCAGGTATGCCGTTCTTATTAACAACACCGATGATTGCACAATATGGAGCAATCTTTATCGTAATTAGTATTTTAGGAACACTTATTTCGTTATACCAAGTATTAAAAGTTGATGCGCTAGAAGCAATTGGAGGCGGGATGTAATGACTTCATTATTAAAATTAGACAAAGTAAGTAAAGTGTACGGAGAAGGGAATACGGAAGTAACAGCCCTTCATCCGATGTCGCTTGATGTGAAAGCTGGAGAATTTATCGGAATCGTTGGTCCTTCTGGATCAGGGAAAAGTACGTTATTATCGATCGCGGGTGCTTTATTATCACCGTCAAAAGGAGATATTTACATTCGTGAGCAAAATATTACACAGTTATCGGAAAAGGAAATGACAGACATTCGTTTGAAAAAAATCGGTTTCATCTTCCAGTTTGCAAACCTTGTTCCATATTTAAATGTGAAAGAACAATTGCTTTATATTGCAAAGCTAAAAAAGGAAAGTAAACAAGAATCCGAAAAGCGTGCAGATCATTTATTAGCGGCATTTGGATTAGGAGAAAGAAAAAATCATTATCCAAATCAACTATCTGGTGGGGAAAAACAAAGGGTAGCAATCGCTCGTGCGTTCATGAACAACCCAGATTTAATATTAGCGGATGAGCCAACGGCAAGCTTAGACTCAAAACGCGCACGTGAAGTTGTTGAAATGATGAAACGTGAAGTGAAAGAGAGCCAAAAAGCAGCAATTATGATTACACATGATGAAAGAATGCTTGATGTATGTGATCGTATATTGACGCTGAGAGATGGGAAATTGGTATGATGAAAAAAGAACTCTTACAATTGTAAGAGTTCTTTTTTTTGTTTTTTCAAGCATTAACAAGAGGAAGAGGGGGGTATACTTTGTGGGAAACGGAAAAGATTTTCGGGGTCATATTTTGCTTTTACTTTCCGCAGCTTATCAAAGTTTGCTCCGTAATATTCTTGTCCGAAATTTTCGATGTTTTGATCTGGAACATTAACATAAGAACCAGTTACATACGGCTTTATTAATTGACGAACTCTTTCAACTGATGCTAGATTGGCAGCTTCTTCAGACTTGTCTTTCCAGCTAGCAGTCCATTCTGTATAAAATAACGGGCTACGCCAAAAGAACGCTGTTTTACTGCTAGGTACTTTACTAATAGCACCTCCCCAATTAATAAAAAAGAAATTAGCTTCTGTTCCAGTAGCTTCTTCTAAAAATCGTTTCATAATGGAAATAGGTTCTTCCGGCCAAAGGTTAAGTGCCCAGGCAGAAGAGAATTTCACACTTTGATCAGATCGACCAGGGATTGGCTCATCTGGATCTAAGAAATCGATAGCGGCTGGGTAAGGTAATTCTTCTATAACAATTTGTGTTGGAGTTCCAGCATTTGTTAAAGGTTCTAATAGTTTGATGAGTTCACTTTTGGAACCTAAAAAAATACCTTCTGCATGGCAAAGTCCATTTATTTTGCTGTAAATTTCAAGAAGGCAGCCCAATCGTGAGTCTACAAAAGGTGCCCATTCTTGCCAAACTTTGAAAACAGTTTCTAACTGATCCCATGGCCAAATGATATTAAAGACTGTGGCAGTATTAGGGGCACGATGAAGCTTCAATGTATATTCAGTGTTGTATCCGAAGTTTCCACCACCACCACCTCTAGAAGCCCATAATAAATCTTTATTGCAACATTGATCTGCTTGAATGATTCGGCCTGTCGCATCTACTGTTTCTAAAGCAATAAGGTTATCACTTATTAGACCGATTGTTCGTGAGACTACTCCAAAACCACCGCCCATTGTAATGCCACCGATTCCAACTGTAGGACTATCTCCAAACGGTGACATAAAACCTTCTCTAGCTAGTCCCTTTACAAGTGGCCCGACGTGAATTCCAGTTTGAACGGTTGCGATACCATTCTTTTTATCTAAACTTACTTTGTTCATATCACTTACATCGATAACGATGCCGCTATTTACTACAGAAAGGTTTTTATCCAGTGCATGTCGACCACTTCTAACACGTAACGGAACATGATTTTCGCGAGCCCATTTAATGGCGTTACTAACATCATATGAATTTTGTGCAAAAACAAAGACGAGGGGGAAGACATCAACGTAAGGATTCCAATTCTTAATAGCTTCTAAATAACCGGGATCTCCTTTGTAAATTACTCGTCCTGTAAGTTTTGTTGAACCCATGTATTTCACTCCTTATCAATATTTATAGATGTCGTTCTAATGTAGCAATGGAACATGGTCATGTAGTAATTAGAAGAATAAGAACTTTATGAGAGGGGGATGAAAATATCATGTAGGTACGAGTAGAGGTTAAATATATGGTGATTTAGATGATTTGGAAAATTTTATTGCTACACAAGTTCTATTAGTAGTGTATGAATTAAGAGTTAGTATTGTTAAAGAATTGTACACTTTCCTATTAGTATGACTTAGGGGAATGACAGTTTTTCAGTTTTGTTAAAGTATAAGGAACTAATCTAAGTTTGAAATTTGATAATTATATTTATTTTTGAGGTATTATCATAATGAAAAAGTGAAAGGTTGAGCTCTGCAACAAATGATATGTGGATAGAAATAGAATCTAACTGTAGAGGGATAACTAGTTTGTAAACGTACTTATATTTGGTCTCTTCCTTAAGAAGCCTATGCATAGGCTTCTTAGAGAAGGGACAGTAGATTATATAATCAAAATGATAGCTGTTTTATAAATACTTTTTAATTTTATTACGAGTAAGTAATAAAACACCGCCTAATACAGATAGCATTCCTAGAGCCATATTGTTTGATTGCTCGCTACCAGCGTTAGGAAGTTCTTTAGCGTTATTGTTTTTAGTACCATTATCTGCTTGCGTTTGTTTAGACTGTGATACTTCATTAATCTTGTTATCAACATTTTGCTTCGTTGTATGTAACTCAGCTAATTTGTCGTCAATTTTTTTCTCAGTATGCTTAAAGTCGTTGATTTTAATATCTAAGTCTTGTTTTTTCTTTGTTAAATCGTCTGAAACAGTTTGTTTCGATTGTTTAATTTCGTTAATTTTATTTAGTAAATCTTCTCTAGCCTTTTGTAATTCAGCTAGTTTGTTTTTTACATCTTGTTTAGCTAGTTCTAAGTTAGCGGAAAGACTGTCTAAATTGCCTTTAATTTTCTTAAGTTCCTCTAACGTGTTACCAGTATTCGGCTTGTTTTCTTTTAGTTCAGCGAGTTTGTCTTCAGCAGTTTGTTTCGCTTTCTTTAACTCAGCTAATTTTTCATCTACTTGTTTTTTTACTTCCTTAAGTTTATTAACCTTTTGATCAATGTTCTCTTTATGTTGCTTCATTTCATTCACTTTTTCATCGACAGTTTGTTTATGTTCTTTAATCTCATTCACTTTGTTATCGATATTTTGTTTATGCTCTTTTACTTCAGCAACTTTATCTTCTACTTGTTTTTTATGCTCTTTAATTTCAGCGATTTTATCTTCGGCGATTTGTTTGTCTTGCTGAAGTTTTGCATCTAACTCTTGTTTATGTTGTTTAATCTCGTTAATTTTTTCATCAGCAACTTGTTTACGTTCATGTAGTTCATTCACCTTAGTATCAACATTTTCCTTAACTTTGTTAAGTTCATTTAATGTTTGATCCACGTTTTCTTTGTGTTGCTGTAATTTCGCATCTAACTCTTGTTTATGTTGCTTAATTTCAGCTAATCGATCTCCCGTACTTTGCTGAGGAGTAGCATCATTTACTTCCGCATGAGCAGAGTTCGCGCCAGCAATCATTGCTAAAGCTAGTGTAGACGCAGCAATTGTTTGTTTTGTTTTCATATTTTTGTACCTCTTTTCTTTCATATGCATGAGCTGTTTTGTGTAAAATTGAGCATATAGAAGTAGATTCTTCCATCATTATATACCATCTGCGCCGTCTAGAGGAAGTATTTGCATAATAATCTATGATTATGTAATTTTTATAGTCTCTTATTTTGGAGTAGGGGAGAACTCTTTAGCAAGATGGACAATTTTTAATATAGTAGAGTTTACATCCTTACTGTTACGAATAACAAACAAATAATCAGCTTCATTTTCTATAGGATCTACTACGTCTTCATGTAGTGATTCAACTTGTTGGCGGTGGAGGACTTCTTTGAAACTGGAATAGTTTCCCCTAAAAATATTTGTACTTCGTTTACTAAGGGCCACTCTTTCATAAAGTACATCATCTGGGATGTCAAAGTGAACTAATACGCGTATATATTCCTCCTTCTTAAACAATTCATTTAGCAAATACATTCGTCCGTTTAGGCTTCTATTTGAGTTACAAATAATAAGGTGTAAATTTGTATGTTCTTTCGCATAATCAACAATGAATTTTGAAAGACTGTGCTTTAGTGTATTTGATCCTTCTGTCGGCTGTAATTTTTCATAATGTGTGTTAATAAATTCAGATTGGTTGTCTTGGTCCATAATAAAAGAATTAGGTAACTCTTTTTCTAGCTCTTTTGCAAATGTAGTTTTTCCACTGTGTGTTTTTCCTACTGTAATGATGACTAATCTTTTCATGACGCCCTCCATTTGTATTGTTATGAACTGGAATATTCGGTGTAGATCGAAATCTTCCTGCTAGAGATTACACAAATTGTTGGAGCGTAGTAGGCTGAAAACTTGACAAAAAAACTTATTTATGCTATAATTTACCGATATAAAAATAAGGTGTATAATAGGGTTCTCCTGGCCAGGGGAACCCTATTTTTGTTGTGAACATGAAGGAGAGTGTATGTGCGTGAAACAAGGTGAAGCAAGTGTAACGTCGTTAGTATCAGCTTTCGGAAGGGCGTATCATAGTGAATTTGATAATCCTAAAATCTTTGATGATTATGTAGCTAAAGATTTCATTTCACAAAAAGAACGTAACAATATTGAAACGAACATGGTTCAAGGGATTCACTTTTTCAATAAAGAAATTGCAGAGCAGTTTCAAGACAATCCAAAAGAAATATTAAAATGGATTACGCAAGTTCAGTTATCACCAACACCTTTAGCACGTGCTGCATATTGTGAAAGAGTATTACTACATGAAATTACATTAGGAGCGAAACAATACGTCGTACTCGGTGCAGGCTTAGATACGTTCAGTTTTAGACACCGAGAATTAGAAAATAAAATAGAAATATTTGAAGTGGATCATCCTTCTACGCAGGTGTTTAAGAAGGAAAGAATAAAAGAAACAGAACTTGAAGTTCCAAAAAACCTTCATTTTGTTTCAATGGATTTTACGAAAGGATTTTCCTATGAACAGTTACGCAATGAAGGGTTTGAACATAAAAAGACTTTCTTTAGCCTTTTAGGTGTTACGTACTATTTAACGAAAGAGGAACTTGCTAGTTTATTAGAATGTTTATTCGAGATGGTTCTGGCAGGTAGTTCTATTGTTTTTGATTATCCTGATGAAAACTTGTTTACAGAAAAGGGACTGTCCAATCGAGTTGAAAATATGGTGAAAATGGCTGCGGTAGGCGGAGAACCGATGAAATCATGTTATTCTTATGCTGAAATGGAAGCACTGTTAGAGAAGGCGGGCTTACTCATTTATGAGCATTTATCACCAGAGGATATTGATGTATTATATTTTGAAGGACGAAACGATTATTTAGAAGCTTTTGAGACAGTGCATTATGTACATGCGGTGAAAAGGTAGGAAATTAGTAGGCATAGGGAGGAATCTCTGTGTCTTTTTTTATAAAAAAGGAAATGAGCTGTAGTGGTGGGAAATATATTTATATAATATGTATGAATTGATTTTTTGTAGAAACTAAAGGAAAGGGGAAATAGAAGATGTTGAAATTACAAGGGAAATACAATGAAGCGAAAGTGTTTACTACGAATGTAGAAAAAACTGCAGCAGGTCAAATTATTGATCTTTGTAACCAAGAATTCGTAAAGGATAGCAAGATTCGTATTATGCCAGATACACATGCGGGTGCAGGTTGTACGATTGGGACAACAATGACAATTCAAGATAAGATTGTTCCTAATTTAGTCGGGGTTAACTAATCGGCTCAGACTTTAAACTACTCACTCAATTGACTGGGAACCCTAACGATAAAAGGCGAGGGCAATCAGCAGCCAGTGGTTATGGTGACATAATCGAATGGTTCAGAGACTTGTACCATGTTAGCAGACTAAGGTACAGAATTATTCCTCATCCATTTTGAATTGAAGAGGAATAATTAATACGGTGAGCCTACAGTAGAGCCTGCATATCTCGATGACTGTAGAGAAGGTATAGTCCACTCTTTCAGGAAACTGAGAGGTAAGTACGATATTGGTTGTGGCATGGAAGTTGTTATGATTAATAAGAAAAAAGAGGAAATCAACTTCGATCACTTAGACGAAACGATACGTAAATTTGTCCCAAGTGGTTTTCGTATTCGAGATAAGGAACATAGATTTTCAAAAATGATTGATTTTGATAGTGTAAGAGCCCCGTTTACATTGCAACGTGCTCAAAAAAGTATTGGTACACTTGGCGGGGGCAATCATTTTGTCGAACTGAATGAGGATGATAAAGGAAATGTATACATTGTCATTCATAGTGGTTCGCGTAATTTAGGGAAACAAGTAGCAGAGTATTATCAAAACTTTGCTTACGAGCAACTTATAAACGTTAAATCTATTAAAGAAGAAATTATTGAGCGTTTAACGAAAGAAGGTAGACAACAAGAAATACATGAAGCTTTACGTGAAATTAAGAAACCGGTGATTCGCAAAGAATTAGCTTATTTAGAAGGACAAGGATTTAAAGATTACATGAATGATATGAAAATTGCTCAAAAATATGCGGAGTTAAATCGTAAAGCAATGATTGATGAAATCGTCACTAAAATGGATTGGAAAGTAACCGATCAATTCACTACAATTCATAACTACATCGATATGGAAAATATGATTCTACGAAAAGGTGCCATTTCAGCTCAGAAAGATGAACGAGTAATCATTCCAATTAATATGAGAGACGGTTCTATCATTGCATTTGGTAAAGGGAATCCAGATTGGAACTTTTCTGGCCCTCATGGAGCAGGACGTATTATGAGCCGTAAGAAGGCGAAAGAAGTACTTAACTTAGAGGATTTTCAAAATACAATGACAGAGGTTTGGACTACATCTGTTTCAGAAAGTACTTTAGATGAAGCACCAATGGTATATAAGCCAATGGATGAGATTGTTGAGAATACAAAGGACACAATTGATATTAAACATATTATTAAGCCGATTTATAATTTTAAGGCTAATTAAAAGAGGAGTAACGTTTATTAAATGAAGAGAACTTGAAAAGAGAGCGTATTTTGTGGCGGTTATATAACAAAGATTAAAAAGACAACATATCAAACGAAGAGATTCATCATATTCATTTACATTTATGTAATGTTAAAGACTAGAAAGCTAGATTGGCGCGAATTACTAATTGTGGAGTGTGAAAAAAAGACAAAATCTCTTAAAAAACACTTAATTTTTTATTCCATTAATCTTTACAATCGCCCCCTATAATGTGAATTGGACAAGCACCTAAGAGAAAGCAGAACATGTCAGTTTGTACATTCTATTATTAGGGGGAGAATTTGTATGAAAAAGACAGTTGCTTCGTTAGCAGTTATGGCGGCATTATTACCGACGTTTTCAGTGCATGCGGAAGGGAAAGAGCAAGCCCGAAAATCAGCTACAACTTTTAATGTTATTAGTGATATTCAAGGTGATTTAGGGGATTTTGATCATGTGCTAAAAGATATGAACAAAGTGACGCCACTTTCTAGAGCGCTTATTATGAATGGGGATATAACGCCGACTGGACAACAGTCACAATATGATGATGTAAAGCGTGTGTTAAATAAAAATAAGCATCCAGAAAATGTATGGTCTACTGTTGGGAATCATGAGTTTTATGCTGGTAAATGGACAGCGGATGGGAAACTCTCTCAAAGTACATGGCCAAATGGTGTAACGGAAGAAACACTATTTGGTCGCTACTTACAATTTAGTGGACAAGAAAAGGTATATCATAAAAAAGAATTAGATGGCTATCCACTTTTATTTTTAGGAACTGAAAAATATATGAAATACCACGATTCAAAAATGTGGGACGAAGTATATATGAGTGATGAGCAATTAGGTTGGTTAAAACAAAATTTAGAAGAGTACAGTCAAAAAGATAAAAATAAGCCAATCTTTATTTTCTCTCATCACGTTTTACCTGATACAGTATCTGGATCAAGACAATCACCATATTTACAAGATTATTTAAACGTGGATAAATTGTATGATATATTAAAAGACTATCCGCAGGTTGTTTTCTTCACGAGTCATACACATTGGGATTTAAACTTACCTGACTGGGCTGGTAAAAAGAAAATTACAGGCGGAGATGAAAAAGGTTTCACTGTTGTAAATACGGGCGGGATTGAAACAGGCTGGATGTCAGCAGGACCAAATGGAGGAGAGAAAACTGCTCCAGATGGCTATTCATTTAAACAAGGGTTACAAGTGAAAGCATATGGTAACGATGTAATTGTGACAGCTTACGATTACAAACGTGATAAGGATATAAAGAAGTTATTAATTAGTGATTCAAAAATTGCGCAGATGGCACCAAATGTAACGGCAGATGATCGTAAAAATATAATTGTCGGTGCAAATGAATATATGGAGTATTCTATAGAAGGAACGAATGAGTGGCATACGTATAGTCAAGCAAATCCTCCGAAATTTGATGGAGATAAAACTGTATACGTACGTAATAAAGGTGAAATGAATTTAGAGCCGGGATTAACGCAGTTACTTCGTTTTTCGGTAAATAAGTGATTGGAGGGAGTCTGCATTTGAATGTGTGGGCTCTTTTTTTGTTGATGAGAAAGGGGTTGCCTGTCTGTCGTTTTTTGTCGATAGATCGATATATTAAGAAAATCGTTGATATACTGCAAGTTACGATCGATATATTTGAAAAATCGTTGATATATTGTAAGTAATGAACGATATATTTAAAAAATCGTTGATATAAATTTCATGTACCGTAATTAAGTTAAAATCATTAATACGGTTTTACTTATCAAAATGAAATTCTAATACATTTTTAACCGAGAAAGGTGACTTCACCATTTTTACATGTAATAATAGTAACGTTACATATATTGCGAAAGAAGTACAAAAGGAGCGTTACAATGAATTTAGCTAAATTACCGAGAAAAAAATATACAGAATCATATACACCAATTGAAAAGTTAAACAATTTTTCTGAAGCACTTGGTGGCCCGACTATTTATTTTAAACGAGATGATTTACTTGGTTTAACAGCCGGTGGTAATAAGACGAGAAAGTTAGAATTTTTAGTTGCGGATGCACAGGAAAAGGGTGCAGATACGTTAATTACAGCTGGTGGTATTCAGTCAAATCATTGCCGCCTGACACTTGCTGCTGCGGTAAAAGAAAAAATGAAATGTATTCTTGTATTAGAGGAAGGGCTTGAGCCAGAAGAGAAGAGAGACTTTAACGGAAACTATTTCTTATATCACTTATTAGGTGCTGAAAACGTCATTGTTGTACCGAACGGAGCAGACCTGATGGAAGAGATGAATAAAGTAGCGAAAGAAGTAAGTGAAAAAGGTAGTACACCATATGTAATTCCAGTTGGTGGATCAAACCCTACGGGCGCAATGGGATACGTTGCTTGTGCGCAAGAAATTATGGCGCAATCATTTGAGCAAGGAATTGATTTCAGTTCAGTTGTTTGTGTAAGTGGTAGCGGCGGTATGCATGCTGGTTTAATTACTGGTTTTTCTGGAACACAAAGCCATATTCCTGTAATCGGGATTAATGTAAGTAGAGGAAAAGCTGAGCAAGAAGAGAAAGTAGCAAAACTTGTAGATGAAACTTCAGCACACGTTGGTATTCCAAACTTTATCTCGCGCGACGCTGTTACGTGCTTTGATGAATATGTAGGACCAGGCTATGCGTTACCAACGCCGGAAATGGTAGAGGCAGTTCAGTTACTTGCGAAAACAGAAGGTATTTTACTTGATCCAGTGTATACAGGTAAGGCAGTAGCGGGATTAATCGACTTAATTAGAAAAGGTAAATTTAATAAGGAAGACAATATTTTATTCGTACATTCAGGTGGTTCACCAGCTTTATATGCGAATACTTCTTTATTTGCATAAGTGTAAAAAGCATTGGGGATCCAATGCTTTTTTTGTTATATACTGGAATTACCGAGAGGTAGGAGGATGATATGAATTCAAATTTAAAATGGATTATATATACGGTACTTGGCATTTCTATTCTATTAATCTTATTTGTGGCTTATGGGGTGTATTCTTATTTTACATTTTAAAAGCGTAATGGAAGTGAACTATTATATACACTAAAGGCGGAGAGCGCTATGCAAATTAGAAATTTGTATTTAGTCTTCAGCGTGATTTGTTTATTTGTGGTAACCAGCTGTTCAAATAATATAGGAAATCATAATCAAACAATCGAAGTGCAAAAACATGCTGGTGATAATCATTATGAGGATTTGAAGGTAATTACAGACAAGAATAAAGTATTGCAAGTAAAGAAAATATTAAATGATACTAACTTTGAAAATAAAAAGGTGGAAATGTCTCGTTCAGCTGATTATCAGTTTGTTTTACAGTTTAAAAATCCGAAAATAGAAGCGAAAGCTGTTTTATATCAAATGTGGATTAGTCCTAATAAGGATAAAGTAGAAATAATGGCGGGGGATAATCAGTACGCTCAATTAGCAGAGAAAGACGCAGCTGCTTTTATGAAGATTGTTACTGGTGAGAAGTTAGCTGAATAAAAGTATATGGTAGATTTTGCTCTCTAATTCCCCGCTTATTTTTCGCTTTGAGGGATAATTAGTGAGAAATATCGAATGAGAAGTAATCGTGAAATAGTAAAGAATATATTCACTGCTAAAAGAAGAGTTGTTTAAAAAACTCTCCGCATCGTTATGTAATGTTAATAAGAAGAAGTAGAAGGTAGAAGGTAGAAGTAAATCTAAATAAAACCCAAAAGGGATAAATAGGAAAATGTAGAATCTTTATATATAAGATGTTCTGAATTTTTAGATATAAGGTAGAGTGGAGGAAGAAAGATGATTCAATTTCCTATGGAAGATGCTGAACAATTTTTTAGATCCTATAGTATTGGTAGGTTTACAGTTAGTGAAGATGAAGGGAAATTAATTTTTAGTACAAACTTAAATGGTCATTCTAATTTATGGGCGATGGATTTACCCAATTTATCCCCTTATCCCTTAACATATTGTAATCAATCAAGCAATTTTATTAAAATGGATTCTTTAAATCGATTTATTTTAGCTGGATTTGATAAAGATGGGGATGAAAATTATCATATTTATGTATTAAAACCAGAGGGTGGTGGATTGCTTGAATTGATTCCAGCAGGAGAGACAGAAAAGGATTACTTTGTGCATTTAACAGAGGATGGGGAACGATTATACTATGTCACAAGTAAAGATAACCCAATGTTCTTAAACTCTCGTTGTTATAATATACGCACAAAAGAAGATACGCTGTTGTTAACTGGTGTGGAGACACCTACATATGTAGAGGCAGTAAGTCCGAATGAATCAAGTTACATTGTTTTAAAGTCATATAGTAATACATATAATGTAGGATATGTAAAAAAAGGAGAAGAACTTATTTGTTTAGTACCTTCCAGTGAGAAAGAACATACTGTAGGCTCCATTTCTTATATTGATGAAAATACAGTGATTTTCGTTACAAATTATGAAGAAGAGTTTTCCTATGTAGCTTCTTTTGATTTAAATAAACAGGAATTCAAACCAATCTGTAAAATAGAGAAGGAAGATATATCCGATATAAAATGGCATGCTGAAACAAAAAATGGCTACATTGTTTCGTCGAAAGGTGTTACAGATAGGTTATATAAATTTGTATGGGATAAAAAAGAGTTAATTCTATTGAATTCTCCGGTAGATACGATAAGTCAAATTGAAATTACAAAATCGGAAAATTTATATTTACTAGGTGAAAGTGCGACGAAAACAGCAAACATCTATTACAAGAAGAATAGAGATACAGAATGGGCAGCATTAACAAAAAACTATGTTATTGGTCTATCTGAATCTTCTTTTGTTGAACCGGATGTTATAACATATGCCTCTTTTGATGGGTTAAACATAGAAGCATTATTATTCCGGGCGAAAGGAGAAGTACAAAACGGATATACAATATTTTGGCCTCATGGTGGTCCACAAAGTGCTGAGACGAAAGATTTCAGAGCATTATTTCAATATTTATTAAGGCAGGGATATAATATTTTTGCGCCAAACTTTAGAGGTAGTACAAGATATGGTTCAACGTTTACAAAAATGATTGAAGGTGATTGGGGAGAAGCACCGCGTTTAGATTGTGTAGCAGGGATCGAATGGTTATTTGAACAGGGGATATCAACTCCTGATAAATTATTTGTTATGGGCGGTAGTTATGGAGGATATATGACCTTATTGCTTCACGGGCGTCATTCAGAGTATTTCCGTGCAGCCATTGACATTTTTGGACCTAGCAATTTATTTAGTTTTATCGAATCTATGCCTGAAAATTGGAAACCGCTCGCAGTTAATTTAATAGGTGATATTAATAATGATAAAGATAAGCTTATACAAGATTCACCAATTACTTACTTAAATCAAATGAATAAACCACTCCTTATCATCCAAGGGGCAAATGATCCACGAGTTGTAAAGGAAGAATCGGATCAAATTTTTCAAGCGTTGCAAGAACAAGGAGTAGATGTAGAATACCTAGTATTAGACGATGAAGGGCATGGATTTTCAAAAAAAGAAAATGAAATATATGTATATTGTCGCATAACAGAATTTTTAGCAAAGCATAAGTAAAAGAAATGGCATTTTACGGGTTATGATCATATCGCTATCAGGCTAAAAATGCAGAGAAATGACAATGAAATTATTGAATAAATAAGAATGAAACAACTTAATCGTTACGTAACAAAAACGCTATTCTTTCCCTAGAATCATAGGAAAGGATAGCGTTTTTGTTGTGAACTTATTGATTTTGTATGAACTGGAAATGTTGTCTAAAGAGTTGCAACAGATTTTTTTATAAATTGAAAGACAAGGAGACGAACTTGGAGGGAGTATTGGAAGCACACAATGAATATATTGAGGAGTGCATGTTTGAAAACATTAAATCAATGGAAAATGAAATGTTTTGTTAGAATGTCTGAGCTGCGGACCAATTCTTCTTTTAATTAACTAAAAGAAGAATTTCCCCATCCCGATTAGACTACTAATCATTCCTATTCCATTCATGGTGCCTTTTCCTGCTGTAAGTAAGTTTCCAAGCATTCCTGGCTGACCGTTACCTCCGTTATTTCCCCATCCCATTGGGGCCCACGGACTACCCCATCCTGGAGGGTTTCCAAAAACACCCGAGTTATTGGTATTGAAATGAAAAGGCTTAGTTGGCGGCGATAGTAAAGCGGCAAGATGCCCTTGTGCGAACATCCCTGTATGATTGAATGGTTGGGCCCAGGGGAAGGAAGGTTTTTGAAAATTAAAACCTGCATGACCTGGTAGTGGAGTCCAATTATCGGGATGTCCTTGGGGCATTATCCCTGCATAATTGATTGGCTGCCCCCAAGAGAAGGGAGGGGGTTGGGGACTGAACCCCGTATAATTGGCTGGTGAATCCCAACTAACTGGATAGACTCGGTAACTCCAATTCTCAGGAAGCTTCAAATCATTCATTACCTCAGATTTAGTTATTTCGGGCTGTGAATATAATGAAATTTGGTTAGTATATTGTTCCCCGTTTCCCTTTGAATTCAAATACCAATATTGGTCCATACGCTTATTCTCCTCACTTTAAAAATGTAATGTTAGACTTAGCCTATGTAATATTCCTTTTTATGGATGGTTACATAACTAGATCTACAAGCCTGTATTTAAAGGAATGGGTGCGTGGTCTTTTTGATTTTTCTCGCTGCCCGTAAAATACCCATTGATTTAAAGTTTCACTTTATTTTAGAAGGGGATTTTCAGTTGCTTATTTTGTGTATTTCAGCCTAATTTAAATTCCGTTAACAAACGTTTTTATAAAGGTTTCATCAACAAAAAGATTTTAAAATGGTATGTTGAGCAAGTGGAATTGCTAAAAAGAGAATATCCATTCGAAGAGTTTGGCAAAATACTGCAAGGGTAATGTTTTCTTGTGCAAATATGTAAACGATTTAAACGAATCAATGAAATTTATAATGAAGGGGCAATTAAATATATGAGTGAAACATTACATAAAAGAAAACCACCATATTTAATGCTTGTAATCCTTTTTATTGGGGCATTTGTTTCATTTCTAAATAACTCCCTTTTAAATGTAGCCTTGCCATCAATAATGAAAGATTTAAACATTCAAGATTATTCAACGATCCAGTGGCTTTCTACAGGGTATATGCTTGTAAGTGGTATATTAATTCCGGCATCAGCATTTTTAATAACGCGTTTTTCAAATAGGAGCCTATTTATTACATCTATGGTGATTTTTATTCTTGGTACTGCCTTAGCGGCTGTAGCACCGAACTTTGGTTTATTACTTACTGGGCGGATGGTTCAAGCGGCAGGCTCTTCAGTTATGGGACCTTTGTTAATGAATATTATGCTAGTAAGCTTTCCAAGAGAAAAAAGGGGAACAGCAATGGGGATTTTTGGACTAGTTATGATTACAGCTCCAGCAATTGGGCCAACACTATCAGGTTATATTGTAGAGTATTATGACTGGCGTTTGCTGTTTGAAATGATTTTACCGTTAGCAATCATTAGCTTACTGTTAGGGATTTGGAAATCTGAGAATGTCATGAAACAAAACAAAAATGCAAAACTTGATTATCTCTCATTACTATTATCTTCTGTCGGTTTTGGCGGTTTGTTATATGGATTCAGTTCTGCAAGCTCCGATGGTTGGACAAATAAATTTGTCTTAACAACCTTAATCATAGGCGCTATTGCCCTAATTGCTTTCATTATTCGTCAATTAAAAATGGATGAGCCGTTATTGGATTTACGTGTTTACAAGTACCCAATGTTTGCACTTGCGTCTGTAATTGCAATTGTTAACGCGGTAGCCATGTTTTCGGGTATGATTTTAACACCAGCTTATGTACAAAACGTCCGTGGCATTTCTCCGCTGAGCTCTGGACTGATGATGCTTCCAGGTGCGGTTATAATGGGGATTATGTCACCAATTACAGGTAAACTATTTGATAAATATGGTCCTCGGATTCTTGGCATAGTGGGGCTTTCCATTACAGCTGTTTCAACTTATATGTTGGCAAGTCTGCAAATTGACTCTAGTCACACACATATTATTCTTATCTACACACTGCGGATGTTTGGGATGGCGATGGTTATGATGCCACTTATGACAAATGGTCTTAATCAATTGCCAACTCGCTTAAATCCGCACGGTACAGCTGTTAATAATACGGCTCAACAAGTGTCCGGTTCGATTGGTACTGCTATTCTTGTTACGATTATGAACTCTGTAACAAAAACAAAAGCTGAAAGTTTAATGTCTCATATAGATCCAACAACCTTTACAGAAACTACGAAGGCAATAGTAACTCAGAAGGCTTTATTATCTGGAATTCAATATTCGTTTTATGTAGCGCTTGGCATGAATGTTGTTGCACTACTATTAGTTTTTTTCGTTAAACGTGTAGATACAAGTGCGGAAGCTGTCGAGAAGCTAAATCGGTAGAGAAAAATAAAACGCTTGATAATGATTCCTACAAGTTTTTTGCTGCTAAGGCGCCGGTATTTAAAGCTGGAAAAGAACTAAAAGAAGCAGGGAAATAATTATATAGTAAAAGAGGACCTGATGTTCATATCAGGTCCTCTTTCATTAGTAACACGGTATACTTGCTTATCGTATTGGTTTAACTAAACTACTGATTTTTCGAATACTACAATCTTAAGCTCGTCAACTTTTCTATTTTGGGGTGTTTTAGAAGAAAATAAATCAAAATAATCGTTTTTATAAACAAATACAAGAGATGAGATCCGTTTGCAATTTCTCATAAACATTACAAGTCTAGATTATCTTTTAACATCAACATTAAAAGGCTCCAATTATATTTATTCGCTTCATTTTAATTTAGTATTTTTCTACAAGTTATAAATTTAATTGCCAAGCTTATACGCAATATCATAATCATGAATAGTTAGGGAAAAGATAAAATAAGGTAATCAATTACATATCTTTATCCCAGGCGATTAGTTGCTATTTCTTCTTTATTAAATGGGATATGTTATCCCGAATTAACGGGCAGTAAGACCCCCACCTCAAAATTTAGCGGAAGCAAAGAAGTTAGGTGGGGGACCAACTGCCCGTAAAAGCACGATTGGTTCAACTAATAATCAGTGGGAGATGAACAAAACCCCCACTGATTAAAGTTTCACTTTATTTCATGCTTTTTTGAAAGGGTGTTTTAAATGGAAAAAAAAGTATCTGCCATTCCTCAGCCGAAAACATATGGACCGCTGGGTAATCTCCCATTAATCGATAAAGATAAACCGACCCTATCCTTTATCAAGATAGCGGAAGAGTATGGTCCCATTTTTCAAATTCAAACTTTAAGTGATACCATCATTGTCGTTTCTGGACATGAATTGGTAGCAGAAGTTTGTGATGAAACACGGTTCGATAAAAGTATAGAGGGTGCTTTAGCAAAAGTTCGTGCCTTTGCTGGGGACGGATTATTTACTAGCGAGACTCACGAGCCTAACTGGAAAAAAGCTCATAATATTTTGATGCCTACATTTAGCCAACGGGCAATGAAAGATTACCATGCCATGATGGTCGATATTGCTGTACAACTCGTTCAAAAATGGGCACGACTTAATCCGAATGAAAACGTAGATGTTCCGGAGGATATGACTCGTCTTACGTTAGATACAATTGGTCTATGTGGTTTTAATTACCGATTCAATAGCTTTTATCGTGAGACCCCTCATCCTTTTATTACTAGCATGACCCGTGCTCTAGATGAAGCGATGCACCAATTACAGAGGCTGGATATAGAAGATAAACTCATGTGGAGAACGAAACGTCAATTTCAGCATGATATTCAATCTATGTTTTCTTTAGTAGATAATATTATTGCTGAACGTAAAAGTAATGGGAATCAGGAAGAAAATGATTTACTTTCCCGTATGTTAAATGTGCCAGATCCGGAAACTGGTGAAAAATTAGATGATGAAAATATTCGTTTCCAAATTATTACCTTTTTAATAGCTGGACATGAGACAACAAGTGGATTGTTATCTTTTGCAATTTATTTTTTATTAAAGAATCCGGATAAGTTGAAAAAAGCCTATGAAGAAGTAGACCGTGTTTTGACAGATCCTACTCCAACATACCAACAAGTTATGAAACTGAAGTATATACGGATGATTTTAAATGAATCGCTACGTCTATGGCCTACCGCTCCAGCATTCAGTCTCTATGCAAAAGAAGATACAGTGATTGGCGGGAAATACCCAATTAAGAAAGGAGAAGATCGTATTTCTGTTCTTATTCCACAGCTACATAGGGATAAAGATGCATGGGGAGACAATGTGGAAGAATTCCAACCTGAACGATTTGAAGAGCTGGATAAGGTTCCTCATCATGCTTATAAGCCATTTGGAAATGGCCAGAGAGCATGTATCGGTATGCAATTTGCACTTCATGAAGCCACTCTTGTAATGGGAATGCTTCTTCAACATTTTGAATTAATCGATTATCAAAACTATCAGCTGGACGTAAAACAAACATTAACGCTAAAGCCCGGTGATTTTAAGATTAGGATTCTACCCCGAAAACAAACTATTAGTCATCCTACTGTTCTTACACCTACAGAGGACAAGCTGAAAAACGATGAAATTAAGCAGCACGTTCAGAAGCCACCTTCTATTATTGGGGCCGATAATCTTTCACTTCTTGTTCTGTACGGCTCGGATACAGGTGTAGCAGAAGGTATTGCAAGAGAATTAGCAGATACAGCTAGTTTAGAAGGAGTTCGAACGGAAGTGGTAGCTCTTAACGATCGGATTGGAAGTTTGCCAAAAGAAGGAGCGGTTCTTATTGTAACTTCTTCTTATAATGGAAAACCGCCAAGTAATGCAGGACAGTTTGTGCAATGGTTGGAGGAACTAAAACCGGATGAGCTAAAAGGTGTTCAATACGCAGTTTTTGGTTGTGGAGATCATAATTGGGCTAGTACCTATCAACGGATTCCAAGATACATTGATGAGCAGATGGCTCAAAAAGGAGCAACAAGATTTTCTAAACGCGGAGAAGCAGATGCAAGTGGTGATTTCGAGGAACAGCTTGAGCAATGGAAACAAAACATGTGGTCTGATGCGATGAAGGCATTTGGATTGGAGCTCAACAAAAATATAGAAAAAGAGCGCAGTACTTTGAGTCTGCAATTTGTTAGTCGTCTTGGAGGATCTCCTCTTGCACGAACATATGAAGCAGTTTATGCATCTATACTAGAAAATCGTGAACTCCAATCACCCAGCAGTGATAGAAGTACACGACATATCGAGGTATCTTTGCCAGAAGGCGCTACATATAAAGAAGGAGACCACCTTGGAGTGTTGCCAGTTAATAGCGAGAAAAATATCAACCGAATTTTAAAACGTTTTGGATTAAATGGGAAGGATCAAGTTATACTGAGTGCAAGTGGACGAAGTATAAATCACATACCTTTAGACAGTCCTGTTAGTTTATTGGACCTTCTTAGTTATAGTGTTGAAGTTCAAGAAGCTGCCACTCGAGCACAAATACGAGAAATGGTAACATTCACAGCATGTCCTCCTCATAAAAAAGAATTGGAAGCATTATTAGAAGAAGGAGTTTACCATGAACAAATACTAAAGAAACGGATTTCAATGTTGGACCTTCTTGAAAAGTATGAGGCTTGTGAAATCCGATTTGAACGCTTTTTAGAACTTCTTCCTGCGCTCAAACCGCGTTACTATTCTATTTCAAGCTCTCCACTCGTTGCACACAATCGTCTGAGCATTACGGTCGGTGTTGTTAATGCGCCTGCATGGAGTGGGGAAGGGACATATGAAGGAGTCGCTTCTAATTACTTAGCTCAGCGTCATAATAAAGATGAGATTATCTGTTTCATTCGAACGCCACAATCAAACTTTGAATTACCTAAAGATCCAGAAACACCAATTATTATGGTTGGGCCAGGTACTGGAATTGCACCATTCCGTGGATTCTTGCAAGCGCGTCGTGTTCAAAAGCAAAAAGGTATTAACTTAGGACAAGCGCATCTATATTTTGGTTGTCGTCATCCTGAAAAAGATTATCTCTATCGTACAGAATTAGAAAATGATGAAAGAGATGGATTAATCTCTTTACACACAGCTTTTTCTCGTCTAGAGGGACATCCAAAAACATATGTACAGCATTTAATAAAACAAGATAGAATCAATTTAATTTCGTTATTAGATAATGGAGCTCATCTTTATATATGTGGTGATGGAAGTAAAATGGCTCCAGATGTAGAAGATACCCTTTGTCAAGCATATCAAGAAATTCATGAAGTCAGTGAACAAGAAGCAAGAAATTGGTTGGATCGTGTGCAAGATGAAGGGCGATATGGAAAAGATGTTTGGGCTGGTATATGAATGTTTCTTAATTAGTTACGTATTAACTAATAAATTTCACTTTATTAGTATAGTGTATCTAGATGAATAATGATTAACCGGACTATTTAGTATCTACTAAATAAAAAACAGGACCTGATATTCATCTATCAGGTCCTGTTTCACATAGACATTATACATGGATATTTTCCACACATTATCAATGTTTGTAATGTAGTTAGCCTTGTGGGTCAGCAATAAAATCAGATATTATTTTTTCGATATCGAAAGGAGTAATCCCTTTATCCAAAGAAAAAATGCTTTCTGCTTCTTCGATTTCTTGAACGAGTTCACCTCTAGCTTCAATATGTAATCGGAACAAGTCATATAAATTCGGTTTAACTAAATTAGTTAAAGCCTTTCCAACTAGTATCATACCTTTTTGATTAGCCTCGATGGTATTATCATAAGTTAGATCTCTTGTAAGAGACAAATCTGTCCAAATCAATTTTCGTTCCTTTAAGTCTAAAATAACTGGAATAGAGATTTGGGTGTCGGCAGTAATATCTACTTTATCTTGAACAGTAGAAGGTTCAAATACTTCACCTGAACCAGGATATTGACGAACCATCCAACCAGTAAAGCATTCTGGTAAATCTTTATATGGTTGGTCTGTGTAAGAAAGCAAAGTCATAACTACATAGCGTCCACCATATTTCAGCACAGACGGAATATCGAAATCAATGAATTCAGATGCTCCCTTTGGTGCAGAAGTAATATCGCCGCTATGGTAGGCTTTGAAATTTTTTGAACGTAAGTTCGTGAAGGATACATGTTCTTTGTATTGCCAATCTTCGTCGTACATTGCAGCAGACAAATCAATGTCAACGCGTCCTGTATGTTGTCCATTCACATAGCCTTCTTTCCACCATAGGAAAAAACGAATCGTATCTCCTTCTGGCAAATCTACTTTACTTCCTCGAGATAATGTGCGAAGCGCTTTGCTGGCTGAACGTTGAGAGAAGGGAACTAAGTGATTTTTTAACTGTTCATCCAAAAATACTTTTCCAAGACTTGGAAGTTCCGTGAAGCGATTTTTTAAAGTATCTTCACACATTTTTACAATCATTAAACAAATATCCTCTGAGATAAATGGAAGTGTATTTTCAATACCTATAGCTTTTGCTACATTTCCCTTTGGAAAAAAGGTACGAAATTCATTTTTATCATTTCGATGCTTAAAATGAGCCGTGAGTTGAAGTAATACAGGAGTAGAAACGTTTCCTATTATACTTAGAAAATCTTCGAGAATATTGAAAACATCTGTTGACTTATTACTACATAAACGGATTAAATGATCCAAGCGTCTGGCAAATTCCCCCGGGCGAGTTTTTAAAAGATTTTTCGCTGTCATGATATCACGATTCAACAAAGCTGCTTCTATTTTTCCATTAAATGTTTCAACTTTAATGTTGTTGCGAAGCATCTCAAATGCTCGGTGGGTTTTTGGGAAACGAGTATGATATTCTGCTGGATGAAGAATTTCACCTAAACGAATCCAACGTTTTTTGTATCGAATCATATCTTCGGTAATGTTTCCGCATTGCTCTAACAATCCTAAAAGGAAGCGTCTTTCTGCTCGGTTAAACTTCTTGAATCGAACGGAGGATGCTAAACTCACATCGCCTTCAGATAAAGCAACTGCAAGGCGAAGAACATCAGTTGCCGTTTTAAAATACTTTGCAGCAGCATCGGCTGATATTTTTCTGTTTATTAATAAAACCCCAATTATAAAAGACATATTTTCCTTATGAGGAATTACATTAGGTAGAAAACAGGAAACATCTTCAGTGTGTGTAATAGCCCATTCTACATCTGTCTTATCAGTTGAGGAAATAGAGCTGTTTGCACTAATCAATTGAGAAATCATTTGATTGAAATCTTCTTCACTTCCTAAGTCAATAACTTTCAAATCAACGCTATCTAAAAGAGGGAGTCGTTCTTCTACTTTTGATACAGGTAGGCGCAACGTCACATAATGAATAACGGCATTGATGTATAAATCAGCGTCACTTAAATCCATCATTTGTTGCGGAAAGTTTGGATACATAGGAGTAAACTGAATATGTGCACCAACCATTTCTTTTAAATGTTTTACCAACTCTTTGTAAAACGATGTGAATGCATCAACCGAAAGTGTTTGCAACTCTTCTATTAAAGGCTCGGAAAAAGTAAATCCTAAACTTTCCAAGTTTTTTAAAACAGTGGCTAAATAAATGTTCGGTAGTTTATTTTCTTCTCTTTTTATAATTACTTTCAAACTTCTTCTTATGTAAATAGAATTTTTCATGAGAACGCCAGCTATTCACTCCTTATAAAAGAGGGGAATAGTCTGACTGTCCTCCTTTCAGTGGTAGATTTTTATTTTTACATGCATAAACACACTAATTGTAGAGAAATGCACTGAGGGTATAAAGCTATTTTTTAGTGAAAAATTAGGGGTATAACATTTAGGTGTTAAGTGGTAATTTGTTAATTAAGAAAAGAAAACCTCTACATCAATGGTTGATAAACTAAAGTTTATTCAGGACCAAAGAAGAAAGAGGTTTTATAGTCTAATTATTTTCATAGGAAATTGACAACTCTAAAACAATTTGAAATTTCTACAAAGAAGGAAGAATTGTCATAGCCTATGTGTTTAGCAGGAAAGTAACATCCCTATTTCGCCAAAGAAGTTAGAAGGAAGGAACGTCATAGCCTGCTTTATTAGTATATTCTCTTGCGGAGAGCAATTCAAGTATACTGTCTGATTTTTTAAAGTTTTCCTAAATGGGAATTTTCATGTTTATCCCGTATTAACAGAGGATTTTTATTTTTGATATATTATGGAATGGAGTTGAATGAGTATTATAAATACAAAAGGTGAAATTAAAAAAACAAAAAGAAAAGTATTACTAACTATACTTACTATGTTAGTAATTATAATTGGATTTGGATATTGGAAACTTTTTAGTTTGCAAGGTGTTCCAAAAGGGGAATTAATTCGAACAGTGAAATCTCCAGATGGAAAATATCTCATCAAGACTTATTTTCATAATGCAGGATCATTAAGTGCGGATGCTGTTAGGGGTGAATTAGTTAACCTTGATACAGATTCAGAGAAAAATATATATTGGAATTATCCAGATACCGATCCATATATTGAATGGGTAAATAAGAATATTGTTAGAATTGGAGATCAAACTTTAGATGTTTCGCAGAAAGAAACCTATGATTGGCGTGATGATGATAAGCACGTTAAAGAAATGCCTAAACAGTTTATTAGATAAAACAAGAAAATTTAAATGTATTTAATCTTATTTGTTTAACTATAGATAGTATTATATGAGTGAAAAAGTCCATTTAAATCTTCTAAATGGACTTTTTTAGGTTTCTAGATACGACTACTGATAAAAATGGAACAAACTTGTTACTTAGGTTGTCTATTAAGTATACGTATAAAACAGGTGTTCATGATAGTTCAATCATTTTATGAAAAGTGAGATGCAAGAAGAGTGATATCCGATACACTCTTTAATTGTATCGATATGTATAACACCTAGAAAAACTATATATTCTTGAAAGAGGTTGAAAATGTATGATAGTCTTAAACAAGTTTTTTAACATTTTACATTACAAAAAGATGGTACCTGTAGTATTTCTTTCATGTGCAACGCTTATAGGCTGTTCCGATGGCAATACTCAGTCTGAATTACCTAAACAAACAAAACAAACAAATCAAACCAAACAAGAAACTACTGGTAATGATTCTTTTGCTAAACTTGAAAAAGAATTTGATGCTAAACTCGGTATTTATGCATTGGACACTGATACGAATCAAACCGTTACGTATCAATCAGATAAACGGTTTGCATACGCATCTACCCACAAAGCTTTAGCTGTGGGAGTACTTTTACAAAAGAAATCAATAGAAGATCTAAATCAAAGAGTTTTGTATACTCGTGAAGATCTTGTTAATTACAATCCAATTACAGAAAAGTATGTTGATAGGGGTATGACTCTGAAAGAGCTTGCAGATGCTTCCCTTCGATATAGTGATAATACTGCGCAAAATCTTATTCTTAAACAATTAGGTGGACCTAGTGAATTCAAAAAATCACTGAGAGAAATAGGAGATACCGTTACAAATCCTGAACGTTTTGAACCAGAGTTAAACGAAGTGCATCCAGGAGACGTACATGATACTAGTACCCCAAAGGCATTAGCTACTAGTCTTCAGGCTTTTGCGCTAGGAGATGTACTTTCAACTGAGAAACGGGATTTATTAATAGATTGGATGAAAAGGAATACTACGGGAGACAACTTAATTCGTGCTGGAGTTCCAGGAGGATGGGAAGTAGCTGATAAGACGGGCTCGGGATCTTATGGAACCAGAAATGATATCGCAATTATTTGGCCACCAAATAAAAAGCCAATTATTCTTGCGATACTTTCTAATCATGATAAAGAGGATGCTAAATACGATGATAAGCTTATTGCAGAAGCAACCAAAATAGCGCTGGGTGTCTTAAAAGCAAAAATAAATAATAATAGTATTAGTTATTGAAATTTTCTTGTTTTTTCGTCACAATACTGTGACGGTCTTTTTGTGTATTTTACAAAAGATCGTCTTAAGTAAAGAAAGAAGATAGAAACCATCTCTATTAAGTTTATTAACTAAGTAACAACAAATATATGCTTTATTGAATACTTATTGCATTTAATGTGGAGGAATAAAATGGAGTCGAAAATTCTTATTGTTGATGATGATAAAGAGATTAGAAATCTTATCTCGGTATATCTGGAAAATGAAGGTCTAAAAACTCAAAAGGCAGAAGATGCTATACAAGCTTTACAACTGTTAGAAGAAAAGGACTTTGATTTGATTATTTTAGATATTATGATGCCGAATATGGATGGCATTGAAGCATGTATGAAAATTAGGGAAGATCGCAATATGCCTATCATTATGCTATCTGCAAAATCTGAGGATATAGACAAAATTCAGGGCCTAGCCTCTGGTGCAGACGATTATTTATCAAAACCGTTTAACCCACTAGAATTAATTGCTAGGGTAAAATCCCAATTAAGAAGGTTTAAAAAATACAATACATCCATAGAACATAATAAAAGCATTCTAGAAATTGGTGATTTAACCGTAAATACAGATACACGTCAAGTATGGGTAAGGGGAAAAGAAACAAGGTTAACTCCAAAAGAGTTTGCTATTCTCGAACTACTCGCCCGCAACAAAGGGATTGTCCTGAGTGTAGCAAAAATATATGAAGCAGTTTGGAAAGAGGTTTTTTATAAATCAGATAATACCGTCATGGTGCATATTACAAAAATAAGAGACAAAATTGAAGAAGATTCTAAACATCCCATTTATATTAAAACTGTTTGGGGAATTGGGTATAAAATATGAAGAATGTTAGTTTCAGAAATAAGATTATTATAAAACTTCTTGGTGCTGTTGCAATTAGTTTTTTTATTTCATTTGGTTTAACAATTCTCATTGTGCAATACGTCATAGATCCATTTTTTATAAAACACGAAGATTTTGGCATGTTTGAAGTGAGACTCGCAATGTTGTTCTTATTTACGTTCGCAATCTTAAACTTTATAGTAATCTTTTTGCTATTGGTTCGAAAGAAAATAGTATATTTGAAGCTCATTTCGGAAAATGTGAATGATATTGCAAATGGAAAACTGGGTTTAACAATTGGGATTAAGGGGAAGGACGAATTGACCCAACTTGCTCAAAATATCAACTATATGTCCAAGGAATTGGAGAATACATTTGAACAAGAAAGACAATTAGAACGTACAAAAAATGAACTTATCACCAATGTATCTCATGATTTACGCACACCTTTAACATCTATTATTGGCTATATAGATTTATTAAAAAGAGGGCAATACAACAGTAACATACAATTACAGGAATACCTTGAAACCACGTATTCAAAGTCACAGAGACTGAAATATTTAATTGATGAGCTGTTTGAGTATACTCGTTTATCAGGTATAGATGCTAAGTTAAACCTTAATGAAGTTGATTTATCAGGTTTGTTGGAACAAATAGTTGGAGAATACATACCTATATTTGAAAAGGAAAGTTTAATCGTTCAAAAATCAATTACGCAAGAAACAATACCTATCTTCATAGATGTAGAAAAAATGGTACGTGTTTATGAAAATCTTTTTATGAATGCGATAAAGTACAGCATGAAACCATCCGAATTATCTATATGTCTTGAACTAATAGGTAACAAGGCAATGTTGAAAGTATCAAATAAAGTCGAGAAACCGCCTGTTAGCGATCCAAATAAATTGTTTGAAAGGTTTTTCAGGGGGGACAAGGCAAGAAAAGATGACCAGGGAAATGGACTGGGACTTGCTATTTCAAAAAGAATTGTTGAACTTCATCATGGTAATATACATGCAGAATATAAAGATGGTTGGATGTCTTTTATTGTTGAACATTCAATTAGATAGAAAGCTTATGGAACTACAGGTTCCATAAGCTTTTTTTAAAACTTAAGAAATCTTAAGGATTTTACGGGGTGTTTCCTAATTTTCATAGTTTATCATGGGTGTATTCAAAGTGATGAGGTGAGCAAAGAAGATAAAAGGAAAGATTTCATTGTAGCTTATTGTAATGAAATAAAAAAATGTAGGAGGATATAAATGATAAAGCCAGTTGTAGATGTAAAAAACATTCAAAAATTGTACGGTAAAAAAGGTGAGAATCAATCACACGCATTAAAAGGTGTATCATTCTCAATTCAAGAGGGAGAGTTTGTTGGTATTATGGGGCCTTCTGGTTCTGGTAAAACAACATTATTAAATGTAATTTCAACGTTAGATAAAGCGACAGGCGGCGTTGTTGAAATTGCAGGAACGGATATTACGAGGATGAAGCAGGGTGAACTTTCTGATTTTCGTTCACAAAAGTTAGGATTCATTTTCCAAGACTTTAACTTATTGGAGAATTTATCTATCTATGAAAATATCGCACTCCCACTTTCACTTCAAGGTGTTTCATCTCGTAATATTGGAAAGAAAGTAGAAAAAGTAGCTGATATGTTAGGCATTACAGCTATACTTCAAAAATATCCTCCTGAAGTATCTGGTGGACAAAAGCAACGTTCCGCAGCAGCACGTGCGCTAGTTCATGAACCAGCAATTATTTTGGGAGACGAGCCGACTGGAGCCCTAGATTCTAAAAATGCAACGAGTTTACTTAATGCCATGACAAGCTTAAATAAAGAGCAAGGTGTATCCATTATGATGGTTACGCACGATCCTTACAGCGCAAGTTACTGTCAACGTATTTTATTCATTCAAGATGGTGAGTTATATAAAGAAATTCATCGCGGTAGTACCCGTGAAGAATTCTATAAAGAAATTTTAGATGTGCTTGCAAACTTAGGCACACAAAAAGCGTAAGGAAGGAAGTTCAATCATGTTATTTAAGCTTTCTATGTCAGGCCTAAAAAGTAAGTTGCAAGATTACATTGTTTTACTTGTTGGTCTTATTGTCTCTATTTCAACTTTTTATATGTTTCAAACGCTAGCATCCAATAAAACGTTCCTTGAATCTAACTCTTCTATTAGGGATATTGTGGCTGTCTTTAAAATTGGTTCCGTTTTGTTAGCGATTATCACATTTTTCTATATTTTATATGCAAACTCTTTCTTATCAGCTCTTCGTCAAAAAGAATTTGGTATGTATATGATGTTAGGAGCAAAAAAGCATAAAGTTACCTTACTTATGTTCATTGAAACAATCATATTAGGTGCCACCTCTCTTTTGATTGGAATTACAATTGGTGTAGGACTTGCAGAAGGTATCGGTCAGCTATTAATGAAACAACTCGAGTTTGCTGGCGAAGGTTATAAAGCATTTTATCTGCCATCTATAGCTATTACTTGCATCTTTTTCTTTGCACTCTTTGTATTATCTGCAATTATGAATAGTATTAAATTATCTCGTATTTCTGTACTGCAACTTGTACATGCTGATGAACAAACAGAACGTGTTGCCATAAAAGGAAAAATGACAGTTGTAGTTGCATTCCTTGGTATTCTTTTATTGGGTATTGGTTATGCATCACTTATTTATATATCATATGCAAATTCGCTAATTGTTTTGGGATTAATGGCTGTTGGATTAATCTCAGCAACTGTTGGTACTTACCTTATATTTGGATCACTTCTTCCAGTTATGATTAACAAGCTAAAGAGTAATAAAAAACGTAGTGAAAAAGGCCTCAATGCTTTTACTTTTGCACAATTAAATTTCCGCATTAATAGTCTAACAAATGTGCTTGCAACAGTAGCAATTTTAGTGGCTCTTGGTGCTGGTGGAATTGCTTGTGGTATGGCATTTAAAAACAACATCCTAAAAATTACAGATCAAATACAAATTTACGATTCAGTCATTCATAATCCAACAGTGGAAGAAAAGACAATTTTGGGTAGTATCTTATTTCAAGAAAAACTTGAATATCATTACAAAGTTGATGATAGATATGTTTATTATCTTAAAGAAGATGTAGAGAAAAATCGCCCTTTCTTGCAAGGTATGAAAATAGAGAAAGCTTCAGAGGAAATACCAATTGTTGCATTTTCAATAAAACGGGCTGAAGGAGAGACAGACACAAAACAATGGATTCAGGTTTTCAGAACGATCCAGCCCAATTATTTATATCCTGATTATGAAATAAAAATTGTAGATTATAACATATACAATGGATTGAAGGGGAAAGAAAGTATTGTGTTTATGGGGAAAACAGATGATTTTGGATCATACATAAAAGAATGGAAAAAACTTGATGAATTACAGATAGCAAAATATAAAAATGTGAAAGCGGAAGAATTGGGTAGTAAGTATCAAACATATATTATGAGTCATGATTTTGCCAGCGGACTAATGTTTATGGGTTTCTTCGTTGGAATTGCATTTTTAGCAATGATGGCAAGCTGCTTAATGTTTAAAGTTCTGTCGGGAGCATCAAAAGATGTAACACGTTATCAAATGCTTCATAAAATTGGTGTTCGCCGAGAGTTATTAACAAAATCGATTTATAAAGAGTTATTCTTCATATTCTTATTCCCAGCAATTGTAGGGATTACTCATATATTAGTTGGTATGAACATGTTTAGCCCTCTTGTAATCGATCCGTACTCCCGCATTTGGTTACCACTTGTTATTTTTGTAGTAATTTACTCGATGTATTACTGGATTACTGTTCAATTATTTAAAGGAATTGTACTCCCTAAAAAAGATTAATGTAATGATGTTGTTTATCCCGCATTAACGGGCAGCACGATTGGTGAGGGCTGATAATCAGTGGGGGATGAACAAACCCCACTGATTAAAGTTTCACTTTATCTTTTACTGTACCTTGTAGCTACATTTTACCTTGCTGTAAAGAAACAAAAAACGTTTTTTTATTCAATAATTCCAATTTCTAGAGCCTTTTGCACAGCTTCTTCTTTGTTACGGACTCCTAGCTTTGTATAAGCTGTGGAAGCATAATTTCTGACCGTACCATTCGATAAATATAACCTTGATGCTATGGTAGTGTATCGAAGTCCCTTGGCTACTAGTTGCAATATTTCTATCTCCCTAGCTGTTAGCTCATAAGCGGTTGCTTTTGATTGTGGTGTCTCTTTTTGCTCATCAAATTTCTCAAATATTTTGTGAGACATTCCTTGATCAATCAGTGTCCCACCTTTGTGAATAAGTCGGATCGTATTAGCTAGCTCCAATGTTTCAATAGATTTGAGTAAAAAACCATCCGCACCGTTGCGAAGCGATTCCAACGCCTGTTCGGTATCCTGAAAAGTGGTAAAAATCAATATGCAGATATGTGGCCATTGTTGCTTAATCTTTTTGGTTGCTTCGACTCCATCCATGTGTTGCATATCTAAATCCATAAGTATAACATGAGGCTGAAGGCGCCCACACAAATCGATGGCTTCATTGCCATCCTCGGCCAAACCGACTACATTTAAATCTTCATATCTATCGAGTAGTGTCCTCAAACTTTCCCGAACAAACGGCTGGTCGTCTACAATTAACAAACGAATAAGTCCATCTTTTATTTCAGTTTGTCGCGGTATGGTACATGTAACAAGCATTCCTTCATCTGGCTTTGTATATACAGACAATTGACCTTGCAAATTCATTGCTCGTTCTTTCATTGCATTCAGACCGAAGCCTTCCTGCCATTCTACATTTCCTTTTCCATTATCTTGAACTTCTAATCTCGTATATTGTTGTTCAAACTGCAATGAAACTATAATTTCAGTTCCCTGACCATGACGTACTGCATTCGTAAGGGACTCTTGTAAGCAACGAATGAACGCTATCTTCGCTTGCCGAGACATTTCATATTCCTCTCCGTATGCCCGAAAACTTACATTAACCTGAGCGTGCTCCTGAAATTCGGCTCCAAGATTTTGGAGAGATTGAATTAAGGAAGGCGATTGACAAGGAGACTCCATTTGATGTAGGTAACCTCTCACGTCCTCGATGCTTTTACGTCCCATTTCAAGCAGAGAATCTAGCCTCTGTATACCCATTTCAGTAGCAAGTTCGGTGCGCAACGTTTCCATCCCCATAATAATAGAAGTATAAGCGTGACCAACTGTATCATGAAGCTCACTCGACAGTCTGTTTCGTTCTTCCGCCAGTGTAATGCGTTCAATCTGAGACATATATTGCTCAAGTACTGCGTTTTGTTTACGAATTGATTCATTTTGTTTATGATTGACGATTAATAAATGAAAAGCGAAGCCCATTACATATGCGAATCCATAATAGGTGACCATAATCCAATAGCTATTACTTGGCGAGACCGCATAGAAAATTCCAGTTGTTATAAAAACCGTTATTGGAGCTGTCCAATAATAGGACAAATGCTTACTATTCGCAGCAATTAGAAACACTGATATAAGAAATGTGTTGTAAGCCCCTGGAAATAATGAGGTTAAATATATACATAGTCCACCATACAGCAGTATTTCTGTGAACAAATAATATTTATAATTGAATAGTAAGGCTACCCATGGAACAGAGAAGGCAATAATTTCCCAAAGAATAATAATCCAAAGTGGTAATGTTAAACCATCCTGAAAATTTAATGTAGCTAGAATGATAGACACACTAGCAAGTAGGCGTACCCCTAACATAATCCAATCATACCAAAACCAATACTTAACCATATCTAACAAGTCCTTTACCCCCTAAATAGCCTACCATTTTACTTCCTATATTATAATTTAATCCTTCCTGCCTTATTATACTTTTTAATTTAAAACTACGATACTACTCACAAAATGCAAACTTCTATTGATTTAGTTGCCGAATCATACTACGTGTATAGCCCCCAATTTTCTTTGTCAAACCATCGACTATTCTAATACTTATGGCGGTAAATACTATACCCATAAACATTACAAAGAGTGACTTGGTAAAAGTATCTATTTGTATAAATATAATATTCATATTGATGTATCGATACAGTAGTGGTGCCAACAGGAACATAAGTGGCATTACGTAAAAAATGATTGCACTAATGAGACTGAAAATGCCAATCGTAAATTTCTGCATTAGCCAATAGACAGCACACCAAGTGTGACGATCTGTTAGCACTAATTTCACCTGAGACCAGTTCGATGTATCCATTGTTATACTTCTATCGTAAGAGTCTGTTGAAATATCTGTATAAATTTTCGTCTGTATGCGCTCGAATTGGATAAAGGGTGTGGTAGTCTGTAGTACGCGCATAATTAATGGAATCCCAACAACAGTAAATGAAAGGATTAAACTAAATAGCAGAGCTATTAGGTAAAAACAAAAATAAAACAATCCTGTACCGAAAGTTAGCAATAAAAAATAACCATTCTGGATGAATCTTGATTTCATAAAGTTCATCGCTCCTATCTATGTAATAACCGAATCATACTGCTTTTTTTGTCATTCTCACTAGTGTAAAAGTGTCATATGACAGTTCTAAATGATGTTAAAAAGGGGAGAGCAGCTTACTTCTGGTTAAAAAAGATGCTTTTATCCCGCTATTTACTGGGCAGTAAGACTCCCACCTCAAAATTCAGCGTTAGGTGGGGGGCGGGCTGCCGGTAAACGCACGATTGGTGAAGGCTAATAATCAGTGGGGGATGAACAAAAAACTGCTGATTAAAGTTTCACTTTATTAATCCTCACAAAACAATCCCGTTCTTACATCTGCAAGAACGGGATTGTTTTGTACTTTTATTTAATATGAGATGGACTTGTTTTTCGAATATGAAAAATAATATCAAATTGCTCAAACAATGAAGTATCAAAATACACCGAACTGTTCGGGAGGATTTGCCCCCCTATACTTAGTAATGGTCTTTTTGCTTTAACCCATTTTTCTGCTTGTCCTTTAAGGTGACGGTTATCCAATAAAAACATTTTATATGGCACTTTTCCGAGAGTATAATTGAAACTTTTTACATCTTGTGGAATAGTGTCGGTTGTAATCTTACCTCCAGTGGAAGGATCATATTCGCTGTATAAGGTAAAATTCCCCTCCGTAGTTGTACTACCAATTGTGACATAATTATTGTCTAAACGTTCCTTCAAAAACTGCCCCGCAACATAAGGGTATAATTTCTCATCGATAATTCCTTTAGCTATATGAATATTGTGTGCCCATACCATCGTTTTACCACCAAATGTCTCTTGTGCCCACATTGCATGATCGGCCAAGTATTGTTCATGTAGTTTTATTATACTTGGATAGTCGTTAGGAAGTAGCATTGTGGTAAATTTCTCTATTGCACTTGCCGTTGCTTTCGCCCAGATGTACTCGGATGGAATTATTTCTGTGTTGGCTTGCTCATTCTCATCTTTTAGTAATCGGGCTACTCTCTCAGCGTTTGCTTTAAACTTCTCTTTTCTTTCAGGAGCAAGTTTCATATATTCCTGTATACTTCCAGTAAAAGAAGACAATTCTTTATAATTTTCTTCTACTTCTGCCAGCAAATCTGGTCGATGGAGCCTTACATAATCAATTACTTTATTAAAGCTACCTTGGTCCAATGCCTTTAAGTCGAGCCCAATAAATTGGATCTTTTTTTTATTGGATGGATCAGCATTATAATCTTTCATCCACTCAATCATGGCTATAATTTCATCAGTAGGATATAACAATTTTAAAAATTCCCTAGGGTTTCCTTTTCCTGTTTGGATATATTCATTTAGTTTTAAGCCGTTTCCCCAATCTTCTTCCATTGCAAAATTCGTAAAACCCATTTCAGTAACCAAATATTTCACAAGGCGAAACTTCATAGTAAAAATTTCAGAGCTTCCATGAGTATTCTCTCCTAATCCTACATATTGCGCGTTCCCAATCATTTTCTTAAGTGGTTTTAAATCTTCAAATGGTTTTGACGGCTCTATCGTTTTTAATGGGTTAGCCTGTGATTGTATTGATTTAACTATATTTTTTTGGACTGATTGACCTGAATTTTCGACTGCTACAGTTTGAGCGTTTCCTACTTCCGCGCATCCTGTGACTAATAAAGCTGTACTAACCATTGCAATCATTCTTTTCTTATTCATTTTTGCCCACCTCAATTGAATTATTTTCAAAAGCAAGATTGATTCATGTACTTGCACGAATCAATTGCTTTAATTCAATTGTTATTTATTCCATATCATATTTTCTAGTTACATATTGTCATAAGATTAATTGACACAAGTCATAGGTTAATCATTACACTTTTGTACTATCGGCTATGACAGTTTATAAATAATAATTAAATTGTTGAATCGCAAGTAAGACTAGATTATGAATTTGGGAGGGATTTTAAAGATGAATGATCTGTATGTCAAAATATTTTTATTCTAAGTTGTAGCTGTTGAAATGACAGGAAGTAAATTTGATAAACAAATGAATAAAAGGGGAAGGGCGGATTACAATGTTATTACACGGAGAAGCATTCCACAATAAAGATAAAATCCAACGTGCTAAAATAGGACTTCAACTCTTTCTAAGTATCTTAACCATTACTTCTATTATTCTAAATGTAGTAGTAATGATTACTAAAAGTATGCCGCTTATTGTGGTATATATGTTTACCCCAGCATTTTCTTCTATTTTGACTCGCATAATATTGAAAGAAGGGTTTAAAGATGTATCTTTTAGTCTCGGTAACTTAAAGATATGGAAGGGGATTGGTTTTGCTCTGCTAATACCTATGATTATTTGTGGAATTACTTATTCTATCGCCTGGTTGAGCGGAATTGCGAGGTTTCAGCCCCCGCAAGGTGGTATGCTAGAACCTATTTACAATATACTTGGATTTCAGTATCTACCGATACCATTAAGTTTCATTTTTATAGTAGTATTGAGCGGAGTTTTAGGTAGCTTGCTTAACTTAATTCCAGTTATGGGAGAAGAAATGGGTTGGCGAGGTTATATGCTTACAAGACTAATCGATGCAGAGTTTTCACGCCCAATCCTTATTAGCGGATTGATTTGGGCAACGTGGCATGTTCCAATTGTTATTGCTGGTCTATATGTAGAGGGAACATCGGCCCTACTTTCAGTACTTGGCATCTATTTTTGTATTGTGCCATTCAGTTATATTACAGCTTATTTACGACTTATCACAGGTAGCGTTTGGCCTTCGGTTATCATTCATACTACTTGGAATGCCATTATTCAAGGACCTTTCGCACGTGCAAGTACAGGAGATCAAACTGAGATTTGGATTGGAGAATCTGGTTTGATAACCGCTATTATTATCTTGGCTACTGCAATAATTATGTCTCGAATCGTAAATTTTACTAAATAGCATACGGATTTGTTTTAAATTCAACTAGTGTAATATGACGAGGCTGAAATAAGATACTCCTAAAAATATTAGAAAAAATCTAGTTGAACGGACTCTTACTTAATCTTAGGCTGCTGGATATATGGAAGGCATCAAGCTAAGGGTTTAATTTATAAAAATAAACTTGATTGTCATAAAAAAATAATGTTTTTCATTTAAAGGCTATGAGATGAAATTTCATCATCTTCATCACATTAGACCTTCAGGAAATAAAAAGTTAAACGATTATACAAATACTCTAACTGAAAAAACGATAGTCCTTTTATCAAAAATGTAGAAGGACTATCGTTTATTTTTTTTACAAAATTAGGGGTTGATGTTCATGAAAATGGATAATATAATTCGTATTTTACGTAAAGAGAAAAATTTCCCCCTAGAATATTAAGCTAAATATCTTGGTGTGACGGTTAATTTAAGTTTCACTTTATGACTTGTAAAGGGCTGTTCAATGCATCGTACTATTAAAAAATCTAAATTAAATCATTAAATTGCGATAAAATGTGGTCGGAAATAATGAAATTTTAGGAAAAATAAGGTACACTAGTCTATGATTTTAGTTGAAAATCGTTTGACGTTAATGCATACGGGGGAAAGATTGATGAACAACAATACAACAAATGAATCAGTTGAAGAAATTGATCAAAAACGAGTAAGATCAAAAAAACGTTATACAAATTGGAAGTTTATCGCAGCGGGTATTGGTGTAATTGCACTTCTTATTGGGGGAATGAGTTATTATCAGGCAACTCACTTCAATTCGAATGTTACAATTAATGACACAAAAGTTGGTGGTCTGAGCGCTGATCAGGCAATACAGAAATTAAAGACATCTGGACTAGCAAACAAAGTCTATGTTGATCAACAACAAATTTTAGATGAAAAAGATACAAAAACGGAACTTACGGAAAAAGATTTGCCTCAAGTTAAGAAACTATTAAAAAGTCAGTGGACATTTTTCCCTTCCTCAAAGGGAGAAAATTATTCATTGCTACCAGAGAAGGCAGATCAGTATCGTAGTGAAACGATGAAAAAACTTGTAGAAGAAACGCTCATCTCTATGAATGAAAAATTAAAAGCGCCTCAAGATGCTATGGCGAAGCTAGAACAAGGGAAAATTGTTATTTCGAAAAGTGTTGAAGGAAAACAGTATGACGTTACTAGTCTACTGAAAGATTACGATAAGCAAAAATATAAAAGCGAAATTCATCTGAAGTCTGCATACATAAAACCTATTAAAGAAGACGATCCGATTGTCAAAAAAGAGGAGAAAGCACTACAGAATCTTCTTGGGCAGTCTGTTGAGTATAAAGTGCAGGATGAAGTTTATCCTTTAAAAGCGAAAGATTTAATTCAAAATGCCTCTATGTCAAAGGATATGAAAGTTACAATTGATGCGAGTGACATTAAGAAGAAAATTACTGAAATTAATAATGCCAAATCAACATTAAATAAAGATTTCTCATTTAAAACGCATTCCGGTTCAGTTATATCAGTAAAAGGGCAAGGCTACGGCTGGGCACTAGATGTTGAAAAAGAAACTAAACAAGTTCAACAAGCCTTTGAGAAAGGCGAAAAGGCGCTTTCTGCTTCTAATATTCACGGAAATGGTTGGGAGAAGGAAGGTATCGGTTATAAAACAACAGCGAATAATGGCATCGGAGACACGTATGCGGAAGTTTCAATTGCAGAGCAACAAATTTGGATTTATAAAGATGGGAAATTAGTCGTTACAACAAATGTAGTAACGGGTAAACATAGCACGGGTGAAGATACATCACCAGGTGTGTGGTACGTCCTATACAAACGAACACCATACACGCTAAGAGGTAGCGCAGTAGGGAAAGCTGATTATGCGGTTAAAGTAGATTACTGGGTTCCATTCACCAATAGCGGTCAAGGATTCCACGATGCCGGCTGGCGAAAAGACTGGGGAAATAATGCTTATTTAACAGGAGGATCAGGTGGGTGTGTGAACCTTCTTCCTAATGTTGCAAAAACTGTATATGATAGTTTGAACACGTATGATCCGGTTATCGTGTACTAGAAAATAGCTACGTATCAAGAAATAAACAAAGTAGGAAATCTTATCTGATGGTATATGAAAAAAACACCTCTTGCATTCGCATACTAAGTGTGCAAATGTAATGGAGGTGTTTTTGTTTGAATATAAAAGTGTATTGCTTATAAGAAACAAAGTAGAAAGAGATTAAGAATAAGTATTCAAATAATCAATAAAATTGACAATGAATATCATTTTCACTTAATATAGAATCGTCGCATTTAATTAGACATGAATTTTTGTTAATATAATAGATTTCTATTAAGTTGTCATATTTACGAACTATCATTAAATATTTTAAGAATTTAAACGTAGGAAAGGGTAATATAAAATGAACTGGAAAAAAGGCGGGTTATGGGTTATTATTTTTTTCGTTGTAAAAGGCACGATTTCTACACTTTTAATCGTTACAGGTGCTAAATATTTTGATTTATCATTTATGCAACTTATCTTATTAATTCTGACCTTATTAGTGATTTCTCTAATAAGTCGAAAGTTACTGTATAGACATAAACAAAACAAAAAGCAAAAAGAGCTAAATATATAATGAAGCCCCAGAGACCATTGGATTTCTGGGGTTATATTTTGATAGTTTTTTCGCATGTATATTAATTTAACAGAATAGGTTGTCCAAAATGATAAAATCGATGATGTTTAAAATGCGTCAGTTATTTTTACATAAGGATTGTAGAGAGCCTTTGAATCAATCTTTATTCTGAAGCTACAGACACGTATAAATTATGCTCTTTTTTCAATTGGTAGTTTAAATGTAAAAGTACTGCCTTCTCCTAATCTACTTTCAACCGTAATTTCTCCTCCATGTAGTTCGACAATCCATTTTACCATCGACAATCCTAAACCTGTGTTTCCGATGTTTGAAGATGTTCGTGCTGCGTCAACTCGATAGAAGCGGTCCCATATTTTAGTAATTTGTTGCTCGCTGATGCCGATGCCATTATCGGAGACTTTACCTATTATGTTGGTTTCATCACGGAATAGTTGCATATTCACAGTTCCGCTCGCTTTACTATAAGCAATCGCATTCGTTAGTAAATTCATTAATAAACGCATCATCAATGTTTGATCTGCTTTAATAAACAGGTCTTCCTCTATATTAGTTGTTAATTCAATCGAAGCTTCTTGAACCATTAATGAAAGTTCTTCTACAACGATTTCCGTTAATTCACTCATATTGATACATTCAAATTGGAAAGTATTATGGTTTCCTTGGTCAGCTCTTGCTAATAATAAAAGTTGTGAGATTAGAGCGGACATTTTACGTGACTGCTTTAAAATTACTTCTAACGATTCTTCCATTTCTTTCGGGTTATTCCTCTGCGATAAAGCGTATTCGCATTGTGAAATAATAACAGATGTTGGTGTTCTTAATTCATGAGATGCGTCAGATGTAAATTGTTTTTCACTTTCAAATGATGTCTCCAATCGCTCAAACATTTTGTCAAAGGTTTGTGCTAAATGATACATTTCGTCTTTCGGTGAACCTTGTAAATTAATTCTCTTCGAAAGGTCTTTACCATCACCAATTTTACTGGCGGAATCACTCATTTGTTGCACAGGTCGAAACGCCCTTTGCGTAATAAAATATCCTCCGAATGCCGCAATAAGAATAAGTAATGGGAATGAGATGATTGTTACCACGATAAGCGTATTCATCGTTGAGGATAATTGGTTCATAGTCATTATTCCACGAACCCAGACTTGCTCATCGCCGCCTGCATTATGGAGAAAATCATATACTATCCATTCTTTATTGCCGTCTTTAATGGTTTGTATTTCATCGGATTTAAGCGATATCTTTTTATTAAAGCTTGTTGGACTATGTCCTACCAACAGCTCACCTTGTTTACTATAAATACTAAGATTTACTCCATCTTCTAAGGTTTCAAAATCATCGTCAATCTTTAACTGCCCATGCTTATATTCGATATCTTCCATGCTTTCTTTTACTGTGCTCTTTAATTGATCTTTCATATTAAAAAGCAAAACTTTATCTGAAGAAGTTAAAATAAAAGCTAACACGAGTGCCATAATAATTACAATTAGCCCCGTATACCACAGGGTCACTCTCATTTTTATTGATAGTCTTTTCATGATTCTACTCGCAATACGTAACCAGTTCCGCGCACTGTATGAATTAACTTCGTTTCAAACTGGCTATCAATTTTTTTACGAAGATAGCGGACGTAAACATCAATAATATTCGATCCGCCTTCATAGTCGTAATTCCACACATGTTGCTCAATTTTATCTCGTGTCAGCACAACTTCTTTATTACGAATCATATATTCTAAAATAGCAAATTCTTTACTGGAAAGAGTGATAACTTGGTCTCCTCTTGTTACTTTATGCATATTGCAATCTACCACTAGGTCAGCGATTTCAAATACATTAGATGTATTTCCTGTTTTTCTTCGCATTAACACTCGAATTCTTGCTAACAGTTCATCAAAAGCAAACGGCTTTACTAAATAATCATCCGCACCTAAGTCGAGTCCTGTTACACGATCATCAATTGTATCTTTAGCTGTAAGAAGCAAGACAGGAGTTGCATTATTGTCCGCGCGTAATCTTTGTAATACGCGTAAACCATCTATTCCGGGAATCATAATGTCAAGGACAATCAAATCGTAGGTAGCCATGTTTATATAATCCAGGGCATCTTCTCCATTCCCACATGCATCGACACTATAATGTTCTGCATTTAATCGTTTCACCAATATATTTTGTAAGTCTTGTTCATCTTCGACAATAAGAACTCGCATTAACATTCTCCTTTTCTTCTTATTAATATGTATCACTATAATTCCAAAACATTAAAGAAAGATTAGAAACTAGTTAATTATATCATTTTATCCCGCATTAACGGGCAGTAAGACTACTCCCTCAAAATTCGGTGAATGCGAGGGAGTTAGGTAGGGATTAACTGCCTGTAAAAGCCTTCACTTTATTTTTTTGTACATTAATCTTCCTTTAATGTTTGTTCGGTAATATAAAGGCAAGGATAAGGTGCACATGTAAAGGGAGGAAAACAGAATGGGAAAATGGATGCTGATTGGAGCAATGTCCTGTTTATTGTTATCAGCTTGTTCTACTCAAGCTGATAACAATACAGAAGTACAACAACTGAAAGTGGAAAATGATAAATTGCAAAAAGAAGTCGCTCAACTACAACAAGAACCAAACAAAACACAAGCTGCTACAAATGATAAGAAGCAAATACAAGATTTCAAAAACGAAGTCACATCTATTGTAGAAAAGGCAAATAAAACAAAACCAGTTGGAGCAAAAGAAGAAAACTTAAATACGTACTTAGCAGCAAAAAAAGAAATTGACCAATTGGATGACAAGATAGATCTATCTGATAATCAGCTAGAAGCAGATTATCGCGCTGGAACGATAACTGTTGAACAATATCAAACGCAAGAAAAAGAACACGATATACTAGAAGATCAATTAGAGCAAGCAGAAAATGCACTTGAAGCAAGATTTGGAATAGATGATTAATCATTAAGGAGTGGATGAAAATGTTAAAACATAAAAAGAAAATAATTATAAGTGTAATTGCTATTTTAGTAAGTGGTATTGCTATTGTTGGTGGATATTATGGTATGGGTTACAATTATGCAAAAAAGAATGAAAACTACACAGAGAAACAAGTTCGTGAAATTTCTTTAGCTCATACAAATGGAGAAATTATTAATGTGAAAAAAGAATTCGAATTAGAAGATGACAACTTAGCACAATCAAAATTTGAATATGAAGTGGAAATCAAGACACCTGATAATCTGTTAAATATTTTAAAAGTTAGTGCTAGAACAGGTACAATAGAACTCAATAATGAAGATTAAATAAATACCGCGTATTTGAAAAAACTCCGAACAAAATTTGTTAGGAGTTTTTTCATGTTTATACTTTACTATTTTAAAATGTGGAAAATCTCCATACTTCTACAATCTATATAAATGACTCAAGCTTCGCATCTTTTGAATGCCCTGAAGCGCTAAACTTAAGCAAAATAATGAGATATTCTATGGAAGAAAGTTGAGGGAGCTAATCGCATATGTTTTATTGAAAGGATGTGATTGAATTATGGAACGGCCGAATTGGGGAATTGGAGGATTAGTATTCGTTGGCTGTATGTTTCTTGGTGGAGGAGTGGGATCTATGTTAGGTAATGCCCAAACTGGATGGCTAATAGGAATGGGCATTGGATTTCTTGGGATGGCTTTAACGAGACTGTTCAGAAAATAATGTAACTGAGATTCTTCTCCTGGTAAATAAGGAAATAAGTAAGTAATTCATGGCATAAGAGCTCTATAAATTATAGTTAGAATCTTCTCTTTTGTATTTGTCTTTTCTAAATTTCTCCATACATAGATACGATTCTCAAGTCGGAGGATAGCACCTTAGGGTGTCTTTTTTATGCTCTTTAAAAATGTCTTAACATATATAGCTGAGTTAATTTAAATAATCAAGAATAATTGAGCTAATAGCTCTCGGTAGATTGCCATCATTTTTTTAATAGATTAGATTCATTACCGTTTCAGACCTATGTATTCATTCATAACCTAACAGTAAAAGGGGGGATGATTAAAGGTATGGCGTTTAATGATGAATTAATTTGTCAACAGTTTGCAAGAATTATCGGCGGGCAAGAAGGATTCGCCGGTGGGAAATGCGTGGCAACAATAAACCGAGATGAAATACGAGCAACAATCTTGGGAAAACGTTTTAGAGTAACAACTTCCTTTTCATTCGAATCACGAGACAATAAAACTGGACGGGCATTATGCCTAGGCCGAGTAGCACTCTTACAAAAAGAAGTCACTGAATTTGTGGCGACAATTATTAAACAAGGAATAATTGTTTCGTCTATACACAATGAGTGGTTATGTGATGATCCAAATTTGATTTACGTTAATATCGAAGACGTTGATGATCCACTAAATTTTGCAAGAAAAGTGAGAAGAGCGTTATGCACGTAATCAATTTCTTTAGTTAAACGAGTGATTATATTAAATTGAAAAGTTCAGCGTGTTGGATGGTTTTATAAAACGAAAGAAGGTGTTTCATATTTGGAATGCCTTTTCTTTATGTTTTCGTTACTAATGTGGGTGGTTAACTGATTATATGCTGTTTATCTTGTAACAGCAAGAACTGGACGAGGTATCTTTAAAGATGTTTGACTATTTGTAGATACCATATTTTATCAAATGTTATTAGCATATCATAAAATGATAAGGGAGAAATCGTCAGAAAGATACGTCAAATTAGTCATTCCTTCTATAATCTAAGGAGGCGATTTTGTTTTTGAAAAATAATAGGTAAATCATTTGACAATTAAAATAATCTACTTTAATATATGTGCCATAGCATATATATGTTGAAACAAATACATTCATTGTGAATGATTGACTGGTATGCTATATCCTTTTATATCTTAATTTATAGAGGTGATATATGAACTTACATGATTTAATAGGCTATCTTGTTCATCGTACTGATGTGAAAATGACCAATTATTTTACGAAGAAATTAAAGCCTTATGGAGTTACGCCAGAGCAGTGGGGGATTATTAGTGTTCTTTGTAGCCAAAGGAGCACTACTCAAAAAGAATTGGCGGAAGCTATTGATAAAGATCAAACTACTGTTGTTAGAATGATACAGTCAATGGAGAGAAAAGGGATTGTAAAGAAGGCTTTGAATGACCAAGATAGGCGTTCACATAACCTTTTTTTAACTGAAAAAGGTGACGAATTAAAGAAAACAATCTTGCCTGTAGTGAAAGACGCTCATCATTTCGTTACGAGTAATTTGAGCGAGGAAGAAATTAAAGTATTACAATCGCTATTAAACAAATTGTATGATACACACTATTAATATTTGTTCCTTATTGATGCTATGCTATTCATAAGGAACAAACTTTGTTTTAGGTATTATATATGCTATAGCATATACTTTTTGTTTGTTTGAACGAATGGGAAGATAACTTTATTTTGTATCATATCTGATTCAGGTTCATTTTTTTGCTTAGTACCAGTCAAATTTTCGAATTATATATGCTATAGCACATAATTTTCAGCCCTTTAATATGGAAAAGGGTAATGTAAATGGAAGCGACTTCCATACGGGTAATCTCAGGAAATAGGGTAAAGGTAGTGACTACTACCTGAACAATACTGAGTTTTTATCAAATAATAAGAAAGGTGTGATTACTATTTTAATTTTCATCAATATTGTAAAAGTAGTGTTGTTTCTGTTCTTTTTAATGACAGGAATGAAAATTATATCCGGGAAAATGGCAGATGAGTTCAAACGATTTGGTTTACCTTCGTTTTTTAATTTCTTAACTGGAGCTTTTGAGATTGTAGGAGCGATTGGAATGTTGATAGGAATCTGGATTCCAGTAGTAGCTTTATGGGCAGGATTGTTATTAGGCGGTACGATGCTTGCAGCTGCATTAACGCTAATTGTATTAGCGAGAGATCCCTTTAAGAAAGCGATACCTGCACTTGTTTTGTTTGTCCTTAGTTTAGGGATAAGTTTGTATCACATTTTTTAAAAATAACCGAAAACTATTAAACTTTCACTTTATGCGTTCAAGTTACTATCATTATGTGATTATTTTACAAATAGGGGGATTCTCAAATTAGTGCTTGAATAATAATAGCAATACTGATTTAGACATTACGATCATTTGAATCATAATCAGTAAAAGAATGGGAAGAATTTTATATTAAAAATAGGAGTGAGTGAAAATGGCATATTTATTACAAGTTGATTTTCCGTTTGAAGGTCCTTTTGGTGAAGAAATGGAAAAAGGATTTTGGGATTTAGCAAAAAGTATTAACGAAGAAGAAGGGTTTCATTGGAAAATATGGACAGAGAATGAAGAAACAAAAGAAGCTGGAGGCATTTATGTATTTGAAGAAAAACAAGATGCTGAAAAATACGCGGAAATGCATAAGAGCAGACTTGAATCAGCTGGTGTTAAAGATATTAGAGTAAGAATTTTTAACATCAATGAAAAGTTAACTAAGTTGAATCGTGGTTTTATTAAATAATTCCGACAGTCGGGGCAAGCGTAAAAAGGAGGGGGATAATCCCCTCTTTTTTAATTCTTAAATTGATGGTGAGGGGGCTCGCATAAAAAATAAACCTAGTGCTATCATGAGATATTTTTTATTTGAACGATTTACAAGACTTCTTGACCAAATATTAGTAAACAATGTTGATAAAGCCTTAATAATATATAAACCAGAGACAGCAATTGCCGATTCTGTTATGTTAAGAACGATTAGGTTTAGAGAAATAATGTAGATTTTCGTTTTACTTTTATCTCAGCAAGTATAACACCGCTTAGAATAAGTAATGCTCCAATATACCCTTTGAGTGACAATACTTCGTTCATGAACAGGTATGCAAATAGTGCAGAAAATACAGGTTCTAATGAAAAAATGAGTCCTGTATGTGTCGGTGTTGTGTATTTCTGTGCCATCGCCTGAATGATGTAGGCAAAAGCACTGCAGAATATACTTAATACCAGTACAGCGATCCAACTTTCTTTAGTGGATGGAAGTTGCGGCTCTTCGAAAATCAGGGCAGAGAGTACGCCAAACCCTCCTGCAAATCCCAACTGAAGAATTCCAAGCTGCAATGTATTGGCCACTTTAGCCGCCCTTCCGGTGACAATAATATGAAAAGCATAAAAGAGAGCAGCGAGTATACAGAGTAAATCTCCAGAATTAAGTGTTAATTGATTATTCAAAGTCAGTAAACCAATTCCAGTCATTGCAACAAGGGAACTAATGATTAGTCTGTAGCTCAGTCGATCCTTAAACAGAACGATAGATAATAAAGGGATAAAGATTACGGTCAAACTGGCTAGAAAACCAGCATTTGAAGCTGATGTCGTTTTTAAACCTAAGATGACTGAAGCAGATACAAAGAAAAGTAAAAATCCTAGAATAAAGCCGTATTTTAAGGTGACAAAATGAATTGAATGAAATTGTTTAAAAAAAACAGCAGCACAAACCAAAAAAGCAATACCAAAGCGTAATGCAACAAGAGAAAATGAAGGGACAGTTTCCAATCCGATTTTCATAAAAAGGTAGGAAGTACCCCAGGTCATTGTAACAAGTAAGATCATAAGATTAGCCTTTATTGGTTTCATTTTTAGTTCTCCTTTACAATTTTTATGTACTTAGTTTAATTGTGATTCAAGTATTAGTAAAACGAATATATGTAATGTTATACTTGAACAAAATTCATACATGAGAAAGTAGGAGAATCGATGAGTCTGACTAAGTTAGAAATCTTTCTGAAGACGGTTGAAATGGGGAACTTATCAAGAGCGGCCGAAGCACTGAATGTGACTCAGTCAGGTGTCAGCCATGCGATTAGAAGTCTTGAATTGGAGTATGGTTTTCAACTGTTATCCCGGAATAAAACGGGCGTTCGATTAACAGAAAATGGTGAGCGTGTTTTAACGCATGTTCGTGAAGTAGTAAATCATAATGAGCGATTGAAGCAAACTGTTGCAGAGATTAATGGGATAGTGGCAGGAACTTTGCGCATCGGAACCTTTACAAGCGTTTCTATTCACTGGTTGCCTGCAATCATTCATCGATTTCACTTGGAATATCCTCGAATTGAAATCAAATTAATGGAAGGTGATTATGGAATGATTGAAACGTGGATTCAACAAGGGGTGATTGACTTAGGTTTTATGTCACTACCGTCGTCGGGCCATCTAGAATCTATTCCACTAAGAAAAGATCGAATGCTATGTGTCCTTCCTAAAAATCACTCATTAAGTAAACAATCTATAATTCAGTACGATCAGCTCGAGAAAGAGCCTTTTATTATGCCTGCTTCTTCATGTGGTTACGATGTTAGGAAAGTATTAGAAGCTGCTAGGGTTCATCTCGATATCCAATTTGAAACCGGTGATGATCATGCGATTGTCGCGATGGTGGAGAACGGGCTTGGAATCAGTGTCATGTCTGAACTCGCATTACAAGGACAATGCGAAAATGTTACGGTTGTGGAATTGGAAGACAAACCTAAACGATCGCTTGGGTTGTCACTTACTTCAATTAAACACGCATTACCAGCGACAAAACGTTTTATCGAACATACCCAAAAATGGCTGGATGGCGATTGAATATATAGGCAAGCAAAAGAAAATTAACATTTTATGATATTTAGTCCATATAGTGGTACCTTTTCAAAAGAAGAAATAAACGGGGAAAGAAAAAGAGCAACTCACAGAAGATATTCACAAAAGCTCTCCAATTATAAGTATGTAGTTAGTGTATTCATCTTATAACGTATAAAAAGACACTATAGAAAGTGTCTTTTTATACGTTGACATACTATGAAAGAAAATGTAGCGATTAATAATAATTTGTTGGATGCTTCTTGGTTAATCCTAGTATATTAATATAGACAAACGTAAATTAAGTTTTGAATATATATAGATTTTTTATGTTTGTACACATCGTTCGTCAACTTCTTTTCGTTTTGATAATTTGTTATTCTGATTTGTAATAACGATAATTAACTAGTAAGTTAGAATAAAGATTTAATACTTGCTAAGATTGTAAGTACTCCTACAATAATAACAAATACATTGCTCATTTTACCTCTATATTGAGCTAATACCGGTACTTTACGGATCGCATACATTGGTAATAGACATAAGATAGCAGCAACTAATGGACCGCTTAGAGCGTCAATGAGCCCAAGAATACTTGGATTTGCATAAGCAACGTACCAGCATGTTAATACGACAAAAGTAAGAATTACTGTCTTAACTGTTTTTTCTTTTATATCTTTTCCACGTGTTTTACCAAATTTGATAATCATGTCACGCATTACTTCATATGATCCTATATAATGGCCAAGGAAAGACTTTGTTATAGCCATAAAAGCAATAATAGGAGCTGCAATCGTAATTACTGGCGAATTAAGTTCATTAGCGAGATAGGATAGGATTGATAAGTTCTGCTCTTTTGCCACTTTTAAATCATCTGGAGTCAAACTCAGTGCGCTGCTCCAAACGAAGAACATAACAACAACGAACGTCATGATATAACAAATCTTTTGTATTTGAGCACATTTAGCATCAGTTGCTTCTATGCCATACGTAGATCTTTGTTTTATCACAAAAGACGAAATCATTGGAGAATGGTTAAATGAAAACACTATGATAGGTAGTATCATCCATATCGTTCCCAAATAACCTGTTCCGGTTGAAGCAGTAGAGACATCTGAAAAACTAAGCATTGATGTGTTCCACTGAGGAATTAGAGATATTGCGATAAATAGTAGAGAAGCTATGAAAGGGTATACTAGCAAGCTCATAATTTTTACAGTGATATCTTGACCAAAATTTAGTATAGCGATAAGACCCAGTACTAAGACAAGCGATAAAATGGCTCTTGAGGGCTCTTTCATATGTAATTGATTCACAATAAAACTACTTGCAGTATTTGTAAGTGCAACTGAATACATCAAGACAATTGTATAAATTGAGACGAAATATACGATGTTAAAAATAATACTCGCCTTATTTCCGAAATACTCTCTTATTGTACCCGTAATTCCCTCATCGGCAGAATTGGAAGCATATATCATTTTAGCAAGCGCTCTATGTGAGTAATACATAACTGGATAGGCAAGTAATGTAATGAGTAATAATGATAATAAACCACCTGAACCTGCATTAATTGGTAAAAAGAGTACTCCTGCTCCAATTGCTGTCCCAAAAAGGCTCAATGCCCACGTAGTATCTTGCTTATGCCACTTTTTAGGATCCAAATATTTCTCGTTTGTAATCACAGTATTTTCAGATTGCAATTCTATTTTTTTAGCAGTATTCCCATTCATATAATAAATCCTCCTTGTATCCTATTCTTAAGTCTTAGGAATATAAGTCGTTCTGGAAAATGAATCTCCTACAAGTTCCTCAAATCGTGTGTTCTTCTCTAATTGAATCTAAAACCCAATGTTTGTTAGCGCTTTCAAAATCTTTTGATTGTAGATGAGTGTATTTAAGTGAATAAGGATTAAAAAATTGTAAGTATGTCCAGAATTCCCCTAAAACTATTGCTTTTAATTCGTGAGACATCTGACTTCCATCCCTTTATATCGCTTCAATAACCTCGTCAACATTGTAGACAGTGCTAAGGCATAGCTAATGCGATGTCTTTTGCTACTAAAGAATTTTTAATGAATTTTCTTTTTGATTACACACCTTTCTTTGAGTGATTTTTTCATCTTGTTCAATTTTAGAAAGTTGATATTTTCTAAGGTGCTAATAGGTTATCCCTAGACGTCCTTATTATAGCTTGTATATTTATAAGTTAAATATTTTTGTATTTTAAGAAAAAATGAACAAACAGAATTTTGAATAGGTAATAAATTCAACATTACATGTAGTATTTGTGTCTAATGTTTGAAACTGTATTAGTTAGAGGGAAATCAGCAGTAATACAGGGGTTCTTAGATTTTCACATTGTTTATATTGGTAATCTCTTGTTGAGATACCTATATTTCTCTTTTTTGAAATATCTTATTTTTAGCGTGAAAGCTGTTGTAATAAATAATACATATAGATGATAGAAACTTATGTTAGGACATGTATAGGTGAGATGTTGAATATTAAATAGTAAATTTGTATTTAAATTCATTTTTCGAAATAAATAAACTTTTATGTGAAGTCAAATTCCTATCAAATTAATACAACTAAATGTTATTAAAATAAAAAATAATCAATTATAAAAGTGATTTTGAACGTAAGGAATTTGTAAGGAAGAGGTAAGAAAAAAGAGATTTTCATTGTGTAAGATGAAAATGTAAAGAAGAGTGAGAGGAGAAAAATACTATATATTTCTATAAAAAACAAATCAATTAATAAGACTTGTTTGGAGGAAAAGAGACATTACAGATTCAATGTCGTCCTTTTGCAGTGGGTTAAGAAGAAAGCTGTGTGATTAGTTCCAAACAGCAAATAACCATTTATACAATATGAATAGGGGAGAGGATTATTTTGATGAAAAAGCATCGTCAAATTACATGTTCAGGTTTAGCTCTATTAATAACTGGAGGTTCCCTGTTTTATACACCTCTAACCTCAAGTGTAAAAGCGGAGTCCATTCAAAATGTATCTAACTCGTTACAAACAAGCACTCAAAGAGACCGTAATTCCGTCAAAGAGGCAATGCGGGATACATTGAAACTAGGATATCCAGGGATACTTGCTAAAACTTCTGAGGGTGGAAAAACATGGAGTTATGCGGCTGGTGTAGCTGATCTGAGTAACAAGAAAGCAATGAAAACAGATTTTCGTTTTCGGATTGGCAGCGTGACAAAGACGTTCACTGCAACAGTTGTACTTCAATTAGCAGGAGAAAACCGCTTGAATTTAGACGATTCTATTGAAAAATGGTTGCCTGGTGTCATTCAAGGAAATGGATATGATGATAAACAGATTACTATCCGGCAATTATTGAATCACACAAGTGGTATCGCTAATTACACAAGGTCAAAGGATTTTAATATGATGGATACAAAAAAATCTTATACTGCTGAAGGATTAGTAAAGATGGGAATATCCATGCCTCCAGATTTTGCTCCAGGAAAGAGCTGGTCGTATTCAAATACAGGATATGTATTACTAGGAATTCTTATTGAAAAAGTAACTGGGAACAGCTATGCGGAAGAGATTGAAAATCGAATTATTGAACCACTTGAATTAGCGAATACATTCTTACCTGGAAATTCAAGCGTCATTCCAGGAACCAAGCATGCCCGCGGATATATCCAATTAGACGGAGCAAGTGAGCCAAAAGATGTTACTTATTATAACCCAAGTATGGGGAGCTCGGCCGGAGATATGATTTCTACAGCTGATGATTTAAACAAATTCTTTTCTTATTTACTTGGGGGCAAGTTATTGAAAGAACAGCAACTAAAGCAAATGCTTACAACAGTCCCTACAGGAGTAGATGAGCTTGGTAATTCCGGGCTTGGAATTTTCAAAATGAAGCTTTCAAACGGTGAATCGATATGGGGGCATGGAGGAACCATTCCTGGCTTTTTAACTTTTGCTGGAGGCACACTTGGAGGCAAGCATACATTGGCAGTCAATTTGAACAGCCTTAAAGCTGATACTCCTGATCCTTTTAAAAATATTTTACTTGCTGAATTTAGCAAGTAGTCTAAAAGTAAAAACGGGTAAAATTTATCATAGTTTCATAGTTACACAAAGGAATGATGAAAACGATCAATTATTTAAGGAGGTAATTCCGTGATGAAAAATAAGCTAACTGGTGTGTTAGCCACTGCATTAGCGGTAACTATGATTCTACCAATAGGAGCGAAAGCATTTTCTGAAAGTAAGACTACTGTTGTAACTGGTGAAGAAGTAGCTAGTCAGGAACTGAAGAAGATTGCAGCAGAGAAGGCGGAGCTACTTACGAAGTCCCATGGGGCAGCTAGCGTGCAGTATGCACTAATTGATAATGGAAAACTTATTTTGTCGGGTCAGGCTGGCAAGAACGATATGGAAGGGGAAAAGCCGCTAACCAAAGATACTTTATACGGGATTGGTTCAGTTAGTAAAATGTATGCAACAGCGGCTGTAATGAAATTGGTCGATGAAGGAAAAGTCGATTTGGATGCTCCTGTTGTCCGCTATGTTCCTGATTTTAAGATGAAAGACGGTCGATACAAACGTATTACACCGCGTATGTTATTGAATCACTCCTCTGGATTGCAAGGTTCTACGTTAGGTAATGCATTTTTATTTAACGATAATGATACCTATGCCCATGATACTTTGTTACAGCAATTGTCAAATCAAAACTTGAAGGCGGATCCTGGTGCTTTCTCGGTATACTGTAACGATGGTTTTACGCTGGCCGAAATTTTGGTGGAAAGAGTTAGTGGTATGAGCTTTACTGAATTTCTACATCAAAACTTTACAGGGCCTTTAAAAATGAATCATACGAAAACGCCGCAGGACAAATGGAGGGATGAAAATCGGGCTGGACTATATTACCCGGCGTACCAAGGGCAACTTCCAATTGAATCGGTGAATGTTATTGGTACGGGAGGTATATCTTCCACGGCAGAAGATATGGTGCGATTCTCACAACTATTTATGGGACAGGGAAAAGGAATCCTCTCTGATAAGGTAGTTAAGGGAATGGAGCAAGAGGAATATAAAAAAGGAATGTGGCCGGGGGCTGGCGAGAATATTTTTAACTATGGTCTTGGCTGGGATAGTGTAAAACTATACCCATTTAGTGAGTATGGGATCAAAGCTTTGGCTAAGGGCGGCGATACGGCATTGCAACATGCTATATTAGTCGTGCTTCCGGAACAGAAAATAGCAGCGGCTGTATTGACATCTGGTGGACGGAGCTCTACAAATCAGCTAATGGCAACTGAATTGCTGCTCGCTACGCTTAAAGAAAAAGGTACTATTAAGGAAATCAAGCCGAACAAATCCTTTGGTAAGCCGGTCAAAGTCAAAATGCCTCAAGGCGTAGCAAAGAAAGCTGGATTTTATGGTAATAGCGAAACTCATTTCAAAATTGAAATTACGAAGAACGGTGAACTATTCTTACCATCTAATCCAGAAGAAAAATATGTATATACTGCTGATGGAAGCTTTATTAATGAGGGGGGTACTTCCAAGCTCAACTTCGTAACCGAGAAGAATGGAAGAACTTATTTGAAGGAGAGCGCATATAAATCTCATCCAGGTTTAGGGCAAAGTGTGATGACCCACTATTTAGCTGAGAAACTAGAAGACAACGTGCTTTCGAAGAAAACCGCTGCTGCATGGGCAAAGAGGGAAGGTGTCAAGTTTTATCGTGTAAACGAGAAATTTAGTTCTATTCAATATCTTGTTCAGTCGAAACATCTTAGTACTCAAATTACTCGCAAGGAAGGCCCAGCAGGCTATTGGGATGGCAGAAAAATTACAGGTCCGAACACCGCGGTGCATCAGATCCAAGTACCCGTGATGAATGGTCGTGATACGACGGAAACGCATTTCTATACAGAAGGCGGCAATGAATATATGGAGATGGCTGGATTGTTATACGTAAGTGAATCTAATGTAAAACCAATTGATGTAGGCCAATCATCCAAAGTTACGTTGGATGCAAATGGGCATGCGAAATGGTTTACAATTCCACAAGCGGCAACAGACAAAAGGATGACCGTGACGCTGCCATCAAATGGTTCATTTGCGGTGTATGATGAGAAGGGAGTTTGCGTCAACTTCACCATTGTGAGTGGCAATAACAAGGTGGAACTTCCGAAGAATGGAACAATCGTATTCGCTGGGGCACCGAAATCGGAATTTGCAATCTCGGTGAACTAGCTATAATTTAAGATGATCTTAAACAAAACCAGTACGGTACAGAAAAGATGTATTACTGGTTTTGTTTGTATTTATGCATTCTCAATGAAAAAGCTTGAATAATATCACTCTCAAGCACTATAAAAACATCAAAACTAGAAAATTAGTATCTCTAGAAGATGTACAGTTTTTTGGGAGTTGAATAATTTTAACAGCGTAGAGAGATAAAATTTCTACTCTTTTTCTTCTTAATTGGGGTACGACCTCAATTAAGAAGGTTTCTTCAATTAATAGAAATGTATGTACATACACATTGTATTTTTATTCCATAACTTTTAAAATTTTGTTCACGATAGTTTGATATTGTAAAAAAAGAAAATATGTGGCACGACATCACTTTGTTTTTTATACAGCTTTGTAATTAAACTATAGTATTGTATTTTTTTTCATTATTGAAATTAGTAATAATAAAATGTATTATTGAAAAGCACAATTTATAATTCAAGTAATCAAGCATATGTACCCATAATAATTTGAACATTCAGAAATTATAATATTGTCTAAAAACGAGGTGAGATTCATAGAAACAGTACATATTAAGTGGTATGGCATGTATAGTATAAATGACTTTTATAATAGGGAAGAAGCTTCTAAGAAGGGGATATTTGCAATCTCTAGAGTATTTGCTAAGAATGTAACATTGCTCTATATAGGACAAACCAAAAGAAGCTTTATACAAAAGATAAGAGAACTTAATAAAGAGTGGACTTTTGATGAGAGCGAATTAAAGATTACATTAGGAATAATAGAATTTCCTAGTGGTGAAATTTACTCTGAAAAGAAGGTAAAAGAGATAAAATCTCTTTTGATTTTACGACATACCCCATTAGAAAACGAAACATCTTTATTATACTATAGAGGGAAATTTAATTTAAAAATTATAAATAAGGGAAGAAGAGGCTTAATTGTTAAAAAGCTTTCTACAGGAGATCTAATGTGGACGTAATTGGAATCACCTTTGAATAAAATTGAAGGTTCCTTAAGTGCAGAAGCTTATCAATTTTTAATGTATTAAACTATTTTGAATAACATATGTCAGATACTTGAAAAAACACAAATTATATTATGATATGAAATCCTGTATGGAAAGTGTAGTTTATTTCTATTGTTTAATAAAAATATTAAGAATTTTAGGGATAATACATAAAGAGTAGAGGAGAAAGTAAACACGGAGGTTTGAAGAATGGGACAAGTAAGCAGATTTCAAGAAAAACAACAGAATCGTCGTCAAAAGGAAATTTTTAATATTGCATTTACTTTGGTGTTAGTGACAGTTGGTATAGTGACATACCAATTGTTTACCCCTTCTAATACATCAACGAAAGCAATTGCTCAAGAAAAGAAAGTAACAAAGATAGAAGAGAAGAAAACCGAAGATAAAGAAACAGCAAAGATAGAAGAGAAGAAAACTGAAGATAAAGAAACAGCACAGTTAGAAGGGAAACAAAAAGTAGAAAAATCGGTAAAAACGAACGGAAATGAGAATAAAGAGGAAGAAAAAACGGTATCTCAAGAAAAGGACCCTCAAACTAATCCTTCATGGAAGCCAATTGGTACAGAGCAAGGAGCGAAACCTGATATGAAATTTAAAGAAGGAACAGTAGATTGGAGTGAAATGAAAAAAGCAATCTCTTATGCTGTTGATGTTCCAGAGAGCCAATTGATTTTCGATTTTATTGGAAATAATGGTAATAATAAAGCCTACGGTAATGTACGAGATAAACAAAGTAATAAAAAATATAAGGTTAATATTGATTGGGTAGAGAATCAGGGGTGGAAACCAGCATCTGTACAAGTGGTAAAATAAATAGTAGAAATGTAATTATATGTTTAAAAGTTTACTCTTGTAAAACTCATAAAAGAGTTTGTTTCAATCAGGACTCTTTTGCTATGTTGACAGGATTAATTACTCAGGCTCAATTGTGAGATCCTGATGCAGACAAAGTTCGAAGTTTATTAAAATCTATCTAATTTAGTGCTTCGAAAGGTTCAAAATTGCATTTTTAAAGCATTAAATAATTAATGGTACCTTTTGAAATATTTTTGGTCTCATTTTATTAGAAACAATTCCGTCTATATAACTAAAAAATGTATTATGATATCTATTGAACATATGAATAGGATAACAATTACCTGCTGTTAGCAAGTTGCAGTTTATCTAATAAAAAGATCACTTGTTTCTAAGACAAGTGATCTTTTTATATACATTTCCTTTACTATTTTTAAAATTGAATAGATATTTCAATCTGTGTAATTACAATAGACTTGATTAAAATTAAAACTGCAACAAGGATAATACCGTCCATATTTGTAGTAAGAAATATATATATAATATCTTAATGCAAGGTTGGCCTATGTTCTATGAAGATACTAAAGAATTATAGGAAACATTGAGAAACGGGAATTATTTTTATTACAATATTTATGCATCTTTAGGCCTAAATAGCTGGGTATTAGCTAAGAAACTTGAGATATTAGACTCCTATTAAGTTAAAAATGACCTTAAGTGTACTTCCCATAAAGAAAATTGTGTAAATAAGCTGTCCATATGGGCAGCTTATTGTATTTTTTGGCTTAGCTTGTTTTTTTCGAAGTGCTGGCGGTTCCTCTACAAGTATTCTTGCATTTAAATTATTTTTAATATATTATATTTATATGGTTATATAGAAATGGATGTATACAAAAAAGACTCAAATCTATTAATAAGATTTAAGTCCTTTTCAAAGATAAAAAGATTGTACCGAAATGGAATACAACTTATACTTTTCTTTTTAATATGTATCTAGTAAAAAGACATCTTTCATCAATAAAATTGTATTTTCAATATAAATGGAAGTTCATTTATATTCAATGATAGGAAATAGTGGGTCTAGAACATAGAGGAACAAAGAACCATACAGAGAAATTTGAAGAACCTGAAAGCTATTGTATGTAGTTTGTTCATCTCAAGTACAATAAAAGAGTCTTACCTCTGTAGGCAAAACTCCACTAGTATTGTTGTATAATATTTACATATCAACTAAAAAACAAAAACCATATAACACCAAGTAGCAGAATCCTAATATTCCTCCTACAGCTAATACTTGTTTAAACCAACTTTTAAATTTTATATTACTGTAAATACCTTGAACTTTTTCCATATTTCCTCCTATTAAGGAGAACCCTTAAAGACTCTCACTTCGTTATGGTACCATTAAAGAATGACTAATAGAGGTTAAATATTGTCAAAATGTATAAATATGCAATATTGCATACAGAAATGTATTGTTACAAATGTAAGCGTTTACTATAATGAAGGTATAAAGTTTAATCACATCCCAGTACTAACAAAAGAGGAGGAAATAATATGGAAATCGCAATGGCAGTTTTAAAATTTATAGGTGGAGCAATCCCATTAGTTCAAGAGCTTCTAAAAGCATTTATGTAAATTCACTATTTAGCAATTATTTATAAAAATTATCATTCGTATGAGTAAAGCCCCTTTAACAATATTAGGGGGCTTTTTAAATTTCTAAATATTTAAGGTTACGTCACATTAACATCAAGTTAAAAGTAAATTTTAAGAATAAATCTATTGAGGATATTTTATAGTGAATCAAGATCCTTTTACAAAGTTGTAGGCATTAAACTCCTACGGCTTTTATTATACTTTATTGAAGTAAAAAGTCTCTTCAGAAAATCTAAAAGGACCTTTTTAGATTTTTAAATACATGACCTACTGATAACTGGGGAGTGTAGAGAATATATATTTGATTTTTAAACAAATATGACAAATTACATGTGTAAGTTAGGTCGATCTTTATCGTAGATTAAAGGGACTTGAATAAAGTTCTTTTTTATTTGTAATCAAATCCCAGAGTGGCCCCTAAACTAATACCGGGAATCGTCTCCTATCCCCTTATACGCTAAGATATTTCCCAAACTTAGACCCCGAATTTGCTTTAACGTGAGGAGAGTCTAATGTCGACTGTCAGAAACGTGCGACAAAAGTCTTAAAAGAATTATTAAACACCTATCGAGGACAGAAAATAGTATTAGGCACTCATGGAGCTGTAATGACTTTGATGTTGTATGAGCTTAGCTTGATAGCGATGGGGTATCGCCAACAAGACTCGAATTTTGCACGCTAAGCAAAAAAACAATAAGCTGTCCATATGGACAGCTTATTTACATAATTCTTGTTATTGGAAGTCGTTTTGAAATTCTATATGTTTACTTTTTTCTTGTTCTTACGAATAAACCACAACATCACAGTTAAAAATAATAAAAAGCTCAGTAAAAAGAGCGGTATTTTTTGAATAAAGAAAAATCCTTTCCAAAAATCTAACCTAGTACTATCAGGAGAATCTGTTGCCATCCCACCTATAAAAAAAGACAACGGAATAGTAAGTATATTTATCCCTAAACCGATCATTACGAATGATAGATTTTTACTCCAGATTTTTGGTAATGCAGCCATAATAAATAAAACTAATGCAGTACCAATTATAAGAAACAGTACTCCAAAATAAAACGCAAAATATAAAACAATTCCCATAATTCCCCTCCAAGACTTTAATTGTACCATCAATAAGGGCAATTTTGGATGAATATGAAATTCGTATATAGTTAACACAACGCCCCATTATCGGTAGCAAATAATTTCATAGAATCCTTGTATGTACAGGGGTTCTTGTTTTTTGTCTATGTATCTCTTATATAGGATTTTATACATCATTGATATAGCGGGGATATGAGGGATCCTCGCTTTTCTTTTTTTCATAAAATTTTGTATGAAAACAGTTGAGTTATAATGTTTTATGCTGAAAAATAAAAACTTTTCTTTGAATTTGAAAAGAAGGTGTTACCTTGTCAAGTGTTGAAGAAAATGAGATAGCAACTGTTGCTACAGATAGTGTAGCGGATACAGAACACGAACTTCATCACATGAGGGTCATCCGAAATCGGTACTTGAGTTAATCGTCAGCTGAGGTCTTTGGAATTGAATTGACGGGTAACTTTAACAAAATAAGGAGTACAATTAAACAGCCTAAAATATGCAAGTTTTTATGCGGAACTGCTTGCGTATTTTGGCTATTTTTGCATTCGTAAAAGATACTGCTATAAGTAAACAGCATTTTTGAATTGCAAAATACCCCCATGACATCAATAGTATAAGTACCAAAAAACGATAATAAAAACTGTATTCATCAGTTTGTACTCCTTATGTGGATCATAAAGTTATTATCCCGTTTATTGTGGGCTGACTAAAGTTTCACTCTATCTCTCCGTCTCAAAAAACTCAATCCACTCCCCATCAGGACCAGCGAAGAATATGTAACGTGTTCCATCTGGTAATGTTTCGATTTCTTCTCCTAGTAAAAAGGTTACGCCGTGTTTTTGTATTCTTTCAATTTCATCCTCTAATGAATCTACCTTAAAGCAAATGTGATGTACTTTTCCTTCTGCTGGCAAGGAAGAATTGTAGCCTTCAATGAGTTCGAGTATCGTTTCTTTCGATTCTTCCACACCTAAAAAAGCGAGTTTTAAATCTGGATTCGGGTGCCCCATACGTTTAAGGAGCTGTAAGCCGACTACTTCTTCATAAAATGAGATAGATGCTTCTAAGTTTGCAACCATAAGTCCTACGTGTTCAATTCTTCTAACTGGCATGTAGATTCCTTCTTTCTGAAAATTATATACAATATATTATTGAAAATTAAGAAAATAAGCAAGATAAAAACCTTACAAATTTTAGCGTGTTGTATGGTATAGTGAGAAAGTATGTTTGGGGAGAAGGAAGGAGATTATACGATGAATACAACTACTCAAACTCCTTCATTATCAGAAACGATGAAAGAGTGGCATTATGCATTAGCATATGAAATTAAACATTGGAAAACGATAGGTGGTAGTAAAATTTCTATCATGAACGGTCGTTTTTTATATACAGATTATGAGAATACAGTGTATGTATTTCAGCTTATTTCGGAAGTAAGCTTACCTGAAGGTTCACCAATTCGAATTGAGTTCGATGGTGAGGAAGCGACAGGAGAAGTATTATCTGTACATGGATTAGAAATAGAACTGAAATTAAATGATTATATACAAGGTGAAATAAGAGAAGCGGTTTTATACAGTGAACCGTGGCAACTTTTAGAGCAACTGCAAGAGCGATTGAAAGAAGCACGTAAAGATAAGCTGAAACGTAATCGTATAAAGCGTCTTGTTGATGGGACGAGCAGTCCGAAACATATTGAGAAGATGAAAAATCCAAAAAATGAACTGGCATATCGCGCGTTTTACAATCCGACAACGTACGTATGGGGACCGCCGGGAACAGGGAAGTCTTACAATTTATCACGTATTATTTCGGCTCATTATCAAAAAGGAAAATCGGTACTTGTGTTAGCTCATAGTAACGCGGCAGTAGACGTATTAATGAGTGAAGTAACGAAGCAAATTGAAAAGAAAAAGAAATGGACGCCTGGCGAAATTGTTCGTTACGGTTATAGTCAGCATGAACATATACGAAATCATGAAACGTTACTTGCATCTAAGTTAGTTGAAACGACGAACGGATCATGGGGTGAGGAAAGACTCTACTTAGAAGAGACACGCCAAGATCTTCGTGAAAAAATCTTATCGTATAAAGCAACATCTGCTGATAAGAAGCGTATACAAGAGATTGAAAGTGAGCTTCGAAAGCAAAAGGCTAAAATTAAAGAAGTAGAAAAAGAATATATTGAAAATGCGAAAGTAATCGGCGCAACTTTATCGAAATGTGCCATTGATGCGCTAATTTATGAGCGTACATTTGATTTAGTTGTCGTAGATGAGGTGAGTATGGCGTTCGTTCCGCAAATTGCATTAGCTGCTTCACTTGGGAAACGTATCGTCGTTTGCGGTGACTTTTTACAGTTACCTCCAATTGCGATGGCAAACCATGAACTCGTTCGCAAATGGCTTGGGGAAGATATGTTTTACCACGCTGGGATTGTTGATTCTGTAAATAAATCAGAAGCGCATCCGAACCTATTTATGTTGCAGGAACAAAGACGTATGCATGCGGATATATCGAAGTTTACGAATTCATTTATTTATAAAAATAGAGTATACGATCATCCGTCTGTTTCAGAGCGTAAAGAACTTGCGCAATTGCAACCGTTCGCAAATGAAGCGAGTGTTTTATTTGATACGAGCCAAATGGGAGCTTTTTCGTTAAAAGATGCTGCTTCTGGTTCACGTTTTAACATTATGTCTGGTTTAGTAGCGATGCAAATGATGTTAATCGGATTGTTAGACGGTGTTCAGTCTATTGGTGTTGTGACACCTTACAGGGCGCAGTCACGCTTTTTATCGACGTGTATTAGAGAAATGTTGCAGAGAACGAAATATCAAAACATACCAGTTTTAGCGGCGACAGTTCATAAGTTTCAAGGTTCTGAAAGAGATATGATGATCTTTGATACAGTTGACAGTTATCCGCAAGAACGACCTGGCGTGTTATTCTTTGACCATAAAAATCATCGCCTCGTCAATGTAGCAGTGACAAGGGCGAGAGGGAAGTTCATTCAATTATCAGATTGCCATTATATGCGTAAAAATCTTTCTAGAAAACAAGCGTTATCGCAATTAACAGCTCATATAGAACGTCATGGAGATGTGTATGATCGCACGACATCAAGACAATTGTGGGAACGGAAAATTTCGAAACGTTTACGCTGGTTTATGGAAATGAATCTTGAAGAGCCGAAAGGGCTATTAAAAGATATTCTAGCCGCAAAACGAAAAATTATTATTTCACTTCCAAGTACAAAACAAGTGGATAAGCGAGTATGGCAAGCGTTAATGCGTACAAATGCACAGATAACAGTTTATAGTGATGGACCAGTTCCACTGAAAAATGTAAAGTTACAAAGACAAAATAAAGCATTCCCGTTTATCGTAATTGATGATGAAATCTTCTGGGCAGGCGCACCGCTCACATCTCAAATGATATTTGAAGGTAGCACGGAATTTCCGTACGTATGTGCAAGACTGCAAGCACCAGAAACAATTGGTGTATTAAAAGGATTTTTAGATATTCGGTAAATTCGGATAGGAATTCCTTGACTTTTACTTGGAATGAACTTAGAATAAAAAATAATTTAATATAATTTTATGAAAATTCTTATCACGAGAGGTGGAGGGACTGGCCCTATGATACCTCGGCAGCGGATTCGTTATGAATACTGTGCCAATTCCAGCAAGGTAACTTGAAAGATAAGAAAGAAGCTCATTTTGACTGTATATACAGAAGCCTCTTTCTATCTTTTAGAAAGAGGCTTTTTTACGTGAAAATAAAAGGAGGAAGAACAATGGGAGCGACAGGAGTAACGTCACAAAGAAAAACAATTGAAGAGAGTATCGAAAGAAATAAGGAAAAGTACATAGAAACAAGTCATGATATTCATGCGAATCCAGAGATTGGTAACCAAGAGTTTTATGCATCTAGAACGTTAAGTTTATTGCTAGGCAGTGCAGGATTTCAGTTGCAGCACAATATAGCCGGACATGAAACGGGATTTATCGCGCGAAAAAGCTCTGGAAAACAAGGGCCAGCAATCGCATTTTTAGCGGAGTACGACGCTTTACCAGGACTAGGCCATGCGTGTGGTCACAATTTAATCGGCACAATTAGTGTTGCAGCAGCAATTGCATTATCAGAAACGCTTGAAGAAATTGGCGGGGAAGTTGTTGTGTTTGGTACGCCAGCAGAAGAAGGCGGGCCAAATGGTAGCGCGAAATCAAGTTATGTAAAGGCAGGTTTATTTAAAGACATTGATGCGGCGCTTATGATTCATCCGAGCGGAAAAACAGCGACAACGAGTCCTTCACTAGCAGTCGATCCACTTGATTTTCATTTTTACGGAAAAACAGCTCACGCTGCAGCTTCGCCAGAAGAAGGGATTAACGCATTAGATGCGGTTATTCAGCTTTATAACGGTATTAATGCACTTCGCCAACAACTTCCGTCAGACGTGAGAATTCATGGCGTCATTACAGAGGGAGGAAAAGCACCTAATATTATTCCTGACTATGCCGCAGCAAGATTCTTCATCCGCGCAGCAACGCGAAAAAGATGTGCAGAAGTAACAGAAAAAGTAAAAAACATTGCTGAGGGAGCAGCGTTAGCAACAGGTACAAAAGTAAAAATTCATCAATTCCAAAATGAAATCGATGAATTACTCGTAACAAAAACATATAACGATATCGTAGCGGAAGAACTAGAACTATTAGGTGAAGATGTAAATCGTAAAGAAAGAGTAGGGATCGGTTCAACCGACGCAGGAAACGTAAGTCAAGTCGTACCGACAATTCATCCGTACATTAAAATCGGACCAGATGATTTAATTGCACATACGAATGAATTTAGAGAAGCAGCACGTTCAGAACTTGGAGATAAAGCATTAATTACATCGGCAAAAGCATTAGCAAATACGGCGTATCGATTAATTACGGAAGAAGGGTTGTTAAAGAAGGTGAAGGAGGAGTTTAGAGAGGCGCAGAGGAATCAAGGGTAAGGGGATTAAAGTGCTCTTTTCAAAGAGTAATCTACTTAATAAGTAGAGATACAAAAAGAACATTGAAATATCAATGTTCTTTTTTGTTTACTAGTCATTGATTTTGTTGGTTTTTCTCAAGAAAGAGAAACTTTTACTGTTAGTGAGGATAATACGTATCCCTTTATCAAAACGACAATTTCTCCTCAAATTCACTCTTTAATACTATTAAAGGAGATGACAAGCCAAATTGCATTAAGGAGTCTAAAAATGCAGCGAGGGAATCCATCGAATCGCTCATGACCTTCATCATATAATTAAATTCCCCACTAATTCGAAATAAATCTGTTACTTCAGGAGCTGCATTACAATACTGGATAAAATCAGAGCATTGGCTCGTTTTAAACATGATGAATGCTTGAATGTTTTTATTAATTTTTGCAGGCTCAAATTTCGTTCGATAAGCCGCTATAACTCCTTGATCTTCAAGCTTGTTAATACGTTCTTTTACAGCAGGTTGCGTCATGGATATAATTCGTCCTATTTCTGAAACAGAAATTCTCGCATTTTCATACAACAAGTTCATAATTTTATGATCGATTTCATCCAGTTTTACGGCGTTTTGCATTGTGTAGCCTCCTTATTTTTGTTTTCTAAAGTAAATTACGAATTATAACTATAATATCATAAGCGAATGGACTAAATTACCTATAAATCTATATTTAAAATGATTGGTGTTTACATGAAAATATAAGTATAGGTTTTTATCAAACGGAAATTTAGGAAGGATGGAAAAAATGAAGAATCTTGATGGAAAAGTAGCGTTAGTAACAGGAGCGAGTCGCGGAATTGGCCGTGCGATTGCGATGAGATTGGCGAAAGATGGAGCATTAGTTGCGATTCACTACGGCCGAAATAAAACAGCTGCAGATGAAACGATTAGTGAGATTGAATCTAATGGAGGAAAAGCGTTCTTAATTGAAGCTGAACTCAATTCAATTGATGGTGTCAAAAAGCTAGTAAAACAGTTAAAGAATGAATTACAAATAAAAGTTGGTACATCAGAGATTGATATTTTAGTAAACAATGCAGGGATAGGTACACAAGGAACGATTAAAAATACGACAGAAGAAGTTTTTGATGAAATTATGTCTGTGAATATTAAAGCACCATTCTTTTTAATTCAGCAAACATTACCATTAATACGAGCAGAGGGCCGTGTGATTAACATTTCATCAGCTGAAGTACGACTTGGTTTTACAGGCTCAATTGCATACGGTTTAAGTAAAGGTGCATTAAATACGATGACACTGCCTCTAGCTAAACATCTTGGAGAAAGAGGTATAACAGTGAATACAATTATGCCTGGATATACGAAGACAGATATCAATGCAAAATTGCTAGATGATCCGGAAATACGAAATTTTGCTACAAACTCATCTGTGTTCGGACGAATAGGGCAAGTTGAAGATATTGCAGATGCAGTAGCATTCCTTGCTTCTTCTGATAGCCGCTGGGTAACGGGGCAAATTTTAGATGTTTCTGGTGGGTTTTGTTTATAGGGGCACTACTCCATAGCTATCAAGATAATCAAGTAAATTACTAGTTATGAAACGATCCTTGTTTCATAACTAGTAATTTATAGAAAGGTAGGGATGATAAAGAAGTCTATTAAAACGTGATTTTTTCGCTAGGCAATTTGAATAAGGGGGCTATTTTTCATTATTCGTAATCTAAAATAATCAAATTTTATTTTACAGTAACAATAAAACAAAATTATTGACCGCATGGTACAAAAAGGGTATTCTATTCATGTTATCTTTAAAATGAGAGGAGGATACGATTGAATAAACGCGGCAGACCTCGAGAGTTTGATTATTCCTCAATTGTAGATGTTGCAATGAAAACATTTTGGTTAAGAGGATATGAAGGGTGTTCTACACAAGATTTATGCAGTGATACAGGACTTGGAAAAGGAAGTTTATACAATACTTTCGGTAGTAAACATGAACTGTATAAACAAGTATTAGAACGCTACCATGAAATTGGGATTAGGGAACAAAGGAAATTGTTACATACTTCAATTCCAGTTAAAGAACGATTAAGTAATTTTTTTGAATGGGCATTGAAAGAAGACTTTGAGAATATGGATCAAAAAGGATGTTTATTGATTAATGCCAGTATAGAACGTGCTAAAAACGATTTAATGGTACAAGAAATTTTCTCGAAGCATGTTGAACTTCTTAAACAAGCTATTGAAACAGTGATGGAGGAAGGATTGCAAACAGGTGAAATTTCAAAGAAGCAATCAGCTGAGGAATTAGCTAGTCTGCTTTTAAGCAGTTATTACGGATTCCGTGTTCTTAATGTATCGATGCAAAATCGTATGTTGTCTGAACAAGTTATCAAAGGAACAATAGAGTCTATTTGTGGCGCTTAGTGCGCTCTTTTTTCGCACTATTTTTGTACCGATCATTACAATAATGAATAAGGAGTGTTTTTATGCCATCGATTATTTATTTATTAGCTTTAGCAATCTTTTGTATGACTACATCAGAATTTATGGTTGCAGGTATGATGAATGAACTTGCTCTTGCATTCCAGGTTCCTGTATCATCTATTGGGTATTTAATTTCAGCTTATGCAGGAGCAATGGTAATAGGAGGCCCCATTTTAACTGCAATCCTCTTACGAATGCGCAGCAAACAAGCATTATTGTTTTTAATGTTCATATTTTTAATTGGTCAATCGCTCGGAGCTATCGCTTGGAACTATGATATTATGATGATTTCACGTATTATAACTGGTATTGCTTCAGCTTCAGCTTTTGGAGTTGCGATTTCCTTTTCTGCGACATTGGTTCACTCTGATTCAAGGGGAAAAGCTGCATCAATTGTACTTGCAGGTTTAATGTTCGCAACTGTATTAGGTTTACCTATAACGACCGTTATTTCGCAATATTTTGGCTGGCGTATTAGTTTTGGGGCTGTTTCTGTTCTTGTGCTAGTATCAGGGATTATGATTCAACGGTTGTTACCATCCTCTTCAAATAAAGAGCAATTAAATTGGAAAGACGAACTTCTGCGATTTAAGAATATTCATCTTTGGGCAGCGTATATAACAAGTATGTTCATTATTGGTGGTACGTTTGCAGCATTTAGTTATTTCACTCCTATCTTTACAAATGTTACAGGGTTTTCAAGTGCAAGTATTCCATATTTACTTGCTCTCTATGGTAGTGCGACGGTAATTGGGAATATAATAATTGGCAAGTTCGCTGATAAATTTACAATGAAAATACTTACGGGTGGATTAATTATATTAATCATAGCGTTGTCTTTATTTGCTTTAAGTGCAGAGAATAAATACATTGCAGTGATTTCTACGATTTTTATTGGTTTAACTGGTGTAGCATTGAATCCAGCTATGGTTGCGAGGGTGATGAAGACAGCTAGTAATGGCATAATGATAAATACCGTTCATAGTTCTTTTATTACGCTAGGTATTGTTATTGGTTCGTCACTAGGTGGTATTGGGATCAGTAAAGGATATGGTTTTGTATCTCCGCTATGGATTGGAGCTTGTTTAGCTATCCTTGGGGTAATTTCGTTATTCCCATATTTACATAAAGGAAAGGCAGATTAAGATGTTTAAAATTTCTTTATATGAGGTACCGCCACATCGCTATCAAGCTAAGCTTATGCAAAGTCCATTTTAGGCGAAATTGTTTCTTTTTCTAAAGGGCAAGTGTAGGTGATTGAAAGATTTGCATACGAAATAAACCTTAACGGGTTTCACTTTTTTGAATTAAGCGGCTTGATTATCAGACATGGTACAATTGTAAACGACACCTAATATATCAAAGACCGTTTTTTTCTCATATCGATAAGATTTCCGCCCGTTTTGCTGTAGGAGGTTGAACAGGAGAATGAGAATCTTTGATAATTCTTGGGTGTCTTTCTGTATGGCTTGATAAATAAGAAAAAAATAATCTCTAATCATATATATGGCCTTATATTCACTCAGCTCTCGTTTCTTTTTCATAAGAAGTAATTGACGCATTTGAACCATAGTAGAAGAACAGAGGAGAATGGCGATCAGTTGCCCATACAAATGGCATTCTAATCTTTCTCGTTTTATCTTTTTACAATGGTGAATATAAAAGAATGATTTCCATGTTTTAAATAAAATCTCGATTTGCCAACGTAAAGAGTACAAATCATGTACTTGTCCCATCGAGACAATATCTGTAGAGGCGTTTGTCATATATACATTGATACCACTAAGTCGTTTGCTACGAGGAGAATACGTCATTCCTTTCTTTTTTTCTCGTATAGCTTGATCACGTAATCGTTTTTGTTGTTGTTCTTTTGTTAGCCGATGAACAATCACACGAGTTGGGACTTTATCAGTCATTCCTACATAAGCGTCGGATATTTCATATGTTTGTCCTGGTTGAAGAGAGCTCATTAAAACCTCCATATCTATCTGGATATACTCTGTACCTTTCTTGATTCTGCTATCTTGAAAATAATCAGGGTTAGGATTTTTTTGATAAATACGTGTATTCGATTTAATACGTGAGATAGAATAAGCTTTTTTATCTTGTATATGTTAAAGATGTTTCAAATAAAAGAATGGGGCAGTTAATGTAGAAGCATTTGATAAAAAAATCGCATAAATGAATTCAAAAAATAGAAATACATTTAATAAAACATATATGGACTTTTCTTTAATATCATAGCTTCAGTTTAACGATAGATAATTACCATGTAATTAGCCGTGCTAAAAAATACATATGATATTTCTATCTCCAGAGTTATATAATAGTGAGCTGTTGTACGTTAATACCACGAAATTTCTTCAATTTCTTTTTTATACTCTTTTTTATCATCTTTGTTTAACTTTTTATTATTAATGTAAACATAGTGCCATTCATAATTTTGTTTTTCTAAATATACATAGAAAACTATTTGTACATGTTCTTTTTCACTATTATCATAACCTGTAAATTCAACTACATAATGTTTTCCTTCTTTTTTTATATACTTCCATTTCGAGTTAGTGGTAAAGGATTCTAATGTCTCTCCTTCTTCACTCCAACGTACAACATTTTTCACATTTGTTTGGGTTGGTAAATATGCTAATTTTATGTCCATAATGTAAAGAAATGATAATAAAAATAGATTGAGGCATAGCATAATTTCAATGTGAGTGCCACCTTTTGCTCGTAAATACAGGTCTTGTTGAGTTTGAGGTAAACTCTTCACTTTTCCTAGAATTTGTATAGCGTGCTTAAAATACCAACGATTACCGTTCCACCCTACAACAAAACAAAATTCTAAATATAAGACTATGTCTACCCACAATGGGATATCTATTAGATGGAAAATAATAAACCATGGAATTTGTAGTAGTCCTAAGAGAAAGAAAAGTTTATACATTTTTCGATATGCTATCCAAAATAACGTGAAGAAGAAGGCTATCCAATTCCAAGTATTTTCTTTTGCTGGATCTTTAACTTCTCCCCATTTAAAGTCATAATAAGATTTCTTATTTTGAACGATTTTAAGTAGTGCTGGAAATGATGTAGCTTCTCCATCTAAATTAGTTATTTTCATCAAAAATTCCTCTCAGTACTGTTTGCATATAATTAGAAAGTGAAGGTAAATCGACAGTTTCGTTTTTCATACTTCTTCAATATGTTATGTATTTTTATAAATTTAATTTTGGTATTTATCATTTTTCTCTAAAGTGTTTTGATGAAAATAATTCTTCATTCATCAGACCAAAGTTCATTCATCAAATATATGAAATTGCAAATTATGGAGTTATCTCATGAAGTGAGACAACATTTACAGATTATTTCTGAAATGAGTGAAATGATAAATAGGAACATAGATCTCATTTCACTCCAACGTAGACACTACGATATATTAATTGGAAAGAGGAGTGAAATAAGTGTCATAACGCAAAGATTACAAATCGATATTAATGATATGGATGAACATTTTAATTCTTATATAAAAGAGTACAAATGAGTGATTTTCAAATAGTAGGTTCTCCATCTGCCATTTTCTATGATGAAGAGTATATTCCGAACCACAATGATATTGAATTAAGAATTCCAATTATATATGATAACACTGGAAATGTATCGCGGGATTGGGAGATAAAAAGCTAGATCAGCATCAAATTGTTACTACCTTACATCATGGGAGTTATGACGATATAGGTTACGATTATATGGCACTAGAAGAATGGATCAAGAATAATAGATATTCTGATAGTTGCTCCACTATATGAAGTCTATTTAAAGGGTCCCGAATGTGATTGTCCAGTGGAGGATTATGCGACGCAAATTTGATATTCGGTTATTAAAAAATAACAACAATAATGATTTGACCTTGACAATATGTTAACGTTTATTCTATTTTCAAAAGTAATTTATCTTAATAAAATAGGTAGAATCTAATTATTTAGTTCACATTTTAATCCAAGGGGTACAAATTTGATGCGACGTGAAAAGGATTTGTTGAAACAATGGAAGGCGGATTTGCAAGCTATTCAAGAAGAGAAGAGACTGAAGAAGAAGAAGGCTAAGAAAAAGAATAAGAAATATAGCATTCCGGGTAATACAGTTGACTTCATGGATGGCAAGAATACTTATCGTAAAGAGAATGGGGTATGGAAACAAAGGAATAAATAAAGTGAGGATAAATGATTTTGATTAAGTGCATGGAAATTACTGTAGGTGCTGACATAATCTAGATAGCGTCTTATTTGTTGTTAAGGAAAGATACTGAAGCAAAAACAGAGTTTGTTAACAAATACACTAAAATTGCGAAAACTAAATTTGAAAACAAATACTATAGTAAATATGAATGGACCATACAGCGGGATAGTAAATGAAGAGATTCCATTTCATAGTGATGGTACAAAAAGTGAAAATGAAAAAGTTATTTCTTATCTATGGAACTTTGGAGATGATACAACAAGTACAGGAGCAAATCCTACCCATGTATATGGAGAAAAAGGAACATACACTGTGGAATTAACAGTAAAAGATAGTAGGGGAAAAGAAAGCAAAGAACAAACAAAGTTACTGTAAAACAAGATCCGCAAACAGGTGAATCCCATGAAGAGGAGAAGGTACTCCCGTTTAATACGCTTGTAAAAGGAAATCTGATTACTCCTGATCAAACAGATGTTTATACGTTTAATGTTACAGATCCAGAAGAAGTAGATATTTCTGTGGTAAATGAACAAAATATTGGGATGACATGGGTACTTTATCATGAATCAGACATGCAAAATTATGTAGCTTGTGGTGAAAATGAAGGAAATGTTATAAAGGGGAAATTTACAGCGAAACCAGGTAAATATTATTTAAATGTATATAAATTCGATGATAAAAACGGTGAATATTCATTATTAGTAAAATGAATTTATTTCTAACATGTATAGAATGATTGTTTTAAGGAGGAGTCTGTTAGGATAGGCTCCTCCTACTTTTTATTTACATATTAGAACCATTAAGAATAGAAAAAAATCGTGTTTGAAAAAAGTTTAATTATTTCCTATCTGCATTACTATAATATCAGACTCTTTTCTTTAATAAGTCTAAAAGTTAATGTACAAAATTCAAGTGCTTATAAGGAATACTTAGCTAACTGTTCACCCCAAGATGATAATTCAGTTTCAATAAATCCTGCTTTTTTATATACAAATTTAGCTGTAAGGTTTTCAGGAGCATATCCAATCATTATTTTAGAAATGTTTGGGTTATTATTGCTTCTTATCTTATCAATTACCAGAGGTATAGCTTGTTTACCTATACCTTGCCCTTGAAATTTTTTATCAATCATAAGTCTATAAATCCAATAATTATTATCATCAGGATCTATCCCAAACATAGTAAATCCTATCATTTTTTCATCAAGATAAATACCGTTTGTATAGAAATTATCTAGAAATTGAACTTCTGCGATAGAATAAAGGTTGGATGCAATAAATGTTTGTTGTTCTGCTGTAACAGAAAGTGTAATTGCTTCTTCCCAATTACTTTTGTCAATAGCCTTTAAATAAATCTTATTCAATCTGAAACTCTCCTTCCAATATTGAAGAGGAAGCACATAGCTTATGGGCTAGTGATACGTTATCCTCTTGTTTTTTTGCCCAATCAAATAGAAATATTTTCTCATCGACAACGCCTCCTTAAAGTTACAATTCAAAAAACATTATTATAATCAATATCAATATAAATATATTTTATCCACTATAAATTATTTTCCTGTTGAAAAGATTCTATTTTTCTGTCTAATTTATCCAAGGTATATGATACCAAGTATCGGGAGAATCTCTTTGCAAACAATTATATTTCACTTTGAATAAAGAATAATGTTTTTTGTTTTGGAGAAGAATATGATTGTTAACTTGATAGCAGTGTGGCGGTACACTATTGTCATCAACCTATTATTCTATGATTTTTGTTTCTATTTACTTATATTTTCATTGTTACTGAACTCTACTTCATTAAAAGTTTGTTTATACCCCAGATTACCTCGTGTGAAAATAAGAATAAGTAAAGCGACAAATCCCAATCCTATCACTACAAATATATCCGTATTCTTTATAACAGGGTTGGTGGAATGAGTTTGTGCTAAACTAAACGTATTTATACTCGCATGAATTAGTATGACAATAAATAAATTACCGTGATTGCAGTTATAGCTCCAAGTAAGAATGATTGAGATCGGCAAACATAGTAAAATAAAAATTGGCAAATGGATATATAGGAGAGAAAGGTCAGAACCCGGGCCACCCTTTTGTGCAGCCGTTAAGAAATGTGGAAGATGCCAGAAAGTCCACAAAACACTAAGTAGTAAAGTAGCTTTTAACGGTCCAAATTTCGATTGTAATCGAGGCAGAGCGAAACCACGCCATCCGATTTCCTCGGGTAAAGGCCCACCGAGAAAGAAAATTGCTATAAAAGAGAAGAGATAGGTTATAAAAAATTCAAAATTAAGGTCACGGAAAGTAGGTATCTCTCCATTTACTATTACCATACCCAGAAACATTGCAGCGGGGATAACGATGAGGGTAAAAAAGTACCACTTCAAACCGACCTTAGTAGTTAGAATGCTGTTTCTAATTTTTTTCCATGACTCTTTGCCTTCAAGAATTCGGATCATGATACATGCTGCTAGCATAGGACCTACAAATGCATTGGCATAAAAGAACAGATTAAACATTTTTGTTTTCGGGAAAATACCCCATTGTGACAAGATAAATGGAATTAATACAACCCACGAGAAAACATATGCCATAAAAAAAAATGAAGTTAACGGATAGAATTCCAAATACTTTCTCAAACCTGTTGATGAATTTTTTGATTTTGTTAAATAATTCAACACAATCACCTCTTCATTTATATAAACCTGCATCCGTGCTAATTCTACATGTTTTGATAAAGAACCTTTTTGATGTAATAATGTTCACTAAAATTTATTTGGTTTGCCGGCTCCAAATAAGAGAAAAAAACTTGCAGAATCTTTCTGTAAGGTTTTTTCTTTAAAAGTATGAGCTATCAGTACTAAAAACCTACAGTACCATATCTAATCTTGTTTCATTAGTTAATTCAATAGTATTAGTAACATCAGTTGGAGAGTTATTTTTAGTTTAGTTTGATTCCTTCTCCTTATCAGCACGGAACTTGTTTAGCATCTCCATAATAATCCATAAGGGGACACCTTTATCTCTTAATATTTTCCATAAATCCATTTCAGTAAATTTGACACTAGATTGTTTTTCTTCTTTTTCTGATGACCGAATATCAAATTTGATAGCTAAATCATTAGTAGCTTCTTTTCCCTGAGTAGAAGGGAAGCCTTGAGTATTTTTTTCTGTACCCACAGTTGAATATATTGTAGATTGATTTACATTATGTGCATGTAACCCAAATTCCATTTCTTGCATATATTTTATATTAATTTAATATATAAATGTAATTGTTTTAAATGTGCTTTGTAAAAATAGCAAATACTAATTAAGTGTGAAGTTAAAATTCAATTCTATATAAATAGGGGTATCACCCATCGCTATCAAGCTAAGAAAGGTAAATGCCCCCAGAACGAGATTTTGTGCTAACTTGTAGCAAAATAGCTCATTTTTTCGTTTTGGGGGCATTTCTTTTTCTTAAGTTAATGGACATGTATGGTGACCTCTATTAGTCGATAGTGAATTAACAATTTCGGGGTTCAGTTCAACTTTATTCAAAATAAGATTTTTTTTGCAGTAAAATCAATGTTAGTGGAACTTTTTTAATCAAACTTTTTTTAAAATTAACATAAATACTTGCAATATTCAAATTAGTACTATATAGTTCTAGTTATGACAAAGATAAAATTAATGAATCAAAAACGTGTGATTGAAGTAGCTGCAACATTATTTTTAGAAAAAGGGTTTGCTTATACAAGTATGGATGAATTAGTACGTGTAAGCAAAGTTTCAAAGTCTAATGTGTATTATCACTTTTCTAATAAGGAAGTATTATTAGAAGGGGTCGTTGATTATTGGATTGAAATGTATCAATCTGCAATTGATGACGTACTTTCTCAGAACCAATTTTTAGTTGAAGATCGTATCCAACTGTTTTTAAAGCAATTATCACAAGGAGTTCAGTCGAGAGAGTATAAGGGGAGCTGTCCATTTATTACTCTTTATATTCAAAGTCCTACACAGGCCACGCAAATAAAAGAAAAAATAGGTCTTTTTTTTACAGGATTACAAAAGAAAGTTTCTCTATTACTTAAACAAGGGGTAGAGAATGGAGAATTTAGAAATACGATTAATATTGATGAGGTTGCATCACTTTTTATTACAAATCTTGAAGGAGCGTTATTTATTTCAGAAACATTGAAGGATGCAACTGTAATCACGAAAACAGCAGATCATTTTTTAAAATTGCTTCGATAAAAGAAGCATTTTTTTTACATCAAATTAGTACTAAATAGTACTAAAAGGGGGATTTTATATGAGAACAGTATTTTTAACTGGTGGAACAGGCTTTATTGGAAAGCAATTAGTAAAAGAATTAGCCAAAGAGGATGTTAAAATTCTTCTTTTAGTGAGGTCGAAAAATAAAGCAACACGCCTTTTTCAAGAAAGAGGCATCTTAAAAAAGGAAGTTATGCACTTTATTGAAGGTGATTTGACGAAAATAGATTTAGGTCTAAGTGCTGAAGATAAGGAGAGGGTATTGAAAACGGATGTGATTATTCACGCAGGAGGCCCCATGGATATTCAAGCGACAAGTAAAGAGGCAGCTTCCGTATTTTTAAATGGCGCCAAACATATTAGTGAATTAGCTAAAAGTATTCATCAATTGAAGGGTTTGCAACAATTTATTCATGTTGTAGGTTATATGAGTCCTTTTGATGATAAAAATAGCAAGATTGCAATTGATGTGTTTAAAGAAGGAAACAATTATTTGAAAATAAAAAATCCATATGAGAGAACAAAATTTTTAGCAGATCTTTATATCCGTCAGCAGGCATCAGCAGTAGGTTATCCGCTTTCTGTAATTAATCCGCCAACTGTAGTCGGTAGTAGTAAAACAGGGAGTACAGAGCAGATAGCAGGATTAGGTTTGCTTGTGATGAGTATGCGAAGAGGGCTCATGCCAGTGATTCCTGGAGGTAAGGGATATAGGTTACCACTTATTTCAAACGATGAGCTTGCGAAGTTTATTGTGCAGGTTTTCAGATTGGAGCAACCGACTATTCAAACATATACACTTGTTGAAGACAAACAGCACGATCAAAACATTGCTGAATTATTAAGTATTATGTCGGAAAGTATGAATATGAGGGCACCAAAAATCTCTGTTCCAATGCCATTTATGAAAGCAATTATGAATAGTGGAGGAAGTAAAATAACAAAAATTCCTTCTGATGGACTGAATTTTATTACAAAACAAAAATTTTTAAATGTTTCAGCGAAAAAAATTATGGGAGGAGATTGGTTTAAGAAGACGAGTGTAATGAAATTTTTCCCTGCCGTAGTAGCTGATCTGGATTATCGAATAATGTATCAAAATGGCCGGCATAATCATTTATTTAAACGAACATTATGCGATAACACTACCCTTTACCAATTACAAGGAGAGGGTAAACCGTTTATATTATTACATGGTTTATTGAGTGATGGAGAGGACTTATTTCCTTTAGCACAAGAGCTTCATGAAAAAACTGGTCAACCTGTATGGATCCTGGATCTTCCAGGTTTGGGACGGTCTCCTTTTAAACTAGAGAAAAACCTTCTAGATATCTATTTGAATGTAGTGAAAAAGTTATTGGAGAAAGCTACGAATGGTGCACATCTAATTGGCCATTCATTCGGTGCGTTTATTCTTCTGGAAGCGTTGGTACAAGAGTACATAGATAAGAAGTATTCAATCACTTTACTTCAGCCACCTGTTGCTAAAAAAAATGCTAAATCGCTAAATGTTCCTCAATTTATGAACAAATGGACATTAAAATTGGCAACTACTAATTTGATAGGGCGATATTTATTAAGTAATGGTTTGTTTGAAAGTATGGAGAGCATCCCTGAATATTATATTGAAAAAATAAGAAAAAGTTTTACTTCTCCTAGAATTTTAAATACTACGGTTCAGCTTAACAGTTTACTACTAAAAAATGATCAAGGTGATTTCAATGAAGTAACAAAGTATAATCTTCACATTATTTGGGGGGATTATGACAGAGCCTATTCTGCTCCATCGCATCTTGGTAAGGTTGATTTTGTTCCATATGGCCATCATTTTCCTCTTAGCCACCCGAGTGAAACGGCAACATTAGTAATAAAAAATAGTAATATTAGCAGATGAGAGTGTGGCGACCGACTAAATAGTTGCTTATCCTCAATTATTAGAAGGGAAGTTCTATCATTTCGCGAATTTGTTAGACATAGACGAGCGCTATAATTTTCTATATCTACATAAAGAGGTGACTACGCATGAATCAAAGACCGTCAGAAGAAGAATACGCCGGGAGCTCCGGCGAATATATCCGTTTGGTGCCGGACGGTAACATCATCGACATTCTGCTCGCCCAGGAAAAGCAAATGACAGAGCTCCTGGCATCGTTGACCGAAAGCCAGGCCACATATCGGTATGCGGAAGGAAAATGGACGCTGAAAGAAGTCGTGGGCCACATTACAGACGCGGAACGAGTCATGACCTACCGCCTGCTCCGGTTCGCAAGAGGGGACCAGACGCCTCTGACCGGTTTCGATCAGGAATTGTTCCTGCCTCCTTTCGGAAGCTGGACAACGGCGCAATTGGCCGAAGACTACCGGGCCGTACGGCAATCAACGATCACATTGCTGCGCGGGCTACCGGCGGAGGCGTGGATCCGCAAGGGGACAGCCAACAACCTAAGCATTACGGCGCGCGCCCTCGCATACGGCATCGCGGGACACGAACTTCATCACATGGGGGTCATCCGAAACCGGTACTTGAGTTAATCGTTGGCTGAGGCCTTTGGAATGGAACAAACACCGCTCATACAACCTTAGATACCGTTCTTATTGGGGTCCCGCCCCACAACCATCAACTTAAGGATTTAGACTATTTTTGAAATTAAAAGCACGTTACTATTCTCTTATGTTAATGAGAAAGGATGACGTGCTTTTTATGAATATGCACCAAAAACAAGAGTTATCTTTATTTGCCGAAGAGTTATATCGATTTTTCTCATTTTGGGGTATTTGTTTTTCTTAGATTGAGGGTGATGGGGCACTACTCTATAATGATCAAATTAAAATTTAAAACAGTTATAGAGACTCCATTCCTCAGAAATATTGTAACTATTAAGTTGTAAAAAGAACCATAGTTTTTCATTTTTGAAAAGGTTATGGTCTTTTTTAATTGTAACAAAGATATGATGCGAGGAAGTTTTTTAGATAAATCAAAAAAATTTGATTAATAAGTTGCATATAGAACTCATCTACGTATATACTATAAACATCAAAAAAAGTTGATGAAGGGAAGCGAACTACAGTGGCACAAAATTTTCAGCTCTATGAGAAAAAGTTTAAAGCGTTGGCGGATCAGAAACGCTTAGAAATCATGTATGAACTTTGCCAGCGAGGTCAGACGTGTGTATGTGATTTAACAGAAGTTTTTGAAATGACGCAATCTAAGTTGTCATATCATTTAAAGATTTTATTAGATGCAGGTTTAATTGTAAAAGAAACAAAAGGTACGTGGAGTTATTATGATTTAAATGATGCGGAAGTGAATAATTTATTATCAGAAGAATTGTGCTGTATCTTTAGAAAAACAGGAAAAGGTAGCTGCTGTTAAAATTTTAATTTATTAATCAAAAAAACTTGATTAATGATATATTAAGAGGAGGAATAAGGTATGAGATATGTTCACGCCGGTATAAACGTTACGAATTTAGAGAAGTCTATTGAATTTTATGAAAAGGTATTTGGTGTTTCACCAGTTAAAGTGAAAACGGATTATGCAAAATTTTTATTAGAGACGCCAGGACTTAATTTTACGCTGAACGTACGAGATGAGGTGAATGGAAATCAAGTAAATCATTTCGGTTTCCAAGTGGATACAGCTGAAGAAATTACATTACATAAAGAACGATTAGAAAAAAAAGGTTTCTTTGCGCGTGATGAGATGGATACGACTTGTTGCTATGCGGTGCAAGATAAGTTTTGGGTAACGGATCCTGATGGTAATGAGTGGGAGTTCTTTTATACAAAAGCACATAGTGATGTTCATAAAATTGATGATCCATCTTGTTGCACGACTTCAAATGAGATAGTTAAAAATTCTTGCTGTTAATAGGAGATGGAAAATAAAATGAAACGTTTATCTTTTCTAGACCGATATTTAACACTATGGATCTTTCTAGCGATGGCTGTTGGGATTGGTTTAGGGTTTGTGTTCCCTAGTGTAGTAGACGGACTGAATACATTACAGGTTGGAACGACGTCTATTCCGCTTGCTGTTGGTTTAATTGTCATGATGTATCCACCATTAGCAAAGGTTCGTTACGAGGAAATGGGCCGAGTATTTAAAGATGTAAAAGTATTGGTTTTATCTTTAGTACAAAACTGGATTATTGGGCCTGTACTTATGTTTGTTTTAGCAATTATTTTTCTTCCTGATAAACCAGAATACATGGTTGGACTCATTATGATCGGGTTAGCACGTTGTATTGCAATGGTAATTGTTTGGAATGACCTTGCTGATGGGGATAAAGAGTATGCGGCAGGTTTAGTGGCTTTTAACTCGGTATTTCAAATGTTGTTCTTCTCGGTTTATGCATATGTGTTCGTAACAGTAATCCCAGAATGGTTAGGAATTGAAGGGGCTATCGTTAATATTACAATGGCAGAAGTAGCGAAATCAGTATTTATCTATTTGGGAATTCCTTTTATAGCAGGTATGTTAACACGCTTTGTACTCGTTAAGTTAAAAGGAAGACAGTGGTATGAAAAGGTGTTTATACCGAAAATTAGTCCACTTACATTACTTGCATTGCTATTTACGATCATCATTATGTTCTCTTTAAAAGGGGAGATGATTGTTAGCGTGCCACTAGATGTAGTAAGAATAGCGATTCCGTTATTAATCTATTTTATTGTAATGTTTTTTGTTTCTTTCTTTATGGGAAGAAAAATTGGTGCAAACTATCCGGTAACAACAACGCTAGCATTTACAGCAGGTAGTAATAACTTTGAATTAGCGATTGCTGTAGCAGTTGGTGTGTTTGGTATTCATTCAGGCGCAGCATTCGCAGCTGTTATCGGACCGTTAGTTGAAGTCCCTGTCATGATTGCACTTGTAAACGTCGCTTTTTGGTTTAAGCGTAAATATTTTAATGACCAACCAGTATAATTTAAAAACAAAGGCGGAAAACAACATGGAAAATAAAAAGACAATCTATTTCTTATGTACAGGAAATTCATGCAGAAGCCAAATGGCAGAAGCATGGGGCAAACAATATTTAGGAGATAAGTGGAATGTGTATTCTGCAGGTATTGAAGCACACGGAGTAAATCCCAATGCTATTAAAGCAATGAATGAAGTGAATATCGATATAACAAATCAAACATCAGATATGATTGATACAAACATTTTAAATAATGCTGATTTAGTCGTTACACTTTGTAGTCATGCGGATTCTGTTTGTCCTTCGACACCTTCGCACGTAAATCGTGTTCACTGGGGATTTGATGACCCGGCAGGAAAAGAATGGTCTGAATTTCAACGTGTTCGCGATGAAATTGGTGAACGTATAAAGCGATTTTCTGAAATTGGGGAATAAATAAAGGCAAGAGCCAATCTTCTATTGTGTTGGAGATTGGCTCTTTTTTATTATGTATTTCATTTACTTATCGCATCGCTTTAAAACCACTCTTAGGAGTAATACAGAATATTATGTGAAGATGGTAAAGTTTCATTTTATAAATTTTACTTTATTAAAAGTTGATTTGTTAGAAAGGATAATCATTTATTGCTATAATGAATGGATGCGTGGCAGAAAATAGATAGAAAGATACTGCTAGTAATTTATACTTAAAATGTAGGGAGATTGAACAGAGTTATGGGGAATGAAAAGGAAATTAGTTCCGCTAAATTAATATGGAAGATGACGCGCCCGCATACATTAACGGCGACGTTTTCTCCTGTAATTTTAGGGACAGTGGCATCACTTTATGTTGCCAAAATTGATTGGCTTTTATTTATTGCGATGATGCTTGCATGTTTAGCGCTGCAAATAGCAACGAACTTATTTAATGAGTACTATGATTTCAAACGTGGATTAGATACCGCTGAATCCGTTGGCATCGGTGGCGGAATTGTCCGTCATGGATTGAAGCCAAAAAATGTGTTAACAGTTGCGCTTTTATTATATGTCGTAGCAGCTTTTATTGGCATTTATATTTGTATGAATAGTAGTTGGTGGTTAGTGGTTATTGGTTTAATTGGGATGGCAGTTGGCTATTTATATACAGGCGGTCCATTACCAATTGCGTACACCCCGTTTGGAGAATTAGTTTCTGGGTTGTTAATGGGGACATGTTTTGTACTCATTGCTTTCTTTATTCAAACGAATACTGTAACGATTGAAAGTGTATTGATTTCCATTCCAATTGGAATTTTAGTAGGTGCAATCAATATGTCAAATAACATCCGAGATATCGAAGAAGATATTAAAGGTGGAAGAAAGACATTAGTAATCCTCCTTGGGAGAGAAAAAGCTGTGGTAACACTAGCGGTAGCCTTTTTCATTGCGTATTTATGGATTGCCGTAATTGTATTAATGGGTTATATAAGCCCTTGGGCATTAGTTATGTTCTTAGGTTTGAGAAAGCCAATTTCTGCGATTCAAAGTTTCCAAAAAGGGGCAAAGGATCCTGGATATATGCGCATCGCAATGAAATCAACAGCGATGACAAATACGATTTTCGGCTTCTTATTATCAGCAGGATTATTAATTAGTTATTTGTTTTAAATAACTTAACCCCAATTTCTCGATTTTAATATAGAGAAATTGGGGTTTTATTTTGAGTTTTTTTACGTTATAAACTATTATCATTTGAAATGTATATACCAATAAATTGCAACTTCATCACTTGTCTTATCCAAACCTTTATAAACAAGAAAATCAAACCCACCAATTACAAATCCACATTTTTCATAAAATTTACATGCTGCGACATTATTATTTTGCGTTTCAAGCATGATACCTGGCATATTTCCTTTTTTTGCCCACTGCTTTGCTTGATCAACTAATTTTTTGCCAACTCCGATTGTACGATATTTTTTATCTACCGTTGTATCTTCTATGTAAGCATAGTGGTTCCAATTCTTTTTCAATACCATTAATCCAATGATTTGGTTATGTAACAGAGCTATGTAAATGACTTGATTAGGTTTATTTATATATTCATTGTAAGCCAGTTCTTCATTATCATCTTGATTTTGTAAATAACTTTTTTCATAACTTGGAACGTCTTCTACTGTATATTCTATGCGTCTATTTCCTTTGGAAAGAGAAAGAATTAACCGAGCATTCACTATAAAACTGTCATCAATCTCCGGGAGATTATCTAAATCATTTGTTTCTAACTCTCTAATTACAAGGTTCATCGGAGTACCTCCACATAATAATATTTCTTCTAGTTCTTCATTTGGTTCAAATGAATTCCAATTACAAAATTATAATAGAATTTCAATAGTACGGCCATCTTTGTATTTTATCTTTATACCGGTATGCTATTATCTTGATGTGAAAATGTTATTTAGAAAGAGTAGTATTTTTTATTTTGGATGTATATCCAGTTTTCAAATTTAACTGTAGTAGAGAAACAAATATTTTTTTAAAGAGTGGATGTAATAGGCTATTCTTTAACTAATTTCGACATTATCTGCATTTTATCTTCACCTTCCTCTATTAATCTATTTATTGTAAATATCAGCTGAAGTTAATGTTTAGCTGCATAAATAATGAATATGAAAATGAGTAGGGAAAGGATCGAAACATAATGAAAGAATCACAAAATAAGAAAAAAACAAGTGTAGTAACTAAGGCAATACTATCTCTAGGAGTTGTTTTAGCAACGACCTTTTTCACGTTCTTTTTAATAGGGAAATGGAACTCTATCCCAGCGAAAGGGGTAGCTAATGAAAATATTAGACTAGCTAATACGCAACAACAAGGAAAGAAAGAGGACACATCGCTGGCAAAACAGAAAAGAGCTGATGGAAAACCAGTAGGAAAGGTTGTTTATTTAACATTTGATGACGGTCCTAGCGAATTAACTGGCAAATTTTTAGATGTACTAAAAGAGCAACATGTTGCTTCGACATTTTTTATGCAAGGTAGCAATTTACAGAATACCGGTTTTCAGGAAAATGTAAAACGAGCAGTAAAAGAAGGACATTATATTGGTGCACATAGTATGACACATAATAGTGATAAGCTATACAAAAAAGGACAATTTGTAACGGAGATGAAAGAAACGTTAGCTCTTATTCATAATATTACAGGTACAACTCCTAAACTAGTCCGTCCCCCATACGGATCTGCACCAGGATTAAAGGGGCAGGATATTCGTAACAAAATTGTAGAAGCAGAAATAAAAGTTTGGGATTGGACGATAGATTCAAATGATTGGAAATTAAAAGGTAACCCACAGCAAATTATAGAAAATGTAAAGCGTACAACAACAGAAGATGTGGAAGTAGTTCTAATGCATGAAAAACCACAGACATTACAAGCGCTTCCGGAAATTATTAAATTTTATAAGGAAAAAGGATATGAATTTGGGGTATACAATGAAGCGGATCATTTTCAACTAAACTTCCAGAAAGATCAACGTCTATAGTATAAACATAATTATTTTAAAAAGGTGTTTTCCATTACTAAATCAATAACTAAGCCAAAAGTCGATTTCTTATTTTATAAAGAAATCGGCTTTTTCGTTTGTATATTACGTTACAAGAGTTTCCTTATTTTCTTCGGAATGTCCTTTTTAGAAATGTATGCAACAGAGTCTTTACAGTAAGAGTATTTTGTTGGGGGTAATCAAAAAAACGTATATTGCAATATGAAAATTCACTTTAATACTAAAGGATACATGACAACGATTCCTATAAATTCTTCTCAATAATTGAAAATAAAATCAATCCAGATTATTATATTGTTATTGTAATTATAAATGTAATTACATTTTATTGAAGGAGGATACAAAGATGAAAAACTCAAAAGGCTCTATTGAATCAGAGATAAGCAAAGCAATTACTCACTGGGAAAAGGACTACCTAGGACGCGGGTCTATATCCGTTAAGACAGATATATTACGGGATATGATTATCGTAAATTTACAAGGTATTTTAACGCCGGCTGAATATACGGTTTGCGAAACGAAAGACGGTATGCTAACGATAAAGAAAAATCGTTCGGAGCTAGTTGAATCTGGAATTGAAGATTTGAAAGAGATTATTCTAGAATTAACTGGAGAAAAAGTGAAAAGCTTTCATACGGATATAAGCTCCCGTACTGGTGAACGAGTAATGATTTTTAAATTGTTTCATAATCTTGAGGAAAAATTTTAAAAATTAAAACCACCGTAGGGTTAGTGGGAGATAATTAAGAAGCCTAAAAGTTTTGCACTTTATTTAAATTTATTAACATGATAATAATTAAAAACTTGAAATTATTTACGTATACTGAATTTTAATTGGAATAACGCTCAAAAAAACTGATAAATAAATTGACAAACTGCTTAATATAGTTTATCTTATAATTGTTTTAAAAAATTAATAGATGCTTATTTTAACTGTTTGCTATAATTAAGGCTTTAGCATTTTTTTAATATGTAATATTGACTAAATGAAAAAGTTTCTTAATTGAAAGATAGCGCATAACATAAATTGATATATTGATTGCATAATCTAGGAGATCAGAGATATACTGTTATTTTTAATAGGAGTAATACATACATTACTATCCTCTATAAAATGGGAGCTCTTCAAAAAACTTTATTGAAGTTAGTTGAAGTGAAACCGACAATCTCCATAATTCAATGATGATATAAAATCATTGAATTATGGAAGTTGTCGGTTTTTTTTATGGGAAAAAACGATGCACTAAAAAGAGTGAATGAAAATTGAAATTTAAAAAACTATCGTAATTAAAAGGAATTTTTATAGGCTATTTTCGCTTAGAAGGGAGTATTTAACATGTTAATTTCGCTGAGTTCATCAACACTGTTAACTTTATTTTTTATGGCGCTTAGTGCTTCTTGGCTAAGTGGATTATTGTTTTTACATGCAAGGGTACCTTTACGTTTTGTTCATATCCATATTGGTATCGCTGCTTTACCTTCATTGGTTTCTTTACTCGCACTTGTTAATAACAATGGAGATAGAGTTGTGGGGCTTTGGCATCTAGATACTTTAGCTTGGTTAATGGCTTTCTTTGTTCTTACAATTGGTTTAATCATTCAGCGTTTCTCTGTACGTTACTTAATGGGGGATCACTCATATCGAAAATACTTTGCACTTTTTACATTTACTACAGGTGTATCTTCGGTTGCATGGTTAAGTGATGATCTTCGCTTAATGCTCATTTGTTGGGGAGCAACGCTTATAGGATTGGTTCTACTTATAGGGCTAAATAAAGGGTGGGAAGTAGTTAGTGAAGCAACTAAAATCTCTGGCTACCTATTTACAATAAGTTGGATTGCCTTGCTATCAGCTATCATTTGGCTTTTTCAAGTAACAGGACAGTGGCAGTTAACATCAGTTTTAACGAATGAAAATGTAGCGCTACATGGAACATTGGAGAGAACAGGAATTAACTTATTAATTATATTAGCTGTGATGATTCCAGCAGCACAATGGCCTTTTCAAAGATGGTTAATTGAGTCTGCTGTTGCTCCAACTCCTGTTTCTGCTATTATGCATGCGGGTTTAGTAAATGCTGGCGGTATCATGTTAACTAGATTTTCACCTCTTTTTCATGATGATATTGCACAAATAATTTTACTAATTTTCTCTAGTATTTCTGTCTTAATAGGTACAGGAATTAGTTTAGTCCAAGTTGATTATAAACGTCAGCTAGTAGGCTCAACTATTGCACAAATGGGATTTATGCTTATTCAATGTGCATTAGGCGCCTATTTAGCGGCTGTTATTCATTTAATTTTACATGGTTTGTTTAAAGCTACACTGTTTTTACAAGCTGGTTCTTCCGTGCAACGTTTTGGGGTAGTGAATCAGTCTAATGAAAATATATCCAATTTATGGATTGTAGTTGGGCGTGTTTTAGGATTATTTATAGCAATTACTTTCTGGTTTATGACTTCTGGAGAGGGGTATCAACTAGTTAGTGCGTTAATCTTAGGATGGTCACTATACTTTTCATGGAAACAGCTTGTTGTTTTTGGAAAGGGAAGAATGGGACGAATTGCTGGCTTAATTGTTTTGATTGGATTTTCTCTCATTTACTTTACTGTTCATAATTCTCTTTATAAATGGTTGCATACTGATATTTATCAAAGTGTTCAACCTTCAGCTCCAGCCGTTATCTTTGTTATATGTATTTTACTATTTAGTAGTGTTATTAGTACTTTCGTTACTCGTCATCAATCTTCTACTTTATTCGCTGTACTTTATCTTTGGTTAGTTCGAGTAGGTGAGGCGAGAAGAAAGTCAGTAGAAAGTCACCCAAGCTATCTGAAACATTATGTATCAAAGGGAGGTAATTCGTGATGAGCATACCGTCAATATTAAAGAAAGATACAAACATTGATATGCAAGAAAATAATATAAATGATTTAGTTGCATCTGCTAGCCGAGTTATTGCACCACTTTGGCCTATCTCTACGTTTGCAGCTCACCACCCTTGGATGGGACTTGAAAAGCAATCATTTGAACAAGTCGCAAATTGGTTAAAAGAAGCTCGTAATGTGGATATTTATCCTAGTGCCTCTATGATTCATTCGGCAAAAGCAAAAGGTGAGATTGAGGAATCATTTTTACAAATGAGTTTGTCTCGTTGGCTGGATTCACAATCTTTTCATATTCCGCGAGAGAAAGCAGAGCGATTTTGCCAAGCAGCTTTAAAATTAGAAAAATTACCTTCTAGTCTATTATCATCGCCAGAATTAAATAAATTGGCAGAAGAAATGAGTTATATAAATACAGCAAGTATGAAAGCCTCTGTTATGCAGCCAATAAGTTCGCTTATAGAGAATCAAAATAGTGAAAACCTATCTGATGTTCTTAATTATCATATCATTAAATGGTGTAAATTATATCTTGATGACTCCGGATCAAGTTGGACGATGCCAAATCGAGAGAAAGGTTTTTATCGTGCATGGCAACACCTTATTAAATTTGATCCAGCGCTCAGTAAAAATGAGCGTAAAGTTTTAAAAGATTGGCCACAAGATGCCGAAGTAGCTTTAGCGAGAGCATTATCTGAACTAGGAATTTCTGAATCTAACATACAATCTTACCTTGAAGGGCACTTGCTTTCTTTGCCTGGGTGGGCAGGAATGATACGATGGCGCTCACAACAATCAATTCAGGAACAGGAACTTCTCATAGAATATTTAGCAGTTCGAATTTCTATGGAGCTGGCTATTGTAAAACCTTATTTACCTTTAAAAAATCAAAAGGTTGAGAAAAAAGTTTCGATCGTCCCCCTTATAGCTTCTTGGATCTATTGGGGGAATATTTCAACACGGGAATGGTTACAAATGCCTGCTGCTGAACAAAGTGAATTATTAGTATTCGCTTATCGTTTTGATGAAAATATTCGCAGAAAACTTTGGCTGGAAGCTTGGGAACAAACGCATGCAGAGCAATTAAAGGAGAAGATTGCTTCTACACAACGTGCAACCGATGATAAAAAGCGTGTATTAGCTCAATTAGCATTCTGTATTGATGTACGTTCAGAACCGTTTCGTCGCCATCTTGAAAAATTAGGTCCGTTTGAAACATTTGGGATAGCTGGTTTCTTTGGATTACCAATTGCAACTAGTGAACTAGGTAGCAATAACAACCATCCTTCTTTGCCAGTTATACTCAAACCGAAACATCAAATAAAAGAGCTCACAAATGAAAATGAACTTAAATCTTATGAGCAACGTAAGAGGGTAGGCAGTTCGGTACGTTATACATTTAAAACGATGAAACAGAACGTACTGACAAGTATGGCGCTACCTGAGTTAAGTGGTCCTTTACTTGGTCTACAGATGGTGACAAGAAGTTTTGTCCCAAGAGGAGTTGGTGGTTTCATTCGTAACCTTCGTAAAACTATGTTACAAAAACCTGATACAACATTCTCGCTTAATCATGTTCATGACACAAAGGGTGAGATACCTATCGGTTTTACTAAAGAAGAAAAAGTGAACTATGTGCGTCAAGCTTTAAAAATGGTGGGACTGACAGAAAAATTTGCTCCTTTAGTTGTAATGTGCGGACATAGTAGTCAAAGTACGAACAATCCTTATGCTGCAGCACTTGAGTGTGGTGCTTGTGGCGGAGCAGCAGGGGGATTCAATGCAAGAGTTTTCGCTACTTTATGTAATCTTCCAGAAGTGAGAGAGGCGTTGTCTGCTGAAGGTATTAAAATTCCTGAGGACACCATTTTTGCAGCAGCTGAACATAAAACAACATTGGATGAATTGGAATGGATTTACGTCCCAGAACTTTCGGAAACTGCGCAAGAAGCATTTGATTGTATCGAGTCGATTATGCCAAATGTGAGCCAACATGCAAATAGAGAGCGTTTAACGCAATTACCAAATTTTAAAACGAAAATAAAAAATGCGAGTAAAGAGGCACATCGATTTGCAGAAGATTGGAGTGAAATACGTCCAGAATGGGGATTAGCTCGTAATGCATCTTTTATTATCGGGCAGCGAGAATTAACTCAGGATTGTGACTTAGAAGGTAGGGCTTTTCTCCATAATTATGATTGGAAACAGGATGAAAGTGGCGATATATTAGCTAACATTATTGCAGGACCAGGAACAGTAGCTCAGTGGATAAATCTACAATATTACGCTTCAACTGTAGCTCCTCATTATTATGGTAGTGGAAACAAAACAACCCAAACTGTAACCGCGGGTCTAGGTGTTATGCAGGGAAATGCAAGTGATTTGTTGCCAGGCTTACCTTGGCAATCCGTTATGCAGTCAGATAGTGAGACGTATCATTCACCACTTCGTTTACTAATTGTAATTCAAGCGCCTATTCAATATATAGAACGTTTGCTAAATAATGATTTCACATTTAGAGAAAAAGCTCAAAATGGATGGGTTAGACTTGCAAGTGTTGATCCAGAGGGACGCTGGAAAAATTGGTAACAATCATGCAATGCATAATCAACTATTGTTACTAGCTTAAAAATTTCATAAATACAATAATGAAGAAGGAGTGCTCCATATGAATTCAAAGAATAAAAAAGTTTTATTGTTAACAGACATTGAACATGGAATAGAGCCTATTATCCAACAAGTAACTAACATTCAACAAGAAAACATGTTGACTATACACAGCTACGATTCTGTAATTGTACATCCTTATGGAGATATAATGAGATCTATTATTATTGCTATTTATCAAGAAAATGTTGAAGAAATTATTGTTGTAGGAATAGAGGATAAAGAAACTGATGTAGTTAATCTACAAATTCAACGTGATTCCATAAAAAATAACAGGGAACTAGATTATCTCTTTGAAAATTGCATGCCTGAATTTTCAAATGGTAGCCTTGATGAATGGCTAAGTGGAAAAGAAAATGTTAGTGAAAATATTGAGAAGAGTATAGATATGATTTGTCATCATCCACTAGTACCGTCTGATGTTAAAGTTCATGGTTTCAAGATTGATAGAACAAGGGGAAAAGAAACGGTCGTTAAAATTCCTACTAAAAAAATAGTTGAAAAAGTTAACTAATTTATTAAAGACAAATAAATTCTTATGTAAAAATTGCTGTTGTATAATAAAATTTATTATGTTTTAAAAATCAGAAAGGATAGCCATGCAAAATAAAATTATTGTTATGTTTCAAAAAGATTTTCGTTTATATGATAACCCAGCTCTATTTGAGGCTGTTCAGTCTGGTGAGGTTCTTCCTGTATATATACAAGATGAAACTTTTTCAATAGGAAGTGCGGCAAAGTGGTGGTTGCACCATGCTGTAATAGATGTAAAGAAGCAACTTGAGGCATTGGGCTCTACTTTAATAATTCGTAAAGGACGTACGGAGGAAGAAATACTTTCTCTCATAGAACAATTAGATATAACAGTTGTATATTGGAATATTTGTTACGATCCGGACAGATTACAATCTAATCAAAAAATGAAAATGATGTTAGAGGATAAAGGTATTATCTGTAAAGAATTTAATTCGCATTTATTATTAGAACCGTGGATTATTAAAAAGAAAGATAACACTGAATATAAGGTGTTTACGCCTTTTTACAATGCATTTCAAAAGCAGGTAATACTTAAACCTATTAGCAGAGTGCAGAGTATAAAGTGGGGAAACTCTTTACCAGCAAGCTTATCTGTTTCAGAATTACACTTGTTGCCGACTATACCGTGGACATCTCATATGGAAGTAATATGGGATCCGACAGAAGAAGGGGCATATAAAACATTCAAGAAATTTTTCTCTAGCAAATTAGTCTCTTATAGTGAAGGAAGAGATTTTCCAGATCAAAATGTCCATTCGATGTTGGCACCGTATCTTTCATTTGGTCAAATATCAGTAAAGCTAATGTTTCATTACTTAATAAATAAAAGTACCGAAAGACAATGTAGTCTTTTTGAAAAACAAGTTAATAGCTTTATACGTCAATTAATTTGGCGAGAGTTTTCTTATTATTTACTATATCATTATCCATTTACAGTATATAGACCTCTTAATAAGAGCTTTGAAAATTTCCCGTGGGATAAGGAAGAGGAGTTATTAAGAGTATGGCAAAAGGGGAAAACGGGTTATCCGTTTATTGATGCGGGAATGCGAGAACTATGGCAAACAGGTTTTATGCATAACCGGGCAAGAATGGCTGTAGCCTCTTTTCTTGTAAAGCATTTGTTAATTCCGTGGCAAGAAGGAGCAAAATGGTTTATGGATACACTACTAGATGCTGATATTGCAAATAATACAATGGGATGGCAATGGGTTGCTGGAAGCGGAGCAGATGCATCACCGTACTTTCGTATTTTTAACCCCATCACACAAGGAGAAAAGTTTGATAAAAATGGAGAGTATATAAGAAGATGGGTACCAGAATTAAGAGATATCCCAAACAAATATATACATAAACCTTGGGAAGCACCTGAGCGTATTTTACAAAAATCCAATATAAAACTTGGGGATACATATCCTTATCCGATTGTTGATCATAAGGCAGCACGAGAGAGAGCCCTTTGTGCATATAAAAGTATGAAAGAATTTGTATGAAATAGGTTAAACAATATGTATTTGGAATTTAAATATTAGGATTTTATCCATTACAAGGACATACTAATCATATAAAGTTTCTATAATCTTCTAGTAAAAAGGAGAATGTTTATGAAAAAATCTAGTATTATAGTATTTTTACTAACATATGGTTTGTTTTATGTTTCTAGTGTTTTATTCCCTATTGATCGTACTTGGTATGATGCGTTAGAAAAGCCGTCTTGGACACCTCCTGGTATGACAATCGGAATGATATGGGCTGTATTATTTGGACTTATTGCATTATCAGTTGCAATTTTTTACAACAACTATGGATTCAAGCCAAAAACATTTTGGTTTTTATTCCTTTTAAATTATATATTCAATCAAGCGTTCAGCTACTTTCAATTTAGCCAAAAGAATTTGTTTTTAGCAACAGTAGATTGTTTACTAGTCGCTATTACTACGTTACTTCTCATTATGTTTTCTTCCAATTTATCTAAAGTATCAGCATGGTTGCTAATCCCATATTTTTTATGGGCTACATTTGCTACATATTTATCTTGGACAATTTATAGTATAAATTAAAGACGTAAATGAAAACTTGAGCACAATGAAAATGCTCGAGTTTTTACGTTTAGTAATGGTAATCTAAAGTATAGAATATACACATCTTAGGGAGGGCATATATGTGAAGAAATGGATAAAAATTACTCTGTACTCTTTACTAGGTATTTTAATTATGGGAAGTGTTACTTTTTTAACGTGGTCTCAGTTTACTTACAAACCAACAAAAGAGGCTTTGTCTTTAGTAGATGATAAAAAAGATGAAAATTATATAGTTTTTGGAGAGAAAGATGCTAAAATAGGGGTTATTTTTTATCAAGGAGCTAAAGTAGAAGCGGAGGCTTATAGTTACTTAGGAGAAGCACTTGCAAAAGATGGGCATTTTGTAGTAATGCCTAAGTTACCATTAAACTTAGCGATATTTGGAATAAATGAGGTAGATAGTGTAATTGAACAGTATCCTGAAGTTCAAAAATGGTATGTTGCTGGGCATTCAATGGGCGGAGCTATGATTTCTAGGTATGCCTTTCAACATGAAGAAAAGGTAGACGGAATTATTTTCTTAGGTTCTTATCCTGCAGATGACTTCTCTACTAAGTCGATTCCAATGTTATCAATTTACGGAGAAGTAGATGCTTTAGCAACTGTAGAAAAAATAGAGAACAATAAAAAGTTTATGTCAAAAAATACAACTATGCACATGATAAAAGGGGGCAATCATGCTCATTTTGGCATGTATGGTGAGCAAAAAGGTGATAATGCGAGTTTAATTACGCCAAAAGCACAACGAGATGAAACAGTGAAAGTAATTGAAGAATGGTTATTGAAACAATGATAACGAATTTAATAAATCTACCGAAAGAATTCTCTCAGCGGTAGATGGAAGAGAGAATAAAGAGCCAACTCGTATGAATTGGCTCTTTTATTTATTTGCTATCTCCAATTGTCCCCTTATTTTCTCCGGAATATCCTCTTTAGAAATAATATCGTAAGAATACACATACTTTCCCTTTACATGAATTTTTAAGTAAGTTTTTCTTATAAAATCATTAGGCGTGTTCGTTCCAACATTATATTCTTTTTCATTGCTTAATTCATCAACAGCTTTTAGTGAGTACATAGCTTTTCCTTTATGATGATAATCCGGAACACCATATCCTTTCGCAACGGCATATACATTTTTTTCTTCAGCAATCGGATTAAATCTGTCTAAATCCCCGCGTAATATGAAAGGTAGTAAGTATATAGGAAGGCCTATTCCTAATATGCAAATTACAAATTTTCTCATTATCGTTTCTCCTCTTGTTCATTTACATGCTTCAGTATAGAAAAAATTTCTTATGAATAAAGGGAGATTTTCTTAAGTTTTTCTTAAAAAGAGTTTAAAGGTTATTTTAACCAAACATTATGTTACTAGAGTATATAGAAGAGAAAAGAAAAAATATCACCAACATGTTAAACATGTATCTTTATAGGGTAGCGAGTATTGGGGAATTTACACAATTTAGATTCTGAAATTTTACGATTAGTAGTTGTTAGGGAAGAGAGAGGGTTTAGAGTTTCAGATGTGTGTCAGTTACAATTGAAAAGTTACATCAACAACAAAAAGGAATACATGAGTAAAAAAGACAGCAAGAAATGTATCTAATGTCTTAAAAGTGTAATTGTAGGAACTATTAGGATATTTTTCCTTAATATATGCATACTAAACATACTATAAAAGGTACATAGAAAGTGAGGGAATCATGGCTAAATTTTTGAGGCGTTTAAAATATAGAGACAACCCTAAGTCATGTTCAATGCGAAACAATACTCATTTTCAGGAAAAAAATATTGAAGACTCCCTCTTAGACGCTGATTTATCCAAAAACATAGCTCATATTCAGAATATATTTCGTCAAGCGCCTGATTTAGTAATTCGGCAGTTTCAAATAACAGTAGGTGGATTAGAAGCAGCCTTAGTATATTTATCTGGATTAACAGATAAAGAATTGATTCAAAATCATGTTCTCAGTCCTTTGATGAATATTGATTTTGATACTAATAGAGAACTTCCAATTCCGTTAGGACAAATTAAGATTATTAATACATTAAGTCAGATTGAAAATGCTATTTTTGGGGGAGATAGTGTTTTATTAATTCACAGTCGAACAACAGCACATCAATTGGATACAAAAGGGTGGCCACAAAGAAGTGTTGAGGACGCACATAACGAAATAGCTCTAAAAGGAGCACATCAAGCTTTCATAGAAACTGGAAGTCAAAATATCGCAATGATTCGAAGATATATTCCTCATCGTGAATTAGCGATAAAAGAAATAATAATTGGTGTACGGAGCAAAACCAAAATTTCTATTTTATATTTGAAAGATGTAGCTTCTGAAGATGTGCTGAAGGAATTAGAAACACGAATTCAAAATATTACAATCGACGCTGTTGCTAGTAATGGCGAACTTATAGAATTCATTGAAGATCACCCTTACTCACCGTTTCCACAATTTATATTAACTGAAAGACCTGATTTGGCTGTATCTCACATTCTACAGGGTAGATTTGTAACTGTAATGGATCATTCACCTAATGTGTTAATTACTCCAACAAATTTTATTTCCTTTTTTCAAGGAGTCGATGACTACGGTACAAGGTGGTTAGTTGCTTCGTCTATTCGGTTGCTTCGCTTTGTCGCCTTTATGGTTGCTTTATTTCTGCCTGCGAGTTATGTTGCGTTTATTTCCTTTAATTTTGAAGTTATTCCTGTAGAGCTATATTTATCTATTGCTGAATCAAGAACGCGCGTACCCTTTTCTCCAGTTATGGAAGCGTTACTTATGGAAATAACATTGGAAACGATGAGAGAAGGGGCTTTACGGATACCTACTCCGATTGGTCAGACAGTTGGAATTGTAGGTGGTATTGTCATCGGCCAGGCGGCTGTTCAGGCGGGAATTGTAAGCAATATTATGATTATTGTTGTTGCTGTTACCGCCATCTCTTCTTTTGTTATCCCTAACTATGATATGGGAGCGGCAGTAAGACTTTTACGCTTTCCAATGATGCTAGCAGCTGCCTTATTTGGAATTGTAGGACTTGTTATCGGGTGGATGACTTTAATTGGGCATCTAAGTAGTCTTAAATCGCTAGGTACTTCTTACGGAACACCATTAGCACCCTTTCGTTTTGCAGATATGAAAGATGTTTTTGTACGCTTTCCTTTATGGACAATAAGAAGGCGTCCTAAGGGGAATGGAACCGATCAAACTATTCGACAAGGAAAGAATCGTAATAAAAGGTGAAATTATGAAAAAGTATGCCTATAATGAAATCACTCTTATGCAGTATATTATTTTAATTAATGGAGTGCAGGTGGGCACTGGCGTTTTATCGCTTCCACGTGTGCTTGCAGAAAAGGCTGGAACAGATGGATGGATAGCTATATTGATTGGTTGGATTTTTTCCACAATATCAGGTGTGTTTATAGTGAAAACAGCTGCAAGATATCCTGAGGATACGATTTATGATATTCTTATACGATTGTTTGGAAAAATAGTAGGGAAAGCATTCGTTGTTATTTACATGATGTACTTCGCTTTTTATTCTTGTATCGTTCTTATAAACGCTATGCTTTACCTTAAGGGATGGCTTCTCCCGAAAACGCCTGACTTTATCGTTATCTTTTTGTTTTCGATTCCTACCTATTTTGTTGCACGTAACGGTCCTAGTATTTTAGGACGGTACGCCGAACTTTTTTTTTATATGGCGCTTTGGATTCCGATATTTTTTTTAATCCCTCTTATAGGGAATGGAAGCTGGATGCCTTTCTTTCCGCTTTTAAAAGAAGGGTGGAAACCGATATTAACCGCTGTACCAAGCACTGTTTATGCTTATTTAGGGTTTGATATTGCTTTCTTTTTATATCCATTTTTACAAAAAAAACAGTATGCAGTCCATGGAATGGTTATAGCAAACACCTTAACGATGTTATTTTATTTATTTGCTACTATTGTTTGCTTTGCCTATTTTAGCCCTGATAGCATTACGCAATATAATCAACCGGTAATAAATTTACTGAAAGTAATTGAATTTCGTTTTTTAGAACGTTTTGACATGATTTTATTGGCTGTTTACTTAACCATTGTTTCCACATCATGGATCCCTGCCCTATACTGTTCTGTATTTTGTTCAAGCCAATTACTTGGAAAACAAGATCACAGCTCTCATGTAGTTGTTCTCTTATTGCTTATTATCGGATTCACATTTTGGACTCATCCTAGTTGGAATGAATCTGAAATTTGGCAACAGGTATTATCGAATACTGGATTAGGAGTAACATATATATTACCTATTATTTTATGGCTGTATTGCTGTCTATATGAGAAGTTTCGCCGGAGGAGAATACATTGAAAAGAAAAGTACTATGTTGTATTTTGTTATTAGTGTTCTTGATGACTGGATGCTTCGATCAAAGAAATGTTGAAGATGTTTCTCTTACTCTTATTCTTGGTATCGATTTAGATCCTAATGATAATTTATTAGTGTATATATCAAGCCCTGTTTTCAATAAAGAAGCAAAAATAAAAGAAGAAACTACTGGTGTGAAATCTGCTACGGTTCGAAAAGCAAGAGACAAATTTGATGCTACGGTTATGGCACTTACCGCCGGAAGTAAAACACAGGTTATTTTAGTTGGAAAAAGGCTACTGAAACAAAAAAACTGGGAAATTTACCTTGATCCATTTTACCGTGATCCCAAAAATACAGTTACCGCAAGGGTTGTCGCTGTAGATGGACCTGTTTCAGACGTCATCTTCTATAGTCCAAAAGATAAACCAAGGCTTCCTATATATTTAACAAAACTAGTTGATACCGCTTTTTTAAGAAATATCACGGTGAAAACAACACTTCAAGAATTATATGAACAAAGAGCAGACAAAGGGCTAACAGCAAATATTACTGAACTGAAAAAAAAGAATAAAATATGGGTGACAGGTACAGCCTTATTGGATGAAAAAGGAAAGTATAAATTAACACTGAAACCTGATGAAAACAAACTCTTACGCATTTTGCAACAAGGAACTGCAGGGGAGTTACCATTTACAGTTCCAATTAAGCTAAATTCAGATAGTCAAGATAAAGATTTGATAAGTTTTACTGCCTATGGTATTAAAGTAAAGACAAAGGCAAGATATGATGATCATTTTATATTTAATGTAGATGTAAAGATGAGAATCGGTATTACAGAACGACTTTTTTCGTTTAACACTAGAAAGGATGCAGCCAAATTACAAAAGGCGATTGAAACTAAGCTAGAAGCTGATTTCAAGCAATTAATACAAAAAATACAAACCGCCAAAATTGATCCTATTGGGCTTGGAGGATATGCAAGAACATACACATATCCAAAATGGAAAAAAATACAAAATAATTGGGGTAACGAATTAGCAAAAGGCGATGTAAACGTCAAGGTTAAGATTAAAATTGGTGGAATGGGTACGATTAAGTAACATGAATTCAACTGTGATCCGTACTAAGATTGCAAGTACTGTCTGTTTTAGAAGGAGAAATGCCTTTAATAATAGTGCAGCCACATCGCTATCTGGGCTTTTCCGTTATAGGTAACATTTTTCAATGCGTAAATAAGAAGGTTCTAGTGTAAAAACTTCAGAGCAATTGCGCCAGAATCACTATTGGATCAGTTTAGATCCATAATAAAAAAAGATTCGATATTCTGAAGTTAAAAGTAAAAAATGAAATTATGAAAGGTAAATTTCAAATAATGCTAATGTTTTATAAAGACATTGTATACGAAGGGATGTACCATTTATGATTGACGAGAAAACAATACAAATTGTGCAGTCAACGGCTCCAGTATTAAAAGAACACAGTATAGAAAAGGAATTGATTCATTATGAATCATTTAGCCCATTTGCAATTTTAGGTGAGTAACTAATACCGGATAGGGTTATAGTCATAATAATGTAAGTAAATAGTTTTTTTGCGATACTTCAATAGTGAAGTATCGTTTTCTTTGTATAATTAAAGCCCAACTATGGATTCTGATGTAATGTTGAAAAAGGATCGCAAGTAATGATCGGTCTGTTCTAATACTAAGTAACTATGATGAAATTGAATCTAAAAAGTATTATGCTAATAAAATAGCGAAAAAATTTTGGAAAAGCAAAAAATAATAGAGCTTAGATTTGCAATAATAAATGTTTTTTCATTAGATAATTACTTTACCAATAATCGGGATGTTTGCGGATACATTTATTTTTGGGATACATAATTATATTTAGAGAATACCCAGTTACAGTATTTGAATTTTTAATAAGAAGGGATGCGAAGGAATGAACTCACAGAGACAAGGCTATGCAGGCTGGTGGCAAGGCGGACACGGTGGTTGGCAAGGTGGACACGGTGGTTGGCAAGGCGGACACGGTGGTTGGCAAGGCGGACATGGTGGCTGGCAAGGTGGACATGGTGGTTGGCCGGGCGGACATGGTGGTTGGCAAGGCGGACATGGATATTAAAAAGATACTATAAAATCATTTTTTTATGCAAAGTTTGTATATTTAGTATCGTTGTATATTTTCATTTGTATAGTAAGGATATAGTGAAAACAGCAAAAAAATCCTGTGAAGTAAGGATTCTATCCATAAAATTAAAGCAGTGGAAATGTCAAAAGAACAAAAGACACCGCTTTTTATTATTCAAGGAGAACGAGACTATCAAGTTCAATCAAAAATTGAAATTCCTCTTTGGAAAGAACAATTAAAAGAACGAGATAATGTAGATTATCGACTATATCCAAAGTTAAATCATTTCTTTACAGAGGAGGATGGGGGAATAAGTAAGCCAGATGAATATTATAGTCCTACTAATATCCCTGAGTATGTTTTAAATGATATTGTTACTTGGGTGCAAGGCAAATCGCAATTAAATTAGCAACCATATGTTTTAATAAAGACTTTCTTTCCGTAATCAAAATAGAAATATTTTTATTAGGTTATATGTTTTTTAAAAGCACTCTTTGAAAAGGAGTGCTTTTTTATTTTTCTATGATTTCTATAAAACAATGGGCTTACCTTCCAAACAAATCGTTATTTGGAGCGCTTTTATCAAAGCAAAGTTCTTGTGACATTTCTTTGATATTAAAAACATGAATAACCTATTGTGTAAAATTTTTTGAAAATTTAGGTTTAACATCTTTAAAATAGGTGTATTACATATTACATAACAACTAAATAAAAAAATAAAAAATCTAAAGGAGGAAAGATACGATGCATACGAATGAAAGAAAAACGGTAGTTTATGAATATCAAAATGAACAGGAAGTAGTTATGAAAGTAAAAGAGCTAGAATTGCAAGGGGTTCGCCACGATGACATTTATGTTTTAGCACATGAAAAACATATAACAAAAAGGATTGCGGATGATACAAACACAAATACGATTGGAGTAAAAGAACAAGGATTGGGAACAAGTATTATCAACTTTTTCTCCAAAAAAGGGGACGAACTTCGAAATCAAATGGAAGAAATGGGGTTGTCGAAGGAGGAAGCTAACTTATATGAAGAAAAACTAGATCAAGGGAAGATTTTACTCCTAGTAACAGCTGAAGTACCAATGGCGAATGATAGGCAGCCGCAAAACTATCATTCTCTGTAATAGATTGCAACATCTGATAAATAGGTAAGGTAATTATTTTAGGTTGTAGCATTGAAGAAAATAAAAATAGAAAAGGATGAGAAAAATGAAACATACAATATTTAAATATACTGTGATTGGAATTACGACCGGAGTCATAGTCTCCCTATTAAAAAAAGAAAATCGGAAAGCTATACAAACAAAAGGAAAAAGCGTAAAAGAAAAACTACAAGAAGGAAACATAAAGGAAACATTGGAGAAGGTAACTGAGACAAGTAAACAATTTTCTGTAACTGCAGCTAATGTTGCAAAACAAACATTACCACAACTGCTTACAGCCACACCAGTTGTCATTTCTACCATTAAAGACTTAACAGAAAACGAAAATAATAAAAAGAAAACAGGTGAAAAGGATTACGAAATAAATGAAAATAGTAAGAACTTAGACGGGGAAAAAACGAAAAATGAAAAGAAATATGTGAAAGAAGGGAAAGAAGAGAGTGCCTAGATTTAACTCTAAAAATAGAAAGTGAGGAAAAAAGTATGAAATCTCTGTATGCAATTGATGTAGGAATTGGCTTTACCAAAAGGGCATATCGACAGGCTGTAGATTCTGAGATGACAATCAAGAGTGAAGCTTCCACACTAGCCCCTGTACCTAATCATGCTGAAAGTGAAGATTTAACAAAGGTAAGTTTTATAGACTTAGACTTTGCATACTACATGGGAAATGAAGCACATCAATCTGACGCTTCATTTCTTCCTCCATTTGACGATGAAATAGAAAATTATTATGAAAGCGAACGATTTAAACAACAAGTATTTGGTTGCATTGCAAAGGATTATAAAGAAAATGTCGTGTTACCTCTAGTTGTTACCGGGCTTCCCATCACTTGTTTTGGTAGTCAGCATGAGCAATTACAACGTGCACTAAAAAAAGAAACTTCCGTGCAAATTGATGGGAAATTTATTCATATTACGGTGGAAAATGCTTTGATTCTTCAGCAACCGGTCGCTTTACATGCCTATTTCTTAAAAGAGGGAATCATTCAGGAACGAGATCGCATCTTAATTATTGATGGTGGATTTCGTACATTAGAAATGACAGATATGAAACAGAATCTCATTTTAAATCATTATGAGACGGAACTAGGATGTAGCAAGCCTTTGAAAAATATTAAGAATATCGTGCAGAATTATGAGGGTGAAAGTAATCAATTGCATATTAACGACATGCCAAACATATTAGAAAAAGGATATGAATGTCGAGAAGAAAATCATGAGACAAGTCAGGTTCATACTTTGATTCAAAAAGAGTTGGATGCACACTTCCAAGACGTCATACGTGTATTACAAGAACAATTTACGTTAGAACAGTATGATACTATCATTTGGACAGGAGGAATAGTAGATCTCCACAAAAAACGAATTGAAAAAATGCAAGGTGAAGTTTCTTCTTTCCGTATGGTAGACGCTTCGAAAGAGGCTGCACTTCATGGATACTATATTATTGGAAGTCAAGTATTTGACGACATCACCAATCAATCTGCATATGAATCTAAATTATAATAACGACTGAAATGGAGTTCGTTGAATAGACGTGCCAAATTATGTAGCTTCTTTTCCACATATAATAAATTCTTTATAAGAAAAGATAAAAAGTGCTTGTATAGAGGAAATGTTTAAAATTGAGAATAAAAATAACTAATATAGGGGGTCTTCCTTTTAAAAGAATAAGACCTCCTATGTCATTTATTTTGTAATTTAGATGATCTAAAAACTTTTCCTCCAATACATGAATACCTACATACAAATTTCATATTACGGATATGATTCGATCAAATATAAAACTATTTAGAAAGGAAGAATAATATGGAATGCATAGAAATGACGAAATGGAGTTGGTATCATGTGAAAACTAGTGAGTTTGAAAAACTTTCTTCTATAATCCCTCGTGATGTAACATCTTATTTCTCTCAATTTGTAAAGAAAATACGTTCTCCTTGTGAAAATGGATTATATGTTTATACGTTATCACCAAGTCAAACTTGTGTATATGGTTCGTTTTTATATGATCAAGATAAAAAGGACGCCAAAATTCAAAAATTTCTTCATTATTTCGTAGCTCATGGAATACTGATAACAGTTCAGGAAAAAGAGGAAGAGGATTTCCAAAAATTAATACATAATTTCCCTATGGGTACAAAAAATTGTAACAGTTCCGCTGAAGGATTATGTGCTATCTTATCAATGTTTATATCTCACTATTTGCGAAAGGTTGACTACTTTGAAAACAATTTCAGAAATGTATTATGGGATTTTTATCATCATAATAACATAGCAGTTTTAGAAAGGATTTATCATATTCGTCATGAATTATTTATGAACACACATGTGTTTCGCTTAATACAAGAAGTGTTACAAGGCCTAAAAGAAGCTTGGTTAGAAAAATTAACAAACACCCTTTGTTATAAACAAACACACGTAAAATTAGAGCGTGGATTACAACTTGTTAAAGAGTACCAAGAAGAATTAGACACGATGATTCATTTACAAGAAGTTGTTTCTTCTCATCGTGGGAATGAAATTATGAAAGCTCTTACTGTATTAACTGCTGTGAGTACGCCTTTGACAGCCTTAGGAGCATTATGGGGTATGAATTTTAAATACATGCCTGAACTAGAATGGAAATATAGCTATTTAATCGCTCTCTTATTTATTATTTTCACAACAGCGGGTATGTATATGTATATGCGATTCAAAGGATGGACAGGTGACTTATTACGAGTAAAGAAAAAGAAATCTTTTTTTAAATCTAATTAATCCTGTTTATAAAAAATATGATAGATATATGGTTTGTAATATTTATTAATTGAGATAGCACCATATCCCCATCAAGTTAAAGTTTTGATGTCCTCGCAATGATAAAAATGGTGAATATTTATATGAAAGATTAGAGCCCTCCTTCTTGTAGGAGGGCTCTAATCTTTGTTAAAAAAACTATATCATATACTTGGGGGCAGACTCATCATCTGAAATTTGTCCGAATTCAATTTAGAATATGGCAAAAGAGAACTTGCGATTAAAAACAAGCTCTCTTTAAAAGAAATAACGTAATTGAGATACTTATATATTAACAATTGTTTTCTTCTAATTCCATATGTCATATGTTGAGAAATAAATTATAAATGGATTGATAAAGCTAAAATGAATGATTGACATAATATTTTGACGATAATATAATGAATCTCGAATTCAAGATAACTTGTAAATGATTGGTAATTATGAGCGTGATTAACGATGAGAGCTTATCTTTAAAGTTGTTTGTTATATTATCTAGGGCAATACAGTCAATTACTAAGCGTATTGAAGAGGATATAAAAAGTTATGGACTTAATCCAACTGAATTTGCAGTGCTTGAGCTACTGTATAGTAAAGGCGATCAGCCTATACAAAAAATTGGAGATAAAATATTACTTGCAAGTAGTAGTATCACGTATGTAGTGGATAAGTTGGAAAAGAAGAGGTTCTTAATACGAAAACCATGTCCTAAAGACCGCCGTGTCACGTATGCGTCAATTACTTCAGAAGGTATTGAACTAATGGATATTATTTTTCCTCAGCATAAAGAGGCGATTCAGCAAATATTTGGTGGTTTGGACTATATTGAGAAAAAAATGATAATCGAAAAGTTGAAAAAATTAGGGTATTATGCACTAGAACTATAAATCTTTAGAAATATATCTCGAATTAGTAATGTCCTAATTAAATATAATTTAAATAAATAGGAGGAAAAATTAATAAATGGTAGTAAATTTATTATAATACAAAATGAATAAAGCGTGTAATTTCAATCGGTATAATATGAAATAAAGTTGTTATGTTAACGTATACATATCGTCCTTTAAATTATAAATCTTTCATAAAGCGGAGAGTGGGTATCAAGAATGGAATTACGTCATTTAGAGTATTTTATTCAAGTTTGTAATAATAATAGTTTCACTAAAGCTGCGGAAGTTCTAGGTATTTCACAGCCGACTTTAAGTCAACAAATACGAGTTTTAGAAGGTGAACTTGATACACCCTTGTTTCATCGAGTTGGAAGAGGTATCAAAATGACAGAAGCGGGTAAGCTGCTATTTGATAAAGGGAAATTTATCATGCAACAATTTGATGACGTTTATAATGAAATTTTTGAATTAAAGGGTGTAAAAAGAGGTGTGATTACTATAGGAGGTCTATTAGAGGATCTCACTTATTTAACACCTTATATTATGAAGTTTCAACAACATTATCCCAACATTGTAGTAAAGATTATAGAATCCGAAGTTGCTGTAAATCAAATCTTTGACAAAAATATTGATTTCGGGATTACACGTAGTGCTCAAATTCCAGACACATTAACAAACACCCTTTTGTATAGTGAAGAGCTCGTCCTTGTCATTCCAAAAAATCATCCTTTGAATGAAAAATCATTTGTTTCTTTTCGAGAATTAGTAGGGATCAGTAGAGTAATGGTTTCATGTAGTTGTCGTGAATCTATTAAGATATATTGTGAGAGTTTAGGGTTATCTTTATCTGAAGCAAATATAGAAACAAAATCTTCTATTTCTCTATTGAGCCTTGTATACAATGGACATGGGGTTGCCATAATACCTCTTTCACTGGTTAACTTTGTTAATAATGATACTTTGAGCATAGTTCGTATTACTGATCCAACACCAAGTCAAGATATTAATCTTATACACTTTGATGATAAATTTTTAAGTTTTGCAGCACGCATCTTTATGCAGAAGTTAAATGATTCTCAAAAAGTATCAGTGTAATAGAAATAATAATGATTCTAGTGTAACAATTGGAAAAATTAAAATCTATAATAAAGTCAAAGGACAGTGGGGTTATATGTGTGGTGTAGTCGATCAAAAAGGGGGATACCATTGACTTTTAATTAAGGAAAAAAGGACAGACTTTGCAAGGAGAGAAGGCTATCAAAAACAAGTTAAGTTAATCAATCAATTCTTTGGTCTTATCGCATAGTAACAGATTCCATATGGGGATATACACTGCTATTTTGAATCTACATATCCTTATTGTAGAAAGAAAACCACCGGCATTATACCGGTGGTTTTGATTTAGAAAGCAAAGCAAGTACAACCAATCCCCCATTTAGTTCCATCTTTTCCTATTACGGTATGAGTGTGTTGATGGAGAGGGTTACTACAACTATGTAACTTGTTATCATGGGAATCGTGAGAAAGTATAGTGTTTGCTAGGTTAGCACCACCATAACCATAAACGCCCGTCGGTGACCAATCAGGTGATGCTGGCGGCAATTCAGGTGATAAATTTTTAAATTCATCATTTCCATAAACAACCTGCCCACCCATAATGGTAAGTAATGATTCAAGGTCTTTGATTTCTTCTTCTGGCACAGTAAAGTAGTCAGCAGACAATACAGCAATATCAGCAAACTGACCTACTGCAAGGGTTCCCTTTTTACCTTCATCACCAGAGAACCACGCACTTCCTTTTGAATATAATTCTAGGGCTACTTTTCTATCAAGTTTATTTTTTTCATCGTATATGGAAAGACCACCAATGGTTTTTCCGGCAACCATCCAGTAAAGAGCGACCCAAGGGTTATAGCTGGAAACCCTGGTTGCATCACTACCGGCGCCAACAGGTATACCAAGATCTAACATACGATAAATCGGAGGAGTATGCTTTGCAGCTTCCTTTCCGTATAAGTCAACAAAGTATTCACCTTGAAAAGCCATGCGGTCTTGGATGGCAATACCGCCATTTAAAGCCTTAACACGTTCCATACTACGATCTGAGATTGTTTCTGCATGATCAAACCACCAGCGTAGCCCATTAAAAGGAATTTCTCTGTTAACTTCCTCAAATACATTTAAGAAACGTGTGATTGACTCGTCATAAGTTGCATGTAAACGGAATGGCCAACGGTTTTCCACCAATAGAGAAATTACTTTCTTTAAGTCGGCTTCCATTACTGTAGCTAGTTCGGGCCGTGGCATTTGAAATTTTTCAAAATCGGCTGCCGAGAATACTAACATTTCTCCGGCACCATTCATTTTATACTTATCATTTCCTTGACCAGGAGAAACAATTTTTGCCCATGAAGCAAAGTCTTCATATTCATGATTAGGATTTTGCGTAAATAGATTATAAGCAATACGCAAAGTTAATTGTTCCTTCTCGGCTAAATGTTCAACAACTTTGTAGTCATCAGGGTAATTTTGGAAACCACCACCTGCGTCGATGGCGCTTGTAATACCTAATCTATTTAATTCACGCATAAAATGGCGAGTTGAGTTAATCTGGTCGTCAAGATTAAGTACTGGAGCTTTACCCAAACTTGAATAAAGAATAGAAGCGTTAGGGTTAGCAATTAAAAGGCCCGTTGGATTACCTCTTTTATCCCGCTGAATTAAACAGCCTGGAGGGTCTGGGGTATCTTTCGTGTATCCCAGTGCACGTAGCCCTGCACGATTTACAAGTGCTCTATCGTAAAGATGTAGCACAAAGACAGGCGTGTCTTCAGAAACAGCATTAATCTCTTCTAATGTTGGCATCCGTCTCTCTTTAAATTGAAATTCAGACCAACCTCCAACTACTCTTACCCACTGAGGAGCAGGTGTACGCCTTGCCTGTTCTTTGAGCATTTCTAGAGCAATAAAAAGTGATGGCACGCCTTCCCAACGTAATTCCATATTATAATGCAGACCACCACGAATAACGTGTATATGAGAGTCATTCAGGCCTGGAATAGCTCTCTTTCTTTTTAGGTCTATTTTTTTTGTTTTTTCCGTGGCACTATTAAGAATCTCATCTCCACCTACTGCAGTGACTAAACCATCAGTTATGGCGATAGCAGATACCTCAGGCTGAGAAGGGTCAAGGGTAGTAATTTTTCCGTTATATAAGATCATATCCGGTAAATTCATGTTCACACCTCGTCTACTTTCTATTATTTTGTAACCATGGATGAAATAATTTACCGAAAATCGGCATGACTACCCATGATAGCAAGGACACTATACATACAGAAACAAAAAAAGCTGACATAATAGGATTCATATGTTTTATAATAGGTCCTATCACTTTAGGAACTAACATGCTAAGAGGCCATACACCCAGAAGGGTAACGATAGACATTTTCCATTTTGGAGGTGGAACTGGCGTTTTCGGAGTAACAAACCAATAAGCCAAACTGCTTTCAGTTTTGTAAGTTGGATTAGTGGCTTGAAATTGCTCGGCCGTTTTTAACAAATCCCGGCGAACATCTGATTCTTGCCAAGCACGTAGATGCTCATACGTATCAAAGCGAAAAATAACAGTATACTCTCTGGATTCGTTACTTGGGACTATTAGATTTACACCTAAATGTCCTGGGAATTTAGTAGCCGCAGCCTCAATTTCATGTCTCCATGTTTCAAACTGTTTTTCTCTACCTTCTTGAATTTCCCATGTAACAATCGTTGTTACTGGATTGCCAGCATCCATCGTGTTCCCTGTATAAGTCTCTTCGACAGCTACTCCTTCTTGTTTCATATTTTCCTGCTTGGAAGCGCGCCATGCACCATAGTATATGCGTATTCTACACCTTGACCATAAGCACCAGTGTGTTCCTTTACAATCTCCATTACAGCATCATAAGTGTCTTTGTGTGCCCAGTCACGTTGGTATTCAAGTAAAACTTGAATTGCTGTCACTGGAATTGCACCAGCTTGTTCTACACGACGCATAGCAGCGTTATGTGCTGTCAAACTAGTACCACCTGAAGCATCATCAACTGCATACACCTCATAGCCAGCTTTAATTGCTTCAAGCACAGGGAATGCAAGGCAAACTTCAGTCCAAAGTGCTGCAAATATTAATTTCTTTCTACCGGTTGCTTTAACTGCCTCAACAAATTTCGGATCTTCCCAAGAGTTCATTGAACTACGTTCTATAATTTCATGGTTTGGGAATATATCAAGAATTTGTGGCCAAAAATAACCAGAAAAGCTGCGTGTTTCAACTGTAGTAAGAATAGTAGGTACGTTAAAAGTTTTTGCTGATTTAGCAAGCAGCATAACGTTATTTATCAATGTTTGTCTATCAATACTTGCAACTCCAAAAGTCATTTGAGGTTGAAAGTCAATTAAAATTAATGCACTGTTCTCCGGATTTAACAATTCTAAATTACTCATAATAAACAGCTCCTTTTTTAATTGTTTAAAATTAATATTATTGAAAAAATATATTTTCTGTTAATTAAACCTGTAATCGTAAAAATAAAATATTTGCTATACCTTTTAATTTAAAAGAGAGTGCTGATTTAATCAGCACTAAATGTATACTATCTAGTTTTTTGAAAGAAAAGCTATTATGCATTTTGTTTACTAAGATCTCGCTGCGCGCCCATATAGCTTCCAATTATATTTTGATAGCCTGGAAGATTGCTAGCAAGCAAATTGCCAAAACCTTCGACATCGTTGCGCCAATCGCGTTGTAATTCGCAAGCTACGCTAAACCAGTTCATAAGTTGCACACCACTATGTGCCATACGAGTATTTGCAGCATCTGCAACTTGTTTACTGAAAGTTCCTGAAGCATCAGTAACAGCAAATACTTCATATCCAGCTTTTATAGCGGAAAGTGCAGGGAAAGCAACACAAACGTCCGTAACTACGCCCGCGATGATAAGTTGCTTTTTTCCAGTTTCTTCGATTGCTTTTACGAAATCATCATTATCCCATGCGTTAATTTGTCCAGGTCGAGCTATTTTTGGTGCATGAGGAAAGAGATCAACCAATTCTTGCATTAAAGGTCCGTTAGGTCCATTTTCAAAACTTGTTGTTAAAATAACTGGTAAATCAAAAAACTTAGCAGTATGAGCAAGAGCTAAAACATTGTTCTTGAATTCATCAACACCATAGTCACGTACTAGTCCGGACATAAGACCAGTTTGATGATCTACTAAAAGAACGACAGCATCATCTTTGTTAATACGAGAATAGAGATCAGTCATTATGTATTCCTCCTAAAAATTAAGTAATCGAAGAAAGTTTAAATAGTCGAATACTATCATAAGTTTCTTCGTTTATAACTAAGCTGACCAATAATATTGGTCATAGCAGCATTCACAGAACATGAAGTGCTATACAAATTTATAGTATTTGAAAACTGATTCATTAATCAATTCTAAATTATCTATAATTTGTATAGGTCGTAACTATAGTTGTTTTCACTATAAAATAGATTGGTTTTACCTATACATCCTATAGATAGAACAATATTGATAGTCACCTATTTTTGTTATTACAATTGAATATGAGTAATGTTCAGTAATTATTTTATGGTGAAAAAGGTATTAGAGGGGGGGATTGTTCCAAAAGGAGAAAATGAATGCATTGGAACAATAGAGTTTCATACTTAGAGTTCACAACATAAACGTGCATGAATAGGTTATGAGATTCATCCGGATTATTGAAGAAAAGGATACATATTAGAATACTTTTTGGAGGTAGAAGCATGGCTAAAATTACTGTGGGAACCGAAAATCAAGCACCAATTGAGATATATTATAAGGATCATGGCACAGGAAAACCAGTTGTACTCATTCATGGTTGGCCGTTAAGTGGTCGATCTTGGGAATACCAAGTTCCAGCTCTTGTTGAGGCTGGATACAGAGTTATAACGTATGATCGTCGAGGGTTTGGAAAATCATCTCAGCCGTGGGAAGGGTATGAATATGATACCTTTACTTCTGATTTACATCAACTATTAGAACATTTAGAGCTTCAAAATGTCACACTTGTTGGTTTTTCTATGGGTGGAGGCGAGGTAGCCCGGTATATTAGTACGTATGGAACAGATCGTATTGAAAAGGCTGTTTTTGCTGGAGCAGTACCTCCATATTTATACAAATCAGAGGATCATCCTGAAGGGGCATTAGATGATGCAACAATTGAAGCATTCAAAAGTGGTGTGATAAATGACCGCCTTGCATTTCTTGATGAATTTACTAAGGGATTTTTCGCGGCTGGTAATCGAACAGATTTAGTTAGTGAGCCATTCCGTTTATATAATTGGGATATTGCAGCCAGTGCATCACCTAAAGGAACACTTGATTGTATTACCGCCTTTAGTAAGACAGATTTTAGAAAAGACTTGGAGAAGTTTAATATACCTACTCTTATTATTCACGGTGATTCTGATGCAACTGTACCATATGAATATAGTGGGAAATTAACACATGAAGCAATTCCTAATTCTAAAGTAGCCTTAATAAAAGGCGGTCCACATGGGCTAAATGCAACGCATGCTAAAGAATTTAATGAAGCACTCCTATTATTTTTAAAGGACTGATTACAACTATATAATTGTTAATTGATAAATTATAAACAAGTAAAAATAAATCTAAAAAAAGATGCTCTTGGATAAATCCAGGAGCATCTTTTTAAATGGTGATATTGAGATGTTAGGCTGATAAATATCCATTAATTTTGGATTGAATATTCTTCTTAACAGCTAAAATGTATTGATTAGAGTTTTTTAGATTTCTTAGAAGTATTGTTATTTTACTATCAAGATAATATTTTGAATAATCCTCAAAACAAAGAAATGTACATTTTTTTTGAGGAAGAAATATCTTGTCAGAAAACAATAAAATCTTATTAATTTTTATAATTGGTAGAATTTTTATGGAAATAATTCTCTTAATATATTAAAATAACATCGTATTATGTCAGATTTTAATTAGGGGAGAGAAATTTTATGTTGAAAAAAATCATTCCAGTTGCTTTAGCATTAAGTACAGTTACTTTTACTAGTGTATTTGCTGCACCTTCAATCCAAGCGAATACAGAACAAAACCGCTACATAGATGTACAAATGCTCGGTATTAACGATTTTCATGGGCAACTAGACACTGTAAAAAAAATTAACAATAAAGATGCAGGGGGAATTGAGTACTTAGGGGCTTATTTACGTGATCGTGAAAAACAAAATCCAAATACATTAAAGGTACATGCTGGAGATGTTGTTGGAGCAAGTACTCCTGTTTCAGCATTATTACAAGACGAACCTACAATTGAATTTCTAAATGATTTGAAATTCGATGTTGGAACGATAGGAAATCATGAATTTGATGAAGGTGTTGAGGAAATGCATCGCCTTATTTATGGTGGATACCATGAGAAAACAGGTAATTTTAAAGGAGCAAAATTCCCATATGTTGCTGCGAATTTCTATAATAAATCCACCGGTCGTTTATTTTTACCACCATTCACTATAAAAAAGGTACAAGGAGTTCCTGTTGGCTTTATCGGAGTCGTAACAACGGATGTTCCTAACCTTGTTATGCCTACTATGCTAAAGAATGTAGAAATTACAGATGAAGTTGAAGCTATTAACAAATCCGTAAAGCAATTAAAAAAACTAGGCGTTAAATCTATCGTTGTTCTTGCACATAACGGAGGTACAACAGATGGGAACGGCGTAACAAATGGTGATATCGTCCGATTAGCAAATGAGACTGATCCAGAAGTCGATGTTATTTTTGGTGGGCATAGCCACACTTATGTAAATGGAACTGTTAATAATAAACTTGTCGTACAAGCAAATTCTTATGGTATGGCTTTTGCTGATGTTGATGTAAAGATTGATCGTAAGACACAAGATATTGTTGAGAAAAAAGCAGAAATTGTTACAACTTACCATGAAGGCATGGAGCCTGATAAAAGAATAAAGAAGAAGATGGAGAAATATCAAGCAAAAATCGCGCCTCTTGTTAATGAAGTTGTAGGTAAGTCTATTGCTCCACTAGATCGCAAACAAAATATGGCTGGTGAATCTACTCTTGGAAATTTAGTTGCTGATGCCCAGCGTGCAACAATGCAATCCCAAATTGCACTTATGAATCCTGGTGGTATTCGTAATGACTTAGATGCTGGTGATATTACATGGGGAGAGATATATGGTATTCAACCATTCGGAAATCAATTAATAAAAGTAAATTTAACAGGTCAAGACATTCGTGATATTTTAAATCAACAATGGCAAAAAGATATAACAAGAATGCTTCAAATTTCAGGGATCCAATACACTTGGGATGCGAACAAGCCTAATGGAGAAAAAGTAACAAGTATTCGCTTAACAAATGGAGAAGAAATTACTCCATCTAAAACTTACAGCGTCGTTGCTAACGCATTTCTAGCTTCAGGTGGAGATGGGTTTGTATCCTTTAAAAACGGTAAAGATGCTGAAACAGGACCAACTGATTTTGAAGCATTAGTAGATTATATAAAAAAATCAAAAGAACCAATTCAGTCTATTATTGATGGAAGAATTCAAAAAATAAATTAGTCTTTTATTAATCTCAAAAACAACTAGATTATCTGTGCGCTATACTTTTTAGTGTACAGGTAATCTATTTTTTTGATTTGAAATAGTCTAACTGTGGCCAATGCGTATACTGTCTAGATACAGAGTGCCGAAAAAAATGAAGTGAACAAAAAATAACCCCTAAATTAACTCTATGATAAAGAGACTACAAACAATCAAAATTTGGAACTTCATATTAACCATATATTAACTACGTTAATAATACATACTGAAATTGAATACTTTAGATAACATCATTTATAACGAATATCTATACATTATGATGTTATGAAATGAGGAGTTTACACTACAATGGATTGAAGCTTATGTAGTTTTATATTCGTATAAGTGAATTAAGAATTTCTTAAGAACCTATTAAGAAATAAGTGAGTTTTAGGAACTAGAATAAATGTATCTGAACAGTAATAAGAAAATGAATGTTTTAAATGGAAGTTGGCAGAGTATGTCAAAAAGCTATAAGTAAATATTTCAGGAGGTTTTTTATGAAAAAGAAAATAATTATTGCAATTGTTGCTTCTGCTATAACAATGACTCATTTTGTAGGAAATACTTATGCAGATTCGAAAACAAAGGTTTCTGTTACAGCTCCCTACAATACAAATCAAATAGCAAAATGGTTAGAGGCACATGCAAAGCCTTTAAAAACAACTAATCCAACTGCACCTCTTAATGATTTGAAACCACTTAAGAATATGGTAGGTTCAGCTTCAATTGTAGGTCTAGGTGAAGCTACGCATGGGGCTCATGAAGTTTTTACGATGAAACACCGTATTGTTAATTATTTAGTATCTGAAAAGGGCTTTACCAATCTAGTTTTAGAAGAGGGATGGGACAGGGCCTTGGAACTTGATCGATATGTTCTTACTGGTAAGGGAAACCCAAGCCAACATCTAACACCTGTATTTAAGACGAAAGAAATGCTAGATTTACTTGATTGGATTCGGCAATATAATGCTAATCCAAAACATAAATCTAAAGTACGTATCATCGGGATGGACATTCAATCAGTAAACGAGAATGTTTATAATAATATAATAGAATATATTAAAGCGAACAATTCAAAACTATTGCCTAGAGTAGAAGAGCAGATAAAAGGTCTTATTCCTGTAACAAAGGATATGAATGCTTTTGAAAGCCTTACGAAAGAAGAAAAAGAAAAGTATATTTCAGATGCTAAACAAATTAGTGCTTTATTAGAAGAAAATAAAAGTTATTTAAATGGAAAATCTAAAGAGTTTGCATGGATAAAACAAAATGCTCGTATTATTGAACAGTTTACTACAATGTTAGCGTCACCTCCTGATAAACCATCGGATTTTTATTTGAAACATGATATTGCAATGTATGAAAATGCGAAGTGGACCGAAGAACATTTAGGAAAAACCATTGTATGGGGACATAATGGACACGTTTCGAAAACAAATATGCTTTCTTTTATATACCCTAAAGTAGCTGGGCAGCATTTAGCAGAATATTACGGAAAACGGTACGTATCTATTGGAACGTCAGTTTATGAAGGACAATACAATGTCAAGAATAGCGATGGTGAATTTGGCCCATACGGAACATTAAAATCGGATGATTCAAACAGTTATAACTACATTTTTGGACAGGTCAAAAAAGATCAATTTTTTATTGATTTACGTAAGGCGAACGGCGTGACAAAAACTTGGTTAAACGAACAACATCCAATTTTCGCTGGAATAACTACCGAAGGGCCTGATATACCAAAAACTGTTGATATATCATTAGGTAAAGCGTTTGATATACTTGTTCAAATTCAAAAAGTGAGTCCATCTCAACTATATCAATAAATTTAGAATCATGTGCCTTAATGACAACTTGAGAAGTGTTTCATATAATACTATGAATTTTGTTTTATATAGTAAGAAGAATAATTGTATTAGAAAAAATTAGCAATTCAACCTGTTAAGAGTAAAATGAATCTTCAATATGTAAAGCGCAAAAAACACTGAAGCGAAAAGCATCGGTGTTTTTTGCGCTTTCGGGCACAGATGCTACTTCAACCCTATTGTACAAGTGATTTTGTATGTAAGGAATTTGTAAGGAATAGGTAAGAAAAAAGAGATTTTCATTGTGTAGGATAAAAATATAAGGAGGCGTGAAGGGGGGAACAAGTACGGCCTACATATAAAACAAACAATCAGTAACAAGAGTGTTTTGTGAAAATAATGAGTACAATGATTGCAAATGCATTGTTGCCTTTTCATCATTTGGAGAATGGATAGCTGTGTGGTTCGTATATGACACTTCTATCAACTATCTATACAATTTTAATAGAAGAGAGGAATTTTTTATGAAAACATGCAGTAAAATTACATGTGCAAGTCTAGCACTTTTAATAGGTGGAAGTTCCCTGTTATACATAACACCAACATCAGTTGTAAAAGCAGAACCTACGCAAAATGTATCTAGTTCGTTACAAACAAGTACGCAAAGCAATCGTACTTCCGTTAAGAAAGCATTACGAGATGAACTGCAACTTGGATACCCGGGAATACTCGCTCAAATTTCTAAGGGTGGTAAAACTTGGAGTTATACCGCTGGGATAGCGGATCTGAGAACTAAGAAACCAATGAAAGCAGATTTTCGTTTTTGCATTGGCAGTGTGACGAAAACGTTCATTGCAACAGTTCTACTTCAATTATCTGGAGAGAACCGTTTGAATCTAGACGACTCCATTGAAAAATGGTTACCTGGCGTTATTCAAGGAAACGGATATGATGGTAACCAGATTACGATCCGGCAAATATTGAATCATACAAGTGGTATTGCTGACTATATAAATTCAAAAGACTTTGATATTACGGATACAAAAAAATCGTATACGGCTGAAGAATTTGTAAAGATGGGGATTTCACTTCCCCCAGACTTTGCCCCAGGAAAGGGTTGGTCTTATTCAAACACAGGATACGTATTACTGGGGATCCTTATTGAAAAAGTAACTGGCAACAGTTATGCCGAAGAGGTTGAAAATCGGATTATTGAACCGCTTGATTTGTCAAATACATTTCTACCTGGCAATTCAAGCGTGATTCCAGGCACCAAGCATGCCCGTGGCTATTTGCAACTAGACGGAGCGAGTGAGCTAAAAGACGTTACTTATATTAACCCAGGTAGCTCGGATGGAGATATTATTTCTACTGCTGACGACTTAAACAAATTCTTCTCTTACTTACTAGGTGGCAAATTACTGAAGGAACAGCAATTAAAACAAATGCTTACTACAGTTCCTACAAATAGAGAGGGAACCGGATATGGTCTTGGAATTCTTGAAATTAAGCTTCCGAACGGTGTCTCGGTATGGGGACACAGGGGGGCCGTTCCAGGGTTTTCCACTTTTGTTGGTGGAACACTTGGAGGTAAACATACACTCGCTATCAATTCGAACAGTTTAAACATTAATAACCCGGAATCTTTTAAAAATATTTTACTTGCTGAATTTAGCAAGTAGGCAAAAAGGAAAAACAGAAAAATTTTGTCATTTGTAATTTCAATCGGAATGGATTACCGCTTGAAATGAGTATAGAAGGCGTTAAGTATCTAGGAATAATCAAACTAATCATGAGAGATGGCTAAGTAAAAGGATTGGTTTATATATTGTATTCTCTCCAGCCGATTAAAGAAGTAACAGATATAATGAGTGATTATTATGTATATATTATTGTAGTTGTGTTTGTATCGTCACTGATTATAAATTTGTATAAGGTGCGAAGTCTAATTTAGGACTTCGCACCTTTGCTGTTTAACAGCTTTTATTACTAAGCTATTAATAATAGCAAAAAGGAGAATGTAACTAGTTATGCAGATGAATCTTGGCACAGGCGCTATGTAGGAGATTTTGCTGAAAATAAATTTAGAAGAATATATGAATTAGAGACATGAAAGTTGAAGTGAATTTTAGTAGTTTTTATGTTTATCAGTTACCTGAAATTCTAGCTGTTTTGTATACAGAGTTTTCCCACCGTGATTGATAGCGCGTAAATATCATTCTTAATTATATGTAGTATGCATTGAGTGAGATTTTTTAGAACTAAATACAGTGTCATCTCCTAATGGTGAAAACAGTATTTGAATATTGTAGGGCTCTTAAGTATTTTTAGGTTTTTAAAGCCCGGTCATTTTAACCAAAATTTTCATAAAAATACCTTTAAAAAGAACATGGGTTCGGATATAATAAGAACAAATGTTCTTTTTATTAGGAGTGATAACCTTGTATGATTATTCTCTTTTACCGAATCGTATTATTCTTTGTGTAGACCTTCGTAGCTTTTATGCAAGCGTATCATGTATTAAAAAAGGACTTGATCCAAGATATACAAAATTGGCTGTCGTAGGGGATGTGAATCAGAGCGGATCAATTGTATTAGCAGCAACACCGCCATTAAAAGCGTTAGGAATAAAGAAGATGGCTCGTTTGTACGAAATACCGAAGCGACCAGATATTATTATTGTGAATCCAATTATGCATACGTATATGAAGTGTTCAACTTTCATAACGGGTTTGGCTTTGCAATATGTCGCACCGGAAGATTTTCATCAATATAGTATCGATGAATTTTTTATGGATATGACTGCAAGTATTCATTTGTTTGCCAGTAATCCGCGCGAATTCGCATTAAAGTTTAAGCGAGAAATATATGAACGTACAAGGATTGAAAGTACGATTGGTATTGGGCCTAATTTATTATTAAGTAAAGTAGCGATGGATGTGGAAGCGAAAAAGAATAGGGATGGAATAGCGCAGTGGACGTATGACGATATACCCGAGAAGTTATGGAGTATTAGACCGCTCAGTAAATTTTGGGGTATATCGTATAAAACAGAAATGAAATTGAATCGAAAAGGTATACATACCATTGGAGAATTAGCTCAGTATCCTTTGAAATATTTAAAGCAATCATTCGGTGTAATAGGAGAAGAATTACATCTACATAGTAACGGAATTGATTTTAGTAGAATAGCAGAAAAATATGTTCCAGCGACAACATCTATAGCGAAAAGCCAAATATTATTGCGTGATTATTCGGTAGAAGAGTTCATAGTTATTTTATTAGAGCATATAGAAGAAGTTTGTTATAGATTGAGACGAGAAAAGAAATGCGCGCAAACAATTCATTTTTCAGTTGGATATAGCAAGGAATACGGTGGGGGAATAAAAAAGGCACATACGTTAAATCGAGCAACAAACTTAACGATGGATATTTATAATGTTTGTACATATTTTTTATATGAACGCCATACAGGAGAGCCGATTCGATCAGTAAGTGTTTCATTAACAAACCTTATTAATGAAGGGGAAGAGCAAATTTCGCTTTTCGATAACATTATACAAAGAGAAAAAGAAATACGATTAACGAAAGTTATGGACGAAATTCGAACACGATTTGGTAAGAACAGTATTTTACGTGGGATTTCTTACACAAGCGTCACAACAGCAAGATATAGAAACACATTATTAGGAGGGCACAAATCGTGAAGAATGCTAATATGCCAAAAGGAAGAGGTATGGTAAAGTGGCAACCGTTTGCCAGTATGCCGGAGCAGTTCGCAGTTATTAAAGAAATGATAAAGGAGCAAACGAAAGCCTCGCGTCCAATTGTAACGCAAGATGCAAAAGAAATGATTGAAAATAAGCTATTAACTTCATTTTTAGGTGAGGAAGAGGTTTTACTTACATATTATAAAGATGGTTATCTATATAAAAATTACATAACAGTCGTGGATATTAATCCATTAAATGAGACGATTACTTGTACAGATGCTTTTCATAATCAAAGACTGTTTAAGTTTGGTGATGTAATTGAAGTGAATTAGAGGGGGAAATAGAAGTGATGACATCTTCCTAACTTAATTATATCATGTAATTTACGTTCGAAATAGACTGTTTCTTCTCATTTACTACTGTTACAATCAAGAACACATGAATAGTAAGGAGAGGTGCCAAATGAGTTCTTTCGTTCTCGATTTTCAGGAAATAGAAAAAACGCAGCTTTTTCTCGTTGGTGGAAAAGGATTGAATTTAGGGGAGTTATCCAATATTCAAGGGATACAAGTGCCAGAAGGATTTTGTGTTACAACGGTAGGGTATGAACAGGCCATCGGAAAAAATGGAGCGTTTAAAACTTTACTGAATCAATTAGCAATGCTAAAAATTGAGGAACGAGATCAAATTGGTGAAATTAGTAAGAAGATTAGAGAAGTCATTATGGCGGTGGAAATTCCAGTTGATGTAGTGGAATCAGTAGTGTATTATCTCGCGCACTTTGGCGATGAACATGCGTATGCAGTACGTTCGAGTGCTACTGCTGAAGATTTACCGTATGCCTCGTTTGCTGGTCAACAAGATACGTATTTAAATATTATTGGAAAAGAAAATATTTTGCAGCATATTAAAAAATGCTGGGCTTCTTTATTTACAGATCGAGCGGTTATATACCGAATGCAAAACGGTTTTGATCATAATCAAGTTTCTATATGTGTTGTCGTTCAAAAAATGGTTTTCCCTGAGGCTTCAGGGATTTTATTTACTGCGGATCCGATTACTTCGAATAGGAAGGTGTTATCAATCGATGCCAGCTTTGGACTTGGCGAGGCGCTAGTATCTGGATTGGTTTCTGCCGATAATTATAAGGTAAAAGAAGACGAAATCGTCGAAAAGGTTATCGCAACGAAAAAATTAGCCATCTATGGACGAAAAGAAGGCGGAACAGTGACAAAGAAAATTGCTCCTAATCAGCAAAAAGTTCAAACACTTACTGAACAACAAATTTTACAACTAGCACGCATCGGAAGAAAAATCGAAGCGTATTTTGGTTGTCCGCAAGATATTGAATGGTGCTTAGTTGATGATACATTTTATATAGTCCAAAGTAGGCCGATTACGACTTTATATCCAATTCCAGAAGTAAATGATGGAGAAAATCACGTGTATATATCAGTTGGTCACCAACAAATGATGACGGATGCGATGAAACCATTAGGTTTATCTTTTTTCCTGTTAACGACTAGTGCACCTATGTGTAAAGCTGGAGGAAGACTATTTGTTGATGCTACGCAAAGACTAGCTTCACCTGCTAGCAGAGATTACTTAATAAACACTTTAGGTAAATCGGATCCGCTCATACGAGATGCATTAACGACTGTAATTGAGCGAGAGAATTTTATTAAATTGTTATCGGATGATGAAAAAGAAAAGAATCTTAGTAAAAATGTGCCACCTGCAAGTTCGCAACAACAACCTGAAAACGATCCGGAAATCGTTACGAATTTAATAAAGAATAGTCAATTATCAATAGAAGAATTAAAACAAAACATTCAAATGAAATCAGGATCAGATGTACTTAGTTTTATTTTAGAAGATATCCAGCAATTAAAGAAAATATTATTTCATCCGCAAAGTATGGCTGTAATTATGGCAGGTATGAATGCTTTATCATGGATCAATGAAAAAATAGAACAATGGCTAGGGGAAAAGAATGCAGCAGATGTACTTTCACAATCTGTACAACATAATATTACGTCAGAAATGGGGCTAGCGTTATTGGATGTGGCAGATGTGATCCGGCCGTATCCGGAAGTCATTGCGTATTTACAGCATGTAGAAGATGACAGATTTTTAGATGAATTAATTCAGTTTAAAGGCGGGGAAAAAGTTCGGGATGCAATCGATGCCTTTCTAAATAAATATGGAATGAGATGCAGCGGAGAAATTGACATTACGAAAACTCGCTGGAGTGAACAGCCAGCTACAATTATACCGATGATTTTAAATCATATAAGGGACTTTGAATATGGTGCTAGTAAACGGAAGTTTGAAGAAGGGCTGCAGGAAGCTTTGAAAAAAGAAGCAGAGCTGTTAGAGCGATTGCAGCACTTGCCGGATGGGGAACAAAAAGTAGAAGAGACGAAGAGAATGATTTGTAACCTCCGCAATTTCATCGGTTATCGTGAATATCCGAAATACGGCATGATTCATCGTTATTTCATATATAAGCAGGCATTACTGAAAGAAGCAGAGAAACTTGTGAAAAATAATGTTCTGGATGAAATAGAAGATATATACTATCTAACTTTTGAAGAACTTCACGAAGTCGTCCGCACAAATAAACTAGATTACAAGATTATTCATAAACAAAAAAATGCGTACAAATTATATGAAAAACTAACACCTCCGCGTGTTATCACGTCTGATGGAGAAATCATTACAGGTAAGTACAAACGTGAAAATCTCCCGGCTGAAGCAATTGTAGGTTTGCCTGTTTCTTCTGGAGTGGTTGAGGGGAGAGCACGCGTTATTTTAAACATGGAAGACGCGAATTTGGAAGATGGAGATATATTAGTTACGGCATTTACTGATCCTGGCTGGACACCTTTGTTTGTTTCTATAAAAGGGTTAGTCACTGAAGTCGGCGGGCTTATGACGCACGGAGCAGTGATTGCACGTGAATATGGCCTGCCAGCAGTTGTTGGAGTAGAGAACGCTACGAAATTAATAAAAGATGGGCAACGAATTCGGGTACATGGAACAGAAGGGTATATTGAAGTGCTGTAGTTGTATTTTAGATAAATAAAGAAATCGTCCACTAAATATAGTGGACGATTTCTGTATGATTTTAATAGTTTTATCAACTTTCATCAATATTTTCTGAAATATTGATGAATCAGAATGTATGTTCATCTAAAATAAAGGTTTTTTTCAAAAATATTACAAATTAAGACAACGAATTGATTGTTATCTGAATTTTCTGTAATATATAAACGTTGTATCGTATTTAATATTAGGGAGGAATGGGGATGAAGAAAAAGCCTTTTAAAGTGCTGTCTACGTTTGCGGCGGCAGCTGTACTTAGTTGCACATTTGGGTATGGGGGGCAATCTGTTTATGCGGCAACGCCGTCTAATGGAGGAACTTTAAGTCCGATTGATGAAAATTTAATTCAAGAGGAGCGTTTAGCAGATGCGCTCAAGAAACGCGGTGTAATTAATGAATCTACGTCGAAAGAAGACACATTAAAAGCTGTTGAAAAATACGTAGAGAAGAAAAAAGGAGAAAATGCGGGAAAAGAACCAGCAGCGGGGGATAGTGTTACGAGAGAAGCTGCTGACTTTTTGAAAAAAGTTAAAGATGCAAAAGCAGATGAGAAAGAAAAAGCAGATCAACCTGCTAGTGGTCCAGTAGCGGGACAAGAGCCGGTTAAAAGGGGATTAAACGGCCAAGTACCAACTACTTCAGCAAAGCAAAAACAATATAACGGTGATGTTCGTAAAGATAAAGTTCTCGTATTGCTAGTAGAGTTTGCGGACTTTAAGCATAACAATATTGATCAAGTACCAGGTTATATGTATTCAAATGATTTTAATCCAGAACATTATCAAAAAATGTTATTTGGTAATGAGCCATTTACACTCTTTGACGGTTCAAAAGTACCAACATTTAAACAATATTATGAAGAGCAATCTGGTGGTAGTTATACAGTAGATGGCACAGTAACAAAGTGGTTGACAGTTCCTGGTAATGCGGCAGATTATGGCGCAGATGCAGGAGATGGCGGTCATGATAATATGGGACCAAAAGGACCTCGTGATTTTGTAAAAGAGGCATTAAATGCGGCTGTAGAAAGTGGTATTGATTTATCTGAATTTGACGAATACGATCAATATGACAATAATGGTGATGGCAATAAAAATGAACCAGATGGTCTGATTGATCACTTAATGGTCATTCACGCTGGAGTTGGGCAAGATGGGGGCGGTGGTAGACTAGGTGATGATGCAATTTGGTCACATCGTTGGCACCTTGGAACACCATATCCAATTGAAGGAACAAAAGCAAAAGTTGATAACTGGGGCGGTAAGATGGCAGCATACGACTACACAATTGAGCCAGAAGACGGAGCGGTTGGTGTATTCGCACATGAATTTGGTCATGATTTAGGTCTTCCAGATGAGTATGATACGAAGTACACAGGAGCAGGTGAGCCAATTAACTCCTGGTCTGTTATGAGTGGCGGTAGCTGGGCTGGTAAGATTGCAGGAACAACGCCACCGAGTTTCTCTCCGCAAAACAAAGAGTTCTTTCAAAAGAACATAGGTGGAAACTGGGCCAATATTGTAGAGGTTGACTATAATAAATTAAATCGTGGTATTGGCTATGCGACGTATTTAGATCAAAGTGTAACGAAATCAAATCGTCCTGGACTGATTCGCGTTAACTTACCAGATAAAGAGGTGAAAGGTATTCAGCCTGCATTCGGTAAGAAGTACTACTATAGTACAAAAGGTGATAACCTTCATACAACATTAGAAACGCCAGTGTTTGATTTAACAAATGCAACAAATGCGAAGTTTGATTACAAATCAATGTATGAAATCGAAACGGATTATGACTTCCTTGAAGTACATGCAGTGAAAGAAGATGGTACAAAAACGTTAGTGGATCGAATTGGTGAAAAGAATGTAAAAAATGGTCTAGACACAACAGATGGTAAATGGGTAGATAAGTCTTATGACTTAAGCAAATTCAAAGGCCAAAAAGTAAAATTAGTATTTGAATATATTACAGATGGTGGTTTAGCACCGACTGGTTTTACTTTTGATAATGCTACATTAACTGTAAATGGAAATGTTGTGTTCTCTGATGATGCAGAAGGAGAAACGAAATTTAAATTAAATGGTTTCGTTGTATCAGACGGTTTTGATAAAAAGAAGCATAACTACTATTTAGAGTGGAGAAACTATGCTGGTGCTGATCAAGCGTTAAAATATAGCAGTGGTGTACCGTATAATACAGGTCTTCTAGTATGGTATGCAGACTCTAGCTTTACAGATAATTGGGTTGGTTTACATCCAGGTGAAGGTTTCTTAGGAGTTGTTGACTCTCACCCAGAGGCAATTGTTGGAACGCTAAACGGAAAACCAACTGTTAAAAATAGTACACGATTCCAAATCGCAGATGCTGCGTTCTCCCTTAACCAAACGCCAGCATGGAAAGTCGTATCTCCAACACGTGGAACATATGATTACAAAGGATTACCAGGTGTAACGAAGTTTGATGATTCTAAATTGTATATAAATGATTTAATCCCAGATGCAGGACGTAAATTACCGAAATTTGGATTGAAATTTGAAGTAGTTGGACAAGCAGATGATAATTCTGCAGGTGCAGTTCGTTTATATCGTTAATAATGTAGAAGCTGTTGAAGGGGAGTCCTTTCAACAGCTTTTTTTTACAGAAATATAAATTTCAAGTTATTAATAAAATAATAGAAATTACTAAGCAAGCTGGCTTATTTCTTTAAACCAGCTGCATAAAAAGGTCCATGAACTGCAATAGTTGATAAAAAGCGAGCAATCTCCTCAGGTGTTTCTTTTTGTCCATTATTTAACCATTGCTGGATGACACCTATATGTGCAGATGCCATATAAGAAGTTAAGTATTCGCTTGGAACAAGTAAATTCTCCTTATTAATGAGAGGACCATTCGTATCTTCAAATAATGTTTTCCACATAAAGTCTTTCAGTTTTGTTTGGAAAGATAAATCTCCTTTCGGACTTAGTACAGCTTTCATAAAATCACTATTTTCATTTAGAAATTCAAGAATAGAAGTGATAAGTATAAATGGCATTGTTGGAGAAGGATTTGTTCCAAGGTCAGCAATAACTTCCGGGAATTTCTGTTTAGCAATGTTAGAAAACTCGTGCATAATGTCTTCTTGGCATTTTGTCATTAAATCAAATTTATCTTGATAGTGCGTATAGAAAGTACCGCGATTAATGTTTGCTTTCGTTGTAATATCTTTCACTGTAATGGCGTCAAAACCTTTTTCTTCAATTAGCTCCACCAATGCATTTCGTATGGCAGTTTTCGTACGAATAACACGCAAATCTAAATTACTATCGCGCAAAGCATGTCCCTCCTTAATTTTACTCAACACATTTAGAAAATGTGTCTTATAACCGACACATTCACGATTTTTGATTATTGTATAAGTTTCAACTCGAACATATAATTCAAAATATAAATAAACAACACGTTGTTGATTATTATAAATCAAATTAAAGGAGGAGAAAAGAAGATGTTTAAAAATAAACTTTTATTGTTATCACCAGTTATTGCACTACTTGTTGTTTTTATTTTTTCATTAACGTTATTTCCAACTGTTCAACCGCAGTCGAAAAACTTGCCAATTGCAATTGTAAATGAGGATCAAGGTGTAGAAATTCCAAATCAACCGAAAATGAATATGGGGCAAACGATCGTTGATAACATGAAAAAAACAGCGAAATCAGAGGAAGAACCCGCAGTGAAGTGGGTAGAAGTAAAAAATAAAGAAGCCGTTCAAAAGGGATTAAACAATAAAGAGTATTACGCGGCATTAGTCATCCCGAAAGAATTTAGTGCAAAACAAGCATCGTTACGCACACCACAGCCATCTTCACCTGAGATAGAAATATATATTAATCAAGGAATGAATACGGCTGCATCAACTATGGCAGGACAAATATTAAATGGCGTGGTTGATAATATGAACAATACTGTTCGTACACAAATATTAGAAGGGTTGAAAACAAAAGGAGCTACTGTAACAACAGATCAAGCTGAGAAATTAGTAACACCTATTGTAAAGAACGTGAAAAATGTGAATGAGGTCGGCAAAAATAGTGCGAACGGTAATTCACCAATATCATTGTTCCAGCCGTTATGGATTGCAAGTTTAGCGAGCGCAGCGATTATTTTTATTGCGATTAGTAAAATACCGGTAAGTTCACGAAAAGAAAACTTTATATTGAAAGTAAAACAAATCGTAACAGGAGCTATTGCGGCACTTGTAATTGGATTTGGTCTTACATGGATTGCAGATGGGATGGTAGGATTAAATATTTCGAACTTCACGGATACAGCTCTATTCTTATCCATTACTTCTTTTAGTTTCTTCTTAATGATATCTGCGGTACTTTCATTAGTTGGGCTAAAAGGAATCGGTTTATTCGCTTTATTACTATTCTTCGGGGCGCCGTTATTATCATTAGCACCTGAGATGTTGTCTCCGTTTTATCAAGACTGGGTTTACTCATGGTTACCAATGAAATTTATGATTGAAGGCCTAAGAGAAATCTTCTTCTTCGGAAAAGGGTTAAGCTGGAATACACCTGTTACTGTACTCGTTTGGATTGGTATAGTAAGTATGATTACTATATTAGCAACTGCATTCAAACGTAGTGTAGTAAAAGGGCATAAAACAGAATTGAACGCTTAAAAAAAAGCCGTTTCACTAAATTAGTGAAACGGCTTTTTTGTGATGAAATCTAAAAGCTGAAGAATGAGTATCTGCTGTTGTCGCCTTAGAATTAAGTCGGAATCTCTAAAGATCGCGTACGTTCCAAACAATTTCACCACGTTCGTCATCCCACGTACTGTGATGCCGCTTAAATCCTATCTTTTCTAGTACCCGGAGGGAAGCGATATTCCAAGCGCCTACAGTCGACCAAAGTCTTTGGCGTCCAGTAGCAATCGCCGCGTCCAGCACAACAGATGCCGCCTCAGTCGCATAACCTTTACCATGAGCGCTGCGGAACAACTCGTATGCAATCTCTGGCTCTTCAAGTGTGGAACGTCCAATAATTAAGCCACAGTATCCGATGAAATCGCCTTCGTCTCTCCTCTGAATAGTGAGAAGGGAAATGCCATTTTCGTCTGCCTTTTTGCGCATCTCAATAAGCCGGCTACGAACGGAATCAACGGCTGGAATGTCCACACCACGTTCACCAATTAATTTGCTCAGCCAAACGGAATCGGATTCCTCCCACATACTAAGCTCAAGTCTTTCGGTTTTCAGCTGGAAGGCCATAGGTTTAAATAAAGATGGCATAGTGGTACCTCCTAGTTATATGATTGGATTCATAATAGCTTCGCATCTCAACACCACATCTGGTTGGAAACCTGATTCATTCGCGAATTTATAGCAACAGCGTACAAAAAATAGTGATATTTTATCCGCTATTTACCGTGTAGTAAAATCCCCACTGATTATAGTTTCACTTTATGAATAAGCAATTCCTTTGCAAAATAGACCCTTTTCTCAAACTTTACTTTCAATCTAAAGTCGTCCCGTTATATATACAGGCTCCTACTATTTCTAAATGCATAAAATGTTAAAAGTATGGAGGGATACGATGTATAATCCGAATTATTATGATTGGTATAGACAAAATGATAAGTTGATTAGTGATATTGAAAAAGCTATAAACGGAGAGTATAGCGCTATAAGCTGCTATGCAAAATTAGCGAATATGGCTCCAAATCAAGTAGAACAAAAACAAATTCTTGAAATTCGTAATGATGAAATAAAGCATTTCCAAAACTTTGTACAAATTTATACGAACTTAACTGGTAGGCAGCCAAAACCACAAATTACTGAAGACTGCCCAAATACGTATTTACAAGGATTAGAGTTCGCTATACAAGATGAACAAAAAACAGTAGATTTTTATTTGGAAATTTCAGATGAGACATCGGATGCACATTTGAAAGAGTTGTTACGGAGAATAGCTGCGGATGAACAAAATCATGCAGTATGGTTTTTATATTACTTCGTGAAGTCGAAGTGAGCATTAAGAATGAACGACTGATGTGGTGCATATATTAAAAAACATTTTAAAACGTAGCGCAACAATTGAATAAGATATGTAAATATAAGCAGAAGGAAACCGTTTCGCTAGTAGTGGAGCGGTTTTTTTATGATGTACATATGTATCGACAAAATATAGTAATTACATTTGATATATAATTTATGAAACGAAAATGAATAAGTTAGGAGCAAGCATATGAAAAGAGGGATTACAGTAGATATTCTAGATGGATATGATAATTTACTTTGGAAAGTATTAAAGCCAATTGATATTACTGTATTTGATTGGCAAGTCATGGGAAGGGAGGAAGCTTATATAATAATAGGGGATGAATTAGGTCCAGAATTATTTTCAGAAGATAACGAGATCATGGAAGGATCAGAATTAAAAAAGCTAATAAAAGATAACATATATTATCTTTTATTTTTAGATCTAAAAGCATGTCCAAAAGGAGAGGTAATAGGAGAAATTGCAACATTTGAAGAATTTAAGGAGAGTAAGTGTGAAGTAGTCGTATTAGTAGCGGATGGTGAGTATATACAAATTTATGCGAAAAACCAAGAAGAGATTGAAATGATGTATGAAAACGCAGTGAATCAAGGATTTTATGTAGAATATATTACAGATGAAAATGATGGAAGGACTCGTTTGTCAGTATGGTAGCAATTTGAAAGGGGAAAGGCAATATGGAGAGAAATATAAGTAAAGAATATGCAATTCGAATTGCTACTGAAAATGAAAGTGATAGTATTATCCTTTTATTAAAAGAGGTAGCACAATGGCTACAATATAAAGAAGTGGATCAGTGGCAGTATCTTTTAGGAGAGGAAGCTACGGCTGAAATACTAGAATGTATAAGAGAGAAATATACATATGTTGTTCTGAAAGAAGATGAAATAGTTGGTACGGTTACAGTTTCTCCTAAACAAAATGAATGGGATGAACATATTTTTGGTAAAGAGGAAGTTTCTAATTCATTATATATTCATAGATTTGCGGTGAAACGGAAGTATAAGGGAAATGGAATAGGAGAATGGATTTTACGGTGGGTAGAAGAGAATGTGCAATGTGATAAAGAGTATTTGAAGTTAGATTGCGTGGGGCATAATCGTACGTTGAATGATTTTTATAAGAAAAATGAGTTTGAATATGTTGGAAGTACGGATGGGCTTAGTAAGTTTCAAAAGAAAAGGAGAATGTGAATGCATCCAATTAACGTAAGTTTAGTTGAAAAGTTAATACAGGAACAGTTTCCTGAATGGGCCCATTTAGAAGTGAAACCTGTAAAGTTTAGTGGTCATGATAATAGAACATTTCATCTAGGGGATGAGATGAGTGTAAGATTGCCAAGTGATGTGGCATATGCACCGCAAGTAGAGAAAGAAAATAAGTGGTTACCACTATTAAGTAAGGGGCTTTCTTTACCGATTTCTACCCCACTTGCGAAAGGAAATCCGTCTGAAGCGTATCCATTGCCTTGGTCTATTAATAAGTGGATAGAGGGAGAAACAATTACGAAACAAAACGTTCGTGATTTAAATGAATTTGCAGCGGACTTAGGGTCTTTTTTAGTAGAATTGCAATCTATTAATGCGAGTAACGGACCTTTAGCTGGAACACATAATTTTTACAGGGGCGGACTTATATCTGTATATGATGAAGAGGCGAGAGTTGCTATTGAAAATAATAAGGATGTTTTTGACGAGGCATTATTAAAGCACCTTTGGAATTTAGCGCTTAGTTCAACATGGGATCGTAAGCCAGTTTGGGTTCATGGAGATGTAGCGCCAGGGAATTTACTCGTTAAAGATGGAAAGCTTTGTGCTGTAATTGATTTTGGTATTTTAGGTGTAGGAGATCCTGCTTGTGATGCAGCGATGGCGTGGACGTTTTTTGATGAAAATAGTAGAAATGTATTTAAAGAAGTATTACGCATGGATGAAGAGACGTGGAATAGAGCGAGAGGATGGGCACTTTGGAAGGCGTTAATTACATATGATGCGAATAGGGATAGTAATGAAAAAGTAGCAGAAGAATCGTATCGTATCATTCAAGTGATTGTGGATGATTATGAGAGGTAATAGAAAAGCCTATTTTAAAATAGGCTTTTTCATATGATTAAATAGTAGAAATGGAAGGAATATAACATAATTATACAGAATATTTAGATAATAGGAGGTGTCGAATTTTGAGTGAAATTGAATTAAAGAGTAATGTAATTAAGACAGGGCGAGAGAAGGGGATTATTCTTCGGTTTATACTTGCTAGTCTTGTTGGAGTGTTTATGTTTTTCGTTCCTGTTACGATAAACGGTGCATCGTCTATTATGATTGATCATATCGTATCGTGGATTAGGGCTTCCGTTCCTGGCATAGTACCTTATTATGCATTATTTGTTATGGCAATTGGTGCGATTTATCCATTTTATACGAAGAAATGGAATGCATCTATCGTAGACATTTGTTTTTCTATTTTAAAAGTAGTTGGCGTTGTTTTTGGAGTATTATATTGTTTGAAAATAGGACCAGCTTGGTTCTTTGCACCAGATGTTGGGCCGTTTTTGTATGAGAAGCTAGTCATATCAGTAAGTTTGCTCGTTCCAATTGGCTCGGCGTTTTTAGCGTTATTAGTCGGATATGGATTGCTTGAATTTATCGGTACATTTTGTCGTCCGATTATGAGGCCATTATGGAATACGCCGGGGAGATCGGCGATTGATGCAGTTGCGTCCTTCGTTGGAAGTTATTCGCTTGCCCTTCTTATTACGAACCGCGTGTATAAAGAAGGAAAGTATACGACAAAAGAAGCGGCGATTATCGCTACAGGATTTTCTACAGTATCCGCTACATTTATGATCATCATCGCAAAAACATTAGATATTATGCATTTATGGAATGTTTATTTTTGGACTACACTTGTTGTAACATTCATCGTGACTGCTATCACCGTAAGAATCCCACCCCTTAGTAGAAAACCAGATACATATGTAACAGAAGAAGGGTTTCCAGAGCCTGTTTATAAAGAGAAAATGTTAGAACGTGCTTGGGAAGATGCGTTAGAAGTATCAAAGTCTGCACCGAGCATTATGAAAAATATTGCAGTGAATTTAAAAGACGGATTTATTATGACAATGGGAATTTTACCATCCATTATGTCAGTAGGATTAATTGGTATCGTCTTAGCGAAGTTCACGCCAATATTTGATTGGATCAGTTATATTTTCTATCCGTTTACATGGCTATTACAATTACCGGAAGCAGACTTAGCTGCTAAAGCGGCATCCGTTGGTATTGCAGAAATGTTTTTACCGTCATTATTAGTTGTAAGTGCGCCACTTGTGACAAAGTTTGTCATTGCAGTTGTTTCCGTATCATCTATACTGTTTTTCTCTGCGTCCATTCCTTGTATATTATCAACAGATATTCCGTTAAAAGTATCTGAACTTATTATTCTGTATGTGCAGAGAACGATTTTAACGTTGCTTATCATTACGCCGATTGCTTATTTGTTGCTTTGAAGTTTTAATAAGATAAAGTTAAACAAAAGAAGCCGTCTGTAAAAAAGAGGGCTTCTTTTGTTTAAAAGCGGGATATTCTTATTTATTTTTCGTATATGACGTAACGCTTCTTAAGAAGATTCCTAGTCCCGCAAAAAAGAATCCTAAGCATAATAAGCTGCCTGGCGTTCCCCAAGTAATTTGATCTAGCATTTATTATCCCCTCCCGTTTATTATTATATAGAATTTATTGGAAATTATCAAAAAAATTCTTTTTTAAGGGTTACTGATGAGTCTTCCTACCTTATACGAGAAGAATATATTTGAAAAGAATTCTTTTCTTTATATTTATTTATTCTTATAATATGTGTTTGATTCTTATGATATAGTAACAACAAAGGGGGCTTAAAAATGGAAATTATTCACGAAAGAGCAAAGTTGCGGTTAATGGATAATACTGATGTCGAAACTTTGTTTTCGATTGTAGAAGGAAATCGGGATATTTGGGCGTATTTAATCTCTAAAATGGATAGTGTGCAAGATATGCAACAATACGTTCAAAAAGCGATAAAGGGTTACGGAAGAGGTACTCAAATACCTTTCATAGTCGTAGATCAACAGTCGAATAAGATTGTAGGAAGTACACGTTTATATAATATTTCAGTAGAAGATAAGACAGTTGAGTTAGGGCAAACGTGGTATCATCCGAGTGTGCAACGTACGAGTATAAATACAGAGTGTAAGTATATGCTTCTTCAGTATGCTTTTGAAAAATTGCATATGCTGAGAGTGCAAATTAAGACGGATGCAAGAAATGAAAAAGCACAACGAGCAATTGAAAGGTTAGGCGCAGTAAAAGAGGGTGTGCTTCGAAATGAAAGAAAATTACCGAATGGTTATGTGAGAGATGCGGTGGTGTACAGTATTATCTCGAGTGAATGGCCAGGCGTAAAAGAACAATTGTTAGAAAAATTAGAGTTGTATAAAGAAAAGTTATAATTCGTGTTTTGAAAGGTATATTGTTCGTGAGATATGAAAAATATACCTTTTTTCTTACAAAATGCTACTTTATTTTAATTCCTTTTGTTTCATCGTTCCCTTCTGAGAAAAAATTCGTTACAATGTAGTTGTATGGTAATAAACTTATGAATTTAAAAAATGTAATGAAAACCGCAAATGAAAATGAATTGATAATCCTCAATTTTAAATGAAAACCCTTTTATACATAAATAACAAGTAAAGTTCCTTCTTTTAAATAAACTCAAACAAAACGATTTGATATAAATGTTTTTTATAGAAGTATGGATGATGTACGGAGGCAATTACAAATGAAAGAAAATAAGAAGAGTAAGAAAAGACGAATCTTTCAAGTATTTTTACTAATGATTTGTTCTGCTATTTTATATGTAAGTTATGCAGCTTACGATATTTGGAGTTATCGTTTTAAAGCAAATGATGACGTGAAAACGGATGCTGGTATCGTACTAGGCGCAGCTTCATGGAACGGAAAACCATCTCCTGTATTTAAAGAAAGAATTAATCATGCGATTTCTTTATATAGGAACGGAAATATTAAAAAGATTATTTTTACAGGTGGTACAAAGTTCGAGGCAGAACTTGAAGAAGCACGTACTGCAAGAGTATATGCAATGAAACAAGGTGTAAAAGAGGAAGATATTTTAATTGAAACTAAATCCCTTTTCACTGAAGAAAATTTAAAAAATGCGAAGCAAGTTGGAATAGAGAACGGTATACAAACATACACGATTGTAAGTGATCCACTTCATATGAAACGCGCAATGAGAATCGCAAAACATATTAATATTGAAGCGTATGCTTCACCAACGCCGACATCAGCATATAAAACGTTAGATACAGAAATACCATTCTTCTTTAAAGAATTATTCTCGTATATTGGATATGTAACCTCTTTGCCGTTAAAAGCATTGAAGGGGGACTAATATAAGAAAAGGATCTATCCTTAAATAGGAACTTTTCTTATTAGTCAAAAACATTGTATTTTTATCGGAATAGTGAAACAATAGAGAGGTAGCTTCATATAATCATAATGACAAAATGAACGGTTTATGAATCGAGCATAAAGTGAAACTTTAATCAGTGGGTGGGTTTCTCACTGATTATTAGTTGAACCAATCGGGCGTTTACGGGCAGTTGATCTCCCACCTAACTTCCTTTGCTTCACCTGAATTTTTAGGTGGGAGTTTTACTGCCCGCAAATAGCGGGATAAAGGAGATTATAGTATGGCACTCTCATTTGTTGAAACAGAAGAACAGTCTTTAATTATTGAGAAAATAAATAAATTGATTCCGAAGTTCATGGAAAGGGAGCATCAGCTAAGTGAATTAGGATCATTTCCGTATGAAAATATAAATGATTTGAAAGATATCGGATATACGAAATTAACGTTACCGAAGGAATTTGGTGGTAGTGCCATTTCTTTATATGACTTTGTTTTATTTCAAGAGAAAATCGCGGAAGGCTGTGGAGCTACTGCATTATCGATTGGCTGGCATCTTGGCATTGTGAAGGAGCTAGCGGAAAATCGCTCTTGGAATGATGAGATGTTCAAATGGTTTTGCGAAGAAGTTCGTAATGGTGCGCTCTTTAACAGGGCAGCAACAGAACCGAAAACAGGGAGTCCGACGCGTGGCGGTAAACCAGAAACAATAGCGGTTCAACAAGGCGAGAAGTGGGTTATAAATGGAAGAAAAACTTTTACAACGATGGCGCCAGTACTTGATTATTTTATTATTTCAGCAAGTATGGAAGGCCAAGAAGAAGTTGGTGAGTTTGTTATTCCAAGAAATACACTCGGTGTATCTATTGAAGAAACGTGGGATAGCGTTGCAATGAGAGGGACTGCTAGCCACGACCTTGTCTTACAAAATGTAGAGATAGAAAGCCGCTTTTTTGCGGATGTGAAGGGCGGAAAAGTAAAACAAAAGGGTATTGGCTGGTTGCTACATATACCAGCATGTTATTTAGGAATTGCACAATCAGCAAGAAATTATGCAGTTCAATTTGCGGAATCATACAAGCCAAATAGTTTAAATCATTCTATTAGTTTATTGCCGAATGTTAGAAAATTAGTTGGAGAGTTAGAACTTGAGCTTATGCAAGCTCGTGTCTTTTTATATCAAATTGCGAAAAAGTACGATGAGGCAGAAGATAAACTATCACTGCAAGCAGAATTAGCGGCAGTGAAATACGCCGTAACAAATGCGGCGATATCCATAGTGGATAAATCAATGCGCATCGTAGGAGCAAAAAGTTTATCAGAAAAAAATCCGCTTCACCGTTACTATTTAAATGTCAGAGCAGGATTACACAATCCACCGATGGATGATGCAACACTATCTATGTTGGCGGATGCGGCGTTTCGGTCGTAGGTTTTTTAGCTTGAATTTTATTGTCTATGTACAATATAGTTGTTTTGAAAGCACGTGTTTGATTAGTAATCGAACGCGTGCTTTTTATGTGCAGGAACGTACCAAGTTGAGATGTAGGTTTTTAATATAAGTGGTTATCATGGTTTTGTGATTGTTTCTTGTTGAAAAGTTCTTATCGCAATGCCAGTTTGGAACCTTTGTAAATAATTACTGAATTTAATCCCAAATCAATGGTCTTTCCAAATCTACCATTCGTAAATATTGTAAAAATTGACCTGCATGGACCGCATCATGATAGGCAATTCGTAATAGCATATCGCCTAAATATCGTTGATAGCCAACATCGCTTCGATCAATAAGGGTTGAATCTAGCTCGGCTATGCTTATTGATTGTACATGTTCTATGAAGTCAGTAAAGTATACTTGTGCCAATTCAATTTCTTTTTTTACACAAGTAATTGGCTCGTCATCATACGGGGTACGTATGTCGTTTATTGAACCGTTGTTTTTTATAATCATATGATAGTAAAAAGTTGAGCTCCATACGTGACGAATCATTTCACCAAAGGACATAGCCTCAGAATCAGGCTTCCAATTAAGAAAATTATCGGGAAGAGAATTCCATAATTTTTCTGAGCGCCTTCTCGTTTCTTTTAAATTTAATATACTAAGATCAATTGCATTCATAATACATTCTCCTTTACTATTAAACTTAAAATAATTGTATCAATTTAATAGTTAGGGTATCATCGAAATATGAATGTATATCCGAATATCTCATATATAGCTAAACTAATTGCTGAACCTACAAGAGCAATCATCTTAGATTGTCTAATGAATAATCAGGCACTACCTGCTAGTGAATTGGCTTATATGGCAAAAGTGTCACATCCAACAATTAGTTCGCATCTTTCTAAATTAGTAGAAGGGAATTTACTTACAGTTGAACAACATGGTAGACATCGTTACTATCGACTTGCTAATCAAGAAGTTGCAGAAGTGCTTGAAAAGTTAGGGACAATTGCACCAACAGTTCAAGTTCGCTCTTTAAAACAATCAAGCCAACTAAAACAAATTCGTTATGCTCGAACTTGTTATGATCATCTTGCAGGCAAACTCGGTGTAGAGATAACTGAAAAATTACTAGATAGGCAATTTATAATTTTAGAGGATGGAGAATACATTGTAACGGAACAAGGTAAGAAATGGTTTCTGAATTTTGGAATAAATGTTGATGAGGCAGATACAAAAAGGAGGGTATTTGCAAAACCTTGCCTTGATTGGAGTGAACGGCGTTACCATATTTCTGGTTGGTTAGGGTCTGCAATTGCAAAACTGCTTTTTGAACAGGGATGGATTACGAAAACGGATAAGAACCGAGCTGTCCATCTTACAAAGAAAGGTGTAAATTTATTGGAAGATCAATTAGGCATTGATATGAAAACTGAGGAAAGAAAAGCTTGAAATTAGAAAAGTCCGTCAAAATGAAGGGCTTTTTTCATTATGGTAGGAGTGTACATGAATAATAGGATGTTACCAATAATCGTTGCCAATAAAAAATCTTTCTTTTTATTCTTCTTTTTTAAGTTTTAAAGGAGAAAGCTAGGCTTCTTATTTTTACTAATGTTATAATAAGAAAAAAGCACGAAAAGAGGTCATCTCATGCTAGAGGTTATTGCAACATGTTTAGAAGATGTAAAACGAATTGAAAGCGCTGGCGGGAAGCGGATTGAATTAATTTCATCTTATACAGAAGGTGGTTTAACACCGAGTTATGCTTTTATAAAAAAAGCGGTAGAAGCGGTAAGTATACCAATTCATGTTATGATTCGTCCGCATGCGAAGTCTTTTACATATACGGAAGAAGAAATTGAAATGATGAAAGAAGATATTATAGTTGCGCAGAAGTTAGGAGCAGCTGGTGTAGTATTAGGCGTATTAAACGAACGAAATGAAGTGGATGAAGAGAAATTAGCGGACTTACTATCTGTTGTAGATGGAATAAATGTAACGTACCACCGTGCGATAGATGATATAGAAAATCCAGTAGAAGCAATGAACACTTTAAAGAAGTTTCATAAAGTGACTCACGTTCTAACTTCAGGTGGACAAGGAAATATAGTAGAGAATATTCCGGTGCTTACAGAAATGCAAAAGGTAAGCGATGGTCAAATTCAGCTTGTAGCTGGAGCTGGCGTGACGAAAGAAAATATAAAGCGATTGCTAGATGAAACTGGAATTTCGCAAGCTCATGTCGGTACAGCGGTAAGAGAAGGAAAATCATGTTTTTCTGAAATAGACCCTAATTTAGTACAAGAATTAGTTAAAATCATAAAATAAGTGCTTAAGAAAGAGGAGAAATGATGAAGGAAAATACGAAGAAAGAATTATTCTCTTGGGCTAAAACGATAGGTTTTACCCTTGTATTAATTGCTATTATTCGCGGTGTTTTATTTACACCTTCTTTAGTGCAAGGTGAATCAATGATGCCCACTTTAAAAAATAACGAACGAGTTCTAGTGAATAAGATTGGTTATAGTATAAGTGGATTAGATCGCTTTGATATTATCGTCTTCCACGGAAAAGAAGGATACGATTTAGTAAAACGAGTAATTGGTTTGCCAGGAGATACAGTTGAGTATAAAAATGATGTTTTATATGTAAACGGAAAAGCGATGGAAGAACCATATTTAAAAAAGTTTAAAGAAAAAGCAGTAGGCCGTGTATTAACTCCAGACTTTACGTTAGAACAAATCACTGGGAAAACGAAAGTGCCAGAAGGCCAAGTATTTGTTTTAGGGGATAATCGTGAAGTTTCTAAGGATGGTCGCATGTTTGGCTTTATTTCAGAAGATGAAATTGTCGGAAAAGGACAAGCTGTTTTCTGGCCGTTGGAACAAGTAAGAGCGTTATAAAGAAAAAGTATGGGAGAAATATTCTTCCGGTGGATTTAAATTACATTTTTTGTAAAACTGAATGTTCAATTAAGAAAGACAGAGGTCATTTTGATTATTACTTTTCAAAATGGCCTCTGTTTATTTGAAGATAGTATTGCAAGGAGGGAATTTAAATGATAAAGAAAGAATCAGAAATTATCTTAAACAGGAAAGGAGCCAGGAAAGTAAACGAAATTCCTAAAGAGGTCTTACAATTACTACAGCAAGGGAAAGTAGAAAGTGTTAATCTAATAGAATGGCTAGCTATAAATCATATTGAACTACTTAAAAATGTCTTACCTTCAATAGGACTCAAGAATAGTTTGGAATGTATAGTAGCTGAATTAGAAAAACAGAACGTTGAAACAGGAATGAAAGTTATACGAATAACAGGGACTTTATTGGATGAAATTATACTCAAAGAGAATGACGGAAACAAGGAAGACGTACTGTTAAAATTATCTAATCATATTTCAGATAGTGTACGATGTTGGGCAGCGTTTATGAATAAAAAATCAAATGACACATTAAAAGATACATTAACATACATTCGACCTTTTGCGGCGGATCATCATTTTGGTGTTCGAGAAATTGCTTGGATGTCTATTAGAGAAGAACTTTCACAAAATATAGAAGAAAGTGTGGAATTGTTAGTAGAATGGGCAAAAAGTGAAGATGAGAATATTCGCAGGTTCTCTGTAGAATCTATTCGTCCTCGAGGTGTATGGAGTAAACATATTGAAATATTAAAACAAGAACCTGAAAAGGCACTTCCTATTCTTAATTTACTTAAATCAGATCCATCAAAATATGTACAAGATTCGGTTGGAAACTGGTTAAATGATGCAAGTAAAACTAAACCGGATTGGGTAATGAACCTGTGTAAAGAATGGGAAAAGGATGCTGACATAAAATCAACTAGTAGAATTATTAAAAAAGCTAAAAGAACGATTTTGAAAAATAAGTAATATACTCGGTAGTTGTACGAAGGAACATTCAATCATGTTAAAAAAGAATAATTTGAATAACTATGAGAAGAGCATGTATTGATCAATACATGCTCTTTATATTTACTTTTTTATTGCAGCTTTTATTCTAATAGTTTTGTAGCAATGTGAACGTTAGAAATTGAACCGTCGTGATTTCTAGGGTTAATTTTATATTCACTGTCAGGAAGCGAATCACTCCAATATAAATTACATTCACTAATAGTTCATTCTTCACGTGTTAAAGTTTTTTCAATCATCCAAGAGCCTTTCATTTTATATAAATCACATATTATTTTTGTTTTTTAATAGCGGACAAAATATATCGGATTATGTACGTGAAAAAATATTGATAGAATTGAAAGAATATTTTATAATTTTAAATTATATGTTTGTTTCGAAAAACGGAATTTAAGTTCCGTTTTTCGGAACGAAAGGGAGATAGAATGAGTATAAATAAAACGGCAGTTAAGACAATGGATATTTTAGAGTTGTTTTATGAGCATGAAGAGCTAAGTTTAACTGAGATGGTTCAGCTTACAAATATGCCGAAAACATCTGTTTATCGTTTAATTGGCTCGTTAGAAGAGATGGAGTTTTTACAAAAAAACGAAAAGGGGAAATATAGTTTAGGGGTCGTATTTTTACGGTTCGGTCAACTTGTTTCACAACGATTATCAGTAAGGAATATAGCAATTCCTTATATGAAAGAGCTTAGAGATAGTTTAGGACAGGCAGTTAATTTAATAATTCAAGATGGTAATGACGCAATTTATGTTGAAAAGATGGAAGGTGTTCAGCCAGTACGCGTATATACGGCGGTTGGAAGAAGAGCACCGCTTTATGCTGGTGCATGTCCGAGAATTTTACTATCGTATTTTTCTGAGGAAGAGAAACGGAGATACATAGAGGAAGTGGATTTAAAACAGTTTGCAGATGGAACAATTGTGGATAAGGAACAATTGCTAGAGGTGTTGCAAATGGTAAAAAAGGAAGGCTACACAATTAGTTATTCTGAGTTAGAAAATCATACAGCCGCAATAGCAGCGCCCATTTTCGCAAGTGATGGAACGGTTGTAGCGGGTATGAGTATTTCGGGATTAGCAATTGAGTACAGCGAAAGTAACATTTCATATTTTATCGCTAAGGTGAAAGAAACAGCACATCGCATTTCGAAAGAACTCGGCTTTTTGGCATAGAAAGAGGGAGTAGGATGAAATTTTCTGCGTTAGGGGATCAAGCAATTATTGTTACATTTGGTGAAGAAATTAAGATGGATATATATGAGAAAGTACAGCGGTTATTTCAAGCACTGCAGCAACATCCGTTTGCAGGAATGATTGAGTGCGTTCCGTCGTTTACTTCATTAGCTGTTTACTACAATGTATACGAAGTATGGAAGAGAAATGAGAGAAGTGAAAGGTCATATGATTACGTTCGCCAGTATATAAAGGAGCTGTGTGATTCTTATAAAGAAGAAGTAAAACAGGATGTGAAACATATTTCTATACCAGTGTGCTACGGGGGAGAATATGGACCTGATTTAGAAGAGGTTGCACATTATAAAGGTTTACAAGTAGAAGATGTGATTCGAATACATAGTGAAACTACATATTTTGTATATATGTTAGGTTTTACACCAGGGTTCCCGTATTTAGGAGGACTATCAAAAGAATTAGAAACACCTAGAAAAGAAATACCGCGGTTACAAATCTCACCTGGTTCGGTAGGAATCGGCGGAAATCAAACAGGTATTTATCCACTGGAAACACCGGGTGGATGGAATATTATTGGTCGAACACCAATCTCCTTATTTAATCCGGAAGAAGAAACACCAACCTTTATTCAAAGCGGTATGTATTTACGATTTATCCCAATAACGAAGGAAGAGTACGTATCACTTGAGGGGGCTAAAGAATGGATGTAGAGGTTTTGCATGCAGGAATGTTTACAACAGTCCAAGATTTAGGGCGATCTCATTATCAACAATACGGTGTACCAGTTGGCGGGACTATGGATCAAAGTGCACTTCGGGTGATCAATATGTTAGTTGGTAATGAGGAGAATGAAGCGGGACTCGAAATGACGATTATGGGACCTAAATTGTTAATAAAGAAAACGACTTTACTTGCGATTGGTGGAGCAGATATGGAACCGTTATTGAATGGAGAACGTATCCCGTTATGGCGTCCCATTTTAGCGGAAGAAGGTAGTATGCTTTGTTTTGGAAAAGTGAAAAGTGGTTGCAGAGCGTATGTAACTTTTGCGGGTGGTATACATATTGAGCGTACAATGGGAAGCAAAAGTACGTACATACTTGCTGCGATTGGTGGTATAGAAGGAAGAATGCTGAAAAAGGGTGACTACTTCCAAATTGGTGCACAACCAGAAATGGCGAGTCGTTTCATTCTAGACTTACAAAAAGATGCGAGAATAAAAACGAAATGGGCAATTAGCAACAGCGTACTACCAAAGTATAAGAAACATCCAAAGCTTCGTGTCATAACTGACTTTGAATATGATCAATTTACAGAAGAAAGTAGAAAGGCATTTTTTACGAAAGAGTATAAGGTATCTAATTATGCTGACCGTATGGGCTATAGGGTTGAGGGAGAAGTTTTAAATAGGATTGAAGAAAAAGAGATTTTATCGAGTCCTGTTACATTTGGAACCATTCAAGTTCCTAATGGTGGACAGCCGATTATATTAATGGCAGATAGGCAAACGACAGGTGGCTATCCGAGAATGGGAAATATCATTTCAGTAGATTTACCTCTTCTTGCCCAGCTAAAGCCGGGGGACTATGTTTCTTTTGAGAAAATTACGCTTGAAGAAGCGGAACAATTGTACATAGAACAAGAAGTAAATATGAATCTATTAAAGAAATTCATCGCTTTACGAAGCTGAAATTAGGAGGAATACATTATGACTACAATCGATTTAAACTGTGATTTAGGAGAAAGTTTTGGCGCTTATAAAATGGGGAATGATGATGAAATTCTTCCGTTCGTTTCCTCTATAAACGTTGCTTGCGGTTTTCATGCGGGTGATCCGTCTATTATGCGTCAAACTGTTGAAAAAGCTTTGGAGCATAACGTAGCAGTAGGGGCGCATCCTGGATTTCCTGATTTAATTGGATTTGGTAGAAGAAACATGAATGTTTCAGCAAGTGAAGTATACGATTATGTTTTATATCAAACAGGCGCATTAGACGCATTTGTGAAAGCGGCAGGCGGGAAAATGCAGCATGTAAAGCCGCACGGTGCCTTATATAATATGGCGGCGTCTAATCCGGAAATTGCAGATGCAATTGCAAAGGCAATTTATCATATAAATCCAAGTCTATTACTTTATGGATTAGCAAATAGCGAGGCGTTTATACAGGCTGCAGAAAAATACAAAGTAACTCTTGTACAAGAGGCTTTTGCGGATCGTACATATAAGCAAGATGGTACATTAACGAGCCGTACAGAAGAAAATGCGCTTATAAAAGATGAAGACGAAGCGATAAAGCAAGTACTTCAAATGATGAAAGAAGGCCATGTAAATGCGGTCAATGGAGAGAAAGTAGCAGTTCAGGCGCAAACAATTTGTTTACACGGAGATGGGGAAAAAGCAGTGCAATTTGCAGAAAGAATATACAGAACATTCAAACTTAATGATATTTCTATTTGTGCACCGAAATAAAAAATAGGGGGAAGTGCTGGGATGATTAAATTAATCGGAATACTACTTGTTGCAGTGGGCTTTTTATTTAGATTAAATACACTTTTAGTAGTTATGGTTGCAGGTATTGTTACTGGTATGGTTTCAGGATTAAGTTTTTATGATGTGATCAGCATGTTCGGTAAATTTTTCATAGAAAATAGATATATGTCTATGCCAATTATATTAACTTTACCGGTAATCGGAATTTTAGAGCGTTACGGTTTAAAAGAAAGAGCAGAAGCACTTATAACGAAATCAAAAGGAGCAACAACTGGAAGAGTATTAATGTCATATTTTACGATAAGAGAATCATCAGCAGCACTAGGGCTTAATATTGGTGGGCATGCGCAAACAGTAAGGCCGCTCGTTGCACCGATGGCAGAAGGGGCCGCGCAAGGTAAATACGGTAAACTTCCTGAAAAATTAAGAGAAAAGATTAAAGCAAACGCAGCAGCTGCTGAAAATACAGCTTGGTTTTTCGGAGAAGATATTTTCATCGCAACTGGAGCTATTTTATTAATGAAAGGATTCTTCGATTCAGTAGGTATGCATGTCGGAGTATGGGATATGGCACTTTGGGGCATTCCGACAGCAATATCTGCACTTATTGTAAGTTGGATTAGATTTAGAAGGTTTGATAAATATATAGAGAAAACAATGAAGGCAGAAGGAAAAGAAGAGAAGGAGGCAATTTAATATGAACATCATCACAATGGATACAATCTATTATGTATTAGGGATAATCGTTGCTTTTATCGCTGTTCGTATCGCATTCGATCGTGAACATCCAAACAGATTCGGTTCTAGTTTATTTTGGGCATTGTTTGCAGTTACATTTTTATTCGGAAATGTAATTCCTTCGTTTTACGTTGGCTGTATAGTGCTCGCTATGGTCGTTTTAGCTTCACTAAATAAAGTAACAAAATCAGAGGAAAAAGAAGTTCCAGTACAAGAACGTGTGAAACATGCTGAGAAATTAAAAAATAAAATTTTTATGCCTGCACTATTAATTCCTATTTTTACAATTATCGGTACGTTGACGTTAGGGAAAATTAAATGGGGAAATGTCTCTCTTGTTGATCCAGATAAAGTAACATTAGTTGCATTAGCGCTTGGTGCATTACTCGCATTCGTTGCGGCGATGCGTATTACAAAATCAAAAATAACAACGCCTGTACAAGAAGGAAGCAGACTATTACAAGCTGTCGGCTGGGCTGTTATTTTGCCACAAATGTTAGCAGCACTTGGCGGTATATTCGCGAAGTCTGGCGTTGGACAAGTTGTTTCAGACTTAGTTGGACAAGTGCTACCGACAGAGTATCCGTTCGTTGCTGTTATGGCGTACTGTTTAGGCATGATGCTATTTACAGTCGTAATGGGAAATGCATTCGCAGCGTTTGCTGTTATTACTGGCGGAATTGGCTTACCTTTAATAGTTCAAATGCACGGCGGAAACCCAGCAATTATGGCAGCACTCGGTATGTTTGCTGGATATTGCGGAACGCTGCTTACACCAATGGCAGCAAACTTTAATATCGTACCTGCGATGCTTTTAGAGCTAAAGGATAAAAATGCGGTTATTAAAGCGCAAGTACCAATTGCTCTTTCAATTTTTATCATAAATATGTTTATTATGTACGGCCTTGTATATCGTTTCTAATTAGGAGGATAAAACTATGAAAACAGTATTATTAACAGGGTTTGATCCGTTTGGCGGAGAAAATATCAATCCAGCTTGGGAAGTAGCAAAAGGTTTGCATGAAAAAACAATTGGAGAATACAAGATAATAAGCAAACAAGTACCAACTGTATTTCATAAATCAATAAGCGTATTAAAAGAGTATATAGAAGAACTAGCGCCGGAAATTATTATATGTATCGGACAAGCTGGGGGCAGACCAGATATTACGATAGAACGTGTCGCAATTAATATTGATGATGCAAGAATTGCTGATAATGAAGGGTATCAGCCGGTAGATGTACCAGTTGTAGAAGAAGGAGTGATTGCATATTGGTCTACACTTCCGATGAAAGCAATTGTAAAAAAACTTCAAGAAGAAGGTATACCGGCTTCCGTTTCACAATCAGCAGGTACGTTCGTTTGTAATCATTTATTCTATGGTCTCATGCATGAACTAGAGAAACAGGATCAGAAAATAAAAGGCGGATTTGTTCATATACCGTTTTTACCAGAACAAGCGAGCAAGTATTCAGGTCAACCAAGTATGTCACTTTCTACTATTCGTAAAGGGATAGAATTGGCAATCGAAGTAACGACGACAGTTGAAGTAGATATTGTAGAGGTTGGGGGCGCAACGCATTAAGTAAAATGAATTGTACAACACCTCCTGTAAACAACTGGTATAATAAGAATAGGAAAATACATAGAGGTGATTTTTGTGCAGCAATTTGAAGAAGTACGTTCAATTTTAGAAAAAGCGAAGAAAATTACAGTATTAACAGGCGCAGGTGCAAGTACGGAAAGTGGTATTCCAGATTTTCGTTCAGCAAATGGATTGTATGCTGATGCGAATGTGGAGATGTACTTATCAAGAGGGTACTATAACCGAAGTCCGAAAGAATTTTGGAACCATTATAAAGAAATCTTTCAAATTAATACGTTCCATCAATATAAACCAAATCGTGGCCATCGCTTTTTAGCTGAGCTAGAAGAACAAGGGAAAGATATTACGATTTTAACGCAAAATATTGACGGTTTACATCAATTAGGTGGCAGTAAGCATGTCATCGATTTACATGGAACACTTCAAACAGCACATTGTCCAAAATGTAAATCAGGCTATGATTTACAGTATATGATTGATCATGAAGTACCGCGTTGTGAGAAGTGTAATTTCATTTTAAATCCAGACGTTGTTTTATACGGAGATACATTGCCGCAATATCAAAATGCTATCAAACGTTTATATGAAACAGATGTGCTTATCGTTATGGGAACATCACTAAAAGTACAGCCTGTCGCTTCATTCCCGCAAATTGCAAAGAGGGAAGTGGGAGCAACAACTATTTTAGTAAATGAAGAGTTAACAGGACAGGAATATAACTTTGATTTTGTTTTTCAAAATAAGATTGGTGAGTTTGTTGAAGGGTTATCGTCGGTTAAATAAGTTATTATTTTTATGAAAAACTGAGGTGTATAGAGAACACCTCAGTTTTTTGTTTGAATAAAATTCATGTTATGACGTATGAAGGGGAATGGTAATAAATAGGTTATAAAATTAAAAAACTGAAAATTAAATCTTTTATTTCTTTAGTAATTAATATAAAATTCTATATATATCATATAAATAAATTTGATACATAATGATTTTGCGTAGAAATGTTAATAGAATGAAGCGAGGGAGCGAAATGAGACAGAAAAAGGAGCAGAAAAAACAATCGAAAAAGAAAAAGACTCATATTCCATTTCGGTTAAATGTACTATTTTTTATTGTCTTTCTTTTATTTTCAGCTATTATAATTCAATTAGGTAAAGTACAAATCATTGATGGAGAAACGTATAGAAATGAAGTAAACAAAAAGGAAGATGTAACGGTAAGTACTCCCGTTCCTAGAGGGAAAATGTTTGATCGACAAGGTCACGTTATTGTAAATAATAAACCATTACGAACCGTTACATATACGAAAATGAGAGGAGTGGACTCGAAAGAAGTTTTACAAGTAGCAAGAGATTTAGCTAAGCTAATTGAAATGTCGCAAGAGGACATGGATAAGTTAACAGAGACAGATAAAAAAGATTTTTGGATGCAGTTAAATGAAAAGCGGGCAGCAGCGAAAGTAACGAAAGAAGATGAGAGTAAATTTAGAAAGCAAGAAATAGAAGGAAAAGAGTTAGATAAAAAAGTAGAAGAACTGCGCCGGGAAAGAATTACACAAGAAGAATTAAATGAGCTTTCAAAGGAAGATATAGAAGTATTAGTAATTAAAAGCAAAATGAATGCGGGATATAAAATGACGCCGCAAATCGTTAAAAAAGACGTAAGTGAAAATGAATATGCTGTCGTTAGTGAAAGGTTGGCAAGTTTACCGGGGGTAGATACAACAGTAGATTGGGAACGTGAATACCCAAATGATAAAATACTGCGCTCTATACTAGGTAGCGTTTCTAATGAAAATGAAGGGTTGCCAAGAGAACAATTAGATTATTATTTAGTTCGTGATTATAATCGAAACGACCGTATTGGTAAAAGTTACATCGAAAAACAATACGAAGATGCACTACATGGAACGAAAGAACAGTCTAAAAATATTATGGATAAAGCAGGGAAGATTGTTCGAACAGAAAAAGTGACTGAAGGAAAAAGTGGAAATAACTTGATGTTAACAGTCGATATGGATTTACAGAAAAGAGTAGAGGGAAGCCTTGAAAAGAATTTACGAGCCTTTCATGCTGCAGAGCCGATGATGGATCGGGCGTTCGTAGTAATGATGAATCCGAAAAACGGTCAAATTTTATCAATGGCAGGAAAGAAAATTGTAAATAAAGATGGCGGTATGCAAATAGAAGATTATGCATTAGGAACGATGACAAGTTCTTATGAGTTAGGGTCAACTGTAAAAGGGGCTACTTTATTAACTGGATATCAAACAGAAGCGATTAAGCCGTATACACACTTCTTTGATGCGCCAATGTATTTTAAAGGAAGTTCTAAGCCGAAGAAATCGTGGAAAGAATTTGGGGATATTGATGATTTAAGAGCTTTGCAAGTGTCATCGAACGTTTATATGTTTAATACAGCTTTAAAAATGGCAGGCATTAATTATGTTCCAAACAATCCATTAGATATTAAACAAGAAACATTTAATAAAATGCGCTACTATTTTAGACAATTTGGCCTAGGTGTGTCGACTGGTATTGACCTACCAAATGAATCGATCGGTCAAATAGGTAGAACTGATAACATACCCGGATTTTTACTTGATTATGCGATTGGACAGTATGATACATATACGCCGCTTCAGCTTGCGCAATATATTTCAACCATTGCAAATGGCGGTTACCGAATGAAACCACAAATTGTACAAGAAGTTAGAGAGCAACCGAATAGACCAGAGGATGTAGGAAAAGTCGTTCGGTCGATTGAACCAGTTGTATTAAATAGATTGGATATGGACACTTCGTACATTAATCATGTAAAAGAAGGATTTAGAAGAGTTTTTCAAGAAGCTGACGGAACAGGTACCGGAACGTTTAAAGGTCTACCATATAAACCAGCGGGAAAAACAGGAACAGCTGAGACAGTATATGGTGGAGAAAGTGATATTGGAAGAGATGAGAACAACAACCGAAAAAAATGTTATAATTTAACTCTTGCCGGTTATGCACCATATGATGCTGATCCGGAAGTAGCTTTTTCAGTTGTTGTACCATGGGTGAATGATGATAAATCAGGAATTAATTCTGCGATTGGTAAAGAGATTTTGGATGCGTATTTTGAATTAAAAACAAATAGATCAAATACAAATTCAATTCCAGTAGAACAACCGAACAAGGCACAGTAAAAATAGTATCACTGCATGGAAACATATTGTGCAGTGATATATTTTTTGAGTTAAAAAGCGCTTTATAAGGTGGGAATGGATATGAAAAAGGAGATTAAGAGAGGCTGGGGAAAGTACATACTATTTATATTTGTGATGGTAATAGGCTACCATTCTTTTACTTTATGTAAAGTGGAAGGCGAATCGATGCAGCCGACTTTATATGAAGAAGACTACGTATTTGTAAATAAAGCAGTAGTACGTCTTTCTAATTTACAGCACGGAGAAATTGTCATTATAAAGGAAGAGGATGAATCGAAATATTATGTGAAACGTGTAATAGGACTTCCTGGTGATGTAATTAACATAACGAATGGAAAGGTATATGTGAACGATAAAAAGCAAGAAGAACCATATACGAACAAAGATTTATTTAACAACACACAAGTGTTTTATAACTTTCAAAAGACAAAAATTCCGCCAAATAAGTTATTTGTAATGGGAGATAACCGCGAAGTGAGTAGAGATAGTCGCAATGGCTTAGGATATATTGAAGAAGATAACATAATTGGCAAGGTGGAATTTGTATATTATCCTTTTTCAAAAATGAAAATGATAGAATAAGTGGGGATGTGCAAAACCCCACTTATTAAAGTTTCACTTTATTTTCTTTAAAAAACCTTTTGGATTAAATGATATGAAAAATTTATGTTTAGACTCGTCGATTATGAAGTTATTGTTTTTAGTTAAAAACTCTTCCACAGCTTCCATTGGGCCAGGACCCCAATCGGGAAGAAGCGGATTTCCGTTAATGGAGGTATCTTCTACAATTATATAACTGCCAGTAGTGACGATAGATTTATATAGCAAGAGTTCTTTGGAAACATGCTCTTTACTATGATCAGAATCTAAAATAACTAAAATCACATCATCAGGTTTGCGCATACTTACTATTGTTTGGATGGCCTGAACAGAAACAGAAGATGCTGTTAAATACGTAATTCGATTATGTGATGGCCGATTTGGCTGCGGAGTTATATCGATAGTAAGTACGTGACCTTTTCCAATTAAATCTAACATAGAAGCTAAATACAGTGCACTACCACCGTGAAAAGTCCCGCATTCAATAATTAAATCGGGCTTTAATTCATAAATGATTTCTTGATACAAAAAGAGATCAGAGGGAAGTTTACAGATTGGAACTCCAAACCATTGTGTATCGTTTAACCACACGAGGCTGTCGTAATATTGTTTTAGAAATTCATTGCTTATAGTATCGATTTTAAATTCTCCTTTCTAAAAAGGATTCTCTCGTTTGACGTAAAGTGTTTACGCATGAAAGTTGTACTATATATTATGTAGTAAGGAATTGTAAGGCGAGTGTTTTTACTTGAAAATAAGCCAAATAACTCATGTGGAAAATGAAAGGAAATGATCGTATGTACAAATACACAATTTGCTTTATTAGAAAAAGCGATAAAATACTGCTATTAAATAGAAATAAAAAGCCGAATATGGGGATGTGGAATGGTGTTGGAGGAAAAATAGAAGAGAATGAAACGCCATACGAAGGAATAATTAGAGAAACGTTTGAGGAAACGGGCATAGAACTTTCAAGTGTAACGTATAAAGGGACTGTTGGTTTTAAAGGTAAAGGTGAGCCCCAGGCTAGTGAAGGAATGTATGTGTTCGTTGCTGATTTGCCAGATGGAATGCAAATGAATACACCATTACGTACGGCTGAAGGCTTATTAGAATGGAAAGAAATTGATTGGATATTAGATGGTGATAATAGAGGAGTAGTTAGCAATTTACCAAAATACTTACCGACAGTATTAACAGAAGAAAATAAGTTAAAACATATATTCACGTACGATAACCGGAATATTATTAATTACACAACTGCATGTTTGAAAGAAGATGATGCGAACAAGCGATATGAAAAACAACTTGTTTCTCAATAGAAGAGGAAAGTGAAAAATCACGTTTTTGCTCTCGTTATATATGCGAGGTGATTATAAGTTTCAGAAATACAATTCATTGGTCATAATTGTAATATGTATGATATAACTTTTCTTATGGTGAAAGAGTAGAGAACATACGTAAACGGAACAAAAAAGGAGGTGGCTTTGCCACCTCTTTTCCGTTAGTCACGAATCGCCTTAATCATAAATCGATGTTGCTTCACATCAAAATATCCTTTTTGCAAGATAATCTCATGTATACGATATAACTCCTCATAGTACCTTTCGACAGTGAAATCAGGAATTTGCCACGGAATTGCTTTTAAATAATAGATGATAGCGCCAATATCATAAAAGCGTTGGAAAGGGAATTCTTCTTTTGCTTCTAAGATAGTAAATCCGTTTTCCTGTAGTTCATTACATGCCGCTTCAAGCGACCAACTTGCAAATTCACTATTTAGTGGTTTGTCAAATTGGTCATTAAGTTCCGCGCAATCGAGACCGCCAACTTGTTGTGTAAGAAATGTTCCATTTGGAGAAAGGATTCTTTTTACTTCAGAAGCAGCATATGATTCATGTTGGTTTAGGATTAGATTAAACTGACCATCTTGAAATGGCAATGAAGTATCATCGTTCACCTCTACAACAGTAACCCCTAAAGGCTCTAATTTCTTTCGAGCAATTGGCACGTTTGGAGCGTAGCCCTCAGTAGCATAAATAGTTGACGGGAACGGTTGTAACATAGATAAAAACTCTCCGCCGCCAGTACCCATATCGAGCATTGATTCTGCATGCTGCATAAGCTGGAAAGCTGTACTGCCATATGACCACGATAAAGGCTCACTCTTCATTCGACCCGTTTCTGAAATAAAAGAAAAATCCCAACCGCTAAAATTTGTATTAGCACTTTCTAATAAAGTTAAAAATAATGGATCACGTTTCATAATTGTATCCTCCTATTTTGTAAGTAAATGATATGTTGAGAAAAGAAAAAAGGAGGACCTCTTATGAAAGGGGAACGGTTTTACGTTTCGTGTTCGAATAGATTCATATAAATTCGCTCCTTGTGAGAATAGTAATTTATATATTCGGGATAATCGAGTGGGAATCCTTTAAAATTATGGGAGAAGGTAGTTGTTTGATGAAAGATTGGATGGAGTGTACAGAAAAAGGGTGCACTCAAACTTTAGAAAAGGTATTTAGTAAACTTAAATTTCCGCCCAGCCCTTTTATGAGATATGTGATATTTCTCACTACTATTAAGTAACAATAAAGTCGTACTGTTTATAAAAGAAGTGACGTTTTTGTATCCCTTTGGATTTACTTATCTATGGGATAAGTAAAGAAGTAGACGTATAAACTGAATATAAAAACGTTTTAATTCTTTGGAAACATTCCATAATTTAGTATTGTTATATATGGAATAATTTATTTGTACGAAAAGAGGAATAAGATGTTTATACAAAAGTATAAGGGTTTGATGCTAGGGATAGTTGGTGCTGTATTAGGAGTAATATCCTTTGTTTATTTTAAAGATTTAGATTATATATAAGACGGGCCTTAAGTTATTATCTGTAACATTAATCATTATAGGTCGGGTTATTGCCTGTGATTCGACCCGTTTCAATAAAAAAGAGAATAATAACGTATAAGATTATTATTATATAAATTTAGCTTGTTGAGCATGGGGAATACTAATCTTACAAAATTGTAAGATTAGAAGTCACATAGTTAGATAGAAGTCATTAACTTATGAAAAAAACTCATCTATAATCCAGATATAAATCATTTACTAAAGGAGTATTCTAATGAAAAAAATTATAAGTTATACAGTTGTTATTGCTATTTTTATAGGAATAGGATTAGGAGTAAAACGTTATGTGCAAGGTCCAGGACAACCAGTCGATGGGATTCTAGTTAGTGGTACTGCAACTGACGTAGAAAAAGTTAAACAAGAGTTTAAAGATGACACTAAACAATCAATAGACTATAAGGTAAAGTACGTCACAACAACAAAAAGGATTCCATTATCAGAAGAAGATAAGAAACAAAATGATACAAATGAAGAATTTGAAATCAACACTACAGAATATGCAGTTATTAATAGTTCTACCGCGGTAAAATTATTTAATAAGGGACTTCTAAGAGCTAGAAAAAATCCAAATTTAGCATCTATTATTTCTGAGAGGGTGAAAGATAAAAATAAAGTATCTAGTGATCAGAATCTATTATTTTCTTATGCGGTTGATAATTCAACGGTTGCTAATTTTGAAAATAACCAGTTGAATTTGAACGGTAAGATGGTATCTGCCCAGTATGTTAAACAGCAAATTTGGATTGGGTATGTTCCAATGAACCTTGTTATTCTAAACGACCAAGACTATAATACAATTTCTGAATCAGAGTCAATAATGAAATTGATTCAATTTCAAAAACGTAATTTTGATTATAAAAACAAACAAGAAGTAGACAAAGTTTTACAACAGATTGATAAGCTCTCTTCGAATAATCAGAATAAAATAAACTTTGTAGAGGTACAAGACTAAATTAAAATGAAAATAAGGTGATATAAATGGAAATCGTAAGAATAGAAAATGTAGTCAAAAGTTATGGTGAAGGAAATAGTAGGGTAGATGCTTTGAAGGGCATAAATCTTTCTATACAGCAAGGGGAATTTGTTTCAATCGTAGGAGCTTCTGGCTCAGGTAAAAGTACATTGTTGCATATTTTGGGAGGATTGGACCGTCCGAGTTCAGGACAAGTATTTATTGGAGAGAACAATATTTATAATTATTCAGATAATGAACTTTCGATATTTAGAAGAAGAAAAGTTGGTTTTATATTTCAGTTCTTTAATTTAATTCCTGTATTGAATGTGCAAGAGAATATAGCTTTGCCCACTTTACTAGATAATGAACCTGTAGATAATCCTTATATGGACGAAATTATTGAAATTCTGGGACTTCATGAAAGACGAAATCATTTACCATCTGAATTATCAGGAGGTCAGCAACAACGGGTTTCGATTGGGAGGGCACTTATAAATCGCCCACATTTAATCTTAGCTGATGAACCTACAGGAAATCTGGATACTCAAAACACAAAAGAAGTCATGGATTTATTAAGATTGACAGCAAAAAAATATAATCAAACTATTGTATTGATTACTCACGATTTAAAAATTGCATCAACTTCTGACCGTATTATTACAATTGAAGATGGCCAAATCATTTCCGATCAGTGGCTATCCACGAATAAGCCTAAGACGGGAGGAAACTAATCTTGATTGGTAATTATAAACAATTAAGCAGGAGATACTTAAAGGGAAATAAGAAACGAACAATTTTAACTTTGATAGGAATCGTACTCTCTGTATCGTTAATTTCTACAATCGGCCTATTTATGAACGGTACTCAGATTTCTCAAATCGAGAATACGAAAAAGAGGCAAGGGTATTCTTTTCATGCCGTTGTATTAAATTACGATGAATCGATATTGAAAAAAATTAAATATAACCCGCAAATTGAATCATTTGGTTTAATGTCACAGGGAGAAACAGTCCAAGTTGGAGAGGCTGCTGTAAAAATAAATTTTGCTGATGATAACGCCTTGGAATTTTTAAAATACAGTATTATTAAGGGCAGATTGCCATCTAATGATCAAGAAGTTGCTGTTGATCCCTGGGTATTACCTTATATAAAAGAAAATATTCAAATAGGTGATTCATTCGAATTAAATGAAAAAAAATACAAATTGGTTGGTTTTCTAAGTGATAGTACATATACACAGGAAAATAAGGTGGGACGGTTACTAACCTATAAGAGTAAGTTTAGCGCTGGTGAAGGAAAAATATTAGTTGGAATTAGCTCAAAAGCAAACTTTAATGAGGTTTTAGAGGGACTCAAGACCATTTCCGGAGAAAATAATATTAATATAAGTAATGAATTAATTCAATTAGAGAAACCAGGTTACAATAATTCGATTATGGCTACGCTAATTATTACAATCAGCATTGTTGTGATAGCGACAATTGTTGTGATTTACAACGCTTTTCAAATCAGTGTCGTAGAACGAACGAGGCAGTTTGGCTTGTTGAGAAGCATTGGTGCAACACGAAAGCAAATTAGACAAATCGTTCTGAGAGAAGCTACTTTTCTGGCTGTTATCGCTATACCAATTGGAATTATATGTAGCCTAATAGCACTTGCCTCTCTGCAGTTCACTTTTTCACTTTTAATGGAAAATAGTAAAGCGGTCTCGATATTTTATGTTGATTGGAATATTTTACTAGTAAGTTCGATTATTACCTTGCTTTCTGTAATAGCGTCAAGTTTGTACCCGGCTTATTTTGCAGGGAAAATCTCCCCTTTGTTGGCAATTAGTAGCAGGTTGTCAATTAAAAAGGAACAAATCAAAAAACAAAAGAATTCCATGGTGAAAAAACCTTTATCTATTCCTTTGAGCATGGCTATGAAAAATGTTAAGCGAAATAAAAATCGCTATACCATTACAATCTTATCAATTATTATAAGTAGTGTGTTATTTATTACTTTCTCGTATTTAATGAGTGTTGCATTTGCATCTAAATCTTTTGATAAGTTATCTGTTAAATCGGATATTACAATTAAGATAGTGGATAATAATCCAGATCATTTAGCTGAAAGTGAACAAGTTTTGCATCAATTGAAATCACTTGAAAATATATCTAAAGTATACGAAAAAAAGGAGAATAGCTTTGAAACTAAATTAAAGGATGTAACTCAATCTTCCGCGACAGTAAAGGAAATAGAAAACACGATTGGAAAAAGCTATACCATTACAATCGTAAATAATTATCAAGAAAATAAAACAAAAAAAGAAGAAAAACTTACTTTACAAGTGCTTGCATATGGTTTCATCACAGTCATTTCTTTAATTAGTAGCGTTAATATCCTCAATACTATAACTATAAGTATCATGACTAGACGAAAAGAATTGGCCGCTTTGAAATCCATTGGTATGTCACAAAAGGATTTGAAAAAAATGATTACCTATGAAGCTTTGATTTACGGTTTTTCTGGAAGTTTACAAGGAATCTTTTTTGGCTGTATATTGTCTTATATTATATATTTAGCTATATCTGATATGTTGAAAATGACATGGACGATTCCCTATGAGGCTTGTATCATTACGTTTGTTTCAGCTTTAATAATTAGTTATTTATCAGTCTTAAATCCATTGAAAAAAATTCAACAAGATAATATTATTGATAATATCAGAGAACAATAATATTATAAGCCTGGCTAGATTATAGCCAGGCTATTGTAATTGGAGTATAAGCTAGGGGAAAAAAGGAGAGGGCATACTTGAATAAAAAAATATTACTAGTTGAAGATGATGAAGCTCTTGGCATAGCCATCGAATTTTCATTGAGAAATGAAGGTTATGAGGTGATTAGAGCGTCCAGTGTAAAAGAAGCTAAACACCAGTTTGTTCACAATACATTTGATTTGTCCATCCTTGATATCGGCCTACCAGATGGTAATGGTTATGACTTATGTTTGTATTTTAAAAAGAAAAACGAGAATTCGATTATTATTTTCTTAACTGCACTAGATGAAGAAGCAAATGTGGTAATGGGGCTGGATATAGGCGGTGATGATTATATAACCAAACCTTTTCGGGTTAGGGAACTCATGGCCAGAGTGAAAGTACAATTGCGTAAACAAGCGTCGCTAGAAACGCCATCTCAAATTTTAAGATCTGAGAATATAAGAATCGATACGAACCTAGTCAAGGTTTATAAAAATTGTGAAAGTATTACATTGACGAATTTAGAATACAAGCTGCTATTGAATTTCATGAAGAATTCTCACAAAGCATTAAAAAGAGATGAACTCCTACAACAAATAACAGAAGGAGAAAATGTTTTTTTTGATGAAAACACGTTATCTGTATACATAAAGCGTTTAAGAGCTAAAGTTGAAGACAATCCTCAAAAACCACAGTTTATCGTTACCGAAAGAGGATATGGTTATCGTTGGAGCAAGGACGTGATTGGGTGAGCAAGATAATGAAAAATACCGAGTTAAAAAGCTATATGACGATACTAGCCGTCCTTTTATCTATATTTGTGATTTACCAATTTATTATTCAACAATTATTTTATGATCATTTGAAAAGAGACTCTATTGCAACATGGGGGGAAATTACAGCTAGGTTGGTAGAGCAGAATCCAGAAAATGAAGCGGAAATTATGAAAGTCTTATCAAGTCATTCGTCTCACTCAAGTAAATATCAGGAAAAAGGGACAGAGATCCTAAAGCAATATGGATTATATGAAGACTTGGATTCAAAATTTTTTCCTCACTTAAATAATCTAATTATTAATCACAATCAATTTATGATGTGGGGATTGATTGCTTTTGGATTTTTACTTTTTGTTGCAAACTACATGCAACAAAAAATTATTTTCAATAAGATTAGCCAGCTTACTAGAGCTGCAAAAAAGATAATCGAGGGAGATTACTCGGTTGTCATCAATGAAAATAAAGAGGGGGATTTCGCGAAACTGGCGATTTCATTTCGTTCAATGAGGGATATCATTAGAAAAAATATGCATGATTTGCTTGAAGAGAAACGGTTTTTAGGAGAAATGTTGCAGGATATATCTCATCAGTTAAAAACGCCGCTTTCAACTATTTCTATCTATAATGAAATGTTGTTAAATGAGAAACTATCCCGAGAGCAACAAGCTCAATTACTACAAAATAATGATATTCAGATTTCTAGAATGAATGTCTTAATTCAGAATTTGTTAAAAGTAGCAAAAATTGATGCAAAAGCGATTTCGTTTGATAAAGAGCCAGGGAATTTAGTAGATACGACTGAGGAAGTACTAAATCGCTTGCAAAGCATGATAAGTGATAAAAATATTTTGATTGATTGGAATGCACCAAGAGAAATAGTCGTTATTCACGACAAATTATGGATGCAGGAAGCTTTGATAAACCTGTTGAAGAATGCAATCGAACATTCTAAACCCGGTGGTAAAATAATGATTCAGGCCAAAAATTCTCCAATCTATACAGAACTAGTAATCCAAGACTTTGGAGAGGGAATTTCAGCTGAAGAATTACCTCATATTTTTGAACGATTCTATAAATCAAGTAGTTCTAAAAAGCACGGATCGACCGGAATTGGATTGGCACTTGTCAAAGCTATTATAGAGGCACATCACGCCTTAATTACAGTTGAAAGTGAAAAAAATGCTTATACAAAATTTACAATTATTTTTATGAAATTTTAATAACAGTTTGGTATATATTTTAATCTTTTTAATATAAAGGGGTTTTTTTATGTTTAATAGATTGAAGTGTTTTCTTTTATCTGAGAAAGAAATAGTTGATACTGTGAAAAAATACAAGGAGGAAAAAATACACGTTTCCATAATAAAAGATTTTTTAGGGGATTTAATCATAATAAGAACTTTTACATTTTTAATGTTTGTTCCAGTATCAACTTTTATTTTTTCAGTTATAATTTATGGAGCTGTTTTCTTTTTATCAGGCATTAAGATTACTGTTTGGGGCATCACTATAATGTTATTAGTTCCAATAACATTACTTTTCTATATGAATATAACTAATACATCAATTATTATTACTGATTTAGTGAGAAAATTTTTATTAACCATAAAATATCTAAATCCATTTTACTCAATCATAAATAAACCTTGGCTCTTTATTTTTGAATTATTAATTGGTTTTTTATATGTATTTCTGCTATCTTTATTTTCTATTTGGATAGTATTACATTCATTAGAAATAGATTTTTCTGAATTTAGTTCGGAGGACAATCGAAGTTTTCAATTTTCAATTATTATTTTACATACAGCAATTTATTTGTTTATAAGAGTTCATGGCCAGTATTGTAAGACAACTAAGCAAAAAATTAAAAAGCTGAAAATGAAGTTTTATTTATGGTTTTGTTCTATGATTGCAAGTATTGTATATATATTTGAATCACTCTTTAATTATATGAATGGAATCCAAGCAATTTATTTTATTTTTGTTTTAATGATTGCTTTAGAAAGAACAGTGACACATTATAAGAAATTTATAGATTTTTTAGAATGTGAAAATTTGTATGAAAAATATTTTTAGAGAGAAAAGTCTTTTGAAATATAAAAAGTTATACCTACTAAATGCTGGACGAGTAAAAAAACGCTATTCTTTTTCTAGAATCATAGGAAAAGATAGCGTTTTTATTTAATATACTCAAAAACAAAAATCTTTTGGTAAAGTACCATTTTTAATAACTGTTCTTAACCCATGTTTTATAATCCAAGGATTAATAGGATGCTGTTTATCACGTAATTGCTGTAACCACTGAAAAACGAGTTCTTTATCTTCTTTCGTAATATCGTTAATATGATTGGCTACAGATTTTTGAACATATTTAGAAGGGTCATTCATTAATGGTTCAAGAAGTTGTAAATTGTACTTAAAATCACCTTTTAGAGCTCCTATTTTTTTAGCCCAAGGAAGCCTTGGTCTTGTACCTTCAGAAACTAATCTCCTAATGTGGCTGTTTTCGTCATGAATCCACTGTTGTAATATGTTTAGTGTATCTTCATGGTATGTTTCAAGAAAGGGCCGAATGGCATATTCAGCAGTATTCCTTTTCGTTATTTCATACATTGCATTAAACGAGATTTTAAAATCGTTAAGCCCATATTTTTCAACGTATTTTGCAACAGGCATGTACATATATCCATTTGTAAATGTGCCTACTTCTGTTGTATTTTCTGGTCCTAATGTTTTCAGTAATATATGTATTGCAGCATTAAAATCTTTTTGTAAAGCATTGTGTAATTCATCTGCAATTACTTCAATACGCTGTTTTAACTCTAAATTTTCAACTTTACAAGCTACAGAATCTACAAAGATGCTTTTAGAGAAACAAGGATCGTGTTTACAAATAGAATCAGCTATTTTTTCTGCTAATTCTTCATTAAATAAAAATTTTAACGGAACATATTTACCCATTTTTTCACCTCGGTGGTCAAATGAAAACAATTTTTATTTTTTAATCGACAATCCATAAACCAAAGTCTCACTCGGAGTCGTAATACTAAAACCTGTCGTCTTATAATCAAGTTTCACCGTATCACCAGTGTAGTCTTTCGTGAATGAATCCATTTGTACGATAAGCTCTGCATCTTCATATACAACATCATCTGCGTTATATGTATCCCAAATTAAATCGATATCAACGAAAATACTACAAGAGTTCGTCATTGTTCCTCTAATGCGAACGATTTTTTTATCTTCAAGTTCTAATCTATGTATAGCTGCTTTCGCTTCATCAGTAATGCGGATGTTCATTGTATCCCAACCTTTATTTATATTTCCTTTATTATTGCAAAAACAGGAGCAATAGGGAAGTAAAGAGGTTTGCAACAAAAAACGAGCAAACAAATTTGTTTGCTCGTTTCACTTTATTTTAGTTCACATTTATCAAGTGGAATCACTTTTGTTTTTTTCGTAAATTTATAACCTAACCATAGTACTAAGAAGAGTGGTAAACCGATGTAAGAAACGAGTACACCGTTCCAATCAATTGCTTCACCCATAAATGCGCCGTAGTTTTGTCCTAAAATTACGATGATACAAAGTGTAAATGCGAAGATTGGACCGAATGGGAACCATTTTGCTCTATATGGTAAGTCATTAAAATCTTTTCCTTGTGCGATATATGCTTTACGGAAACGGTAATGACTAATTGCAATTCCAACCCATGCGATAAAACCAGACATTCCGGATGCGTTTAATAACCAAATGTATACAACACCATCACCGAATAAAGAAGCAATGAAAGCAATACTACCAACAATTGACGTTACGATTAACGCGTTAACAGGTACACCGCGGCTATCTAATTTACCAAGAAACTTTGGTGCTTTTCCTTGGCGTGCTAAATCCCAAAGCATACGAGTTGATGCATACATACCAGAGTTACCAGCAGATAGTACAGCAGTTAAAATAACAGCGTTCATAACAGAGGCAGCAAAGGCAACGCCCGCTTTTTCAAAAATAAGTGTAAACGGACTTACTGTAACATCACTTGCAGCAAGGCTTTCAGTTGTATAAGGAATTAATAAACCGATAACGAGAATCGCAAGGATATAGAATAAAAGAATACGCCAAAAGATTGAACGAATTGCTTTTGGGATATTACGTTCTGGATCAGACGTTTCACCAGCAGCTACTCCTAATAGTTCAGTACCTTGGAATGAGAAACCAGCTGCCATAAACACACCGATAATTGCCATGATACCGCCGTTAAATGGTGCATCTGCAACAGTGAAGTTTTTAAATCCAACCGTTTCACCGCCCATAATTCCAAAAATCATCATGAAACCAACAATTAAAAAGATAATAATCGTAACTACTTTAATAAGTGCGAACCAATATTCAGATTCACCAAACCCTTTAACAGATAAATAGTTTAAAAGGAAAATAATAGCTAAACATAATCCGCTCCAAATAAGAGAAGGGGTATCTGGGAACCAAAATTTCATAATTAATGTTACGGCTGCAAGTTCAGCAGCAATCGTAATTGCCCAGTTATACCAATAGTTCCATCCAAGTGCAAAGCCAAGTGATGGATCAACAAATTTTGTTGCATACGTGCTAAAAGATCCAGTAACAGGCATGTAAGCTGCAAGTTCAGCTAAGCTTGTCATTAAAAAATAAACCATAATTCCAATTGCGGCGTATGCAATTAATGCGCCACCAGGTCCAGCTGTATGGATGACACCACCGCTGGCAAGAAATAGTCCGGTACCAATTGTACCACCGAGAGAAATCATCGTAAGGTGACGAGATTTTAATCCGCGTTTTAATTCACCTTGTCCTTGTGTAGTTTGCGTTTTAGAGGTAGATTGATTTGTTGCGCTATTCATGTTCAACACTCCTTTTCTTGTAGGTTAGGAAGGAGCGGGGGAGAAAAATACAAAAAACCGCCAAAGGAATTTGGCGGAACGTTTCACAAATAACCACCCCATCATACCCTTCCGTTAAGATAGCACCCCACGTTTACACGGTAATTTTGTAAACGTGACAGTTCTGTTCCTTTCGGAGACAGCCCCAGCTCATATTTCCAGAGAAGAAATATAAACTTCGGCAACTTTTCCTTTCAAACGGAGTCAGCTGACATTCTCTGTGTCTCGTCCGTTTTACTATTAAAAGTCGCAACCTCTACCTCATCGGATTGATGAGGATTTATATATTGCTAAGATTTTTAATATATGGCAATTGTAATGACTTTCTGAATATATTGCAAGATATTTTGTTAGGAAAAGTCAAAAAATATCGGTTATTGTATAGGAAACGCTTGCAAAACTCCACCCGAACCTACTATTATGTAGCAATAAGCAAAGAAAAAATTGTTATACAAATGTTTCGCAAAAAATATTGAAAAACCCTCTAAATTAAAAGAAAATTCAGAAAAATATAATTCGACATTCATAATAAAGTCATATTATTTGTTATAATTAGAGTAACGTTTAAGCAAAAAGGGGAAATCAATATGAAATTAGAAACAGAAAGGCTCTATATAGTGCCGTGTACAGAAGAGAGAATTCAAATTGCTAACGAGCAAGGATACAATAGCGGTCCGCATATTGTAGGGCATGTAAAGAATGTAAAACAAGATGCAGCTATATTACCATGGGGCGCGTGGTATGTTCTTCGGAAAGAAGATGATAGCGTTATAGGTGATATTGGGTTTAAAGGGAAACCAAACGAGAATCAAACAGTGGAAATTGGCTATGGATTTATTGAGAAATATTGGAATAAGGGCTATGCAACAGAAGCTGTAAGAGAACTAATCGATTGGGCTTTCAAAACAGGAGAGGTAGAAACAATAATTGCAGAGACACTTCTAGATAATTATAGTTCGATTCGTGTTTTAGAAAAGTTACATATGAAGAGAGTAAATGCTACAGAAACGATGATTAATTGGAAAATAGAAAAATAAAAAATACCGCTCTAAATTGGGCGGTATTTCTTATAGTTATGGTAGCATTTGCTTCTGATCATTTGGATACTCAGCGGTTGATGCGTTAGGACGATTGGAATGATTTCGAACAGCAATGAAAATAGAAATAATAACGACAAGACCAACTGCAACGTAAGAAAGTGAAATAATAGTTGGATCCACTTTAAATGTAGTAAGCAGTGTACGTATATTCGTAAAGATAATAAGACCGCCAACTAATACCCCAAGTAAATGTGCTGGAACGATACGAACTAACCATGCAGCAATTGGAGCTGCGACAATACCGCCAAGCATTAAGGCAAATACCCAAACCCAGCTTACTTGTTCCCAGCCAAGTGAGATGAAGAAGCCAATTGTTGCAGCGAGTGAAACAGGAAATTCACTTGTATCTACAGATCCAATAACTTTTCTAGCTTCATTTCCTCTTGCTAGAAGAACAGGCGTCGTAATCGGCCCCCAACCACCGCCACCAGTTGAATCAACGAATCCAGCGAATAAACCAAGCGGCACAAGTTGTTTTGCAGACATACGCTTATTTGAAGTGACAATTTGTTTTTGAATGATGAATCGTAATAAAATATAAACCCCTAAAGTAAATAAAAATACGGAAATGTACGGTTTGATTACATCGCCAGGCAAATTACTTAAAAAACATGCCCCAACAAATGCGCCGATTGCCCCAGGTAATGTAAGCCTGGAAACTGTATATTTATCAACGTTTCCAAATTTGATATGAGATGCGCCAGAAGCTGCAGTTGTAACGACTTCAGCTAAATGAACCGATGCGGAAGCTACAGCCGGTGCAATACCAAACATTAATAATAGTGAAGTAGACGTTACCCCATACGCCATTCCAAGTGCTCCATCGATCAATTGAGCGAAAAATCCAATAATAGCAAAGACAATTAATTTCTGCATAAATAATCCCCCTGTAATAATAAATGAAAAAGACACTTTTCCCGTATGAGAAAAGTGCCTTTGGTTTTTCCAATCAGCAATAATTAAATTTGTTTCATTATAATACATATTAATCGTATAAATCAACTAGGTTTTAAAGTTTTTGAATTGAATGAAAGAAAAATAAAATATACAATAAAAGGATGGAGAGAAAGGGGAGAAAGACATGTTACGATTTGATCATCTCGTTCACACAGTTCATGGTACACTGGAGGAAGCGGCAAAACAAATGCAGGAACTTGGATTTCATACTGTATTAGGCGGAGAGCATACGAATTGGGGTACTTGGAATAGTTTAAGTTATTTTGATTTATCATATATAGAATTTTTAGCAGTTCAACATGAAGAAAAAGCGAAAGAAGCAGAAAACCCATTAGTACAAGAAACAGTGGTGAAACTACAAAATGGAGAAGGAATGCTACAAATCGCAATCCGAACAGATGCAATTGAGGAGCTAGTAGTTAACTTTAAGAAGCACGGTTTACATACGATAGGGCCATTTGAAGGGAAACGCATGAGAAAAGATGGCCGGCTTTTAGAATGGAAAATGTTATTTGTTAAGCAAGAAGAGAACGAACTGAAATTACCTTTCTTTATACAGTGGAATGAAACGGACGAAGAAAGAAGAAACGATTTACGTAACATTGGAACGATTACGGAACATAAAAACAAAGTACAACAAATTGAAACAATCCATTATGCAGTGAAAAACGTTCGAGAAACGGTGCGGAAATGGAAAGAAGTAATGGGACTATCTACAAGCTCAGTTGTGAAAAATGAAAAATGGAATGCTGAGTGTCAAAGTGTAGTGTTTGGAGATATTCATGTACAGTTTTGTGAACCGATTGAAGAAGGGCTAGTGCTAGAACATTTGAATAAGAATGGCGAAAATCCATTTGCAGTAGAGTTTACAGGTGGAAATAAACGAGAGCATGAAGTGCTAGGTAGTTTGTACATATATTAATAGAGGTGAATGTTGTGGAAGAAATGCTTAGAGAGATAGAGAGAAAACTAGAATGGCCTCGTATTGCAAAGTGTACAGCTATTTCAAAAGGTTTTTCACATGAAGAGAAGTATAAAATTGAATTAAAGAATCAAGAAACTTATTTTGTAAAAATATGTGATGCTGTTCATTTTGAACGTAAACAAGAAGAATATACGTATATGCAACAATTAGAGTCATTACATATTCCAACACCCAAGTTAATTCATTTCATAATACTTGAGAAATTAAATAAATGTGTTCAAGTATTTGAATGGACCCGAGGTATAAATGGTGAAGAAGGTTTAACGAAGCTAACGGTGGAAGAACAGTATAATGCAGGAAGAAAAGCGGGGGAAGTATTAAAGAGGATTCACTCAATTGAAAGAGAAAGTGCAAGTAATAAATGGGAAACATCTAGATGGAATAAATACGAAAGATACATAGAGGCACTAGCAGATTACGAGGTGAATTTTCTGGATTTGAAGCCAGTATTAACCTTTGTAGAGAATCATAAAGATTTATTGAAAAATCGTCCAATAAGATTTTTACATGATGACTTCCATCCAGCAAATAGTATGATTCATAATAAGGAGTTTATCGTTATTGATTTTGGTGGATATGATTTTGGCGATCCAATACACGATTTTTATAATGTAGCGATTTTTACTACAAGAATAAGTAAACCATTTGCGGTTGGACAAGTTCACGGTTATTGCGGAGGCGAACCATCGCTTCATTTTTGGAAACTGTATTCGTTATATGCAGCAATGACATTCCCAGCTGATATCGTATGGACGAACCGAAGTACGCCGCATTTAGTAGATGATATGAAGGAAAGATTAAACGGAATTTTAGAAGAGCATAATCATTTTTCATCTTATATTCCAAAATGGTATCAATCACAACATGTAGATATAGTAAATAATAAATAACGGAGGGATTCATATGGATAAAATAGCGATAATTTCAGATATACATGGTAATATTCCAGCTTTAGAATCTGTGCTACAAGACATTAAATTAAGAGGAATCGAGCGCATTATTTGTCTTGGAGATTTAGTAGGAAAAGGACCTCATTCCAGTGAAGCAATTGAAATCATTCGTAAAGAATGTGAAGTAGTCGTAATGGGAAACTGGGATGATTTTATTACAAAGCCGACTGAATTTGAAGCATTAAAATGGCATCAAAAACAATTATCAGAAGAACAAAACGACTATTTAAGAAGTTTACCATTTTCAATCGAATTTTTTATGAGCGGCAAACTCATTCGTATGTTCCACGCTTCACCGAGAAGTTTGTATGAAAGAATTCAACCACACGCTTCAAGAGAAGAGCGTATTAGTATGTTCGAAAATAGTGATCTGACAGAAAATATAGAAGGGGAAAGAAAACCAGATGTCGTTTGTTACGGTGATGTTCACCAAGCGTTCGTTCAAAATTTCAGAGGGAAAACGTTATGTAATGCTGGTAGCGTAGGAAACCCACTTGAAATAACACAAGCTTCCTATTTAATATTTGAAGGGACTTACAATGAAAAAGAAGCAGAAAGTTTTTCTATCCAACTCGTACGAGTACCGTATGATATTGAATTAGCTATCAGACTAGCAGAAGAACTCGAAATGCCAGAAATTGCAGAATACAAACAAGAATTACGGACTGCACTGTATCGAGGATTTAAGGGGAAATAAGGAGAAATAAGGAGAAATAAGGAGAAATAAGGAGAAATAAGGAGAAATATAAATCAATATTTGTTGTTTATAATTATGTTATGTAGACTAATTACAGGGGAGATATTAGATGGATAAAAAAGAGAATCCGAACGATTGGCCTGTATGGGCGAATGAGTCAGTAGAGATAGTTAGTGCAAATCCTGATTGGCAAGATAAAGGCCGATGTGAAGAACAGCAACTATATGAACTGCTTGCTCCTCTCGGTATAAGCAAAGTAATACATATAGGAAGTACATCCATACCTGATTTACCTGCAAAACCTATCATTGATCTAATGGCTGAAATAGACTCATTTGAAAGAGTACTAGATATTTCAGCTACATTGGCCATATATAATTGGCATTATGTAAGCCCAGAATTAGATGAAAGACCTTGGAGAAGGTTCTTTGTGAAAGTTAAGAATAATAGGCGTGTAGCTCACCTGCATTTGATGGTTAAAGGAACTGAGCGATGGGAGCAACAACTTTTATTTCGCAACCACTTACGAGAAAATCCACAATTAGTTTATGAGTATTCAAATCTTAAACAAGATTTAGCTAAAAAATTTAAACAAGATAGAGAAGCATACACAAAAGCTAAAACAGAATTTATTAAACAAGTTCTAAAATGATACAACCTTGGATTGTAACTATGTTTGAATACAAAAGAAAAAACAAACTTTATTTTATAACTTAAACTTACATGAAAGGCATGTAAACAAAGTGATAGACTGCGATATTTTAATGTATTTCCTTTTATTTATTAGGATAAATTATATATAATTGAATCAAGTTCATATAAGGATAGGCAATTACAGGGGATAAGGCGAAAATATGTTAAAAAACGCAAAAAGGGGACAAGAAATTTAATGAATGAAGTACTAGAATTAAAAGAAGAACTACTACAAATTAAAAATAATAATTATGCTGTACCAGAAGACGTAGATGCATATCCATATGCGCAGTGGATGCTAGATTATATCGGATCACCTGATGCTGAATTACGTGATGATTTAATTTATAGTACGCTTCACACATGGATTACAAATGATGTATTTAGACAAAAAGAGTTAAGAGGATTAATGTTACAAGCAATTAGTCCTGATTATTTATTTTATAAAATTGGTGAAAAGGGAACAGACTCTGTATTTAAACGTGCATTCTCCGTATTAATTCCACCACTTATTTTATCTGTTCATGAAAGAGAACCGTTGTTATCGGAAGAACAATTGTACAGTGTGGCAGAACAAGTGTTGGAATATGTATATTTAGAAGAAGATGTAAGGGGCTACGTAGAAGGAAAAGGCTGGGCACACTCTACTGCACATGCAGCAGATGCGCTCGATGCGTTAGCACGTACAATTCAAAATCGTGAGTTTTCATATGCGATTCTTGCGGCTGTTCGTCAGAAGGTTCGATTGAGTGATTACGTATATGTACACTTTGAGGATGAGAGATTAGTAAAGCCAATTATGTCGTTACATAACCAAAAGCTTTTAACTGAAGAAGAGTGGAGCAATTGGCTACATAGTATAGCAACTGTTGAGGACATCCGACATCCGCAGCATGCTATTTTAGTACAAAATATTAGATCGTTCTTAAGAAGTTTATATTTCAGAGTTTTAGAGACAGAGGGTAGTACAGCCTTTACAGATGATATATTGGAGACTTTGAAGGGTTTGCGTAGATATTAAAATAATCCATAATTAGAAACAAAGAATACATGTTCATTTTGAAAAATTTATTAGAAATTTATTTTTACATTGTACCCTTTTAGTATAGGCTGAAAGGGGTGTCAAATGAAAAAATTATTAAAGTCAGTGAAAATAATATTTTTAATATGTATTAGTATGATTTTCTTTGGAACAGGAGCTGTATTTATATATCATAACTATCAATTAAAAATGGAATCGGAATTAATGAACAATGAAGGCGAACTTGTTAATTTCGATAATAAAAAATTGAATGTTTATAATGAGGGGAGCGGGGAGGATACGTTTGTATTTATGGCCGGATCTGGAATTGCCGCTCCTGTTTATGAATTGAAAGGCTTATATAGTAAATTTTCGAAAGAAAACAAGATTTCTGTAATTGAGAGAGCTGGTTATGGATACAGTGATGTTTTTCAAGATGAGAGAGATATTGATACGATATTAGAACAAACAAGAGAAGCGCTTATTCGAAGTGGAAATAAACCACCATACATCTTAGTACCACACTCTCTATCGGGTATAGAGGCTATTTATTGGGCACAAAAATATCCGGGTGAAGTAAAAGGGATTATTGCATTAGATATTGGTTTACCTAAACAGTACGTAACTCATAAAATAGGCATGGTGGATTCATTAAAAATAAAAGGGATGAATATTTTAACGAAAATTGGTTTTCAGAGATTAGCTCCCTCTATTACTTATAATCCCCAGGTCATTAAGCAATCCTTTTTAAACGAACAAGAAAAAGAAATTTATAAAGCGCTTACATACAAAAGGGCTTTTAATGATGATATGAAGCAAGAACTTTTACAAAGCTATAATAACAGTAAAAAATCAAATTCCTTATCAATCCCAAAAGAAACACCTATTTTATTTATAGATGCAATTGCTAGGCAAAATAAAGATTCAAAGTATACAAAGCAAAAAAATAAAGATTATAGGGAGTTTGCTAGCGAGTTATTAAGAGCTGATGTGAAAATAATTGAAGGCACACATAGTATTTATTTATACGCTCCTGATGAAATATACAAATTTGCTATGGATTTTATTAATAATAAAGTAGTGAAGAACTAAGTAATTATTATTTTAGCGATGAAAGGTCTACATAATGAAAGTATATAACATATTAATTGTTGAAGATGATTTGATGATAGGAGATTTATTACAAAAAATTTTGCAGCACGAGAAGTATAATGTGTATTGGGAGAAAGAAGGAAAGCAAGTTCTTGATGTAATTCATGAGATAGATTTAGTCATAATGGATGTTATGTTACCAGGCGAAGATGGTTATCAAATTACAAAGAAAATAAAAAATTTAGGATTAAATATTCCAATTATATTTCTATCAGCTCGGAATGATATGGATAGTAAATTAAAAGGTTTGATTATTGGAGAAGAATACATGATAAAACCTTTTGATCCTAGAGAGTTGCTATTAAGGATTCAGAAAATGTTAGCTAATCGATATGGTACTTTTACGCAAATTAAACATTTATTTATAGATGCAGAATACAAAAGAGTTCTAATTTATGGTTTGCGTAATGAAGTTGCTTTTACAGCAATTGAACGTAAAATATTCTTCTATTTATATGAAAATAGAGATAGAATTTTATCGAAAGAACATTTCTATGATTACCTATGGCAACTCGAAGATAGAAATCAAAATATCATGAACGTACATATAAAGAAAATTAGGACCAAAATTGATGATAAAACAGGTGATATTATACAGAACATATATGGAGAAGGGTATAGACTAAATACCTACATAAAGAAATGAACTTAAAGAAAAAATATCAGTTACTACTATTCTCCGCTATTATTAGCGTACCACTGTTATTGTTGTCGATTAGTATCTTTGTATCAGTTATTTATAATGTTGTCTTTAAAACTAAAAATAAGAACATCCCTTTTCACGAATCCTATGCATATCCTACTATGTTAATCATATTTTTATTAACACTATTAGTATTAGCTTTTGTATTTTCAAAGTCGATTAACACTGTATTAAACAAAATTAATATATTAAATCAAACAATTCGAGATTTAGCTAGTGATAAAAAAATCCCTAATATAATAGATGTTAAAAGCGATGATGAAATGGGAGAACTGATTAAATCAGTAAACTTACTTATAGAAAGAACAACTTATCGAGAATTGGAACTACAGCAACAGGAACAAATAAAAAAGGAACTATTAAATAAATTACGGCATGATATTAATACACCCTTAACAGCGGTCAGATTACAATTATATTATTTAGAAGGTGAGTACAAGGAACAAGTACCAGTAATTGAATCACTTTATGATCAGATACAATATATAAGTGATTTAACTAACGAATTTAATATTCAATCTACAGAAATCTTAGAGAATACTTATATTGTGCATGATGAAGTGAATATACACAATTTAATAGAAAATATGATTAAAAAATGGAGCTATTTGTATAGCATTCATAAAATTGAATTAGTATATAATCCACAAGATAAAGAGTTGATATGGAATAGTAATGAGTTATGGATTCAAAGGCTATTTGATAATATTTTTCAAAATGTCCTTAAACATTCAGAAGCTAAAAAACTCAAAATCATTATAGATGAAGATGTTGTTTCTTTTAGAGATAATGGGATTGGGTTTGATATAAATAGTAAAGGAACGGGACTTGGTTTGAAAAATATTGAAGATATATCAAAGATGTTCGATATAAAATACACTTTACAATCAAATAGTGAGGGGACAATGTTTTCATTTGAAAATACTAAAGTTTAGAGCAAATTACATAAAATCAACATCTCCCAACCATACTAATAAAATGTGTTGGAGGTGAGTTTAATGGACAAAAAAGACTTTGAAAAAGTATATAATGATTATTTACATCAAGGGGAAGAGCAAGCTCAATTTGAAATAGCTCAGGAAGTTACTTCAGGAGCAGAACAAATTGTTGCTGTTCGTAAAAATGATGATGGAGATTTAATAGCGTTTAAAACAAGTAGCGGGAGAGAGTTAGATTATATGACTGCTCTTAATGAAGCAAAATCAGGGAAGTTAGCTCATGTGGACGTATTTCATAAGTATGGCAGAGATATTATACGTAGTGAACCGGATGGAATAAAAGAAAATAACTTAGATAATTTACCTTCATTTTAAACGGGTAAACCTCAAGAAGAGAATGTACATTACGATATTCTCTTCTTTGTTTTGCGAAGTTTTCCTAGCAAATAGACGATTCATTTTTAAAGTGAGATCATACTTTTAAAGAGTGCTCTAAATTTCTCTTTATCTTCTGCTGTAAATGGTTTCGGTCCCTTTGTACGTTTACCACTTTTTCGAACCATTGCACTTAAATATCGTGTTTGTAACAATTGTTCAATGTTATCATTCGTATACTTATAGCCTTTATGGTGTAGAACGATACAGCCTTTTGCTAAAGCGAGCGAAGCAAGACCGTAATCTTGTGTTACGATTAAATCTTCTTTTTTTGCTAACTGCATAATTCGGTAATCTGCAGCATCTGCTCCAGAATCAACATAAATTGTTTCGACACCTTTTGGCTGCTCTGCATTAGAATAATGTGAAAAACTAGTAACGAGGGTAACAGGAATTTCCACATTCGTAGCCTCAAAAATAATCACATCTTTTACAGGACAAGCATCTGCATCAACGTAAATCTTCATTTTATCACTCCTATAAATAGGTTCGAGTTGATAATAATGGTAGATTTAGGTTTTGTCAAACGAGAAAGCTTTATTTAAAGTTATTTTCACATACCAAAATAGCCTGGCGTAAACGAGAAATACCTTCCGCAATTTGATCAATATCCACTTTTCCATAAGATAAACGTATATAACCATCTTTCGCACCGAAAATACTACCTGGCATAAAAGCAATTTCTTGTTTTAAACTTTGCATAATGAGTTGTTTTTCGTTTATAGGTTCTTTTAATTTCCCCCAAATGTATATACCACCAGTAGGGTTTGAAAAAGAGATTTTATCATGAAGTTGCTCGTTTAGGGCACGAACGATAACGTCTCTTTTTTCTGCTAGTTGTTTTCGTAACGGTACGATATGCGACTGAAATGGTACAGTTTCAAAAAATTGTTGCATAAGCCACTGTGGGAAAATGCTCATACCTAATTCCATTTGGTGCCTTGCGTCGGATAACCTTTCTACTACAGACTGCGGGGCAACGAGCCAACCAACTCGTAAGCCTGGTGCAATCATTTTTGATAAAGAATGTACATAAATGACAGTTCCATTTTCATCAATTGATTTCAAAGTAGGGCAAGGTTGTTTCTTTTCTAGCGTAAGTAAACTAGACGGATCATCTTCCACAATCGCAATTCGTAAGTCTGCACAAAGTGATAATAGTTTTTTTCTACGGTTTGGATGAAGCATCGTCCCCGTAGGGTTTTGGAAATTTGGATTTAAAAAAATCATTTTAATACGGTGTTTTCTATATAACTCCTGTACATCATCTGGGTTAATCCCATGTTCATCAACAGGTAATGGGAAAATACGAATACCTGCTGATTGGAATAGAGGCAGGGAATAACAGTGTGAAGGACTTTCGAAAGCAACAGCATCACCTGGATTTAATAAACATTGCACGATAAGGTGAAGTGCTTGCTGTGCGCCAGATGTAATCATAATGGATTGTTCAGTCGCCTCAACTTTTAAATATTCCTTCATATATTTTACGACCGCTTGTCTTAGCGGGAGATAGCCTTGCGGATGATCGTAACTTAATGAATGCGTTAACGGTTGTTCACGTAAAATCGCTTGTAGTTGATCGTGGGGATAAAGATTACAACCGAGCTCTCCGTTTGCAAAATCAATAATATTTTCATTTTGTTGTACTTCTGCCCGAATATGGCGAAGTAGTGGTAAGTTTGGTAAAAAAGTACCACCTTCTACGAAATTTCTCCAGTTCGGCGTTAATGTTGGAGAAACACCCCACATATGTGTACTCACTCGTGTTCCTTTACCAGTCGTACTCTCTACAATTCCCATAGCACGTAGTTCATTATAAGCAGTCGTTACTGTACTTCTGTTTACATTTAACTGCGTAGCTAATTTCCGTTCTGAAGGGAGGAAGCTTCCTGGAGGAAGTTCTCCATATGTAATACGTTTTTCAATAAAGTCAACAACTTGCTGATAAATAGGGATTTTACTGTCACTATCTAGTTTCCATTCCATAAAAAACGCCTCCGTATCTCTTATATACATCAAGTATAGCAAATTGGCTGGGTAAAAAAACAGCCAATTGGACGGTGTTATATCCAGCCAATTTTACTATGCTAAATAGGGAAGGGGAGATTCGGATGAAACGATGGCAAATGGAATGGCTCCTAGTATCAGTTGCATTAGTATGGGGAGCAAATTATACAATAGGAAAGTATGGAGTGGCATTTATGTCATCCATTCAATTTAATAGTTTACGATTTTTAGTAGCATCACCGGTATTATTACTTATCACTTTTATGATGGAACGCTCATTACGTATTGAAAGAAAAGATTGGTTACGATTAGTAGCAGTCGGTATCGTTGGTACAACAATGTATCAAACGATGTTTATGCTATCTGTGAAATATACTTCAGCAACAAACGCCTCATTATTAATTGCAATGTCACCTATTTTTACAGGGATATTAGCAGTATTGCACAAACAAGAACGTTTTTCGATGAAAGTACAAATTGGTTCAATAGTGGCCTTTGTTGGTGCAGCATTCGTTTTATTAACAGGGCATACAGGAGGAGCTACTTACGAATATGCGTGGCTCGGAAACATAATTGGATTAGTCGCAGCGATTGCGTGGGGATGGTACCCAATATTAGCGCAACCTCTTATAACAAAATATTCCGCAATGAGAGTCACATCTTGGTCAACTTTAATTGGAATTGTACCTCTCGTTGTATATTGTTTATTCAACGTAAATACATTAACGTGGCCAGTAGACATGCCAAGCTGGGGGTCTCTAGCATATTCAATCGTCTTCGCGACAATCTTCGGACTTGCAATGTGGTATGTCGGTATTAGTAAAATAGGCTCAACGAAAGTAATGGTTTATATGTATCTTGTACCATTGTTCGCAGTTATCTTCGCGGCAGTAACTATCGGAGAGCAAATCAACATAATGCAACTCGTTGGCGGACTTATAATCTTTATCGGTTTATATGTTGTAAAAAAGGGTGGAATTCAAAAGCCAGCTCTCAATTTGAAAAAAGTAAGTTAACAATAAAAAGGATCTCTTTCATATAGAAGGAGATCCTTTTGGTTTTTGTAATAAAAGCGCTTGTTCAACAGCCCATTTTTGATGATCATGAATGAGAAGCTCTACAGCAAGTAAAGGAGACATCCACCGCAAAACATGATCTTCCTCACAGTTTTCAGTTTGTGTCTGCACCATGTTCGCAATATAAAAGAACCCATCGTTTAAATAATAAGTATCTTCTTTTTCCGCATAAAAATATCGCATTGCATTACCGATATATTGATTAATTTCAATTACCCATCCTAATTCCTCTAGTAGTTCACGATGTAAGCATTCATCTTTTGTTTCGGTACCTTCCATACCGCCACCAGGTAAAAAATAACGGTCTCCTTTTTGGATAATAGCAATGTTTGAAGAAGTTGAGTTAAAAATAATTGCATAACAACTAGGCCGTAATACATATTGCTCAGTAGGCTTTTTATAACCAAAAATAAGTTTAGATATCATAAAACACGTCACCTCTCTATAAAATACACAAAAGGAATAATAAGGTAAAAATAGAATTGTATAAGTATAATCTTACGAGATTGGAGTGATAACAAAATGATAAATCGAAAGTGTTCGCGCTGTAAAGAAATTACAGGTACATTGCACGGTGGTAAAAAAATTAAGGAAGAATTTCTATGTGAGGACTGTTTGCAAAAAGGAATTGCGAGTGGAGAAATCGAATTATCACAAGTGGAAGAAAAACAAACTTCGTATCTTTCTATAAAAATATTAAAAATAATGAGTGTGATTTATTTAATAGGATCTATTTTAATGGCTTTTTCAACTGGTCCATTTATACATAACCTGGGGTTTGATGAAATGTCCATTTCAGGATCAGAATTAGGTTTAATAAGTATTGTTATGCTAGGTTCTATATTTCAGTCAGTTCTCGTATTTTGCGGGATATGGGTATTCATCCTATTAGTAGAAACAGTCATTAAAATTTATGAAAAAATGAAGTGAGTGAGAGGGAGAAACATATGCGAGTAAGAAACATCCAAGGGGAAGATTATGTAAAGATTCATTCTGTTTTAAATGATTGGTGGGGTGGGAGAGACATGGCTGCCATGTTGCCAAAATTGTTCTTCATTCACTTTCAAGAAACGAGTTTTATTATTGAAGAAGAGGGAGAAACGTTAGGTTTCTTATGCGGTTTTTTTTCACAAACATATAAAGATGAAGCATACGTTCATTTTATCGGTGTGAATCCGAAGTATAGAAGAAGAGGAATTGCATCGACATTGTATTCTTATTTCTTTGATATCGCTCGTGCAAATAACCGTAAAGTTGTAAAAGCAATCACGTCATCAGTAAATAAAAAATCAATACAGTTTCATAGGGAGATTGGCTTTCAAATTGAGGCTGGGGATGATGAGATAGAGGGTGTATCGGTACATACAAATTATGATGGGAACGGCGGGAGTAGAGTGTTATTTTTGAAAAATGTGTAAAGAGAGGCTAACGTGTTGTTAGTCTTTTTGTGATGAGGAGATAAAAGTATGGAGAATAAACAAAGTAGAAATGAGTATGTAAGACGCATACATACAGTTCAAGATTATATAGAATCAAACATAGACAGTTTACTATCCATTGAAGAGCTAGCGGATATAGCAGGATTTTCAAAGTTTCATTTTCATCGAATTTTTAAAGGAATAGTAGACGAGCCGTTATCACGATATGTAAATCGATTGAAGTTAGAAAGGGCAACAAACCTTCTTACATATCGATTGGATATGACGATTACGGATATCGCTTACCATTTTGGTTTCACAGATTCAGCAGTTTTCTCCCGTACATTTAAAAATTATTACGGAGTAAGTCCGTCTCAATATCGAAATCACAATAGCAAGAATTGCAAAGACGTAAGGGGAATTCCTCAATACAATGAATGTAAGAAGGTTCGAGGAAATGTTGAAATTGTAACAGCGGACGATATAAACGTCGCATACATAAGACATATCGGTACATATGAAGAGTTAACGCTAGCTTTTCCAAACATGATAGAGAAATTATTTCATTACGCAGCAGAGGAAAACTATCATGTATTTGAGGATACGAAAGTATTAACCATTTACCACGATCATCATGAATTTACTGAGGACTATCATTTAAGAACAAGTCTATGTGTAACAATTTCAGATGAATCCACAGTAGAAACGAACGACGTTGGAATAATGGTAATACCTTCTGGAAAATATGCAGTAGGACATTTTGAAATATTCCAAGATGAATATAAAGGAGCATGGGATTTCTTATACGGTGAATGGCTGCCAAATAGCGGATATAAACCGAGAGACTCGTATCCTTTTGAAGTATATAGAAATGATCCAAAGCAGCATCCAAAGCATAAACATTTAGTTGATATATATGTACCTATCGAACCTTTTTAATTATTGGTTAAAGGGGAAGGAATAATGAAAACTGCTGAAAAGTTAGATCAGATTATAAAAGAAGAATATGAAAATATGAATGGTATGTTAGTAGTGCAGAAAGGTAATGTTATTTTTGAAAAATATTATAACGGTTACGGTCCAGATGATGCATTTCACATAGCGTCAGTCACAAAAACGATAATCTCTGCGCTAATTGGGATATGTATAGATAAGGGCTATATAAAAAGCGTTGATCAAAGAGTAATAGAATTTTTCCCGGAATATAACGTTAATTCATCTGAAGTAACAGTAAGCCATCTTCTAACGATGACAGCTCCACATCCATTCGTAGACTGGCAGGAACCGTTAGAAGAACTATGTACACAACAAGATTGGATACAATATACGTTAAATAGGATAGGAAGCGGCGGAGAAATTGGATCTTTTAAATATTCATCTGCAGGAGCTCATATACTATCAGCGATTATAACGAACGCAACAGGAAAAAATGCGCGTGAATTTGCGAATGAATACTTATTTCAGCCACTGGGCATGAGAGAAATTCCAAACTATAATATGAAAGCATTTGGATTTGATGACTTATTCGGAAAAGATGTGAAAGGATGGGTTCACGATCCAAATGGTATTTCGACGGGCGGCTGGGGACTAACGTTAACGGTTAGAGATATGGCGAAGTTTGCACAGATTTATTTGAATGAAGGTATTCATAATGGAAAACAAATACTATCAAAATCATGGATAAAAGAATCGACAGAAATGAACCAAAATCAATATGGTTATTTATGGTGGTTACGAGAAGAAGAGGGTGTCTATTCGTATTGTGCAATGGGTGATGGTGGGAATATGATTTGTTGTATTCCAGAGAAGGAATTGGTTGTAGTAATTACTTCTGAAGTTATGCCGAATGCACGGGATAGATGGGAGTTAGTTAAAGGATACATACTTCCTTATTTAAAAGATTAATATGGGTATTTTTATGAAAATAAGAATGAAAGGTTTAGTTAAACTTGTTTTGTACTTCATGATAGAAAAAAGTGTGGTGTTAACAAAGTTATGTAACTAAGATTATAAAACTTCAACACCTATACGATTATTAAATAATTGCAAGGTGTTGAAGTACTTTTTAATCTATTAAGGCTGCTTTCAACTAAAAGAAGAAACATCTTTTTTCTTAGCTGTTTAACTATTTTTTAACTTTGTGCAGTATAAGATACATCGTGCCCAGCACAATTGCTAGTAAGGTAAATTTAATTAATTCTATTAGGCTGGCATCCCACTTGTTTTGTACTACATCTGTTAAATAAAATACATTAAACATACCATGTAAAATTGCTGGTGATATTACGGAACCACCATATTCCCTTGTGTACGTCAAAATGATAGATAATATAAATAATAAAGCAAGATAACTTAATATTCCTACAAACCAAAACTCATAGTTTTTATAAAAGATTGCTACTGGAATATGCCATAAAGACCAGAGAAAAGCTATAATAATAGCTGTTTGTTTGAATGAATATTTTTTTCGTAAATAGTAATGAAAATTCCCACGCCATATAATCTCTTCTAATAATGCAGATAAAAATCCGACTGTAAGACCAACGAGCAAGAGAAATCCTAATTCATTCCAATGATGATATAAGAACTTTATATCATCATTATAAAAATAGAAATGGAGACATAGTCCTAGAAGTAGTGGCAATAATATGGAGAAAATTAGTGTTTTTATTTTGGGACGTGAAAATCCAAATGTGTGAACTAAGTTTTGTTTCTTAAATAATTTTTGAAATAAAATAACAGCTAAAAGTGGAACAACCATGGTAAACCCCAAATAATTACGACCATTTTCTATGTTCAGCAAGATGATATATACAAGTGATGTGAGAAAATAAATACATAATGTTGAATGATAAACTATGTGTTTATTAATATTTTTCACCTGCCTAAGTATGTATAAGTGGTTAATCGAATATCCGATATTTTAATTATATATGAAATGGAAATCGACAGAATGAATATTTCTATATTATTGTTTTTAACATAGAAAAAGTGTCGAAATTACATATATTGAACTTGTAGAAAAAATTAAGCTTTCCCCGTAACTTTCCACAACAAAAAATCGTTTAACAAAAGAAAGGATTTTCAATCATGAATGGGGGAGAACTATGAAGATATTAATTCTAGGTGGTACACGATTTTTAGGAAGAGCTTTCGTAGAAGAGGCTTTACAGAGAGGGCATGAAGTTACATTATTTAACCGCGGAACAAATAAAGAAAATTCTCCTGAAGTGGAGCAGCTTATCGGGGACAGAAATGGTGATGTATCCAGTTTAGAAAATCGAAAATGGGATGTTGTCGTGGATACATGTGGGTTTTCTCCACATCACATTAGAAATGTTGGAGAAGTACTTAAAGATAATATTGAACACTATATATTCATCTCAAGCCTTTCCGTATATAAAGATTGGATTCCGCATGACATAAAAGAAGACTATATATTACAACCTGAACCGACGGCTGAGCAAATAAAGACTGTAGAAAATGGTGAAATATCTCCTTATGAGCATTATGGTGCACTGAAAGTATTATGCGAAAAAGAAGCAGAGAAGTATTGGCCGGGGCGTGTTTTACACGTAAGAGCAGGACTTCTTTCAGGAATGTTTGATTATACAGATCGACTTCCATACTGGGTTCAGCGTGTAGCAAAGGGCGGAAAAGTGTTAGTACCAGGAAGAAAAAATCGTCCAGTGCAATTAGTTGACATAAAAGATGTCGCGAGATTTGGACTCGACATGGCAGAACATAATAAAGCAGGAACATTTAATATAACAGGTCCGAATGATGAATTGACGATGGAAGAGCTACTAAATACGTGTAAAAAGGTTACGAATAGCGATGCTGAATTCATTTGGGTAGACGAATCGTTTATGAGTGAACATAATGTGCAGCCTTGGACAGAAATGCCTTTATGGATTCCAGAAACTTTTCCATTAGAAGGGGAAACGAAGCCGTGGAAAGGTGGGTTTTCTATTAGTATTGCAAGTGCTGTTAAAGAAGGACTTACTTTTAGAAGTTTAGAACATACAGTTACAGATGTGTATAAGTGGATGAAGAGTATGGAGAATTGGGAATTAAAAGCAGGGATTTCAAGGGAAAGAGAAAAGATGTTATTGGATAAGTGGTATGGAATAAAGAGAGTTTAAATAAGAATCTTGTGAAAAAAGGACTCTGTTTATTGGTTAAACAGAGTCCTAATATGAATCTACCACTCAATCGGTTCTTCCCCGTACATCTCCCATAGCTTAGGAAACATCTTTTTTAAACCTTCCTCATCGTCTTCATCCCAATCTAACTCGATATCAACTTCCTCAAACTCTTCATTTGTTAAGACGTGGTATAGTGTAAAGTATGTATCATCTTCATCCCCAGTCTTCTCCATGTAAACTTCTTGCCCGAAATATAGAGTAAGTTCTTCAATCTCTGGGACGTCATACTCACTCAAGTTTTCTAATGCAGGAATTAATCGTTCTGGATTTTCAATACAAGCTTCGTATGTCTCTTTTCCTTGATATAATAACCATCCGCGGAAGTAATCGAAAGTATCATCTGAACAGCCACCCATAATAATATAGGCTGCTGCCCATAAACGGGAGGTATAGGAGTCTTTCAAAAGGCGATGCATATGCGTATCAAAAGCTACAATTTCATGTACTGTACGTTTAGCAAGGTGGGAAGTAAGCCATTCTATTTGTTCTTCTTGGTCCTCACCTTTCGTTTTTGCACGATGAAGTAGTTCCCAAAATTCTTCTTCGGTTATCGTCTTTTCTTTTATGTAATCTTCCCCTTGAATAGGGTCTATATATCCTTTTTTACGTTTGGAAGCAACTAGTTTATTAGCTTCTTTCATACATTCTTCTTCTGTTTCAAACTCTTTCGCTTTCACGCTGCCAGCTGTGCCGATTTTTCCGTAAAACACAACATAGTCTTTTTCTTTCACAACGATTTTCCAAAACTTATTTGATTTCTCAGTTTGCTGGATTAATAACGTTTCCATCCGTACCCCCATAATGTTTTCTAGTGTGCAATGTGATTGTAACATATGTATATACACTTGTAATGATGAAAAATAAGAGTTCGGAAAATTCAAAAACGATTGAATGAAGTGAATAAATTTAGTAACCTTATTTGTACAGTAATTACATAATTGTTTTGTAATAATTCGATATTTATATAAGGGGGCGTTACGGATGGATCTTACGTTTAAAGTTGAGGAAACATGTTTTAATTACCGCGTTGGAGCAATTTGTAAACAGAATAATAAAATACTTATTCTTCAAAACAAAGGGGAAGATTATTGGTATGTACCAGGCGGAAGAGTGAAAATGCTAGAAAATAGTGAAGCTGCGTTAAAACGAGAACTTGCAGAAGAACTAGCTGTTCCTATGAAAGAGAAGAGATTAATATGGACAGTAGAAAATTTCTTTACACTTTCTGAGCGAAAGTTTCATGAGATTAGTTTTTATTATGAAGTAGAGCTACATGAATTACCTGCGAATGGAGCGGATCAATATATTTTGGAAGAAGAGGGTAGAACGTATTTGTTTAAGTGGGTGCCGGTAGAAGAGTTAGATGCATATAGCTTACAGCCTGCATTTATAAAAGAGAAAGTAAAGGATATAGCAGTTCATACAGAACATATCGTTTTACAAAATTAAATGTATTCGGAGGGGAAAAGGGTGAAGGGGACTAAAAAAGAAATACATATAGATGATAAAGTAATTCGTTACACACATATCGAAAAAGGTTCTAGTAGGATTTGCTTTATGTTCTCAGGTTCAGGATACAATTACGATAAACCGTTATTTTATTATGCAACGATGTTAATGCTTGAACATAAAATAGATGTTATACATATTCATTATTCCTTTGATGGACAATTAATGAATAAATCGATGGAAGAAGTAACGAAAGTAATGATGGATGATATTCATCCTATAATGAAAGAAGTATTAAAAGATGAGCAATACAACGAGACTTTGTTTTTAGGGAAATCACTCGGAACAATTCCGATTGCAAATGATTTAATGAAGAGAGAAGAATTCGCGCAGTCAAAAATGATGCTACTTACACCTTTACTGACGTTTGATACAATTTTTGATTCTATCTTACATAGTCGACACGAAGGGCTTTTAGTTATTGGGGATAAAGATCACCAATACAATGCAGATCAAATTGATCAGTTATATAAAACAACTTTAACGATTGATGTTGTTAAAAACGCAAATCATTCTGTAAATGTTGGGGAATATGAAACAAAGAATTCAATTGAAGCGATAGCAAATATAATAGAAAAGCTTAAAGAAGTTGTTAGGAAAAAATAACTTATCAATACATGCAAAAAGAGGTGCGAATTGCACCTCTTTTACTTTTAATAAGCCTTCAACACATGAAGCAAATAATCTTTTCGGTTCAGCGGATTATAATCAACACGTTTTCGAGTAGGGAAGGGAGCCATAAGCTTTGTGAAACCAGCTGGCTTCGTTGTAAATATGCCTTCTCCTTCTGTAAATGAATGTAGTATTCGTTTGAAACTCTCTGTTTTCGCAACAGGTAATGATCCTGTTAACTGATAAGAATTGTAATGGAATATAGGCTCTGCAAAAGTTGCTGGAACGGCAGCGAGTTTATACATTGCAGTACTAATTGCGTGCTCCGGTACAGTTAATTCAAACTCATTTACTGGTTCATATACATATGTTTCAGCTTGCTTTAAAGCATCCATTAATACGATCGGTGTCAAATTTCTAAAGTCACTTGCTGTTGTAACAGGACTAGCATAACCAGTATGTGTTAACGTGACGATAATATCTGTAACTTCCCATCCATATAATCCTTGTTTTAACGTTTGAAATACCGTATCTTCAATCGCTTTATGGAATGCTAAAGGTAGTGATCCGAGTTCAACCCCTAAGTGATATGTTACGCCAGAGTTAAGTTCACCACGTTCAACTTTGAATCCGACTGTTGCGTAAAATGGATTCTCTTTTTCACCCATTACTTCAACAGAATTGCCTAAGCCAATTGGTTTCTCGATACATACAACTCGCGTATTTGAAAAAGTAACTTGCAAATTATATTTCTCATAAAGTGTTGTTTCAATTACTTCTTTTTGTACCTCACCGAAAAGGCGAATGTATAGTTCATTATGAACATCATCTTTCCACACTTTAATAAGTGGATCTTCTTCACATAGCTCCATAAGTGCAGCGTATAAATCATGAATTCTTTCTTTTGATACTGCATCAATGGAAGCTTCCATTTGTGGCTCGGCAAAGTGAATATCTTTTATATAATCCGTACGTTCACCAATAATATCACCAATTTTAATGTCATTCAGTCCCCACACTTTACAAAATTCACCGTTAGGAACAGTAGTAGTTTGAACGGCATTTCCGCTATGAAACATACACATTTTTTTAATCTTTTCTTTATGTGGTAGAGACTCATCGCGCTGTATATCAACATATTTTCTAACATGTAAGCTACCTGAAAAAACTCTTATATAAGCAACCTTTTCTCCAGAAGGTTCACGTTCAATTTTAAAAACAACACCGGATAATGGTTCCTCTTGTGCCGATGTAAGAGCTGGCATTAGGGCCGGAAGTTTGTCAAGTAGTTCTGTTACTCCTATACCTGTCATTGCTGAACCGAAAAAGATTGGATACACACTTGCTTGCTGTATTTGCTGTTCTAGTTTTTCTCTTAATAGTGCGTCCGGTATTATTTCGTTATTTACATATGACTCAAGTAATGATTCATTAAATGGTGCTAACAGTTCCATACAATCGTCATATGATTTATATTCAATGATCCGGGCTTCTTTCGCTCCTTCGTTTAGAACAGAGTAGAAGGGGAATGCTTCATTTGAAAGAACCTCTTTTATTTGTTTCATAACTTTTTCAGTGTTTGCTCCACTACGATCAATTTTATTAACGAATAAAATTGTCGGTATGTTTAGTTTCTGTAATGTTCGCATTAAAATTTTTGTTTGTGCTTGCACACCTTCAACGGCAGAGATAACTAAAATCGCACCGTCTAGAACGCGGAATGATCGCTCCACTTCAGCGATAAAATCAGCGTGTCCAGGTGTATCAATGACATTTATTTTTACATCATCAATAAAGAAAGAAACGACAGATGCTTTAATCGTAATTCCGCGTTGTCTTTCTAATTCCATTGAGTCAGTTTGTGTATTACCACTATCTACTCGGCCAATTTCTTTAATCACATTCGTTTCATAAAGAATACGCTCAGTCAAACTCGTCTTGCCAGCGTCTACGTGCGCGACAATCCCTATATTTATTGTTGTCATATATCAATATCCTCATTTCATTTTCCATTTTCATTTCCTCATTTCTATTTGTGTATTGCCGCATTATCAATCACTCTCCAGTTCTTTAAATTAGTATTATTATAGTGCAATTAACATTATTTGTAACGCTACAAAGCGCCTTAATTTGGAAAAAATAAAATGAAAACAAAATGCTTGCATTCTAAATCGATATAGATTATATTAATTGACATATCAACTATTGATACATCAAATGTTTTCATTTTGATTGTAAAGGAGGGGTAATTTGACAAGTTCATGCTCAAAAGAAGCGATTATTTTATATAAATTACACTTTCTAAATAAAGAAGTAAGTTCGAAATTTGAAGGGTGTACGGGTATGAGCCAGTCTCGATTAGAGCTTATACTTCAGTTATATGAAGTAGGTGAAATTAGTCAAAAAGCACTTCAGCAAGAAGTGAATATTGATAATGCTGCGATAACGAGGCATTTAAAGCAGCTTGAGGCCAATGAGATGATTGTAAGACGTAAAAATCCAGATGATAACAGAATTACGTTAGTTTCTCTTACTGAAGAGGGACGAAATAAAATTCAAGCGTTTCAAGAGGAAAAAGAACGTTTTGCAGCATCTGCATTTAAAGGATTAAGTGAAGAAGAACGCGACAATCTTTTAAATATGTTAAACCACATTCAAGAAAATATAAAAGAATTATAAAAAAGGGAGAATACAACTATGACTAACTCAGTAAAAACAAATGATTTTAACGAAATTTTAACAGGACGTCGTTCAATTCGTAAGTACGACCCTTCAGTGAAAATTAGCAAAGAAGAAATGACTGAAATTCTTACAGAAGCAACACTTGCACCATCTTCAGTAAACATGCAGCCATGGAGATTCGTAGTGATTGAAAGTGACGAAGCGAAAGCAACACTTGCGCCACTTGCGAAATTCAATCAATCTCAAGTAGAAACGTCTTCAGCAATGATTGCTTTATTTGGTGATTTAAACAACTTTGATAACGCAGAAGAAATTTACGGTACAGCAGTAGAGCGTGGACTTATGCCAGCAGAAGTAAAAGAAGATCAAATGAAAAAACTTTCAGCTTACTTCTCTATGGTTACACCAGAAGTAATGAAAGATACAGTATTAATTGACGGTGGTCTTGTAGCAATGCAATTTATGTTAGCAGCTCGTGCTCACGGCTATGACAGTTGTCCAATTGGTGGTTTTGAGAAAGATCAAATCGCAGAAGCTTTCGGACTAGATAAAGACCGTCACGTACCAGTTATGTTAATTTCAATCGGAAAAGCTGCTGACAGTGGTTACCAATCAGTACGTCTTCCAATTGAAAAAGTTGCAGAGTGGAAGTAATTTTAAAGAAATAAGTGGAATATGAAAGGGGAAACACCATGATTATTATTCACGCAATATTTCAAGTAGATCCAGCAAAACAACAAGCATTTTTAGAAGAAATTCAGCCACTCATTCATGGTTCAAGAGAAGAAAGTGGAAATGTATCTTATGACTTATATAAAGATACAGAAAAAGAAAGTGTTTATACGATGGTAGAAGTATGGAAAGATGAAGCAGCAGTTGCGAGTCATAATACGAGTGAACACTTTACATCTTTCGTTAGTAAAGCAGCACAATTTTTAACTGCTCCGCTTGATATAAAGGCTTATAATGGAGAGTTAGTAAAATAATAAGGTAGAAAAAGATGACTTTAGCGTGTGGCTGAGGTCATCTTTTTTATTTTTACAGGAATATATTTACTTTTATCAGTATGTGTTATAATTTGGAAAATAATAATTCTTAATTTTCTGAATAAGTGAAGGCGGGGGATAAATATATGAACATTTTAAAGAAAATCACTAATAATATTTCGAAAGTTATTATAGGAAAAGATGAATCCATAGAACTTGCAGCCATTGCTCTAATAGCAAAAGGACATATTTTATTAGAAGATGTACCGGGGACAGGAAAAACAACACTAGCGAAAAGTTTGGCTAAAAGCGTGGACGCAAAATTTCAAAGAATACAATTTACAGCGGATACTTTGCCCGGAGATGTTATTGGTCTTGAATATTTTAATGTGAAGGAATCGGATTTTAAAACGAGGTTAGGTCCTATTTTTGCAAATATAGTATTAGTGGATGAAATTAATCGGGCTGTACCGAGAACACAATCTTCGTTACTCGAAGTTATGGAAGAGCGTACTGTTACAATTGCGAAACAGACGCATTCATTACCAGAACCTTTTTTAGTAATTGCAACGCAAAATCCTCTTGAATCTGCTGGTACATTTCCTTTACCTGATGCTCAATTAGACCGATTTTTACTTACGATTCGCCAAGGTTATCCTACGAGAGAAGCTGAAAAGGAAATGATGAATCGGTTTCAAACGAATGATCCGTTAGAAACATTACACTCTATTATTTCAAGTGAAGAAATTATTATGATGCAAAAACGTGCAAGAGAAGTGTTAGTAGGAAATGATGTGCAAGATTATCTTCTTGAAATTATTGAGGCAACGCGTAAGCATGAGCTAATTGAAATTGGTGTAAGTCCGCGGGGGACGTTGGCATTTATGAGAGCGATTCAAGCACGGGCTATATTAAATGAAAGAGATTACTGTACGCCAGATGATATAAAGATACTTGCTGCATCTATATGCGCTCATCGTTTAACGTTGACAATTGAAGGGGAGATGAAAACAACAAAAGAACAAATCATGAAAGAAATTCTTCATACGATTAATGTGCCGGTGGAGAATGTACGATGAATCAACAACTTGTGTATACACCTTTAGCGGAGCCTTTCGTAATAGGAGTTATGTCAGTTGTAACCGTTATTTTAAGTGTGTTTTCAAGTAATCTACTCATATTATCTCTCGTATTTTTATATGTAATTTTAATAGGTGCTATGCATGTTTATATACGTAAAGTATCTCGTGTTAACTGGGAATACGATCAAGGAAATTCGAATGTTTTTATCGGTGAAACGAACAGGTGCAAAATAAAAATTTCAAACAAATCAATTTTCCCTATTTTTAATGTTGTATTCCGATTTAAATGTGAAAATAAGATAACTTGGAATCATGATGAAATAAATAAAAATAATAGTACAGGTTCAAATTATTATATGAATTTTAATTTAAAAGGAAGAGAGTCAGTTTCATTTGATTTACAAGCTGTGGCATTAAAAAGAGGCATTGCGAAATGGGAAGAGGTTGAAATTGTTATTACTGATCTCTTTGGATTTATAACGAACCATATCACATATAAACAAGTTGATACGCCCTCCTATTTAGTCTTACCAGCTGTTCCGAAAATACAAGTTCCTGAATTACAAGAATGGTCACGAGGATTTCGAAAAGCGATGTCATCACCCTTATATGATGAAACGAAAGTAATGGGAGTAAAGTCTTATGAAAATGAAGATTTTCGTTCTATCCACTGGAGTGCAACAGCGAAAACAGGGACGATAACTGCGAAAAAGTACGAGCGAACGCAATCAGATAAATACGCGATTTACCTCAACTTGCAAAATAAAAGCGGTATTTCTTTGCGAAATGATACAGAGGAACTAATTGAATTAACAGCAGGTATATGCAAACAACTTCTTATGCAAAACTGTTCGTTTGAAGTATGGATCAATAGTGTAAAAGATAACGGTTTGCTACATATAAAAAATGGGGATAATCGGAAACATTTGCAAAATATATTAAAAGTACTTGCCTCAATATCGGACCAAGATACTCCTGTATCTTCCACTTATTTTTACACAGCAGGCTTTCGTCGAAAAGAATTGGATGCAGTTCCTTTAATTCTTGGTACTTCCCCAAGGAAATACACCAGAACGAATAAATGGGTTGTAATTAAAGAATAAGAAGGGGTTTATGTCATGGTTAATAAAGAGAGACATATGGAAGTAAAGTTGTGGAGTGTTAGAGTATTAATACTACTTTTCTTTACGGTTAGTGCGATAACGTTTTCACAAGGTGTTGTGCATGTACAAGACATAGTAAAAGGGCTGTTTTCTAGTAAGACGGAGACAATATCAGAAAGAAATTATGATTTTACTAGTGTAGACTCACAGTTTGATGAACCTGAAAGAATTATAGATGAAGAAACAGGAGTTGTAGATACAAGAACAAAAATAGATAGGAAAATTCCACTTTTTGTACGAAAAAATTCATGGACTGATGTGTTTTCTGTTCTTTCAAATTCATGGATTAGTGTCGTTTTTTATGTAATTATTGCAGTGGTTATTCTATATGTTTTTTATAAATTAATGAGGAAAAAGGTAACGAAATCAGAAATACAACAGGATAAACAATCGATAACAAAAGAAAACACGGATAGAACTGAAAAGAACAAGAAAGTGAAGCATCAGTTTGAACAGCCGTTACCGACAGATACGATAAGAAAAACGTTAGTTGAATGGGAAAGAACATTACCATTTCATGAACAGAGAAGATCCTATGAAACGATGCAACAGTGGTTAAAAAGAATTAGTAGAACGAGAAATATTACTTCGCTATATGAGTCTGTTCGTTATGGTGAAAAGACGTATACGGAGTTAGATGTGGAAAAAATAATGAAGTGGGTAGAGGGAGATGGGAAGGTGGATATGTAAATATCCACCTTTACTTTTTAGTATAGAAATTTGATTATCATGAATCATTTTCAAATATAAAACTGCCTTCAAATAAGAAAATGAAATTAACTGTAAATTAACTTTATTTACTTATACTTCATTACATGTTAACCTATACTTAATTTTTATAAATTATAATTAATTTTTGATTTTTTAAGGGTGTGAAAATGTAATGAAATCGGTATTAAAAAGCATACTTATTTCCTTTGTTTTTTCAGCAGTAGGTATGTGTTGGTTGCTGTTCTTATTATTTCAAGGGGACGGTGATTGGTTATTATCTTGGATAGGCGTATTAATGTCATATTTATCTTTATATACTTTAATAGATTTATACTGTAAAAATACATACGATAAAAAATTAAATAAATGGCTTATAAAAACAGCGGTGACTAGCTTTAGTTTTGCAGTATTAGGAATCTCATTTTGCATCATACATGAGCTATTAACACCATGGAGTCTTAGTTTAATGGTGTGGTATTGGTTGCTAATGTTAGTATTATTTTTAACGACTATAATATCATTAATCAGTTTAGTATTTGTTAATCGTAAAAATCACAATTTCACCGTTGGATATAGAATGCTCATACTTCTAAATGTATTTCTTACATTAGGACCAGTATTATGGCCGTTATTACTTTCTATTATTGGAAATGGTATGAATGCTAGTGCAGGCTGGTAAAAAGGAATTTAGATTAGTTGTGTAAAGAATAGGATGAAAAGCTGATATAGAATTTTAAATGTTTATGAGAACATGTTTACATAAAAAGTGAAAACATGTTCTCTTTTTATTTGCATGCATAACTCTACCTCAGTTTACCCTATTTAAATTTAAACGTAAGTATTTTGTAAGGAATGAATAAGAAAAAAGAGAGGTTTATCGTATAGGATGAAAGTATAGCTTGAATCAATACGATATTAATAGAGGAGAGAAAGCCTTATGAAAACACGTAATCAAATTAAGTTGGCAAGTTTAGCAGTTTTATTAGCGGGTACTACTCTATTTACACCTGGTTTTACTGTGAAAGCAGAGTCTACTCAAAATATTTCTAATTCGTCACAAGAACCTAATCAAAAGAATCGGAATGGATGGAAACAAGTAATGCAGGAAACAATACAAATTGGGGCACCAGGGGTATTAGCTAAGACGTCTAATAAAGGGAAAGTTAATAGTTATACTGCTGGCGTGGCGGATTTAATTACAAAGAAACCGGTGAAATCGGATTTTCGCTTTCGGATTGGTAGTGTGACGAAAACTTTTACCGCCACGACTGTTCTTCAATTAGTAGGAGAAAATCGCGTACAACTTGACGATCCAATTGAAAAGTGGCTGCCGGGTCTCGTGCAAGGAAATGGGTATGATGGAAATCAAATTACGATACGACAACTTTTGAATCATACGAGTGGTATCGCTGAATATTTAAAGTCAAAAGACGCTGACGTAATGAATTCGAAAAAAACGTATACAGCAGAAGAAATAGTGAAAATAGGCCTTTCTCTGCCTCCAGATTTCTCGCCGGGCAAAGACTGGTTGTATTCAAACACAGGATATGTAATATTGGGAATGCTTATTGAAAAAATAACTGGTAATAGTTATGCGGAAGAAATTGAAAAGCGAATTATTGAACCTCTGGACTTGCCAAATACGTTTTTACCAGGGAATTCACCCGTCATCCCAGGAAAGAATCATGCTCGTGGATATGTGAAAATGGAAGAAACAGGCGAGTTGAAAGACATTACGTATTATAATCCGAGTTTAGCTAATGCAGCTGGAGATATGATTTCTAATGCGGATGATTTAAACAAATTCTTTTCATCTTTACTCGGTGGTAAGTTACTGAAGGAACGCGAGCTAAAAGAAATGCTTACTACAGTTCCTGTAGAAGGAAAAGGGGTTGGGGATGGATATGGTCTTGGAATCTATGAGACTAAACTTCCAAATGGTGTCTCAGTATGGGGGCACGGAGGATCAATTCCTGGGTTTATGACTTTTGCTGGTGGAGTAATTGGAGGCAAGCATACATTTGCTGTCAATGTTAATTCTTTAGGTCCGGTTGATATTCTTACACAGTTTGATAAAATGATGCAAGTTGAATTTAATAAATAGATGAAGAAAAAGCGAATAGGTTTCTGCAATAGCTGTAAATAAAAGAGATGCTTTTTAAATTTCACAAATAAGGACAGTATTAACATTCATAATATGGTATTAAGTATATGTAGAACATAAATATGATACAAGTGTATTTCAAAGTGCAATTCAATCTTATAGTTTAGTATAAAAAGGATGTCAGTTGTATGACATCCTTTTTGTTGTGGGACAAAGAGGTGTTGTTTGTTTTGAAAATTGTTATTTTTGAGAGTATTCCATATAATGAGAGGTATAGGGGCTATACAGGGGAGTTATGAATGGATAATACTTTAGTTTGTTAATTATTTTGTTTTAATAAAAAAGTAAATTGATTTGGAGTGAAATACATTGGGACAAAATCAGTTTAGATGGAGTAACAAGCAATTACGAGAACATGTAGAAATAATAGACGGTACAAGAAGTCCACACAAATTATTAAAGAATGCAACATACTTAAATTCCTATATACGTGAATGGATGCAAGCAAATATTTGGATTTATGATGACCGTATTATATATGTAGGAGAAAAGTTGCCAGAGCAACTATATAAATGTGAAGTCATTGATTGTGATGGAAAGTATGTCGTTCCCAGTTACATAGAACCGCATGCACATCCATATCAGTTGTATAACCCAGAGACGCTAGCAAATCATGCGATGCAATTTGGGACAACGACTTTTATTAATGATAATTTAACTCTATTTTTCACATTAAAACGTGAAGAATCATTTCGTTTATTAGAGGAATTTAAAAAGATTCCAGCTACTATGTATTGGTGGTGCCGTTTTGATGGACAGACTGAATTGCAAAACGGGGAATCTTTGTTTAATAGTAAAGAAATAATAGAATGGCTGAAACAAGAAGCTGTTCTTCAAGGTGGGGAGTTAACAGCATGGCCAAAATTATTACATGGTGATGATGAAATGTTAACTTGGGTGCAGGAAACGAAGCGATTGCAGAAGAAAGTAGAAGGCCATTTTCCGGGTGCATCTGAAACGACTTTAGCGAAGTTAAAACTGTTAGGTACAGATTGTGATCATGAAGCGATGACAGGGCAGGAAGCTTTCACTCGTCTTATGCAAGGTTACACCGTTTCTCTTAGAAATTCTTCCATTAGACCGGATTTAGAAGTTTTATTAAAAGAATTGTTGGAATTAGGCGTGAAACAGTTTGATAGATTTATACTTACTACAGACGGCTCACATCCTTCGTTTTATGAAAATGGAATGACAAACGTAATGATTTCTACCGCGATAAAACAAGGAGTGCCAGTAATAGATGCATACCATATGGCAAGTTATAATATTGCTCGCTATTATAATATGGAACATGTACATGGTTCGATTGCGACAGGTAGAATTGCTAATATCAATATTTTAGAAAGTAAAGAAAACCCAGTACCAATTAGTGTCCTTGCAAAGGGGAAATGGGTGAAGCGTGACGGTGTAAATACGCATGAAGCATTACATATAGACTGGAGTAAATATAAAGTAACTCCATTATCATTAGATTGGTCAATAGAAAAAGAGGATATGATTTTCTCTAATAAAACGGGGATACACTTATTAAATAACGTTATTACAAAACCATATACTAGTGAAATCAATATAGACTGTGATGAATTATCCACAGATCATGATGAATGCTTCCTCATGATGATTGCTCGTGATGGTACTTGGCGAGTAAATACAGTTGTAAAAGGTTTTGCGAAAGAATTAGGTGGTCTTGCTAGTTCTTATTCCGGCACAGGTGATATGATTCTCATTGGAAAAAGTAAAGAAGATATGCTTACAGCTTTTCGTAGAGTAAAAGAGCTCGGTGGTGGAATGGTCGTAGCAGAAAACAATGAAGTGTTACACGAAATAGCATTACCATTGCTCGGGATTATGTCTAATTTAAAAATGAGTGAATTAATACAGGAAGAGAAACAGATGGTGAAATTACTACAAGAGCGTGGCTACACGTATGATGATCCAGCATTTACAATTTTATTCTTTTCTGCGACGCACTTGCCTTTTATACGAGTAACACCTATAGGATTATATGATGTGAAAAGTAGTAAGGTACTGGCTTCGCCGGTGAATTTAATAAAGCAATATTAAAAGGAAAGGCCCTATAATAGTCTAAATTATAGGGCCTTTTACATTATTAGTATAAGAATATTGTAAGCCTCAAATGATATAGTATCTAAATCATTTGAGGTGATATGTAAATATGAAAAAAATATTTTACATTTTAAGCATATTTATTCTGTGTGTATCGATACAACACGTTGTACATTCCCAATCAGATGCACCAAGGTTATCTTCGGATTGTCTCGAAGAAAGAAAAGTTCGAGATGAAAAGTATGTGAAGAATATAATACAGGACATTAAATCCACATTTAATTTAAATATTGATGAACATAGTTTTTGGGAAGTAAGTAAAAGAGATCTGGAGGCTGCCCATTTGATGTATGGTGGAAAGGAAAATGATTCTTATTATAATTCGCTAACTAAAATTTATGATAGTGGTGGATTTAGCGAACAGCCCAGCTTATTTGTGAGGGCGCAAGAAGCATTTTTACTTTATAAAGAAAAAGATAATATCAATGTAATGAAACGCCTAAAACTAGACGTTGAAAAAGGGGAATGGCTCGTTATAAAAACGAAAAAGAAGAAAGGGAAAAAAGTGAAATTCAAGCCTTTGCAATGTGAAAAAGATTATATGAAAAAGAGAAATGAATAACAAAATACGTATTCATGCTGTTTTTATTCAATGATATTTTGCTGTTGATTTGAAATAGAAAAAGGTAAACGAACATATTAGCTTTATGGAATATGTTTGTTTACCTTTTTTTGAGAGATTTAAAAATTGGGGATGTTTTTAGTTGGAAATTATGTACTGGCTAATGAACTTATAACATTCAATGAATTTGTTCTTCATAAACATTAGATTTTGTGTCAAATGATTTATACATTGCCGAACCACCTATGTATATTTTATTCTACAGTATTTATAAAAGAATATTGGCCATGCATAAGAAATATGATTGGCACAGTTTTTGCTTGTATTACATGTAAGGAAGGGAGATTGTATGTAAGGAATCTGTACTCGTAATAGTATAAAACAAGCTACTATTGCATTATTAATCATAGTTGTATTTATAGCGGAACTGTAAATACATACAAATAAGTAGGTTTTCGGTTTAAAAATTCTGAATTTTCTTTTAAATTATTAGGGGGCAATGGTATGGTTAAATATTCGGAAATTTCTAAGTGGATTCTTGGTGTTGGACTAGTGACAATAACATGTAATGGTTTGCAAATTCAAGCAGAGACAAAAGAGAAAAATGTGAAGAACGTATTACAAATGGAGCCGGTAGGAATACAGAAATCTGTTGATGAATTGGCGCACCCTTCAAAAGTACAAGAAAATGCATCTTTTACAAAACGGTTAAAATTAGCGGATTTATCGCAGCGTCCACTAGCACCAAACGATAATATTAAACCGTTAGCTGAAGAAAAAAAGTATTCAATGGCTGAGTTAAATCAATTAAATAATAAACAATTAACTGATCTTCTTGTGACAATTAAATGGTATCAAATTCCAGAATTATTTCAGTTTAATAGTGATAGTCTTAAATTCTATCAAGATGATAGTCGAATGCAAGCAATTATTAATAAACTAGCAGAACAAGGACAAGCTTATACGAAAGATGATTCAAAAGGGATTGAAACATTAGTAGAAGCTCTACGTGCAGCATTTTATTTAGGTTTTTACCATGATGAATTAAGCAAACTAAATGAGCGTAGCTACCATGATAAATGTTTACCAGCTTTAAAAACAATTGCAAAAAATCCAAATTTCAAACTTGGTACATCAGAACAAAATAAAGTAATTGCATCATATGGAAAATTAATTGGAAATGCATCAGCAGATGTTGAAACGGTTTTATATGCAGGTGAAATTTTTAAACAATATAATGATAATCTTGCAACTTTCATTGAAGACAGAACAAAAGGAGACGCTATATATGAGTTGATGAAGGGAATTGACTTTGATATTCAGACGGATATGTACACGACTGGAAAAGAGCCAAAAGATACGATGTGGTTTCGAAATATTGATAACTTTATTAATGAAGTAAATCGTTTTGCACTACTTGGTACAGTAACAAATAAAAACGGATGGTTAATTAATAATGGGATTTACTATGCTGGACGATTGGGCAAGCTTCATAGCACGCCGACAAAAGGACAACAAGTTGTTACAGATGCAATGCGAATTTATCCATATTTAGGAGAGCAATACTTTGTTGCGGCAGAACAAATTACTACAAATTATGGAGGAATAGATGCGAACGGAAAAACTGTAAATTTAGATCAAATTCGAGAAGAGGGTAAAAAGAAATATTTATCGAAAACGTATACGTTTGATGATGGAGCAATTGTCTTTAAAGCTGGGGATAAAGTTAGCGAAGAGAAAATTAAACGTCTATACTGGGCGGCAAAAGAAGTGCGTTCTCAATTTTATCGTACAGTTGGTAGCGATAAACCACTTGAAAGTGGACATGCTGATGATGTGTTAACGATGGTTATTTATAATAGCCCAGATGAGTATCAATTTAATCGTCAACTGTACGGATATGAAACGAATAATGGTGGGATCTATATTGAAGGGACAGGGACTTTCTTTACATATGAACGTACACCAGAGCAAAGTATTTATAGTTTGGAAGAATTATTCCGCCATGAATTTACGCACTACTTACAGGGAAGGTACGAAGTTCAGGGATTATGGGGACAAGGAGAAATGTATCAAAATGAACGTTTAACATGGTTTGAAGAAGGAAACGCAGAGTTCTTTGCAGGTGCAACGCGATTAGATAGTGTAGTACCGCGAAAAAGTATAATTGGTGGGTTATCTAATGATCCTGCAAAACGTTATACAGCATCACAAACATTAAATGCGAAATATGGAACGTGGGATTTTTATAATTATTCGTTTGCGCTGCAATCATATATGTATAATAAGCGCCCTGAAATGTTCGATAAAGTGCATGATTTGATTCGCGCAAATGATGTTTCAAGTTACGATGCATACCGTGCTACATTAAGCAAAGATAATAAGTTAAATGAAGAATATCAATCTTATATGCAAATGCTTATTGATAATCGCGATAAGTATACAATTCCACAAGTATCAGATGAGTATTTAACTCAGCATGATCCAAAATCGCTTTCGGACATTACTTCAGATATTACAAATGAAGCGAAATTAAAAGATGTGAAAGTAACAAAGAATAAATCACAATTCTTTAATACATTTACACTACAGGGGACATATACAGGAAGTGCGGCTAAAGGAGAAGTTGAGGACTGGAAAGTGATGAATGAAGCAACAAATGATATGTTGAAACGTTTTTCAGGAAAAGAGTGGACTGGATATAAAACATTGACTGCTTATTTTGTAAATTACCGTGTAAATAATGCTGGGCAATATGAATATGATGTTGTGTTTAGCGGAGTGAATACGGAAGAAGGTACGGCTGTAGAAAAAGAACCAAATAATTCATTTGAAACAGCAAACCCACTATCTTTGAATATTTTGTTAAGAGGAACCTTGAGCGATCAAGATCAGGGGGATAAATTTGTTATTGATGTAAAGGATCAAAAAGATTTACAAATTTCTGTTACGAACGAACAAAATCTTGGACTGAACTGGGTATTATATTCTGAATCAGATCTAAATAATTATGTAGCTTATGCAACAAAACGTGATGGAAACAAATTGCTTGGAAATTATAATGCAAAGCCAGGGAAATATTACTTAAGTGTATATAAGTATGGTGGTGGAACAGGGAATTATACGGTACAAGTAAAATAGTTTACTATAATTTATTTTGAAAGGAAACTTATTGCATTTTTTAGCAAAATAAAGTATGTAATGTTAAAAATTAAACTATATCAATATATCCCTGTTCTAATTATAGAACAGGGATATATTGGCTTTATATTTTTAAATTAAATAATCTCATTGGATTTTGACAAGAAAATAATTAATATAGATTTGAATTCTCATTCGTAAAGAATACTTTAATCTTCTTAATGCTCTTTCATTTTTGTCTCAATGCTTGTTTTCAAATCAGTTGATACTTGATTGAAATACCCCAAAACGATCTCCCTAATATCATCGGATATAACTTTCAAATCACTAGCTAAGTTCTCAGCGAGATGTTCTTTTTCTATCGGTTTTAACTTCGTATAAAATTCACCAGCCTGCGTAAAGTCATTCTGTTTTGTTATAGAAGTTCTTTCAAGTTTACCTTCAACGTACCTTCCGTCACCGCTTGTAATTTGATTAGCGGGTGTCCAATCTTGCTGTTGGTTAATCGTTAATTTGCGAAATTCGGGACCAATTCTTCTTCTTTGTGAATCACTGTAAATGTTAGCGCGCCCTTGCAGCATTTTATCATCTGATAGTTCTGCACCATCCAGTAAATTAGAAGGGGAGAATGCGACTTTCTCTACTTGTTCCATAAAATTTTCAGGATTTTTATTTAATACCATTTTCCCGACTGGTATGAGAGGGTACGTCTGTTCATCCCATACTTTTGTGTCATCTAAAGGATCATAAGATAGGTAAGCTTCATCTTTCGGATCCATGAGCTGGACGTATAAACCATACTCCACTGGTTTACCATTTTCAATAGCATCATATAAATCTTTCCCGCTATAATCAGGATTTTCAGCAGCTAGTTTAATTGCTTCTTTATTAGTAATGTACTGTACACCTTCAAATGGGTACCAATGATACTTTACATACTTTCGATTACCTTCCGCATTTCTCCATACATATGTATTAACACTATGTCCTGGAATGTGGCGAAGACTTTTGGCCGTACCATTATTAGAGTATAAACGGACAACAAAATGAATAGATTCAGGTGCTTTAGCGACGAAATTCCAAAATCTATTAGGGTCTATTAAGTTATTTTTAGGTGAAGGCAATAATGCTTGAATCGTTTCAGGGAAACGCATTGGGTCACGAACAGAAAAAACAGGAATGTGATTACATAAAAGGTCAAAAATTCCTTCTTTTGTATAAAATTTTGTAGAAAAACCGCGTACATTTCTAGCAGTATCCGGTGTTCCTTTCGTACTAACAGCTAACGAAAATCGCACCATAACAGGAACTTTCTCATTAGAATTTTGTAAAAAACTTAATTTAGTATGTTCAGACATCGAATATATCGTTTGAAAATAACCGAACGCACCAAATCCTTTTACATGAACAGGTCTTTCTAAAATTTTTTCATGAATAAATTCTTGTAATGACTCATGCAGTACACTATCTTGCTCTAGTACGGGTCCACGTGAACCAACTGTTTGAGAGTGAAGTTTAGCTTGTTCATTACGTTCGTCATTTTCATTAAAGTCTTTCCCTAGTATAGATTGCCCCTGTTTATCATAGTTTTCATCCATCGATATAGCCTCCAAATCTTTTTTGTCCATTGTTACTAAATATGATTCTATAGCCTTAATTATGTATGACACGCACAGTTCAAAGCAGTAACATACCGCTAGATGAAAAAAACACATATGTAGTGGACCTGTTGAAATAGAAGAAATTATGGAAAAATGAATATCGGGAAGAGAAAGCACACGTTTTACTAAAAATGTGGAAGAAAACCACTATTAAAATTTCAATCTTAAAACTTAATTTATAAACGATTATATAGAGAATGAACGTTAAAAAAGGGAAAATAAATAGGAGGAATTTAACATGTCGGATTGGTTTCAATTAGATAAAGAATATATGATGTCTACATATTGTCGTACAGAGGTTGCAATGGAAAGAGGAGAAGGGTGTAAACTGTATGATGTAGATGGTAAAGAGTATTTAGATTTATTTTCTGGCGTAGGAGTAAATGTATTAGGATACAATCATCCTAAAATTGTACAAATGACAATGGAGCAAGTTGCGAAATCGTTGCATTTACCGTTTCATTTTTTAAACCCAGTTGCAATTGAGTATGCAAAGAAATTAGTAGATTGTACTTTAAAAAGCGGAAAAGTCTTTTTTACAAACTCTGGTACGGAAGCGACAGAAACAACGTTGAAATTAATTGATAAATATAGAGCTAATAAGGGTGAAGAACGTGAAGGAATTGTAGTACTGAAGAATAGTTTCCACGGGCGTACGTTAGGAGCACTTCATTTTACGAGACAGGAAAGTGTATATCAAAAATTCCCTAAAACATCTATTCCTGTATATGAAGTAGAGCGCGAGAATATAGACCAATTAGAAGAAACCATTATTAAAGAAAATCCAATTGCGATTATGCTAGAGCCTGTTTTAGGTAGCGGGGGGATTTATCCTTTATCAAGTGAATATTTACATGGTGTTCAAAATTTATGTGAAAAATATAATGTACTTCTTGTCGTTGATGAAGTTCAAAGTGGTATGGGTCGAACGGGAAAATTATTTGCTTATCAAAATTTTAATATCACACCGGACATTATTCAAATTGGTAAAGGAGCAGGAGGCGGGATACCGCTAGGAGGAATTATTGTAGGTGAAAGGTTATGTGATGTATTTTCACCAGGAGATCACGGGACAACATTTGCTCATTCATCAATGGGAACAGCTTTAGGTTTAACTGTATTAAATACATTACTTGATGATGGGTTAATGCAAGAAGCTTATGAAACGTCACTATATTTGAATGACAAACTGCAAGATATTCAGAAAGAAAATGCTTATTATATTCAGGAAGTACGTCATGCGGGGATGATGTTTGGGATAAGTGTGAATGACACGAATGAAAATGTGAAGAAATTACAGATTGAGTTAATGAATAAAGGGATGTTAGTCGATCTAACACAAGGGAATATTATTCGATTACTTCCGCCGTATATTATTACGAAAGAGGAAATTGACGCATTCACTTATGAGTTTATTTCCTGTGTTCATAACATAGCTGCTACAGCAAGTATTTAAAAAAATATAAAAAAATATAAAAAGCTGAAGAAGGCGCTATTTTAGCGGCTTCTTCAGCTTTTTAAAATAGTAAATTACTTAACCTAGAGAGCATCTCATTGGACAAATAATTAATTATGTGAAACAATAATAACAGATAAGGAGACGTTAATTTTCCTTAAGTGCTTCGAATTAATTTTATTCAATAAGAGAAGGTGTGCTTAAAGAAGTTAAATTAAAAAGGAGCTGTTTTATTATATGCAACAAAATAATGATTTAAATTTTGAACCTCAAGACGTTAATATTGTCAATCCTAAACAAGCCAGGAAAGCAGTAATTGCTACTGGTATAGGGAACGCAATGGAGTGGTTTGACTTCGGATTATACGCGTATTTAGCGGTTATCTTAAGTCAATTATTCTTCTCAGGTGTTGATAATAGTGGATTGCAACTTGTACTTACATTCGGTACATTTGCAGCAGCCTTTCTCGTTCGACCAATCGGAGGTGTATTCTTTGGTAGAATAGGAGATAAGTACGGCCGAAAAATCGTGTTAAGTACTACTATTATTTTAATGGCACTTTCTACATTATTCATCGCATTACTACCAACCTATGAACAAATTGGTGTATGGGCACCAATACTACTTTTAGTTGCCCGAATGATTCAAGGCTTCTCTACAGGCGGCGAATATTCAGGAGCAATGGTTTATATCGCAGAATCTTCTCCAGATAAAAAGCGTGGTATACTCGGTAGTGGTCTTGAAATTGGAACACTCTCAGGTTACATTGCTGCATCGGTAATTGTTACCATTTTGACGTTATTGTTAACAGATGAGCAAATGCTCAGCTGGGGATGGCGTATTCCGTTCTTAGTAGCTGCACCAATTGGTTTGGTCGGTTTATACTTACGCCGTCATCTAGATGAATCTCCAATCTTTGAAGAGATGGAAAAAGCACAAGAGGAATCTGAAGACAATGAACAATTTTCATTTATGGATATTATTAAATATCACAAAAAAGACTTCTTATTAAGCACAGTAATTGTCGCCTTCTTTAATATTACGAATTATATGATTCTTTCGTATATTCCTTCTTATCTAACTCAAGTACTTAAAGTCAAAGAAACAACGGGCTTATTAATTATTTCTATTACGATGGCACTTATGATTCCACTAGCACTATATTTCGGTAAATTAAGTGATAAAATTGGTAATAAACGCGTCGTGCAAATTGGTTTACTTGGTTTAACTGTATTTGCAATTCCAGCATTTTTACTAATAGGTAACGGACATATTGCAGCTATATTTGCAGGTATTTTCGTACTAGGTTTCTTCTTAAGTGTATATGAAGGAACATTACCTTCATTATTACCATCACTCTTTTTCACTGATGTACGTTATCGAGCACTTTCGATTTCATTTAATATTTCTGTATCGATATTCGGTGGAACAACACCGCTCGTATGTTCATACTTAGTTCATGCAACTGGTAACCCGCTTGCGCCAGCATTTTATTTGACGGGTGTAAGTATTATTGGATTAGTTGTATTTAGTGTATTATTTGTTACGACTTCAGGGCGTGCGCTAAAAGGTTCATATCCTACAGTAGAAACGAAAAAAGAAGCACACCTAATCGCTAAAGAAGACCCTGAAGAAACACTTTGGTGGCATGAAGAGTCATTAGAAATTGAAGCAGGGAAGAATGCTTCCATTTAAAAAGCAACGTAGAAGTATAAAAAGACTCCTATGAATATAGGAGTCTTTTTGTTACGTTATTTCTTTCGTTTCTTCAAATTTTTCTGATAGGCATAAAGCTTATGAATCTCTTCCTTAAATTCATGCAGAAGTACAATGCTTTTACCATTTGAATAACGCACCGTATTATAAGCATCTATAATAATATCACTTTGAATATTTAAATCTTCTTCATCATTTATTCTTTCTAGCCAAGCTTCAACAGTTTCTCCCCGTTTTCTATTTAAAGGAGGGGTTAACTTACTCTCTAGCTTGAAAATTTCCTTCCGAATTTCGTTATGCGGCGGTTTATTTCGTTTAAAACGATTTTGGTTCGTTCCTTCTTTATTAGTAATGATAGTAGATTCGAAGGCAGGCATATTTGGTAAACTGAATTGTTTTCGTCTTTTTATTATTTTCCAAACAACGTAAATAGCAATGGTTGTACATACTATTATGGTAATGCTATTTATGAGTGTGGGGTCAAAAGCACGCTGTCCAAACACATCCTTAATTTGAGGATCCTTTAAATTCCCTTTATTCGACCAAAAATCATCAGTTTCTTTTAATTCAGCTGCTGAAAATAACGGATTGATAGCGTATCCGAATCCTAATGCAACTGTTTCTATGATATAGGAAAAAATAAGTCGAATGAAAGGAAACACTTGAACAAGTACTATACTCATTACACCAATCGTAATGATAGAAATGAAACGTAATAACTGTTGCTTCCGATTTGCCCCAGTTAACCAAAATGTAATCATAATGTGTATAACTAATAGTAACAGCTTCCACAAAGGTGGAAAGGGCGCATAAAATATGGTTGAAATACTAAACCAAACAATACCGCCTAACGATTTTTGAACTGGATATCCTGGTCCGACTACATGTACGATAAAGAAGAAAAGCGGTAACATAATTGTGCCAAATAGAGAGAATGGGAGAAGGAAAGAACAACCAATTATTTGAGTAATGAACAGTATGACAAATCCTGTTGTTTTTTTCTTCATAAATTTATGAAGAAGAAATACGCCTACATAGCCTGTTGCTAAAAATATGGAAATAGCAACAAGGTCATCCCTTTCTGTTAATAATGAAAGGAGGAGAAGCAAAATAAAGTCATTAACGTGATAGAGCCAAGTTTTCAACCGATTCCACCATCCCTTCGCTATTAATGAGGAACGTTGGCTGCGAGAGAAGAGGGAGTTCATTTTTCTGTAAACCAATGTATATCATTGTAGACGAACGTTCTCTCTTTCTCATTACATAATGAAGGAATCCTTGTTTCGGCAGTAACGTACTATCATCTGAAACACGTGCTAATTCTTCTAAAGCTTTTGCATATTGTGTTTGCCCTTCATGTAATGATAAATGTAATGCACCACCTTCTGCTAATACACTAATAAATAATTCAAACGGTATGTGATGCTTCGTTGCATATTGGCAAATGTATGTTGCGAATGAAATTAAATCTTCAACATTATCTTTCCAACCAAATCCACGATCGGCAGCTAAAGAAAGACAAATCGTCCAACTATAATTTTTTACAGGTTCAAATTGCTTCGCTTGTAATTCTTGCATTTTAGCAGATGCCTTCCAATGAATAGAGCGGAAAGACTCACGCTCATATCGCTTTACACCGATAATAGATGTTTCATCATTGTAAAAAGAAAAATTAGTTCGATAAGAACCAGTTAGAAGTTGCTGAAGTTCTTGCAAACCTGCTACTTCTTTAGGAGAAGGATACACAATAATTTCAGTTTTTAACTTATCGAAAACAGGTAAGTGTACATTTAATAAATGAAAAGGATCTTTTAAAACGCATTCGAACTGTTCAATTTGAAACACACCACGTTTCGTTGCGGTTAATGTTAAATCCCATTTTTGCGCCGAATGTGCAGGTTGTGAAAATGGAAAAGAGAATAACGTTTTTGATATTCGTTCAATTCCTTGATCTTTATGCTGTATAAGAGACGAATCTAAATGAAAATAACAAACACCATTAACGAGAGGGATATGTGCACCGTTTTTCAAATGAATAAAAAACTTTCCAGATTCATCAGGGAAAAGCCGAGTTGTTTGTCTCTCGTTTATAACTTCAAATTTTTTCTCTATGTAAGCGACATATTTATAAATGAAAATCGCAAATAAATAATAGGAGAAAAAGAGAAACATTATAATTCGTTGCGGCATAAAAAAGGTAAATAGTATAGCGCCTGGCACAGTTAGTTGAATAATATGGAGTTGAAAAAATAAAGGTACAGTTACTACACGCTGTCCATTCATGCTTGCTCAATCTCCACAGGTACGTCAACTTCTTTTAAAATACTTTGCATTATATCATTTTTAGTCGTGCGCAGGGCACCTTCCATTGATAAGACAATACGGTGATTCCAAACAGAAGGAGTTAAAAATTGTATATCTTCAGGGGTGCAATATTCTCTCCCGCGTAAGAAGGCTAATGCTTGAACTGCGCGCACTAAAGAAAGTGTGGCACGTGGGCTTACACCGTTAGCGATGTAATCGTGATTTCGAGTAGCTTGTGCAAGTTTAATTATGTAATGTTCTAACGGTTCTGATATGAAAATTTCTTTTATTCGTTTCTGTGATTCTAATATATCTTCTAAAGAGATAACAGGTGTGACACGTTCTAGCGGTATATCGTTACGAAAACGTCGCATCATTTGTAACTCATCTTCAGGAGTTGGATAACCAATTGAAATCGTCATTAAAAAGCGATCAAGCTGTGCATCTGGAAGAGGGAAAGTCCCTTGTGATTCAATTGGGTTTTGCGTTGCAATAACAAAGAACGGTTTTGGGAGAGGAGTAGACTGTTTTTCAAGCGTCACTTGTCGCTCTTCCATTGCTTCTAACAAACTAGACTGTGTTCTCGGCATTGCACGGTTAATTTCATCTGCTAGCAAAATGTTTGTCATAACGGGTCCAATTCTTAACTCAAATTCATTTGTTTTTGGGTTGAAGTATTCAATACCTGTTACATCACTTGGAAGTACATCAGGGGTAAATTGAACACGAGAAAAACTACCGCCAATACTTTTTGATATGGTTTTCGCCAGTAACGTTTTCCCAGTACCAGGCACGTCTTCGAGTAGTACATGTCCATCAGCAAGCAGTGAAACAAGCAGTAGATCAATAACATTTTCTTTACCAACAAACACAGATCCTATGTTTTCTTTCAATTTATTTATCATATGTATCATTCCTTTCGGTATAAAAGAGCTAATATTTCTATATTTTAACAAATTATTCAGAAAATTGGTATCATTTTTTAATTCAAAGAAATGGATATTTAATTATTAAATTACTCTTGCATATTTTGGAATATAATTATACAATATCGGTATATGATATATCGTGAGTCGATATATCATGAGGCGATGTATCGGAGGTAGTTATAATGAATGCGAAGGCGCAAAAATATATTCCGTTAACTGAGGCGACATACTACATATTATTGTCACTTGTAAAGCCAATGCATGGTTATGGAATTATGCAAATGGTAGAAGAGATGACAAATGGAGAAGTAAAACTCGGTCCTGGTACGTTATACGGGAATACGACGAAATTACTAAAAGAAAAATTAATTGTTGAAGTTGCCTCTACAGATAGAAAGAAGTGCTATGAGTTAACAACGTTTGGGAGAGAAGTGTTAGAGCTCGAGTATAACAGGTTACAGAGATCTGTAAGGAATGGGAATAGTATATTAGGGGAGTGAATGGAATATGGAGACAAAGAAGGTATTCAAACCTTTCGCGATATGGAGCTTGGAAAAAGAAGAAGCTTTTTTAAGAAAAATGCATCAAAAAGGATGGGCTTTACAAAAGTATAATGTAATGTATACGTTTAAGAAAACTGAACCGAAAGATGTAATATATAAAGCGGATTTTAGACTGGATTATAAAGATTCGAAAGAAAAACAACTAGAATATATTGATATATATGAAATGTGTGGCTGGAAACATGTAACGAGTTTTGCGAAATGGAATTATTTCTGTAAAGAAGTAGACGAGGAAAATGAGTTACCTGATATTTATTCAGACAAAGAAACGAAGATACAAAAACTTGTTGAATTGATACAGTTCGTTGCAATTATGTTTGTAACGTTAATTCCAGTGCTTTACTTATGTTTTCTTGGAGTATCAGAATCAGGATTATATAGAGGTATGGTAGGGTTTTTAGTTTGTATATATTCATATGCGTTTATTAATTTATTTAGAAAGCTTAAAAAATTGAAAAAGGAAATATTTTAACAAAGAGTGATATTCTTAGAGAAGATATATTGGGAAATCATCTTCTCTAATCTTTATATATATTTATTTTGTTCATTCTTTTTTACATAATAAAAGACTACCTTTTTAATTCATAGAATTAACAGTTACAAAGATAATACCAGTAACAATACCTAAAAAAATCATAAATGAAGAAGAAATAATTAATAATAAAGAATTAGCAATAAATATCACTTTATTAGATTTTTGATTTTTAAAATGGTAATAAAGTAAAAGACCACAAATAGTAGAAACAATCCATATTGTTAGACCGTAAGGAGTCGTTATTTTTTCAAAATCGAAGATCCAAAAGTAAAAGATGACTATGTGGCAAGTTACTAGTAGAAATGTTGATGGAAGCATTATCTTTTTATTTAAAATCATTTGTTATCCCCCCCTTATGTAAATATTACCAAAAGGGTGTGGGTTTTAATATATAATAAGGAAGAAATACATCTTTAATTAACTTATTAAATGGAAAAATCCCTTATAGAAAAATCTATTTCTACAAGGGATAATAATGTTTTTATTAGAAAGACTGATTTTGAGCAGGTTTAATAAATTGTTCAGGGTTTTCAACAAGCCCACATACAGCGCATTGGACGCGGTATGTAGGTCCTTGATAGGCCATATGAAAAGCATTCATCGTTTCATTTGTGTATTCTTCTTCTACTTGACCAGTTTGTGGATTTAATTTGACTGGTTTTACTTGTTGTTCAAGAATATTAAAGCGAGTACGGTTCGTTTTACAGCTTGGACATAGCATTGGTTCCATATGTATACACCTCCATTTGTATCATTTCTTAAAATCTTTAATTTTATGCAAGCAAAAAACTTTCTCAATATAAATAGGTGTTTAATGTATTTAAAATTCAGAAAAAATAAAATATAATAAAAGTACGAACTGGTTATGTCCAAACCAAATCTCCTGTTTTATGCCAATAAGCTGGGGGGCCGAGAAATCGGCCTCATTTTTTTTGCTCATTACTACAAGAACAAGGTTTTTGTGAGACTTTTGTCGAAATTTTAGGGATAGATATAAAGGGGGATGTAAAATGGATTTGAAAATGAAGTACATCATTTTATATGTAGAAAATTTTGAGGAATGTTTAAAATTCTATAAAGATATTTTACAGTTACCTATAAAAGCAGAGCACGGTACATATATTGAATTTAATACTGGAACTACCATTTTAGCGATGAATACGCGGCAAGATGTGAAAGAATTAACAGGACTACCGCTTACAGAAGGTGAATTACAGTCTTCTCATTTTGAATTAGGATTCGTTGTTGAGAATGTACAAAAAACGATTGAGCAATTTAGAGAACAAGGAATCAAGATTTTAGTTGAACCGATTGTAAAACCGTGGGGACAAACAATTGCCTACATTGCTGATCCAGATGGAAATTATATTGAAATTTGCAGTTCATTAGAATAGAGGGAGAAAGAGAGATGGGATTTCCAAAACTAGAAACAGAACGTTTACTCTTAAGAGAACTTACACTATTAGATGCAGAAACGATGTTCCAATATTTTTCGAAAGAATCAGTTATACGTTATTTCGGAATGGATTCTTTTGAAAATATTGAGCAAGCGAAAACAACGATTCAAACGTTTAAAAATCGTTATGAAGAGGGCAGTGTATTTCGCTGGGGAATCGAGAAAAAAGGGACGGGCCAATTAATCGGAACGTGCGGATTTCATTTAATTAATAATAATCATAAACGAGCTGAAATTGGTTATGAATTAGATGATACATATTGGGGACAAGGATATGCATCGGAAGCATTACAAGCGATTTTAGCTTACGGATTTGAAATGCTGCAACTGATAAGAATCGCAGCGGTTGTATATGTAGAAAATAAAGCTTCTCAAAAGTTGTTAATAAAAGCAGGATTTCAAGAAGAAGGATTACTTCGAAAACATATGATTCAAAATGGAGTTGCTCATGATACCATTTTATATTCTTTATTAAAAGAAGAGTGGAAGAAGTAATGAGTACAAACGAACTTATAACGATTATGAAGAATCATAGGGAAAATAGATTCATTTTAGGTATAGATGGTTTAAGTCGTTCAGGAAAAACAACATTCGTAGCAAATTTAAAAGAAAATATGAAACAAGAAGGCATTCCGTTTCATATTTTCCATATTGATGATCATATAGTGGAGCGTAATCGACGCTATTATACAAACCATGAAGAATGGTATGAGTATTATTGTTTACAGTGGGATATTACATACTTGAGGCAGAAGTTTTTTCAGAAGTTACAACATGAGACAAAATTAACTTTGCCTTTTTATCAAGAGGAAACAGACTCATGTGAAATGAAAAAAGTACAGATTCCTATTGTAGGCGTAATTGTTATTGAAGGAGTTTTTCTGCAGCGAAAAGAATGGAGAGATTTCTTTCATTATATGGTCTATTTGGACTGTCCAAGAGAGACAAGGTTTCTACGTGAGAGTGAGGAGACACAGAAAAACCTTTCAAAGTTTGAAAATAGGTATTGGAAAGCAGAGGATTATTACTTAGAAATGGAATCGCCGAGGGATAGGGCGGATTTAGTCATTAAATGATTTGAACATAGAAGGTGAATAGAATGAATATTTTATGGGATTTTGATGGGACGTTATTTGATACGTATCCTGCATATACAATGATGCTTTCTGAAATATTAGGTGATTCAGTAGAAAAACAAGAAATATACAAAAACTTAAAAATATCATACTCTCATGCAATTCAGTATTATAATATTTCATGCGAGCAGGAAGAAAAGATTAAAGTTTTGAAGGGAAAATTCACGTCAAAAGATATGAAACCTTTTGCAGGTGTCGAAGAGGTTTTGAAATTTGCAAATAAAAATGTGATTATGACCCATAAACATAGGGAAGGGGTTATGGGCATTTTAAAATATTACGGCTGGGAAAAATACTTCGTAGATATGGTTACAATTGACGATGGCTTTCCTCGAAAGCCAAACTCTTTAGCTTATAATCATCTGCATAAAAAATACAATATTGATTTAGCTATTGGAGATAGAGAATTAGATTTATTACCTGCAAAAGAATTAGGTATTTCAACATGTATGTTTCAAGGTAATTGTGATGTAGCGGATTATTCTTTATCACATTACTCGGAGTTTTTTAAGGTAGTGAGTGATAGAGAGTTTTCTTTATAAAAAAAGTTATTAATAAAGACTGTATCTTTCATTTTAAAGGTACAGTCTTTATTTTTTAGAGCTATTATATACCAATTGCCGTGGATTAAAGAATGATTGTATATCTTTAGTAAAGAAATAGTCAGGTTAGTTGTTAGATAGAAATAAACTGACAGATAAAGTGATAGTGTCCGTTTTATCTGCTTTTTATCATAACCAAATTATGGTTATTCATGCTAATATAAACTCATAGCTATATAGAAGGGGTGGGATTAGTATGAAAACAGAAATAGTTCCTAAAAAGAAGTACAGTATAATAAGCTATATATCTTTACTCATCGGCATTTTGTGTTTTCTATTCGTTTTTATAACGCCAACAAGGATAGCGAATGCAGGTAATATAGTTGGAGATTATATTACAATTGCCCTGACAGGTATAGGTATCATGCTTTCAATAATCACAATGACGAAAAAAACAGAGAAGAAGGGGATTGCTATCCTTTCATTAATACTGTCCTCATCATTTTTTATATTTTGGATCATAGCAATTATCCTATTGTTTACTGGTCAAATTAGTTTTGCACCGTAATGTGTAATAAAAAGAGTCCTTCTCGTATGAAGGACTCTTTTTATTCGGTATCTTCAGGTTGATATTCTAAAATATCCCCCGGTTGGCATTCTAATGCTTTACATATTGCTTCTAAAGTTGAAAAACGGACTGCTTTTGCTTTTCCATTTTTCAAGATAGAAAGGTTAGCCATTGTAATTCCAACCTTCTCCGAAAGTTCTGTTACACTCATTTTTCTTTTTGCTAACATTACATCAATATTAATAATAATTGCCATATTATTCACCTCAGACCGTTAAATCATTTTCTGATTTTATATCTATAGCATCTTTTAATAGTCTTTGGAGAACGGCAGCAAAGACCGCGATTACCATTGAAGCAAAAATCATAATCATCCCGATAATAATAATGCCAGGGGCATCATCTCTCTCTGCCACGAGATAGAAAAGTGGCATACCTAATACATATAATACACTAATTGCCAATGCGCTGTACTTAATATTTTTTAAAGCTTGAACAGATAGCTCTGAGAATGCGTTATTTTTATCAATATAGTTTAAAAGCTTAAATGTTTGGTACAGTGCGAAGTAATAAGGTATTGCTGTTGCGTATAAATTGATAAATACAAGATATTTAATATATGCAATATCTGGATATAATTCTGCGGCGAAGTTTCCTATTTTAGGGACTAAAAAAATGCACATAGCAAGAACGGGGATTCCGATCAGAATCACAACGGTCTTTAAAAAGAGTGTGGATCCTTGTTTCATAAAAAGCACCTCATTTATTTAATATCTTATTAATTTAACACGAAATTTATTGTTTAACAATAAATTTTTATTTCTTTTGATCGAGGATTTATTGTTAAACAAGTAATTAATGAAAAGGATGTTAAATCTTTTTTATAAGATAGATGATACATACCGATATTTAATAAAGGAAAGAAAGGGAAAGTAACTATTGTTAGCTTTATGAGAATTGGGAACTAATAAAACATATGTAGGTTTTGGTATGGAAAAGGAAATAGTGTGTATTTAAATGAATGCAAAGTTTATGGAGGAACAATCATGTTGAATTATGGTGTGAAGATGAAAAAGTTGCTATTAGTGGCAGCTATAATAGTAAGCGTATTAAGTACGGAAAGTATGATGAATTATCATGCGGCCAAAGCTAAGGTGAAAAAAGTAGAACATCAGCCTAAAAATATAATTATGATGGTTATGGACGGAACGAGTTCAACGGCGACAACATTGGCTCGCTGGTATAAAGGGGCACCGCTTACGTTAGATCAAATTGTAACAGGAGGAGTTCGTACGTTTTCGGCGGAATCAGCTATTACAGACTCAGCGCCAGCAGCAACAGCATTAGCAACTGGAAATAAATCAAATTCAGGATATGTAGGTGTATTACCTTCTATTGTAAGTTCGCCTAGCTTAGAGCCAATAAAAGAAGAGGACAAGTTACGGCCGGTCGCAAACGTATTAGAAGGTGCAAAACGTACTGGTCGTGCAACTGGAATTGTTGCTACATCTGAAATTCAGCATGCTACTCCGGCGGGATTCTCGGCTCACCATGTCAATCGCAAGCAATTTGACGTAATTGCGAAGCAGCAAGTATATCAAAATATAGATGTCGTATTAGGCGGGGGAAAAGCGGCGCTGCTACCTATGCAAAGTAATGGAATCCGAAAAGATGGTGAAAATTTAGTGAAGGTGATTCAAGACAGAGGATACGATTTCGTTGAAACGAAAGATGCGTTATTGAACTCCAAATCTAATAAAATTTGGGGCTCTTTCTCACATCATGCTCTTGCGTTTGATATGGATCGTATAGCAACAAACCCAGAACAACCAACACTTTCTCAAATGACAGAAAAAGCAATTCAAACATTATCGAAAGATAAAGATGGCTTCTTTTTATTCGTAGAAGGTAGTAAGCCTGATTGGGCAGCTCATGCTAATGATCCAATTGGGATGATTAGTGATGTATTGGCATTTGATGAAGCGGTAGCAAAGGCGTTACAATTTGCAAAGAAAGATGGGGATACGATGCTCATCGCTTTAACTGATCATGGTAACAGCGGTATCTCTATAGGGAATAGAAATACGACAAAAGGATACAATACTACACCGGTTTCTGCATACATTGATTCATTGAAAAAGGCGAAAATGACACTTGAAGGAACTATAAATAAACTGAAATCTGATTTATCAAATGTAGAAGATGTAGCTAAACTATACGGTTTGGATAATCTAACTCATGATGAAAAAGAAAAATTAAAAGCGGCAAAAAAGAAAATGGATGTAGGACGAATTCTTACTACATTATTGGCTAATCGTGCAAATATCGGCTTTACGACAGGAGGACATACAGGTGAGGATGTATTTTTACATTCTTATGGACCTCAAAAACCAGAAGGCTTAATCCAAAATACAGACATTGCGAAGACGATGGCGAAAGCGATGGGCTTTAACTTAGAAGAAGTAACGAATAAAATATTTTTAGAGAGTGAACAAGCCTTTAAGAAAATCGGTGCAACTGTAACAGCCGACAAAACCGAAGGAGCAAACCCGTTACTCGTAGTAAAACATAATAAAGTAGAAGCACAATTATTTGGTAACAAAAATATAATTCGTATCAATGGTAAAGGGTATGAATTAGGAAGTATTATTGTAGAGAGTAATGGAAAGTGCTATGTACCAGAAGAAGCAATTCAACTATTTGTAAAGCATTCTCGTTAAAAAATTGCCAACCAGTTAAGCTAACTGGTGGCAATTTTTTGCGTTTATTCTAAATATAAGGGTTCGGATTGTTTTGGAAATTTTTCCAGATGAGACTTGTATAAACGTTAAAGGGGAATTATATTTTTTTCTTACATTAAAAAATTTCGTTTTGTAGAATAGAGAATTTATACATATAGTAAAGTCTAATGTATTATCAATTAATATTTACGAAAAATATATTAATACTTTAGAATTTCTTTAATTTTCATTATTTTTTATTTAATATTATTCGTTATATTTATAATGTGTTTATTTCAATTTATCGTATTGCAGCGCAGTTTCATATAATTATAAAGCAATCCTCAAAATAAAATCTCCACTAGAGTAAATTTATTATTTTTTTGCGTCTTTTTTATCCCGCTATTTGCCGGGCAGTAAGACCCCCACCTCAAAAATCAGCGAAAGCAAAGAAGTTAGGTGGGGGTCGGGCTGCCTGTAAAAGCCCGATTGGTGAGGGCTGATTAAAGTTTCACTTTATTTACGAAAATTATTATGCAGCTAAGAAAACTGTAGTTTATTGGATTAGAGGTATATTAGAATTTAGTTGAAGAAAGAGAGAGGGAATAAAATGAATATAGTGCATTTACGTCCTAAACAGCGGTCTAAGTATCGCATTATGCTAGGGACGTGGTATTACTCTACAAAGAGATACATTCAGTGGTTAGTAGACGGAAAAACATATGCAAAAAGGCTCCAACAAGAAAAGCTACCTTGTACAGCAATTCAGCACCGAACGATATTACTTCGTAAGCTCAAAGATGTAGATATGTGGTATCAACAGAATAAGGTTGTTAATTTGAAAATTGCTGTTAAAAAACTAAATGGTATCGTCATTAGACCAGGAGAAACATTTTCTTACTGGCGTTTAATAGGTAAGCCTACGAGGAAAAAAGGATATGTAGAAGGTATGGTATTACACTACGGATCTTTTCAAACAGGTATTGGAGGAGGTCTTTGTCAGCTTTCGAATTTAATATATTGGATGACTTTACATACACCACTGACAGTAACAGAACGATATCGTCATAGCTTTGATGTCTTTCCTGATTCGAGGCGAACTCAACCGTTTGGGAGTGGAGCGACTTGTTCCTATAACTATTTGGATTTACAAATTAAAAATGAAACGGACCAACCGTATCAACTTCACCTTTATATGACAGATGAACATTTAGTTGGTGAATGGAGAACAGTCTATCCGCAACTTTATCAATATGAAGTGTATGAGAAAGAACACTCAATTCAACCTGCATACTGGGGCGGTTATATACGACATAATGTGATTCAACGTAAAGTATATAATCAACAGAAACAGTTAATAGAAGATCAATATGTAACGGAGAATCACGCTATAATGATGTATGAACCACTATTAGCTTGTAATAATGAGAATAGTGAGTAATATGATAATCCATAGATTAAATAGTATAGAAAATATTTAATTCTTATTTTTATTAAAAAAATATAAATCTCAGATTTACTGGATTTTGATTGTAACTTAGAACATATAAAAGTTCACTGTTATTTATTGGAGAGCCTGTTTGTTTTTCTATCTTTTGTATTTCACTCTGCATAAAAAAATATTTCTCAACATTTTATTTGTTGAAAAAGATTGAATATTCGTATTATAACGAATATTATGTTGTTATCGGCAAAAAACGATAATTTGCAGACACTGGGGAGGAAATACATTGAAAAAGAAATTAAAACCATTAGCGGTATTAACAACAGCAGCAGTACTAAGTAGTACGTTTGCTTTTGGAGGTCACGCAGCGTATGCTGAGACACCAACATCATCTCTACCAATAGATGAGCACTTAATACCGGAGGAGCGTTTGGCAGAAGCGCTAAAACAACGGGGGGTAATTGATCAATCTGCATCACAAGCTGAGACGTCAAAGGCTGTCGAAAAATATGTTGAGAAAAAGAAAGGGGAAAACCCTGGGAAAGAAATCTTAACAGGAGATAGTCTTACACAAGAAGCTTCTGATTTTATGAAAAAAGTAAAAGATGCAAAAATGAAGGAAAATGAACAGGCACAGCAGCCTGAAGTAGGCCCAGTAGCTGGGCAAAGTGCTGGATTGAATCCAGGAAAATTAAATGGAAAAGTACCTACTACATCAGCGAAGCAAGAAGAATACAATGGAGCTGTTCGAAAAGATAAAGTACTTGTTTTACTTGTAGAATTTAGCGATTTTAAGCATAACAATATTGATCAAGAGCCAGGATACATGTATTCCAAGGACTTTAATCGTGAACATTATCAAAAAATGTTATTTGGTGATGAACCATTCACTTTATTTGATGGATCGAAGATTAACACATTTAAGCAATATTATGAAGAACAATCTGGTGGTAGCTATACAGTTGATGGGACTGTAACAGAGTGGCTTACTGTTCCAGGAAAAGCATCAGATTATGGTGCTGATGCGGGTACTGGTCATGATAACAAGGGGCCTTTAGGACCAAAAGATTTTGTGAAAGAAGCATTAAAAGCAGCGGTAGCAAAAGGAATCAATTTAGCAGACTATGACCAATTTGATCAATACGATCAAGATGGTGATGGAAATAAAAATGAGCCAGATGGAATTATTGATCATTTAATGGTTGTACATGCTGGCGTTGGTCAAGAAGCTGGCGGCGGTAAATTGAAAGATGATGCGATTTGGTCACATCGTTCAAAACTCGGTTCAAAACCATATGCAATTGATGGCACGAAATCTTCTGTTTCGAACTGGGGCGGAAAGATGGCTGCATACGATTATACAATCGAGCCTGAAGACGGAGCGGTTGGTGTGTTTGCACATGAGTATGGCCATGATTTAGGCTTACCAGATGAATATGATACAAAGTACTCAGGACAAGGTGAACCTGTTGAGTCATGGTCTATTATGAGTGGTGGTAGCTGGGCTGGAAAAATTGCAGGAACAGAGCCAACGAGTTTCTCACCACAAAATAAAGAGTTTTTCCAAAAGAATATGAAGGGGAATTGGGCGAATATCCTTGAAGTAGATTATGACAAACTTAGCAAAGGCATCGGTGTTGCGACATATGTAGATCAAAGTACTACAAAATCTAAACGACCTGGAATCGTTCGTGTTAACTTGCCGGACAAAGATATAAAAAATATCGAATCGGCGTTTGGTAAGAAGTTCTATTATAGTACAAAAGGAAATGACATTCATACAACACTTGAGACACCAGTATTTGACTTAACAAATGCAAAGGATGCTAAGTTCGATTATAAGGCATTTTACGAACTTGAAGCGAAGTATGATTTCCTTGACGTATATGCGATTGCAGAAGATGGAACGAAGACACGCATTGATAGAATGGGCGAAAAAGATGTAAAAGGCGGCGCGGATACAACTGATGGTAAATGGGTTGATAAATCATACGATCTAAGCCAATTCAAAGGAAAAAAAGTAAAACTGCAATTTGAGTACTTAACAGATATTGCAGTAGCTTATAAAGGATTTGCGTTAGATAATGCAGCCTTAACTGTAGATGGAAAAGTTGTTTTCTCTGATGATGCGGAAGGTCAGCCAGCAATGACGTTAAAAGGCTTTACTGTGTCTAACGGATTTGAACAGAAAAAACATAATTACTATGTAGAGTGGAGAAATTATGCTGGTTCTGACACTGCGTTACAACATGCACGTGGACCAGTATTTAATACAGGAATGGTTGTATGGTATGCGGATCAAAGCTTTACAGATAACTGGGTAGGCGTTCATCCAGGTGAAGGGTTCTTAGGAGTAGTAGATTCTCATCCAGAGGCAATTGTAGGGACATTAAACGGACAACCTACTGTGAAGAGCAGTACGCGTTATCAAATTGCCGATGCGGCATTCTCATTTGATCAAACGCCAGCATGGAAAGTAAATTCACCAACTCGCGGTATTTTTGATTATAAAGGATTACCAGGAGTGGCGAAATTTGATGATTCTAAGCAATATATCAACAGCATCATTCCTGATGCAGGACGTAAGTTGCCGAAACTAGGACTGAAGTTTGAAGTAGTAGGCCAAGCTGAAGACAAGTCTGCAGGTGCGGTTTGGCTTCATCGATAAAATAAGGTAAAAAGAAGAGGAGCTGCCATAAGTCGGTGAAATTGACTTATGGTAGCTCTTTTCTTCTTGTGAAAAAACTCTCTGTTTTTTTATGTACTTATTGGAAAAATTCGAAGTTTCTTTGATACATAAAATGCTCCGTCTGTCCAATTATAGAAGCTATTTTGGACGTAAGAAATTTGTAAGTAATGAGTAAGAAAAAAGAGATTTTCATAGTATAAAATATTTATTATAGCTACTTTTAACACCTGATACTAATAGTGTGTTATAATATGAATTAGCAACAAAAAGGAAAGGAATTAGAACAATGACCTTAGAAAATACTAAAAATTTAAAAAAACAAGTTGCTCCTTTTGAAAAATCAACGATTAAAAAAAGTGTTTGGCAACTGATCAACACAATCGTGCCATTTATTATTTTATGGTACCTTGCTTATAAAAGTTTGTCAGTTTCTTATTGGTTAACATTAGTTCCAGCATTGTTAGCCGCTGGATTTATGACAAGGATTTTCATTATTTTTCATGATTGCACCCATTATTCGTTTTTTAAAAGTCGACGTGCAAATAGAATAGTTGGAACGTGTATGGGTGTTTTAACATTATTCCCATTTGATCAGTGGGGGCATGAGCATTCTATTCACCACGCTACGAGTGGTAATTTGGATAAAAGGGGTACAGGAGATATTTGGACGCTTACAGTAGATGAATATGTAGCAGCACCATTTAGACTCCGTTTAGCATATCGTTTATATCGCAATCCATTCGTTATGTTTGGATTAGGTCCGATTTATGTTTTCCTGCTTAAAAATAGATTTAACCGAAAAGGTGCTAGAAAAAAAGAACGTATGAACACTTATTTAACGAATATTTTAATCGTTGCTATTATAGGAATGCTTTGCTGGGCAATTGGATGGCAATCGTTTCTTTTAGTACATGGTTCTATATTTTTAATAGCAGGTTCAATAGGTATTTGGTTGTTTTACGTACAGCACACATTTGAGGATTCTTATTTTGAAGAAGATAAAGAGTGGGAATATGTGAAAGCGGCAGTGGAGGGAAGTTCTTTTTATAAACTTCCAAAAATTTTGCAATTTCTAACGGGTAATATTGGATTCCATCATGTTCACCATTTAAGTCCAAGAGTACCTAACTATAAATTAGAAGAGGCACACAACAATACGCTTCCTTTAAAAAATGTACCAACGATTACGCTTGCTACAAGCTTGCGTTCACTCCGTTTCCGTCTTTGGGATGAGAAAAGTAACAATTTTGTTAGCTTTAAAGATGTCAAAAATATAATTAAAAATAATGTTTCTGTTCGAGTGAAATCTGAACTATAATTGCATCGTATATAAAACTCCCCTTAATCATTTTCGATTTAAGGGGAGTTTTTGTTTAAAGAGTAGATGCCAGATAAGAAGAAAATTTACATAATTCAAATTGTAATTGAAGCAGATTAGGAATTGCTCGTACGTAAGTACAAATATAAGATGACAATAAATACATTATGTTAACAAATGGAGTTATCATGAATTTTCCATTACGAAAACTGTTCATAAATCCGAAGAAAATTAATAGCAAAAGGGGAATCGTACAACATTATATCCAAAAATAAGAAAAGACTTGAACGGAAATTCCATTCATTTTTCTTGGTGTTCCTCATTCCATACACTTAAATAGGACGCATATTCTAGTTCATCTGGATTCTCATGTAACATAGAAATGAATTCTAATTTATTTCCATCACAATCTAGAAAGTATACACTTGCAGCGGGCATCCACCTTTGGACAATTGGCTCTTGATTTCCTTTTCCTTGACTTCCTATCACTTCTATTCCACGTTCCTCTAACCACGCTTTAGAAGTCATTAAAGACTCTAAATTTACACCAAAAGCAAAATGTCTCGGCTCAAAGTCTTCAATGTTATGTACTTCCCATAGTCCAAGCATTTGTTGTTTATTTTCTCCGACCCAAAAGAAAGCCACTCTTCTTTTGGAGAATTTTCTTGCTAACGTTAATCCTAGCTTGTTTTGATAGAAATTTATTGCGTTTTCTAAATTTCTTACATGTAAATGAGTCTCGTATATGTTCTGTATTATTATGATCATTCCTTTCTTTATTGGTAACTACCAATTAAATAGTGAATGTAATTCTAAAGTTGAAATATGTATAAGCCTAGTAATGTACATCTATATCCGATATACCTATTTACTATTATATTGAAATTGGAATGTGATAAATCCCACTGAGGTAGTAAGTGTTTAAATGAACACTCTACTACTTTTGTAGGAGAGGGGATATATCTATTAAATTCAGATGAAATCATATTTAAATAATGAAAAACGCTATTATTTTCGTAAGAATAGCGTTTTTTTATGTTTTTAAGTTGGTGGCCATAGGGTAGAATTTGAAAAATGAGGATTTACAAAGCTAAGAAGTTTAACTCCAAAAAAAAATCGATTTCCTGTGGAGTTAAAGGAATCGACTTTTATATTTACCTTGATGTATTAACGCAGCTGTTAACTTAATAGTAAATAAGTAGAATCCACTATTTCTCCCAAAGTTCGATCAATCGACCTTCAGGATCCTTAATCCAAATAAACTGTCCAAATTCACTGATTTCTTCTTTCTTCTCAAGAGGTACACCAATATTCTCAAGATGCTTTATAGTCTCGTTTAGATTATGTACTTCGAAATTTAACATCACTTGTTGTTCTTTTGGAAAATAATTGTCATTCTCTGTAAAGAAAGAAAAGATTGTCTCATTTCCTAACTGGGGTTTAATCACAGTTCCATTCCAATCTTCTATATCAAGTTTCAACACTTCACTGTACCATTTTTTTATAACTTCAAGATTCTTAGTTCTCCAAAATATTCCTCCAAAACCTTTTATCATCGTATCTAACTCCTGTCTGTCTTTAAATATATATTAAATATATCAAAACAAAACAGTAATAGTAAGCAGAATTATCAACTTATGAATAGTAAAAATAGTAATTGTTAGTATTATAGTATTTACTACATTAACACTTTCTACAACATCATTAGCAGAACTTGAAATTTCGGGAAAGGTATAGAAATGCTCATTTTTCAACCCAAAGTTCACCTGAGCAATCCAGAACTTAAAGTGTTATAAATAATTCTTTCAATAGTAGGGGGAAATGAGAGAAGGAACGATAAAAGACCACACATGAAGTGAAACGCCACGTGTGGTCTTTTATGTATCGTCAAATATTACGAAGTCTCGCTAATTTTACTTTCACTATGAGTGTTAGTAGATATTCTTTTCTTAACTTTAAAGTGATAGTAGGTATAGCAAAAGATGATAAATGGTACAGTGCAATAGATTCCAAGTCGTTGTTCTGGGATAAAAATAAGACTGATTAATATAATGCCATACAATCCAAAACCAAGAATTGGTACGAGTGGATAAAGTGGTGTTTTAAATTTTAAGTCTTCTAATTTTCCACCGTCTGCTAAATAATGTTTGCGGAAAAAGAATTGAGAAACACAAATTGACATCCAAACAATAATGGTAATGACTCCGGAAATTGAAATGAGCCATAAGTAAACCGTTTCAGCAGCTACTACGCTTGTCAAAAGAGAAAAAGCAGAAATAGCTATCGTCATGATTAAAGCGTTGAGAGGAATCCTATGTGATGATAATTTCTTTAAAAAGGCTGGAGCCATTTCGTTTTTTGATAAAGACCAAAGCATTCGAGTAGCAGCGTATAGTCCTGAGTTTGCAACAGAAAGAACAGCAGTAAGAATAACAAAGTTCATAATATCAGCTGCATATGGAATACCGATATTATCAAAAACAGCAACGAATGGGCTCTTTGTTAATCCAGCTTCTTCCCAAGGAATTAAAGCAACAAGAACAAAGATTGCTAAGACGAAGAAAAACATTGTGCGCCATATAATATTTCTAATAGAACGAGGTAAAGTTTTTGCTGGATCTTCACTTTCACCTGCTGCGATTCCAACAAGTTCTGTACCTTGGAAGGAATAGTTGACTGTAACCATTGTTAAAAGAATAGCGGCAAGTCCATTTGGGAATAAACCACCATGATTTACGAAATTTGATAATAGCGGAGCGGGTTCGTCACCTTTTAAATCAATAAAACCGAACATAGCGGCGCCGCCAAGAATAATGAAAGCGATAATGGCAGATACTTTTATACTTGAAAACCAAAATTCTGTTTCTGCATAACTACGAGCAGATAATGCGTTAATAGTGAAGATTGTAACGCCAAATATTAAACACCAAACCCAAACAGGAATATCAGGAAACCAGCGCTGCATTGTAATGCCGGCAGTTGTAAATTCAAGACCGGTCGTATTCGCCCAGCTTAACCAATACAACCATCCGATTGTAAAGCCAGTTGCAGGATTGATGAACTTAGTGGCATATTCTTGGAAAGAACCTGAAACAGGCATGGCTACAGCAAGTTCACCAAGACATAGCATAACGAAATACATTAATAATCCACCGGCCATAAAGGCAAGTACGGATCCGCCAGGTCCAGCTTGACTTATAATAAAGCCAGATCCGTTAAATAACCCCGTTCCAATCACACCACCGAGTGCAATCATGAATAAGTGTCTACTTTTCATCGTCCGTTTTAATTCATTGTTTGTATTGCTTACTTGCGCCATTGTTTTCCTCACTTTCATAGGTGATAGAATAAAGTTTGATGTTTTTCCGTATTATGGAATGTATTCCGTGATGTGAAATCTTGTTATAATTTTCAGATAATTAAAAAGAAAAGTCAATATTTTTTTGTTTGCGTTTTCAATTCTTTGTTAGTGATATGTTTTTATTGTTAGAAAATTAAATAAATAGATTGATTTCATTTCGAATGTTTGCTAAATTGATAGTTAATTAAGCATACTAACATATTACGAGTAAAGTTGAGGCGAGTTATGGTACAGTCCATTGATCGAGCGATAAGTATTATTAAATTATTGAATTCTACAAATGAAAAAGAGTATTGGGCTATTTCTGATATAGCTGATGGAACACATCTCCCGGTTAGTACAGTACATAGATTACTTAACTCTTTAATGGAGCATGGGTTAGTTACACAAATTTCAGAGACAAAACAGTACAAAATTGGACCAATGTGGATGGAAATAGGGTTACGTCAATTGGAGAAGGTAGACTACAGATCTGTTGCAAGAGAAGTGATGAAACGTTTAGCTGCTGAAGTGGAGGAAAGTGTCTATTTAAATATTCCAAACGGAACACATTCTATTATCATTGAAAGAATTGATAGTCCTTTAAAAATTCGAGTTATCGATAATCTAGGGGAACAAATTCCACTTTCAATTGGTGCCGCAAATAAAACGATGCTTGCCAATATGAAAACGAATGAAATGGAACATATTGTAGAAAATTTACTTTCTTCATTACCAGAACAAAAGCAAATTCTTCTTAATCAAATAAAGCAAATAAAAAATGAAGGATATGCTGTCAGTTATGGTGAAAAAACAGAAGGGACAGCTTCAGTAGCTGCACCTATTATCGGATTTAATCATAAAGTAGTAGGAGCATTAAGTGTTGGGTTAATTAGTCATCGTATTAATGATGATCGACTATCTTTTCTTATTAGCAAGGTAAAACAAGCGGCTCATGAAATATCAATAAAAATCGGCAGTACATCAGAACTATAATTTTGATAGCTGTCGTCATTTTTTTATTCATATAATGGAATTAGTTTTCATAATGCGGAAAAATAGGGGGATTTATATGTCAAAGTGGCAATCAAAAGAACAATTGATTCAATTATTAAGCGGTCTTGTTGAAATTCCTAGTATTACCGGTTCAGAAGCTGAAGTAATATTGCCAGACTTTGTTGTGGAACAGTTATCTGATTTACAGTACTTCAAAGAAAACCCGCATCATTTACAAAAAAATCCGACAGGGGACGGACGATATTTTGTTACAGCACTAGTAAAGAAAAGCGATAGTACAAAAAATACTGTAATTCTAGTAAGTCACTTTGATGTTGTAGATGTACAAGATTACGGAGTGTGGAAAGAAGATGCATTTAATCCTAAAAAGTTAACATCTATGTTTTATTCTCATAAAGATGAACTTCCAGACCATGTACGTGAAGATATAGAACATGGGGAATGGCTGTTTGGTAGAGGAACAATGGATATGAAATGCGGCCTCGCATTACAAATGGCAATGATTGAACAAGCATGTGAAGGAAGATTCGATGGGAATGTTCTTTTATTGGCTGTACCAGATGAAGAAGTGAATTCTGTAGGGATGAGGGCCGCTGTTCCAAGACTGTTAGATTTAGCTAGAGAGCATAACTTAGATTATAAAACGGTCTTAAACTCAGAGCCTATGTTTTCAAGACATCCTGGTGACCAAAATAAGTATATTTACACTGGCTCTATTGGTAAAGTATTACCTGGTTTTCTTTGCTATGGAAAAGAGACACATGTAGGTGAACCTTTTGCAGGCTTAAATGGGAGTTATATGGCTTCATTAATAACAGCAGAATTAGAGTTAAACACAGACCTTTGTGACATTGTAGAAGGGGAAGCGAGTCCTCCGCCAACTAACTTACTTCAAAGGGACTTAAAAGAGGATTATTCTGTACAAATTCCGCATCGTGCAGTTACATTATTTAATTTGTTTTTATTAGAAAAATCAATGACAGATGTAGTTTCATTGTTACGTCAAAAAGTAACGAAAGTAGCAGAGAAAATAGAAGAGTCGTATGAAAAACATGCATATCGTTTTTCTAAATATAATCCATTTATACCACCTAATCTCAAAGTAAATGTATTAACTTATGAAGAGCTTATCACATATGCAATTGAGCAACATGGACAAGAAAAAATAAATCATATTCAATCTAATATTATAAAAAATAGAGAAGATAAAGATGATCGTGCGGTAACGATTGATTTAGTAGATAAATTAGCGATTTTATGTAAAGAAAAGGCACCGATGATTGTACTTTTCTTCGCTCCGCCGTACTATCCAGCTGTGAGTTCACGCAACAATCCTTTAATAAAAGAGGTAGTTGTAGAAATGGAAAAGTATGCACACTACAATCATAAGATTACATTTGAAAACCAAAATTATTTTGGGGGGATTTCAGATTTAAGCTATGTAGGCTTGCAGTATCCACTGGATTCAATGAGTTCGCTTGTAGACAATATGCCATTATGGGATAAAGGTTATTCAATTCCGCTTCAGGAATTAGAAGAGTTTGATGTTCCAGTATTAAATATGGGGCCGGTAGGAAAAGATGCACATCAATGGACAGAACGTCTAGATGTAAACTACGCATTTGAAACACTAATAGATATGTTACCGAAATGCATTGAAAAATTATTAGTTTCTAATAAAATTACACAATCATAGTAGGGAATAGGTAAGGGATAAAATAGAACCTTTAAAGAAGATTTGAATTAAATTATTTTAATATAATTAAAAAGCGGAACGGCCAAGCTCAATTTTATATGAGTTTGGCCGTTTATCATGTAGTGAATTTTTAATTAAAATTATGTGAATTCATAGCTAACGTAATCTCTTTTATAGTTTTATTTTTTAGTTTGACCAGATAGTTCAACAGACTTTTGCGTACAACGTTGCATAGCTGAAATAATCGCTGTTCGTAATCCTTTTTCCTCTAATGTTGCTACAGCTTCTATTGTCGTTCCACCAGGAGAACAAACCATATCTTTCAATTCACCTGGATGTATTCCTGTTTCTAGTACCATTTTTGCAGAGCCTAACACAGCTTGAGCAGCGAATTTATATGCTTGATTTCTTGGCATACCATCTAGTACAGCAGCATCTGCCATCGCTTCTATAATCATATATACATAAGCTGGTGAAGAACCACTTACGGATGTGACAACATCCATTAATTTTTCACTTACGATCTCTGTTTGACCAAAACTATTGAAAATGTTTAGTACATCTTCTAAATCTTTTTCTGTCACCATTTCATTCGGGCATAATGCAGACATTCCTTCTCCAACAAGAGCAGGAGTATTAGGCATTACCCTTACAACCTTTACTTTTTTATTAAATGCATTTTCAGTACTTTCAATACTTTTCCCAGCAGCGATCGTAACGATGATAGCATCGTTTTTGATTACTTCTTTTATTTCATTAATTATTGACGCGTATAGGTCTGGTTTGGTTGATAAAATTAAAATATCAGCATTTTTAGCTACTTCATTGTTGTCGGTAGTTGTAGTTAGCCCATATTTTTCACTAGCATTTTTTAAATTAGCAGTGTTTAAATCTGAACAAATAATTTGATTTGAAGACACTATATTTTTGTTTATCATTCCGCCAATCATAGCCATTCCCATATTTCCGCAACCGATGAATCCAATTTGTTTATCCATAATAACTCAATCTTGCTCCTTTTATAATCAATTATATCGGTTTGATATTATTTTCTTAGAATAAGAATAACATCCCTGTGCAATATAAAGAAACATTCTAAGAGAATATATTCCTTTTTGCAACACTAAAAGATAAAAATTAATTATATTCGACATTATGTAAATATATACACTATAATTTAAGGTTTTATGTTTATGAATATGAGTTAAACTTATATCAATTTGTATTTTCATTCAGTAGGGCAATAATTTCATACAAGTAACTTGTGGCTCTATTTATTTTTTAAGATACCTCTTGACACCGAATCGAACTATATCGCATAATATAAAAAAATTAGATCGAAAATCGTTGAAGGGAATTAGTACATATGTCTTCTTGCGAAAGAGAGTGGAATTCACCGGCTGAAAGATTCCTCGTATAGAATGTATCGAACCTATCCCTGAGTCTTAAATGAAAGTTTAGGCGTTCGCCTGCGTTATAGGCACCAAGTGGATATCTATGTATATCAATTAAGGTGGTACCGCGGAACAATGACCGTTTCGTCCTTTTTATTTTATTAAGGGCGAAGCGGTCATTTTTATTTTGCTCTTAAATAATTCAGTGCAGCATTGATGAGAATAGATATAGTTGCAAAGTGAATGAAGTGTAAATTATAAAAACTTTGATTTTAGACTTGGGGGATAAAAAAGTGAAAAAACAACGAATTGTTGTAAAGATTGGAAGTAGTTCCTTGGCAGATAGTCATGTAGGCATCTCTACAGAACAGCTTTCAGATCACGTTGCCGCATTGGCTCGGTTGAAAGCTGATGGGCACGAGGTTGTGTTAATTACATCTGGAGCCGTTGCTGCAGGGTTTTCAGCGCTAGGATATCCTAGCAGACCTGTAACGATTAAAGGGAAACAGGCTGCAGCAGCTGTCGGACAAAGTTTGTTAATGCAGGCGTACACGGAGGAATTCCGTAAATATGGCATCGTTACTGCGCAACTTTTGTTGACGAGAAGTGATTTTTCTAGAAAAGAACAGTATAGTAATGCTTACGCTACGTTAGGAGAATTATTAAACCGTTCCGCTCTTCCAATTATTAATGAAAATGATTCCATCTCTTTAGAGGAGCTGACGTTCGGTGATAATGATATGCTGTCAGCTTTAGTAAGCGGGCTTGTTTCGGCGGATATGCTTATGATCTTTACAGATGTGAACGGGTTATATGACAAAAATCCTCAGAAAAATGCGGATGCAAAAAAATATTATTTTCTTCCTGAAGTTACGGAAGAAATTTCTTCTCTTGCAGGAGATGCTGGCTCAAAACTTGGGACTGGCGGTATGAAATCAAAAATCGATGCTGCAAAGACAGCACTCTCTCTTGGTGTGAGTGTATTTATCGGAACAGGACGTGGGCAGGAAAAGTTTGTAGATGTTTTGAAGGGTAAGGGTGACGGAACGTATGTCGGTAATGCTCCTCAAAAAGAAATGAAGATGAACAAGCAATGGATTGCCTTGCATTCGCTTGTTAGCGGACAAATTGAAGTAGATGCTGGGGCAGCTACTGCCATCATTCAGCATGGTAAGAGTTTACTTCCAGCTGGTGTTACGAATGTATCAGGATTTTTCCAAGTGGGTGAAGTTGTAGAGGTTGTAACGCAACAAGGGCGCGTAATAGGAAAAGGACAATGCGCATATAGTGCAGAGGAACTAAGAGATGTAAAAGGTATGCAAAGCCAAGATATTCAAGTAAGAGGCGAGAGACATAGTTATGAAGTCATCCATAGGGATCATTGGGTTTCACTTTAAAAAGGAGGAAATAAAAATGAATGAAGTGTTGGCAAAGGGGATAAAAGCAAAAGAGGTTGTTAGGGAACTTGTACTAAAATCTACAAATCAAAAAAACGAAGCACTTGCTGCAATTGCAAATCAATTAATAAGTGAAACAGCTTATATTTTAGAGGAAAACAAACGGGATATAGAAGAAGGTAAGGCAAAAGGGTTTTCTGATTCTCTCATTGATCGCCTTATGCTGAATGAACAGCGTATTGTTGATATGACAGAAGGGATTAAGCAGCTAATTGAATTACGTGATCCTGTAGGAGAATGTGTAAGTGCATGGGAAAGGCCAAATGGACTATCTATTCAGGAAATGCGCGTACCACTTGGTGTTGTTGGGATGATTTATGAGGCAAGACCGAATGTAACAGTGGATGCTGCTACAATTTGTTTGAAAACAGGAAACGCAGTCATATTACGTGGTAGTTCTTCTGCTATTCATTCTAATAAAGCGATCGTTGCCGTTATTCACAGGGCGCTCAAACAAACAAGCTTACCTCAAGAAAGCGTCCAGCTTATAGAAGATACAACGCGAGATAGCGCAAAGCAGTTGTTTACAATGAAGGATTATCTAGACGTTCTTATTCCAAGAGGTGGCAAACAATTAATCGATACTGTTGTGAGAGAAGCGTCTGTTCCAGTACTTGAAACAGGTGCGGGAAATTGTCATATTTTCATTGATGAAACAGCGGATAAACAAATGGCATTGGATATTATTATAAATGCAAAAACGCAGCGTCCATCTGTATGTAATGCGATTGAAACGATTGTTCTTCATGAGAAGTGGGCAGAGAAATATGGTAGCGAGTTGTTTTCTTCTTTGAAGGGTAGAGGCGTGGAGCTACGTGGTGATCAAAAAGCATTTGCAATGGATTCTTCAATTGTACTTGCTTCAGAAGAAGACTGGGGGACAGAATTTTTATCTCTTACACTAGCAGTGAAAGTGGTTTCCACTGTTGAAGAAGCGATTCATCATATAAATACGTATGGATCTATGCATTCTGAAGCAATTATTACTGAAAACGAGGAAAACGTCAGCAAGTTTTTTACTTCTGTAGATGCCGCGGCACTTTATCATAATGCATCGACTCGTTTTACAGATGGATCCGAATTTGGATTCGGAGCGGAAATTGGTATCAGTACACAAAAGTTACACGTAAGAGGACCAATGGGGCTTCCAGCATTAACTTCTACAAAATATGTGATTCGTGGAAATGGACAAATTCGAAAATAATAATAAAAGACACTCAATTGGCCTGAGTGTCTTTTATTATAAAAATTATTTACCATACAAATAGCCCAACGAGCATAGCACTTAATAAAGAAACAGCCATCCCGCTAACAAGAAGCTTCCAAACATTTTTACCGATGACTGATGATTTTTCTCCGCCAAATAATGAATTGTAAGTTCCGTAAATCATACCTACTGTACTAAAGTTAGCAAAAGAAGCTAGAAATGTCGTTGCAACCGCAACCGTATGCGGTTGTAGCGACTTTAAGTTTGATTTTAAATCCATCATTGCAACAAATTCATTCGTCGTTATTTTGATCCCCATTAATTCAGCTACGTACATAGCATCACTGCCTGATAAACCGAGTAAAAATGCAAAAGGACTAAAGATAATGGAGAAGATTTTTTGAATTGTTAACCCCGTTACAAAAAAGCCTAAAATCCCATTTAAACATGCTGTTAAAGCTACATATCCAATTACCATGGCTAAAATAACGATAACCATATTCATCCCGACTAACATACTGTTTGAAATAGTAGAAAAGAAATCCTTTTTTTCATGTTTGGAAGGTGTGTAAACAACGTCTTCTTCTTTCGAAACTTCCACAGGATTTAATACATTGGCTAAAATTAATGCGTTAATACAGTTTAATGGGATTGCACTGAAAATATATGTTGCTGGAACCATTGATAAATAAGCACCAAGAATGGATCCGCTAACGCTACTCATACTCATAATTCCAAAAGTTAATAATCGATTTTCTTTTAAAACAGATAATTGATCACGAACAACCGCAAGTGCTTCGGTGTTTCCTAAAAACATCATTTGAATCGAAAAGAAACTTTCTAACTTTGGTAAACGAGAAATCTTTGAAATAACTGCACCTACTTTATCAATAATCCAAGTTAAGATTCCAAAATAAGAAAGAATATCAAAGAACGTGATAACAAAAATGATAGGAAGTAACGCGCTAAAGAAGAAATCAATGTGTGGACTGTCCATAGCGGAAGGAAATGCAAATCGAATTCCTTCATTCGCACATGCCAGTAGCCAACTGAAAAATGACGCAATTTTATTAATGATAATACTGCCTAGCTTTGTGCCCAACATAAACCACGTAATAAAAAGCTCCAATATGATGAGGATTACAATTGGTCTCCATTTTATATGTTTTTTATTAGGCGAACATAAGAAAACGATTAATATGACAACGAAAATCCCTAACATATTTAATATGAAATGCATGTCAACCACTCCTTGAGCTTTATTATTTGTATATAAAAAAGCTCTTATTCTTCTTAATTTAGAATGAATGTGGTTTAATTTATATTTTTGTAAATTCTAAAAGAATAGAAGGTAAAATTCGATAAAAATAGAATTTAATACATAGCAAACAAGGAGGGGATAAAAATGGAGGTCTATCACATAAAGAGTAAAAAGAGGGAAACATACAACGTTCAGGTGAAATATTCGATACTTTTCGAATGTGCACTTGGCATTGCAGCAATTACTCATAAAAGGTTAATTGATACACTTGAAAAGACTGAAAGTGAATGGGAAGGAATTAGACAATCATTAACAAATGAGATGAGAGAACACTTACAGTTTGTAGAAGAACATAATACGTGGAAAGCATTGCTTCAGTTGTTGTATGAAGAGGATTTTCAGGATTTATCGCAGTTTCATGCTAAAATCGATTCACTTTCAGAAGAAGATTTGAAGTATATATGTTTACCGTTTTTAGGAGAGAAGTATGAAGAGAAAAGACGTTTAGCTGCAACGGGAGTTGTATGTGCAATACACGAACTAAAGGAACTAACAGATGATCATCAGTTTTATTCTACTTATATTCGCTTTATATGTGATGTAGATGTACAAGTGCTGAAATCTCATTTAATTGCTGTTATGACAGGTTGGTATGAGAGTGTAATTAAGAAAGAGGAAGAAGAAATATTTTCTATATTAAAACGAGATTATGAAGCAAAAAATGAAATGAATAAAAAGATGAAGCCGGAAGAGTTTGTCGAATGGGCGACTGGCGGAGTGAACTATATGCCAGAGCCAAGTGTTCATCACGTACTTCTTATTCCGCAAATGACGTACAGACCGTGGAATATTGAAGCAGATATTGAAGATACGAAAGTATTTCATTATCCAGTTGCGAATGAAAGCATTCATCCCGAAGATCCGTATGAGCCGAATTATTTTTTAGTTCAAAAACATAAGGCTCTTGGGGATGAAGCGAGATTGCGAATTGTAAAAATGTTGTTTGAAAAAGAACGTACTTTACAGGAAATAACGGAAAGATTGCAGCTTGGAAAATCGACAGTACACCATCATTTGAAATTGTTACGTGCAGCGAAGTTAGTTGATATACATGACGGAAAATATGTATTAAGGAAGAAAGCAGTACAGTCGTTAGCAAAAGAATTAGAAGCGTTTTTGAATAGATAATATGCAACAAGAATGTACATAAAGGGAGGAATTTAAGAGAAAAGTTGGTGAGCTATAGTGAAGAGTGTATTGAAAAATCGTTCTTTCTTTTTTATGTGGATTGGTAGTGCAATCTCAGAATTAGGAGGGGCTTTCGGAACGTTATGTAATTCAATTCTAGTATATGAATTAACAGGATCGGAAATGGCTTTAAGTAGTATGTGGCTATTATATTTCATCCCATCACTCATATTGCAATTAATAAGTGGCCCATTTATTGATAAATGGAGCCGGAAGTGGATTATGATTTGTTCACAATGGATACGAGCGTCCGTATTCTTATTACCTTTGGTGATGCTAGTTACAGGTAGTATAGAAGTTTGGCACATTTATGTTGTTCAAATTGTAGTAGGACTTATTACACCACTTTATACACCTGCAAGTCAAGCAATTACACCGAGCATTGTAGGGAAAGAACAACTTCAAGATGCAAATGCGTACATTGATGGAATGACTCGCCTTATGATGTTTCTTGCGCCAGTATTAGGCGGAGTAGTCATTCATTTGATTGGAACAGAACTTACATTATCTTTCGTATGTATTTGTCTATTTGTTAGTGGTGCTTTCTTATTTTATATAAAAGAAAATAGAACGTCGCAACCTATTCGGAAAACGTGGCTAGAACAATTTCTTCACGGTTTTACATATTTTTCCACAAAACCAATCATCGTTTGGCTCGGTATATTTCTTACTTTCGTACAATTTGGAGTTGGGGTAACGATGGTCACAAATCTTCCTTATATAAAAGACGAGCTATCAGCGGGATATGCGGAATATGGTTATTTTATGGCCGGATTCCCACTTGGCTATGTAGTTGGATCTATACTAGTCAGAAAAGTAACATATAAAAGCCGGCGTATACTTATGCTCGGAGGATTGTTTATAGGGGGACTCACATACATTTCATTAGGATTTAATCATAGTATTATCATTGCAATAATAATTGAAGTAATAGCAGGGATTTGTATTGCATTTTTCAATGTTCATAACACGACAATATGCCAACAAACCGTCCCAAATAATATGATAGGACAAGTATTTTCAGTGCGTTTATTTTTTATACGATCCGCTATGCCATTAGGTGTGTTAGTAGGGGGAATATTGAGTGAAATGTGGGGAGTAAGAGCGCTATATGTAATCATCGGTGCAATTATATGTGTTACATCTTTAATAGGAATGTTACTTCCATATTTCAAATTTTTAGATGAGGCGATAGAAAAGAAATCAGCATAATTCAAAAAATTAAAACTTTACAATTGAAAATAATTATCATAATCAATTATAATAGAAGAATACTAGTATTCGTATAACAAAGAGGGAGTGGGATATATGTTTATCGAAACGAAAACATTTACAGTAAAAGAAGGTACATCAAATATAGTTGTAGAACGTTTCACTGGAGAAGGTATTATTGAAAAATTTGAAGGCTTCATCGATTTAAGTGTTCTTGTGAAAAAAGTAAGACGCGGCGACGAAGAAGTTGTCGTAATGATTCGCTGGGAATCTGAAGAAGCATGGAAAAACTGGGAAACAAGTGAAGAACACTTAGCTGGACATAGAGCAGGCCGTGGTAAACCAAAACCAGATCATATTATTAATGTGGATCATGCAGTTTATTATGTAAAATCATCGAAAGCGGCTTATCAGCAGTCGTAATATATAAGTAGAGGATACATGTTGTAAAAGCAAACATGTATCCTCTTTTTTTATTACTGGGGGGATGGGAATGATAGAAAATCTTTCATTCATTTAAAAAACGTTCTAGGCTATAGAAAAAAATATTAGACTTATAAAGCATAGTCTTAGATGGAACGCTTGAATATCTTGCCTTACATATTTAAGTGTTATGAAAATGAGTCTATATACCTTCTGTTTAAAAGGAGATGAGTACATGAAGCTGAATCATTTAAATTTATGTGTTGATGACTTATCAGAAGCGAGACATTTCTTTGAAACATTTTTTGATTTTCAATTTTTGGAACAAAAAGGGAAAGCACTTGTAGTTATGAGTGATGAGAGTGGATTTATACTTGTGCTAAGTGATCCAAAAGCATTTAAAGGGAATAAGGAAGTTACGTATCCGGAAGCTTTTCATATTGGTTTTTTAGTGGATACTTCAAATGAAGTTGATCAAGCGTATAATCGTTTAGTAGCAGGCGGCATTGAAATAGATAAGGAACCTTATTCGATGCGAGGTAGTAGTTATGGTTTTTATTTTACAGTATTTAATGGCTTATTAATTGAAGTGTCTTGTCTTGATTATAGAGAAGGTAAGAAAGTTTCAAAGCTTAATAGTAATCACCAAGAGTAATCATTTGAAGGTGTATAAAATTTAAGTATGTATCATATTAGAAGACGAATTAAGAAAGTTTCACTGTAAAGTAAAAAAGACAGACTAATAAATAGTCTGCCTTTTTACATTAATTCTTCACATCATCATAAAGTTCAAGTGCCTCTTTCACATTCAATCCATTTTTCACAATACCATGTATTGCTTGAATCATCGCAGCTGGGTGCTCGGATTGCCATATGTTTCGGCCCATGTCTACTCCGATAGCGCCTTCTTGCAATGCATTGTACGTAATGTTTAATGCGTCTTCAATTGAATCTAGTTTTGGGCCGCCCGCGATGACGACTGGGGCAGGGCATGTGCTAGTTATTTTTTCGAATCCTTCGCAGTAATACGTTTTAATAATATCAGCACCCATTTCAACACATACGCGGGAAGCAAGTGCTAGAAAGCGAGCTTCACGTTTTTGTAATTCCTTTGCGACTGCGGTAATGCCGAGTACTGGTAGGCCGTAATCATGAGCTTCAGAAACTACATTTGCGAGATTTGTAACAGTTTGTGTTTCATAGTCTGATCCGACAAAAACAGAAACGCCAACGCCAATTGCGTTTTGCTTCACTGCTTCCTTCACAGGTGTAACAATTGTTTCATTCGCTAAATCTTTACCGACGACAGTAGCGCCGCCAGATACACGCATTACCATCGGTGTGCAGCAGTTTTCAGGAATGCAGGAGCTAAGTACACCGCGTGTTAAAAAGAGGGAGTCTGTATAAGGAAGTAAGTTTTTAACTGTTTCAAGTGGTTGTTCTAGCCCGTGAATTGGCCCTAAAAAGTAGCCGTGATCTATTGCTAACATAACCGCTCTACCATCAGGTAAAATTGTATTTAATCGATTTTTAAATCCCCAAGTCATTCAAAATCACTCCTTCGTTAATGTTGGATTTTCCGTTTGTACCGTATCTTTATTTGGTAAATGTGGTGACTTTATAAAAACAGCTTTAAAAGGTTTGTCAGAATGGTTAATCAGATAGTGAGATTCATGAGGGCGAACTTGCAGGACATCACCTTGTTTAATCGGAACTCTTTCGTTATTTACATAGAAGTCTATTTCACCTTCTAACGCATAAAAAACTTCTTCACACGTTGTATGGTAATGATTTTGAAATTCTTGCCCAGGCTGAATGACAACAAGACCAAGATCAATATTCGGGCCTTGTATTAAATATTTCGGCCCGTTATCACCGAAGCGATAGGAGAAATCATTTTCATTCGCTTTTAACATACAGTTCACTCCTTTATGTAAATGAGTTACAGTGCACCAGGTGCAATCCACATATGTGTTGTAAGTCCTTTATCAGCTAAAGCGAGCTGACTGCTATACACGGTTTTCCATGTTTCATAGAATTCTTTGTATAGCTCGTGATTTTCAGTGACTGGTTCAAATGTATTTTCCCACTGTACAAATTGTTCGGCAGTCTCTTCCATAGATGAATATATGCCAGCGCCAACTCCAGCAGCAATTGCAGTTCCTAAAGCAGCCGCTTCTTTCACAACTGGTACTTTTACAGGAATGCCGAGTACGTCTGATAGAATTTGTGGCCATAGTTTCCCTTTAGCGGCACCGCCAGCAAAAACAACTTCAGAAGGGAATGTACCAGTAAGATTTTCAATTAGTTTTAAGTTTCCAAGTGTAACGAAGGCCGCATTTTCTTCAATAGCACGGAACATTTCTTTTTTTCCGCATTTGTCAGCGTCTAAACTTAAATTTAAGAATGAAGGTGCGGCATGACGCCAAGAAATGTAGTTCATAACGTTTGAAAAAGTAGGGATAATACCATATGAACCGACAGGTACGTCTTTCGCTTGTTCTTCTAATAATTCATAAGCGTCTACACCGAGTTTTTCAGCGAACTTTTTTTCTTCTTGGCAAAAAGCGTCTCGAAACCAACGCATAACGAGGCCAGGGAAAAAGGCAATCGTTTCATATTGCCAAAGGTTCGGAACGACGTGACAATTTACTCGAATTGCAGCATTTGGATCCGTTGTTGACTCTGTAATATTCACTTCCTGTTGCCAAAAGCTGCCGCCGCATATTAAAGTTTGATTTGGCTTTACGACTCCAGTCCCGAGTGCTGCCATTTGAGCATCACCGCCACCAGCGACGACAGGAATCCCTTCAAGTAAACCAGTTAGTGCTGCACACTCTTTTGTAACATTACCAATTACAGTGCCAGCTTCATTTACTTTTGGTGAAAATGGCAACGTTATACCACATTCTTTAGCGACTTCGTTATCCCAATTTCTATTTTGTAAATCAAAGATTCCGGACGTACAACCGTTGGAAGGATCGATTTGCAGTACGCCGCTTAATTTATACAAAATCCAATCATTTAACATCGAAAAGGATTGAATATTGTTGTAGATGTCTGGTTCATGTTTTTTAATCCAAAGTAGACGTGGTAAAGCACCTAATGAAAAAGTTTGCCCAGATTTTCTGTATAAATCTTCTTCAAGATGTGAGCGGATTTCTTTTAGCTCACTAACTTCAGCGGATGCACGGCCATCAACATTTGCACATGCCCATATTTCTTGCCCATTTTTATCATATAAAACAAAACCTTCTCGCATACTTGTAGCGCTAATAGCTTGAATAGAAGAGGGAAGTATATTACTTTTTTGCAGAACTTCTTTCGTACACTGTTGTACAAGTTGCCAGTTTTCTTTTACATCAAAATTCATAGAACCGGGGTAACGAGGATCAGTTTTATGAACCCATTCTTTTTGGCTTACTGCAATTTGATTGCCATGTAAATCAAAGAGAACAGCTCGAATGCTTCCTGTACCAGCATCGAAAGCTAATAAAGTAGACATTAAGAATCACCTTCCTTTCTTAATAAGGAGAGCGCAGTTTCTTCATCAGTAATTAATGTATGAATAAATTTCCCTTTTAAAGCCCCATATATGGCATCTATCTTTTGAGTACCTCCAGCCACACCAATGACATGCTTCATACTGCGAAGAATCGTAAGTGGTGTGCCAATTAGACGATTATGATGCGAGAGCTCTAATAAATCACCATTCGTATTATAAAACTGTCCTAAAATATCGCCCGCCCCGTTTTGACTTCGAATATATGTCATTTCACGTAGCGTTAATTTTTCTTCTTTTACAATCGTAGCGTCTTGAGATAACCCGCCAATACCGACAACTGCCGTATGTGCAAGTGAAGCGACATGAAGCATATCTTTCACACTTGGTTCTGATAAAATACTTTGTGCCATTTCAGTAGAAGATGCTAGAAAAGGAGTAGGAATAATATGAAGATCACCTTGCATGTAGTGTAAATAGTTTTGTTTTCTTGGAAGATAGTGGTTTACTCCGCCTGTTAGCGTTACGAATGAAAGATTAATAGAACTTTCAAAATGAATGTTTTCTAGCATTTTACTTATTGTTTCACCCCAGCCGATGCCGAGTAAATCACCTTGTTGGAGATGAGTCTCTAAATATTGTGCAGCGGCTTTTCCTAGAGAAGTAGCATAATTGTCTATTGGAGTAGGGATAATAAAGGCATCTTTCAAGTGGAACTTTTTCATTAAGTCACGTTCAATGCTCAAGCAATGCAAACCGGTTCCTTTTACATGAAATGTAACGATACCTTCACTGCGTGCCTTATCTAATAACCGGACGACTTTATTTCTTGAAATATGAAGAAGTGAAGCAATCTCTTGTTGTGTTAATTGATCTTTATAATAGTACCAGGCTACTTTAGTTAATAAATTTTCTTCAAAGTTCAGCTGTGACATACTCTTCATCCCTTTCAACAATTGACCAATGCTTAAACATATGTGTCACATATTTTGTTTATTCCAGTTGAAACGATTAATAGTACATTGAAAAAAGTGTTCTAGATATGAAAAAAGGAATATACAATGCTACAAAACAAGTAGAACAAATAATCATTTTCTCAAAAAATGTTCTGGATAAAGGCAGGTGACATCATGTGGAGAATGTGCCCTTATTACAAGTGAAGAAAATGAGTAAGGCGTTTTCGAATCAACTTGTGCTAAAGGAAGTGAACTTACAAGTAGAGCATGGTGATATATACGCTTTAGTTGGTGGCAATGGCGCCGGGAAATCGACATTAATGAAAATATTAACGGGGTTATATTCGTATGATAGTGGAGAAATGTATGTGAAAGGAAAGAGACAGCAGTTTGTAAATCCAAAAGAAGCACACCAAGAAGGGATTTATTTAATACCACAAGAACCGCTCATTTTTCCGCATATGACCATTGAAGAAAATATATGTATCGGGTTAAAAGAAAAGAAAAAGAAACTAAAAGTACAGATTCAGCAATTGATTAGCAGCTTAGGATGGGATATTGACCTTAATAAACTAGGAGGAACATTATCGATTGCGCAACAACAGTTAGTAGAAATCGTTAGAGGATTAATACGAGAAGCCGAGATTCTTATTCTAGATGAGCCAACATCGACATTAACAACTCATGAAATTAAGAGTCTTTTTGTGTTGATGAAAAGTTTACAAGAAAAAGGAATTGGGATGATTTATATTACGCATCGCTTTCCAGAAATCTTTGAAATTGCCAACAAAGTAGCAATACTACGTGATGGAATGATTGTAAGCCAAGGTGATGTATGTGACTATACATATGACATGCTGATGGAGGGACTATTGCCAAAAGGATATAAACAGAAAGAGAAAATAGAAGTAGTTCAAGAGACAGCAAAGACGAAAAAAATATTAGAAGTGGTTGATATAAATGGTCACGCATTCGAAAATATATCATTCACTGTACATGCGGGTGAGGTTGCAGGTGTTGCTGGCATTATAGGATCTGGCAGAACGGAATTAGCGGAAGCGATATTCGGATTGAAAGCTATAAAATCAGGTTCTATTTTATTAGAAGGAAAATCAATTGATACATGTTCTTTGCATAAAAGACTAAGTGAAGGGCTCGTTTATGTGCCGGAAGATAGGGCGAGAAATGGAATTTTCTCAATTGTATCTGTCAAAGAAAATGTTACTGCAGCATGTTTACAGCACAATAATCGCTTTTTTATTAACCGAGAAAAAGAAAGCGCTTTAGTGAAGTCATTTATAGAAAAGTTCCAAATTGTTGTATCAAGTATGAATGAAGAACTTACATCTTTATCGGGAGGTAATCAGCAAAAAGTCGTACTTGCGAAATATCTCGCGTGTAATCCAAAAATCATTATTCTTGATGAACCAACTCGCGGAATTGATGCAAAAGCGAGGCTTGAAGTGTATGAGACGATAGAAAAAATGAAAAGGGAAGGACTCGCCATATTATTAATTTCTTCAGATGTTGAGGAAATTGTCCAATTAGCTAACCGTGTATACGTCATGCGAAATGGTCAATTTGTTTCTCATTTGGAGAAAGAACAAATAAGTGTAGAAGAAGTTACACGTCTTGCATACGGAGGTGTAATGGAATGAAACGTATGTATAAAGTGCACGAAACGTCTATCATACTGTTACTACTAATTTATATAGCTATTGTCGGGATGATAAATCCTAATTTTGTTCAGTTTAACTCATTATCATTAATGATGAAATCAAGCGTTATTTTAGTCGTTCTAGCAATTGGCCAATCGTTCGTTTTATTTACGAAAAATATAGACGTATCAGTTGGCTCAATTATGGGATTAAGCGCGGCAGTTTGCGGGATGTTGTTAACGAACGGGTATAATGCATTCATGTCAATTCTTGCTGCGATAATGCTTGGTGCTATTATCGGTTTCATAAACGGGATTGGCGTTGCAAAGTTTCGGGTACCAGCCATTATTATGACATTAGGGATGCTAGGAATTGTTAGAGGTGCAATGTTAATCTTCACAGGCGGGAAGTGGATTGAAGATATTCCAAACGATTTTAAGCAGCTGTCATCTATCATCATTCTTGGTTTACCTATAACTGTATGGTTCGTTTTTATTATTTTACTACTACTATACTTCTTTTTAAGAAAAGTGCCATTGGGAAGATACTTTTATGCGGTAGGTGATAATGAAGATGGCGCGAGGCTTATTGGTATACCTGTTAATAAAGTGAAGATATATGCGTTTATGATTTCAGGCATAAGCGCTGCGCTCGCTGGTTGCATATTTGTTATGAATATCGGGTTCGTCCCAAATCAAACAGGTACAGTATTAGAATTACAAGTAATCGCAGCCGCTGTACTAGGAGGAATTCATTTAAAAGGAGGAACAGGTTCTATATTTGGAGCCGCATTAGGAGCATTGTTTCTAGAAGTGATAAGCAGCTCACTCGTCTTTTTAAAAATACCAGCATTTTGGAATAATGCCATTTCAGGCTTTTTATTATTACTCATCATCATATTAGATAGTGTTATGAAAAAGTGGAAGGCAAAAAGGAGGATGAATCTATGAAGTATTTATATAGATGGGAAGGGGTTCTAATTGTATTACTTCTTATAGAATTCATCCTTTTTAGTTTTATAAATAGTGATTTCTTAAATATTAGTAATCTCCTTTTTAGTACAAATGATTTCCTATTTATCGCAATTGCGGCGATACCAATGACTTTCGTTATTGTAACAGGAGGAATTGATGTATCGGTCGGATCAATAATGGGGCTCACTTCGATCTTGATTGGTGTACTTTGGATGAACGGAATACCTATTTTGTTTGCTGTCATAATCGCCCTAATAATTAGTTGTTTAGCAGGTGCTTTAAACGGACTCATTATAAAAATGACAGATGTAGAACCACTCGTCGTTACACTCGGAACGATGTTTTTATACGGAGGAATTGCACTCGTCATTTCAGGAGGAGCAGGTGCTTCTGGATATGAAGGGATAAGCGGTTTACCTGATACTTATGTACAACTAGCAAATGGTAGTTTTATAGGAATACCCAATTTATTATGGTTACTTATTTCATTAACAATTGTATACACAATTTTGTTTCACCGAACGATATATGGACGCTACGTAAAATTAACAGGTGCGAATGAAAATACAGCAAAATACACCGGGATTAAGACGAAGAAAGTAGTAATCATTGCTTACATACTTTCTGGGTTAGGAGGTGGATTAGGGGGAGTTTTCTTAACTGCATATTTCGGTTCTGCACGTGCTGATATAGGAAGTGAAACAATATTACCAATCATTACAGCAGTCGTATTAGGCGGGACACTTATTACAGGTGGAAAAGGAAGTATTTTCGGTACTGTACTTGCAAGTATTTTTATAGGCCTTATGCAATATGGCCTACAAATGACAGGCTTAACAAATGAACAATCAAATGTCGTAATAGGTATTATCCTTATTCTTTCAGTTATTATGAGACATTTCAAATTACATCAATTTTTAGCGGGGAAAAGACAGAGTTGGCATAAGGGGGAAATGTCATGAAGAGAAAACTGGGGATTGTATTGATTGTATGTATTTGTTTAATAGGTTTAATCGCTTGTTCCAGTCAAACGGCAGATAAGAAAAAAGCGGATGATGTGAAATTTGCATTTATCCCGAAATTAACTGGAGTTGGCTTCTTTACATCGGGCGGTGAAGGAGCAAAGGAGATGGGAGATAAGCTAGGCGTACAAGTGAAATATGATGGGCCGTCTGAAGCGAGTGTATCAGGGCAAGTAAAGTATATAAATAATTTTATTAACCAAAATTATGATGCACTTATGGTTTCCTCTACATCAGTTGATGGTTTATCGCAATCATTGCAACGTGCTAAGAAAAAAGGAATGACTGTCTTAACGTGGGATTCTGATGTGAATCCCAAAGACCGTTCTTTTTATATAAGTCAAGGGACACCAGACCAACTTGCTAACTTATTAATTGAAATGACTTCCAAGCAAATTGGAGATAAAGGGAAAGTAGCGTTCTTTTATTCTAGTCCAACAGTAACGGATCAAAACCAATGGGTAACGAAAGCGAAAGAAATTATTAAAAAGAAATATCCGAACTGGGAAATTGTAACGACGCAGTACGGTGAAAATAATGCACAAAAATCTTTATCCGTAGGGGAGAACATATTAAAAACGTATCCAGATATTAACGCAGTTATTTGTCCAGATGCAACAGCACTCCCAGCCATGGCGCAAGCAGCTGAAAACTTAAAAATGGATAAAAAAGTAGTGGTAACTGGATTTTCTACACCGAACGTTATGCGTGATTATGTAAAACGAGGAACAGTACAACAATTCGGATTATGGGATGTCAAACAGCAAGGTGCGTTGGCAACTTATGTAGCAAATGAGATTGTTGTAAAAGGAAAGAAGTTAAAAGTAGGGGATAGCTTTGAAGTAAAAGGAATCGGAAAAGTGAAAGTAGAGCCAAACTCCATTCAAGGATATGATTATGAGGCAGAAGGAAACGGAATTATCGTATTGCCAGAACGAGTTGTATTTACGAAAGATAATATTGATAAGTATAATTTTTAGTAGACAAAAAAAACGTCCGAATATATCGGACGTTTTTTTTATTTCTTCATTAATTATGAACAGTTTCTTTTTCGTTTAATCCAAGTGTACGACCAGTCGAAGTGTGAAGATCTTGGAACAATCTTGGATTTTCAGTTAGTGAAATGCCATATGAAGGAATCATTTCTTTTATTTTTTCTTCCCATTCTACCATGCGGCTTGGGAAACATTTTTCTAATACTTCAAGCATGACGTGAACAGCAGTAGAAGCACCTGGTGATGCACCTAGTAATGCGGCGATTGAGCCGTCAGCTGCACTTACTACTTCTGTACCAAATTGAAGTGTTCCTTTACCGCCAGCATCAGTATCTTTAATTACTTGTACACGTTGTCCAGCAACTACAATATCCCAATCTTCACTTTTCGCGTTCGGAATGAATTCGCGTAATTCTTCCATACGTTTTTCGTGCGATAACATAACTTGCTGAATTAAGTATTTTGTAAGTCCCATTTCTTTTACACCAGCAGCTAACATCGTTAAGACGTTATTCGGTTTTACAGAACCGATTAAGTCAAGGTTTGAGCCAGTTTTTAAGAATTTAGGTGAGAAGCCTGCGAATGGTCCAAACAGTAAAGCTTTTTTATTGTCTATATATCTCGTATCTAGATGAGGTACAGACATTGGCGGAGCGCCAACTTTAGCTTTACCGTATACTTTCGCATGATGTTGCTCTACAACTTTTTGGTTTTTACATACCATAAATAGTCCACTTACCGGGAATCCTCCGATATGCTTTGATTCAGGGATACCCGTCTTTTGAAGTAGAGGTAGACTACCGCCACCACCGCCAATAAAGACGAATTTAGCAGTATGATGCTCAATTTTACCACTATTCATATCGTGTACTTTTACTTCCCACAAACCATTTTTCGTGCGCTTAATATTTTCGACACTATGCTTGTAGTTTAGCTCGACATTTTTTGTTTTTAAGTAATCAAACAACATACGTGTTAATGCACCGAAGTTAACATCTGTTCCAGAGTCAATCTTCGTTGCCGCCATCGGTTCATTAGATGTGCGGCCTTCCATAATGAGTGGAAGCCATTTTTTTAATGTTTCAGGAGCATCAGAAAATTCCATTCCTTGAAACAGTGGATTTTTTGAAAGCGCTTCAAAACGGTTTTTTAGAAATTCAACATTTTTTTCCCCTTGTACTAAACTCATATGAGGTAGTGGCATAATAAAATCTTGTGGATTACGAATTAATTTGCTCTTTACAAGATATGCCCAAAATTGTCTTGAAAGCTGGAATTGCTCATTCACTTTTACAGCCTTACTAATATCTATAGATCCGTCAGATTTTTCGGAAGTATAGTTCAGTTCGCATAGCGCAGAATGCCCTGTACCTGCATTATTCCATTCGTTAGAGCTTTCTTCCCCGGCACTTGCGAGTTTTTCAAAAACTTTAATTTCCCATTCTGGTGCTAATTCTTTTAGTAATGAGCCTAACGTTGCACTCATAATTCCTGCACCAATTAAGATAACGTCTGTTTTTTGCTGCATGTTGCTCATGATAATCTCTCCATCCCCTATATTGGCAAAAAAGTGTAGGTGTTTTCTATGTCTAAGCCGTAAAAGAGAAACACCGCCTAGGCCCCACCTAGGTGTATACCTTTTTTGTCTCAATTATATAACCATCTCATACTCTATTATAATAATTAATAGACTAAAATATCTAGTGTTATCTGATAATTTTAAACTATTTAACGTTTTATTCGCTAAAAATCTTATTTAACAAGCTCTTTTAAGGTGATAAATAGAAAAAAATTACAGTTTGAAATTATCTCGAAAAAGCTTACGTATCCTTAAGTGACTAAATCGAGTACCTTTTTATAGGATTATTCTTTCTATAATGGTAAGATTATTCTGAAAAATAAAAAGGAGGGACTCTAATGTGTACAAAAGAACAAATTTCAAACTTATTTCGAAACTTTTCAATAAAGGAATGTAAAGGGTCAAGTGATTTATATGAATATTTATCAATGAAAATTGCTGAAGATGAGGAAGTACTTACACTATCGTCCTATGCTCAGGTAGGTCAACCAGTCCCAAACTTACTATTAGGTGCAGTACATTATTTATTGCTAGCAGGGAAAGAACATCATTTAAAAACGTATTATAGTAGTTTAGTTGAAAATGCTGATACAAATTTAGATAAAGCTTTTAATCATTTTAAAGATTTCTGTAAAGAGTACCGAGAAGAAATCATTACTTTGTTACAAACGAAACTCGTTCAAACAAATGAAGTAAGAAGGTGCGCATACTTATACCCAAGTTTCTGCTACATATTTAACAAAGTGAAGAAGCCGTTAGCGTTAATTGAAATTGGGACAAGTTCTGGGTTGCAACTGTTCTGGGACCAATATAGTTATTCGTACGGGACGGATGAAATGTACGGAAATATAAATTCAAATGTGCATGTAACTTCTGAAATAAGAGGGGAGAATGTACCGCATTTTCTAAAAGAAAGCCCATCTGTCGTAGAAAGAATCGGACTGGACTTACATGTGAATGATTTACATAATGAGGAAGATTATTTATGGTTACGTGCTTTAATTTGGCCAGAACATAAAGAAAGGCTTGAGATGTTTGATCAAGCTGCATCTTTAGTGAAAAATGAATCTGTCCAATTCATAGAAGGAGACGGTGTAGAGCTATTATCATCTATTATTGAACAAATAAGTGAAGAAGCTGTTATTTGTATTTTCCATACACACGTCGCAAATCAAATACCAGAACAAGTAAAACATAAGTTAGAAAAACAAATACAAGAAATTGGCGCAAAACGTGATGTATTCCACCTTTATAACAACATGTGGGATCGTGACCTTCATATTGATTATTATATTAACGGAAACGAATATCGTGAAACGGTTGGAGAAACAGAAGGGCATGGGAGATGGTTTAGCTGGAAGATTGGAAATGAGACGCTTATTTAGATTAATATGGGTGCTCTCACTTGTAAAAGGTTCAAGCATTGACTAAATGACTAAGGAATAAATTTATTAGTACCATACAAAAAATGCTTGGGAGAAATCCTAAGCGTTTTTTGTATTACATTTAAACCCCATAATGGATCATGTACTTTTGTTCTGCTGTAGCTTGTTCAATTTTTGAAGCTAACTCATTCAGCTCATCAGAATTTTTGAAGAACTTTGAAGATGTAACTGTTTCATAGAATATTGCTAATGATTCAGGCGGGATAATTGTAATACCGTAATAAGCTAAACCGTATTCCTGATTTTTGACTGTATGAAAGTAGGTTTTCATAATTGATAAATTTCGATTTAAGCTACTGATAATATCATCATCAACAGAAATACAATGATATTTCTCTGGTGTATAATCTTCGTAATTTTTTTGAGAAGTAAAATCGTCAATTATTCCAAAATCATGGACACATGCCATCATTATCATCCTTTCAATTTTAATAAAGTGAGTTCTATTAAAGTAAAATGGTCATTCGTTTAAGTGTAATAGAAATGGTTATGTAGTTCATAAAATATCTTCGGTTCTTCTTCGTGAAGACAGTTTATTTATCGATAAACTCATCGGGAGCCCAAGTGGCGATTTCATTCCCAGGTGCAGCGACTACAAGCCATTGCTCACATAGAACACCAGATTGCCAACATTCATAATAATCATGAAAACCATTTACAAAAATAATTTGTCCACTCTCTAATGTAATAATTAAATGAGGGCTTTCTAAGCCGAGTCGTATATCGGTAACTTTTTGTCTTCTTATCTTAAATATTCTTTCATATTCTTCTTCCTCAGAATAAACTTCAAATTCATCTTCATTTAATGGGTATCTTTTTTGAGGTTTATTAAATAAACACCATTTGGATTCGATATTGATATATAATTGTCCGTCATAATCAACTGAGTCGTGAAAGTTTGTGAAATGAATCTTTATAGCGGCTGGAGAAATACCAAATTGTAATCCATCAACTTGTGATCCGATGAATAGATTTTTCAACACTTTTTCAGCGTAAATTTTATCCTCTTGATTCATTCTTGAAATCCTCCTTTTCTTAAAAATATACCTTATATTTTTATTGTAATAAATAAATTTTCATGTAAAATGAACCTTTTGTGAAAAACGAGCGAATATAGTGTGAAAGATTACGAGAGGGGAACGAAACTTTGGATGAAGTACAATTAAAAGAATGGCTATATAAAATGGAGTCTGGGGACCAAGAAGCCTTTCAGATTATTTATGAATATACATGTAAAGATATTTATAGAACAGTAGTATTTTTAGTAGGAAGTCAAAACCAAGATGTAGACGATATAGTTAATGAAGTGTACATCAACATGTGGAAGTCCATAACAAACTATGATATGAATCGTTCATTTCGTTTTTGGTTACATGGACTAGTTGTCAAGGAAGTACAGGATTGGCGTCGTAAATCGTGGCGACGATTTCGAATCTTTGAAAAGAAGAAAATGTATGAACAAGATCGGTCTTACATAATGGATGAAGCTATTTTACATAAAGAAACACGAAGTGAATTAGTAGAAGTTGTACAAAATTTATCTTATAAACATCGTGAAGTAGTTATTATGCGTTACTTCCATGAATATAGATTGGATGAAATTGCTGCACTTCTTCAAACCCCTATTGGTACAGTGAAATCTCGACTACACACAGCACTAAAACGATTAAGAATGGAAATGGAGCAAATGCCAAACGAAAGGGAGGAAGAAGTAAATGGATTTTGAAAGATATGTAACAAATGAACTAAAAAGAAAAGCAGAGAATATAGAGCCGTCTCCAAATTTAGATAATAAAGTGCAAACCTCTTTTTATAAATACCAACAGTCGAAAATGAAAAGGAAGGTTTCTATGAAGAAAAAGTTATTACTTGGGTTTGTAGCTGCGGCAATTTTAATACCGACCGGTACTTTTGCAGGTACAACATTAATGGATAAAATTGTAGGGACACCAGAAAAAGCAAGACAAGATATGGGAATGACTGAGGATGGTTATAATGGCGTAATGGAACGTATAGAAATTGCTAAAAGTATATTTACAGAAAAGGACTTTGATAAGTATGTAACTTTATTACAGGAATCGTACTATTTTTATAAAAAAGTAAGTGTCGTAGAGAATGGAAAAAGACAATATACAGCAACCGATCGTCTAAATGCTGATGAAGAAACGAGAGATAGAGAAGTAATGGAACAATTACATACATATGAAGAAAGAATAGATCAACATTTTACCTATACATTTGAACAAGCTGAACAAATAACTGGTTTTCCGGTTAAGTATCCAACGTATATTCCAGTTGGACATCAATTAGTATTGGAAGAGGTAAAAGCCGAAGCAACACTTGGAAAACCTATGCCGCTTATTACGATGAGATATGAAAATCAAAATGTAAAAAAACAGCCACATACTTCAGATGCAGAATTAGGTTTTACAATTCATCAATTAGAAATTGTTGAAGGAGAATATAAAGATTACTTTATTGATAGACCATTTGATAAACCATCTGAAAGAGGACCTAATTTTACTGGAGATATAAAGAAATATAAATTAAATGGCTATAACGTTACATTCGGTGAGTATAAAGAATCGCATGTACGGGCTATGAAAATAGTTGTGCCAGCAAGGGAAGGAAGAAATGCATATCAAGTGTATATAAATGATAGTATGTTGTCTAAAAATGAGCTTGAGAAAGTTTTACTTTCGGTGGTGGAATAGAGAATGAGATTTCAGAAAAATGAAAGTAACTAGTTACTTTCATTTTTCTTTTATGATAATATGTAAGTAAGTACTTACTTACATATTGATTGGAGGAATAAAGATGGGGAAATTAACAGCACGAGAAAAAGTTATGGAAGCTGCTACGTTATTGTTTGGTGAAAAAGGATATACAGCGACAACAATTCGTGAAGTAGCAGAAAAAGCAGGGGTAAACGAGTTAACGATATTTCGTAATTTTAAAAATAAGGAAAATCTTTTTAGGGAGAGCATTATATTACGTACGACACCAGTGGCTTTGTTAGATGAAATAGAAGAGCAGTTTACTGGTGATTTACATAAGGATTTGACGAAAGTGGCGGAAACATACATTCAAATCAATTTGCCAAAGCTAAATTATATTTGGGCTGCGCTAATAGAATCAAGACAAAATAGTGAAATGAAAGCATTACTACATGAGTTGAATTCACATCTAGTGAACCACTTAGAAAAATATTTAAAGCAACTTGGTGAGAAGGGACACATTTCTACCTGTAATTACCGTTTGATAGCGAATATGTTTTATGGACAATTGTTTTTATACATTATGAATGTAAGTATATCGGAAGAAGAAATTCAATTAGAAGAGTATATAGAGACATGTGTAAATTTATTTGTGAGTGGCATTTTAAATCAATAAAACGAATAAGGGTGGCAGAAATGAGGAATAAATTTGCATTAATAGCTTTAATTGCAGGCTTTTTTATGGCGATTTTAGATTCAAATATTGTGAATATCACATTACCAGAAATGACAAAGACATTTCATACTTCAATTGATACAATTTCTTGGGTTGCTAATAGTTATAATGTTGCCTTTGTATCGTGTTTATTAATTGCAGCACGTCTGGCGGATCAGTTTGGTCGCAAGAAGCTATATATTATTGGTTTATTGGGATTTTCTATTAGTTCGTTTATGTGTGGTATAGCCACTTCTTTTCATACATTAGTAGCTTTTAGGATAATACAAGGAATTTCCGCAGCAGTTATCGTACCAGTTGCTATGCCGCTAGGTCTTAATTTAGTACCGAGAGAGAAACAAGGTATGATAGGAGGCATCATGGGAGCTTTTGGGGGATTAGCAGCGGCAATTGGCCCTTCACTTGGAGGCATTTTAACTGACAAATTGAATTGGAGCTGGGTGTTTTTTATTAATGTTCCAGTTGGTATATTATCTTTCATCTTCGTGATTCTTTGTATTAAGGAATCCTATGATCATGCTGCAAGCTCTAAAATAGATTGGGCAGGTATGATTACTTCTGCATCTGCACTATGCTTACTTGTATATGCACTCATACAAGTAAATACAAACCATTTAAGCACGATAAGCTTAATACTTCTTTTTATGCTCTCACTCATAGGTTTTATATTATTTTTTATCATTGAAAAGAAAAGTGAAAATCCAATGTTGCCATTAAAGTTATTCACAAATAAAGAGTTTTTAATCTCGAATTTTTCTTTATTCTTTGTTGGAATGGGATTAATGAACTTTTTGTTTATACTTGCTTTTTATTTCGTTCAAGTAGAAGGTATGTCTGAATTACAGTCAGGTTTAATAATTAGCACACTAGCGATTGTTTCAATGCTTGTTACAGTAATCGTAACACCAATTGCAGCAAATCGGGGAAGCTCATTAGTAGGTAGTATAGGGCTATTAACATTTATCGTAGCATCATATTTATTTAGTCAAATAGATTCAAATTTTACTACATGGGATTATATTTGGCGATTAATAATCGTTGGGATTGGAACTGGGTGCACATTAGCACCGTATACAACAACAGCAGTTTTAAGTGTACCGATTGAAAAGTCAGGTGTTGCTGCAAGTATATGTAATATTTCTAGAACAGTTGGAAGTATTGTTGGGATAGCAATACTGGTGATGTTTCTGAATCATCAGTTGTTAGTTGAAAAAGAGAAGATAAATAGGGAAGTAGTGAAGGTGATTAAAAAAAGTGATTTGTCAAATTTAGAAAGGGAACAAGTATTGCAAGCAATAAATAAAAAACAACAGATAGTATTAAAAACTGATGAGGAGAACAAGATTTACAAGCAACTAAAGGAAAAATATAAGCAAGGAATTATTCGTAGTTATAATTTAGTATTTCTAATGGGTAGTACTATATTTTTTATTGCTTTTGCTTTTAGTATAGGAAGAGTCATTATAAGTAAAAAGAGAAATGAAAGAGCCTTTATACTAAACTGCTAAATAAACAATATAACATGCATGTTTACTTAGCAGTTTGAAAAATATTTAAACAGTTAAAAAAGCGGAATACTTTGCGGAAAGTTAAAGACATTTTTCGGATCATATTTTGCTTTTACTTCCATTAATCGGTCAAAGTTGCAACTGAAGTATGCATCTGGCCAATTTTTAATGGATAGGTCAGGAGTATTAACATAGACACCTTTTGTAAATGGAAGCATTGCCAAACGGAAGTCTTCAACCCATCGAATACTTCCGCCAGCACCTTCTGGTTGCTCCCAAGTAGCGAATATTGACATGTTTGATAGTGCTTTTCGGTAAAAGTAAGCAGTCGCCTCATTTGGCACCTCAGCAACAGCACCGCCTAATCCGTGGAAAAATACGGAGGTGGTGGAAAAGGGAGGTGCATTATTAATAAAGTGATCGATAATGGATAGTCCTTCTTCTGGTAATAGTTCATATACATATGGACCAACACTTTTAAATGGTAAAGGTGTTGCAGGTTGCTTCTCAGCTATTTTCGTTGCTGCTTCTGCCCATGGTATTTCTTCGATAGTTACTTGCATTGGTGAACCGGCTTTTAGTAATGGCTGTAGTAGCATCTGCAATTCTTGAACAGAACCGAGAAATACACCTTGCATTAATAATGATGGTTCTAATCCTGCAGACATAAAAAGAGTAGTTGTAAGTCGTTTATTAGCGCAAGGTAGCGTATATTCTTGCCAAGAGGTTAATACAGGTTTTAAATCTGATATCCCCCAGCTTATTTCTGCAAATCCTACCGTATTAATTTTATGTGTTCGAAACTTAAACGAAGTACATATTCCAAAGTTACCACCACCAGCACCGCGCGAAGCCCAATAGAGATCGGAGTTACACTTGGCGTTAGCGCGTATTATACAACCATTCGCGTCTACCATTTCTAATTCAAGTAAATGATCGAGAGTTAATCCAAACGGACGAGAGAGAATACTATGTCCGCCACCTAAAGTAACACCTGCAATCCCGGGAGTAGGACAAACACCACTCGGCACAACTAATCCTTCAGCAGCAAGTGTTTCAATTAAAGAAATATTTCTCCATCCAGTCCCGATAGTTACAGTTCCATTATTGTGATCTATTTCTAATTGCTTCATTTCACTTACATCAATTACAAGACCAGCATTACTGACGGATAATGCCTCATAATTATGACGTCCAGAGCGCATGCGTATAGGAACGTTATGTAGCCTTGACCAGCGAACAGCGTTTACTACATCCTGCGTATTTTGAGCAAAAATAATGATTAACGGAAATTTGTTGAAGAATGTATTGAATTCTTCACGCGCTGAATTATAATCAGGATCATTAGGTGTAACGATACGACCAGTAAGTTCAATTTTTTGATTATTCATTTCAGTCATCTCTCCTTGACGTGAAATATTTATAATGTGGAAATACAGAACATAAAGAAGAACTGACAATACTTTATAAGTAAATGAATAAAGGAAAAGGATTATTCCAATAAAGAAAAAGGCAGTGCTACATAAGTAGCACTGCCTTTTTGTAATTATATGTATGTGCTCAAAATTTCCCCAGGTAATCCATCAATCTCACAAACTTTCTCCGATGTAAAACCTACGCTTAGTAAAATTTTGCGAGAAGGGATATTATTTGGATCGATCATTGCTTTTAGTACGTTTACATCTGTTTGCTTCACTATTAAAGCTAGATGTTAATTTTTGATTATGTACGTACATACAATGTGTAATTAAGTGAATGATTAACATAGTAATTACAGAAAAGGGTGAATGAAGCATATGAATCAATTTGAGCAAATGATGTACGTTGGTATCATCATGTCTATTGTACTATCCGTAATGATTTTAGGGTCCTTATATTATAATCCTCGACTTTCATTAACTGATTATCCGAAAGATATTCAAAAAGTAGTTTTTCCAAAATCGATTCATGAAAAAAAGCAAACCATTTACTTTAATATTGTATACAATGCTATTCTTTTCGGTTGTCCTTTCGTTTCTACATATATATTACATAAGCATGAAAAATTATTGTATATTGATGCTTATTTACACACTTTTGGTATTTTAATGATTTTCAATTTAGTAGATTTACTTATAATTGATTGGCTAATTTTTTGCTGGATTACTCCAAGGTTTGTTGTGATTCCTAGTACGGCAGGTATGAAAGGATATAAAGATTATAAGTTTCATTTAAGAGGGGCTATAGTCGCTACTCAAATTTTAGCAATCGTAAGTTTATTTTTGGCGGGAATTGCAACAACTATTTAGTGTGAAGAAGGGCATGAAGCTTTTATAAAAGATAAGGAGATTTATAATATATAGAATTAGAAATAAGAATTTGTTAGTATTGAAGTGAGGAGTTTTAATAACAGTATATTAAGCCGTATTAATATACTGTTGCAAATGTTTTGATATTATGTAAAATTATACAATTTTACAGAGACATTTGATAAAATTCAAAAAAATATAATGGAGGCTAATATGAAAAAAGTAATTGGCGCAGCAACAGCAACTGTTTTTGGATTGGGAGCGTTTACCACAACTGCTACCGCAGAAACAATCGTAACAGCAGATGTACTTAACGTACGTGAAAAACCGACTACAGAATCAAAAGTGGTCGAAAAAGTAAAGAATGGGCAAGAGTTAAAAGTCATCAATACCGAAGATGGCTGGTCAAAAATTGAATTGAACGGTAAAGAAGTGTTTGTAAGTTCGGAGTTTACAAAAGATGTGTATCATGTAACGGCGAATTTGTTAAATGTACGTACCGAAGCAAACACAGATTCAGAAATTCTTGGCAGACTAAAAAAAGATGATGTAATTGAATCAACGCATCAAGTAAAAGACGGATGGTTGGAATTTGAGTATAAAGGAAAAATTGCTTATGCAAACGTTTCTTTCCTATCAAGTACAGCACCAACTGAAAAGAAAACTGAAGAGAAAACGAAGCAAGTAGCGAAAGTACAAAAATCAGTTAAAGAAAAGAAAGAAGTAAAGACGCAGAAAGTAGCAAAAGCGAAAGAAACAACGAAAGCACAAGAAATAGTAAAGCCTAAAGAAGAAGTAAAAGTTAAAGAAGAACCGAAAGCACAAGAAATAGTAAAGCCTAAAGAAGAGGCAAAAGTTAAAGAAGAAGTAAAAGTTAAAGAAGAAGTAAAAGCACAAGAAATAGTAAAGCCTAAAGAAGA